>NZ_CEEDFC010000001.1:0-579360 GCF_979254005.1 Variovorax sp. AC103 | reverse complement strand
TTAATGATACGGCGACCACCGAGATCTACACGTGTGGCGCTTCGTCGGCAGCGTCAGATGTGTATAAGAGACAGGCCTTGGCGGCCGGGGCCTCGGCGGGCGGGGGCGCCGCGCGGGCAGCGCCGTCGCAGCGCCAGTAGCGCAGCCTCATCATCTCGGGACCGAGCTGGCCGGCAACGGGTTTGTCGGCGTCCAGCGTGATCGACTGGCCGCGCGCGTCGCGGTAGACCAGGAAGGTCATGACGCCCGCCTTGGGGGACTCGCTGATCAGCGCCACGTCGAAGCCGGCCGGCGGCGGGCTGTTGCCGAAGAAGCTGTAGGCCGTTTGCGGCGCACGGCCGACCACGCGGCGCTTGCCGCTTTCGGCGATCAGCATGTCCTGGCGCACCTGCAGCGTGGGCGCGGAGGCGTCGGCGCAGGCGGTGGACCAGCGCCCGCCGTAGAGCGCCATGGCGTCGGGCTGCAGGCCGGCAGTTTGCTGCGACCAGGCCGCGGCCGGGAGCAGGGCTGCCAGCGTTGCGGCCGCAAGCAGCGTCGAGGAGTGCTTTGTCTGTGTCGTCATTCTTTGCGGGGTGGTCTTGCCGGTCGTGCCGGTCATGTCGCCTTGGGCGCGGGCGTCTTCGGCTTGTAGGCGCAGAAAGTGTGCACCGCACACTCCCAGCAACGCGGCTTGCGCGCCACGCACACGTAGCGCCCGTGCAATATCAGCCAGTGGTGCGCGTGCAGGCGGTATTGCGGGGGCACGCGCTTCTCGAGCTTGAGTTCCACGTCCAGCGGCGTCTTGCCCGGCGCCAGGCCCGTGCGGTTGCCCACGCGGAAGATGTGCGTGTCGACCGCGATGGTCGCTTCGCCGAAGGCCACGTTCAGCACCACGTTGGCGGTCTTGCGGCCCACGCCGGGCAGGGCTTCCAGCTCGGCGCGCGTGCGCGGCACCTCGCCGCCGTGCAGCTCCACCAGCATGCGGCAGGTCTCGATCAGGTGCTTGGCCTTGCTGCGGTACAGGCCGATGGTCTTGATGTAGTCCTCGAGCCCTTCCACGCCCAGGTCGTAGATCGCCTGCGGCGTGTTCGCCACCGGAAACAGCCTGGCGGTGGCCTTGTTCACGCCCACGTCGGTGGCCTGCGCGGAGAGCAGCACGGCGGCCAGCAGTTCGAAGGGCGTGGTGTATTCGAGTTCGGTCCGGGGCTCGGGGTTGGCCGCCTGCAGGGTGGCGAAGAAGAGGGGGATGTTGTCTTTTTTCATGGAGCGGGGTCGGCGGTAGCGCAATATATCGTTGAAAGGACATGGCCCTACGCAGCTTTATTGCCCGCGGCTTTCGCGACAATGTCGCCCAGAAAGTGAGCCCGACCATGCAATTCGCCTCCCGCCTCGACAACGTCGAAACCTCCGCCATCCGCGAACTCTTCAAGCTGCTGGGCACGCCCGGCATCATCAGTTTCGCGGGCGGCTTTCCGGACAGCGCCATGTTCGACGTCGAGGGCCTCAGGGAGGCGAGCCAGAAGGCGCTCACCGAGGAACCCGGCGGCGCGCTGCAATACGGTGCCACCGAGGGCTACGAGCCGCTGCGCACGCAGCTCAGCGCCTTCATGAAGACCAAGGGCGTGGACGTCGACCCCAGCGGCCTGATCGTCACCACCGGCAGCCAGCAGGCGCTCGACCTGCTGGGCAAGACCATGATCTCGCCCGGCGACAAGGTGATCGTCGAAGGCCCGACCTTCCTGGCCACCATCCAGTGCTTCCGCCTGTACGGCGCGCAGCTCATCAGCGCGCCCATCGACGAAAACGGCGTGAAGACCGACGAACTGGAAAAGCTCATCGCCGAGCACAAGCCCAAGTTCGTCTACCTGATCCCCACCTTCGGCAACCCCAGCGGCGCCATGCTGAGCCTGGAGCGCCGCAAGAAGGTGCTGGAACTGGCCGTGAAGTACCAGACGCTCGTGGTGGAAGACGACCCCTACGGCGACCTGTACTTCGGCGAGGCGCCGCCGCCGTCGATCCTGGCGCTCGCCAAGGACGTGCCCGGCAGCCGCGAGCTCATTGCCCACTGCGGCAGCCTGAGCAAGGTGCTGAGCCCCGGCCTGCGCATCGGCTGGATGATCGCGCCGGCCGAGTTGCTGTCCAAGGCCACCATGTGCAAGCAGTTCAGCGACGCACACACCAGCACCTTCGCGCAGGCCACGGCCGCGCAGTACCTCAAGAGCGGGCGCATGCCCGGCACGCTGGCGCATGTGCGCGAGGTGTACGGCCAGCGCGCCCAGGCCATGGGCGCCGCGCTGAAGCGCGAACTGGGCGAGGCGGTGAGCTTCACGCAGCCCCACGGCGGTTTGTTCTTCTGGGCGCGCCTGACCGGCGCCAACGGCAAGCTGGCCGATGCCAATGTGCTGGCCAAGCGGGCGATCGAGAAGCTGGTGGCCTTCGTGCCCGGCGCGCCGTTCTTCGCCGAGAACCCCGATGTGGCCACCCTGCGCCTGAGCTTTGCCACGGCCGACGTGGCCAGGATCGAGGAAGGCGTCAAGCGCCTCGGCCAGGCGCTGTAACGCTCAGGCCATCAAGGGGAGCGGTGCAGCCGGGGCGCTGCCAGCAGGTTCAGGTTGTCCGCCACGGCCGCGTCCACGTTCGGATAGCGGCCTTTCATCTTGGACAGCGTCATGATGGTCTGCAGCGCCTTCAGGTCCTTGACCGTGGGCGCCACCTTGATCTGCGCAATGGCCGCGCTGGGGTTGCCACCGTTGATCAATGCCATCACCTTGCTTGCCCAGTCGTTCGCGCGCGCCATATTTTTCACCTGCTTTCAATAGAGCCGCCGACTGTACACAGGACGGCCGGGGGCCATTGGTTACCATCACCCATGAGAAAAACCTTTCAGCTTCAGGTCGAGGGCAAGCACCCCGACCGTCACCTCGAAGCCATCAAGCACGAGATTCGCAAGTACATCAAGCGTGAACGCCGGCGCGTTCTGCCCGAAGGCTCGGACTTCTGGGACTTCGATTGCAAGTTCGGCACGGCCGAAGAATCGGCCGAAGTCGTCCACCTTTCCGCCATTACCGGGCTGATCGACGGTGTGGTCAAGGAGGCCGGCACGCAGTTTTACGTTGAGGTGGTGGCCAAGCCGGGCAAGCGCAAGCCGCGCGCGCCGGGCGAAGGCGCCCCGGATTCGACCGAAGAATCCGAAGACTGAGACTGGCTCAGACCAGGGCCTGCGCCAACCGCAGGCCGTGCCGCTGCTCCGCATCCTGCAGCGAGCGCGCAATCGACGGGTGCAGCCGCACCCCGTTCGCAGCTTGCGCTTCCCGACGCTTCAACCCGCCTTCGCCCGGCAGCCGCACAGGCTTGGCCGGGTCGATGGGCGTGTTGCCGCGGCATTGCGCGGCCACGTGGTCCATCTGGCGCAGAAACGCCTCCTTGCCGCCGAAGGCGTTCAGGTCGTGCAGCGTGATGTGCACCGTCGCACCCCAGCCCTCGGGCGGATCGGCCCGGCCATGGCCCGCGAGGCCGGCCGTGAGCGTTTCCACCAGCAGCGCCATGCCGTAGCCCTTGTGGCCGTGGCTCAGGCCGCCCACGGGCAGCAGCGTGCCGGGCGGCTGGTCGAACAGTACCTGCGGGTTGTTCGACGGCTTGCCCGCGGCGTCGATCAGCCATTCCTCGGCGAAGGTCTCGCCAGCGGCACGCTTGCGGTTGCTCATGCCGTTGGTGGTGATGGAGGCCGAGATGTCGACCATCACGCCGCCCTGCGACAGCGGGAAGCCCATGGCCAGCGGGTTGGGCGTGAACACGGCCTGCGTGCCGCCGAAGGGGGCGACGCTGGCCGCGTTGGGGTCGGAGCAGGCCAGCAGCATGAGCATGTCTTCCTGCAGCGCGCGCAGCATGTAGACCGCGAGGCAGGCGATGTGGTGGCTGCGACGGATGACGAGCGAGGCCGTGCCCAGTTCGCGCGCACGCGGCACCAGCAGGTCCATGGCCTGGTCCATGAGCCAGGGGCCGGGCAGGCGCTTGCCGTCCCACAGCACGGCGGCGGGGCGGTGCGACAGCAGCTCGGGTGCGCCGTCGCGGGTCATGCCGCCCGATTCCAGTTCTTTCACGTAGCCCGCCAGCAGCGCGAGGCCGTGCGTGTCGTGGCCCAGCAGGTCGCCTTCGACCAGGGTGCGGGCGACGCTGTCGGCCTTGGCGGCGGCGAGGCCGGCCTTTTGCAGCAGGGCGCTGGCGTAGTCCCGCAGGGCGTCGGCACGGTACAGGGGCGGCGTGGAGGACGCGGAGGTCATGGACGTGTCGTTCATCCCGCCATTCTGTGTCACTCCGGCTTGATGTTGGCGATGGCCGCGATCTTGCGGAAGCGCGCGATCTCCTCCAAGTGGAAGCGCTGCATCTTCTCCGGCGGATACGGCATCAGCTCCCCGCCGGTCTTGCGCACGAAGGCGCGCGCGTCGTCGCTGGCAAGCGCCTTCTGCAGCGCGTCGGCCAGCTTGGCGGTCACGTCGTCGGGCGTCTGCGAGCGCACGTAGAACGACACCCAGCTGTACTGCACGTACTCGTTGAAGCCCTTCTCGCGGATGGTCGGCACGGCGGGCAGGTCAGGGTGTCGCGCCTCGCCCGACACCGCGAGCGCGCGCAGCTTGCCGCTCTTGATGAGCTGCATGGCGCCGCCGAGGTCGACCAGCGCGAAGTCGAGCTGGTTGCCGATCACGTCCGTCATGATCGGCGCCTGCCCCTTGTAGGGCACGTTGGTGAACTCGCCGCCCGCCACATTGGCGAGCCAGGCGGCGGCCAGCTGGTAGCCGGCCGAGTAGGTGCCCACCGTGAGCGGCTTGGTCCTGGCGGCCGCGAGCAGGGCCTCGACCGTGGCAAAGCGCGAGTCGTTGGACACCACGATCACGTTCATGCCGCGCGTGAGACCGGACACGGGCTTGTAGTCCTTCACCGAGTCGTAGCCCAGGTCCTTGATGGTCAGCGGGTTGACCGCCATCGGCGAGTTGCTGGCCAGCAGCAGCATGTAGCCGTCGGCCGGCGCGTTCTTCACCGACTGCAGGGCGATGATGCCGTTGGCGCCGGGCTTGTTCTCGACCACCACCGCCTGGCCCAGCTGCGCGGCGAGCTGGTCGCCGAAGTAGCGCGCCGAGTTGTCGGAGCCGCTGCCCGGCGTGAACGGCACCACGATCTTGATCGCCCGCGTGGGAAAGGCGCTGCCCTGCGCCATGCCGGGCCCTGCGACGGCCGCGCCCGCCAATGCCAGCAGCAGCTGGCGCCTTGTTGTCTCCATCTTTTGTCTCCTGATTCCGTGATTGGACCGGTGTTTCGATGACGCGCCCGTTTTGCGTTTCCGCGTGTTGGCTGGGTCGGTCCAAATAATAATACATATGTGCTTTTAAAAAACATGTATCTGTTATATCTTAGAAAAGGAGCAGGGCGATGCACGCCCCCGGCATACCCAAGGAGCCACATGAACGCACCCGCCACCCCGGCCGAAACCCGGCCCTCTTCCGACATCGCAATTCACCGCAGCGGCCACACCGCCACGGTGGAGCTGTGCCGGCCGCCCCACAACTTCTTCGACCTCGCGCTGATCGCCGGGCTGGCCGACGCCTTCGAGGCGCTGCAGGCCGACCCCGAATGCCGCGTGATCGTGCTGGCCGCGCAGGGGCGCTCTTTCTGCGCGGGCGCGGACTTCTCCGCCCCGGCCCCGGCCGCCGGCGAAAGCCGCGACCCGGCGCCGCTGTACCGCCAGGCGGTGCGGCTGTTCGCGGTGACCAAGCCGGTCGTTGCCGCTGTGCAGGGGCCGGCCGTGGGCGGCGGGCTGGGCCTGGCGCTGGTGGCCGACTTTCGCGTCACCTGCGCCGAGGCGCGCTTCAGCGCCAACTTCGCGCGGCTGGGGTTCCACCCCGGCTTCGCGCTGAGCTGCACGCTGCCGCGACTCGTCGGGCCGCAGCAGGCGGCGTTGCTGCTCTACACCGGTCGCCGGCTGAACGGCGAGGAAGCCGTGCGCATCGGCCTGGCCGACGAGCTGGTGGCGCAGGACCAGGTGCGCGCCCGCGCGAAGGCGCTGGCCGAGGAGATCGCCGCATCGGCTCCCATCGCCGTGGAGTCCGTGCGCGCGAGCCTGCGCGCCGGGCTGGTCGACGCGGTGCGCGCCGCCGTCGAGCGCGAGGCGGGCGAGCAGCGCCTGCACTTCCAGACCCGCGACTTCCGCGAAGGCGTGGCAGCGACCGCGCAGCGGCGCGAGCCCGTCTTCGGGCGCCACTGACCACGCACGAGGCACGACATGATCGATTTCTCATGGGGTGAAGACCTCGAGCTGGTCGCCGACACCGCGCGGCGTTTCTGCGAAGAGCAACTGCTGCCGTTCCAGCGCGACTTCGAGCAGCAGCGCGCCGTGCCGCAGCCGGTATTGCAGGAGGCGCACGAGATCGGCTTCGACCGCATCGACTGGCCCGAGTCCTGCGGCGGTGCCGGCATGGGCGCACTGGCGCGCGTGCGGGTGACTGAGGAACTCGCCGCCGGCTGCCCCGGCGCGGCGCTGGCGCTGCAACCGCTGGGCGGCGTGGCGCACGCGCTGCTGGCCTTTGGTGGCGAGGCCGCGCTGCGCACGCATGCGCAAGCGCTGGCGAGCCGGCACGGCGCGCGCGCCGTGCTGGTGTACGACCCTCACGGCCGGGCCGCGGACGCGGGCGATGCGCTCAGCATCAACGTGCCCTGGCACCCCGCCGACCGCGTGGACCTGCTCGCGGTGCTGACCCGCGACGGCCTGCGGCTGGTCACGCGCGGCATCGCCGTGACGCCCGTACCCGGCGCGGGGCTGCGCGCCGCGGGTGCGAGCGAGATCCGCGTGGACGGCGCGCCGGTCGACGCCGCCTGGACCGACCCCGAGGCCGCCGCGCTCGCACTGGCCCATGCGCGTGTGCAGCTGGCCGCGCTCCTCGTGGGCCAGATGCACGCCGCCGCCGAGTACTCGCGCAACTACGCCCTCGAGCGAGTGGCCTTCGGCCGCCCCATTGCGCACCACCAGGCGCTGGCCTTCCTGATCGTGGACATGCACAGCGCGGTGGACGCCGCGCGGCAGTTGCTGCACGAGGCCGCGTGGCGGCTCGAAGCGGGCCGGCCCGCCAGCGAGGCCGCGGCCACGGCGCTGATCGAGGCGGTGGAAAACGCCGTCTTCATCGGCTCGAACGCGGTGCAGATCCTCGGCGGCTCGGGCTTCATGCGCGACTACCCCGTGGAGAAGCACATGCGCGAACTGCGCGCGTTGGGCCTGCTGCTCGGCGGTGCCGACGCGGCGCGCGACGACGCACTGCCGCCGTTTTCTTCCTCCGCCTTTTCTTCGATCGCTTTTCTCGCCGACAGCGCGCAAGGGACCTGACATGGATTTTTCGATCAGTGCCGACGACCAGGCGCGGCTGCGGACATTGCGCCGGCTCGGCCGTGAAGAGATGCGTCCCGCGGGCTGGCGCGCCGACCGCGCGGGCGCGCCGCTGCCGGTGGACGACCCGTTCTTCGTGCGCATGCTGGCCGAGGGCTTCGGGCGCACGCGCTGGCGCCCCGCCGGCGCCGTGACCGAAGCCGCGCCAGCCGCCGCCCCCAACAAGGCCGCCTCGGCGGTCGCGCAGGTGCTGCTCGCGGAAGAGGGCGCCTACTGGGACCGCGGCATCGGCGTCGCATTGCCCGGCCCGGGGCTCGGCGAGCCGCCGATCCTGTCGATGGGCACGCCCGAGCAGAAGGAGCGCTTTCTCTCGCCCTTCGTGAATCCGCAGCGGCCGATCTGGGGCGCCTTCGCGATGACCGAGCCTTCGGGCGGCTCGGACGTGGCCAACATCAAGACCCGCGCGCGGCGCGACGGCGACCATTGGGTGCTGAACGGCGCCAAGTCGTTCTCGGGCAACTCGGGCCGCGCCGAGTGGATCGTGGTGTTCGCCACCATCGACCCCGCGCTGGGCCGCGCGGGCCACCGCGCCTTCGTCGTGGAGCGCGGCACGCCGGGCCTGGGCGATTTCCGCATCGAGAAGAAGATGGGCCTGAAGGCCTACGAGTCGACCTCGTTCTTTCTCTCCGAATGCCGCGTGCCGGTGGCCAACATGCTCGGCGGCGAGGCGTACTACGAGCAGCGCTCGGGCGGCTTCAAGGGCGCGATGAACACCTTCAACGCGGGCCGCCCGGCCATCGCGGGCATGGCGGTGGGCATCGGCCGCGCGGCGCTCGACGAGGCCGCGGCCTTCATGCAGGCGAACGGCCTCGCGTCGGACTTGCGCCTGCGCGACCGGCTCGAGCGCTCGCGCCGCAAGCTCAAGGCCGCGCTGCTGCTGGCCTTGCGCGCCGCGTGGCTGGCCGACCAGCGCCAGCCCAACATGCCCGAGGCCTCGGCCTCCAAGGCGCTCGCGCCGCCGGCCGCCTTCGAGGCCGCGAGCTTCGCGATGGAAGTGCTGGGCGCGGCCGGCGGGCGCGGCGACCACCTCATCGAGAAGCTGTTCCGCGACGTGAAGGCGCTCGACATCGTCGAGGGCACCGGCCAGATCCAGCGCGTGGTGATGGCGCGGCACCTCGTCGGCCTGCCGAACTAGGGCTCCTCCCCAGGCTTCGCGCGCTTCGTGTCGCTGCTCCTTTCTTCGTTTTTCTCCTTTCCTTTTTCAATGACCGATTCGACAACCTCCAACAACGCGGCTCAGGGGCCGCTCAAGGGCATTCGCGTGCTCGACCTCACCGCCGTGGTGCTCGGCCCGCTGGCCACGCAGATGCTGGCCGACTACGGCGCCGACGTGATCAAGGTCGAGCCGCCCGAGGGCGACATGATGCGTGCCAACGGCATCTCGCAGACCCCGGGCATGAGCTCGATCTTCCTGGCCGTCAACCGCAACAAGCGCTCGCTGGCCGTGGACCTGAAATCGCCCGAAGGCGTGGCCGCGCTGCGCGCGCTCATTGCCGGCGTGGACGTGGTGGTGCACAACATGCGCGTGGCCGCCATCGAGCGCCTGGGCCTGGGCTACGCCGAGGTCGCGAAGCTCAACCCGCGCGTGGTGTATTGCGCGGCCACCGGCTTCGGACAGGACGGCCCCCACCGCGACAAGCCGGCCTTCGACGACATCATCCAGGCAGCCTGCGGGCTGGTGGGCGTGGGTTCCGTGGGGCGCGATGAGCCCGATTACACGCCGAGCCTCATCGCCGACAAGACCACCGGCCTGGCCGTGTGCAACGCAGTGCTGGCCGCGCTGCTGCACCGCGAGCGCAGCGGCCAGGGGCAGTACGTGGAGGTGCCGATGCTGGAAACCATGGCGGCCTTCGTGTTGGCCGAGCACATGGGCGGCATGACCTTCGCGGGCTCGAGCGTGAAGGCCGGCTACCCGCGCCTGCTCGAAGGCGGGCGCAAGCCGGCGCGCACCCGCGACGGCTGGATCAGCATGCTGCCCTACACCGAGCGGCACTGGCAGGCCTTCTTCGTGGAAGTGGGCCAGCCCGAACTGGCCGCGCGCTACAGCATCGCTAACCGCCAGGAGCGCAACACGCACGTCAAGGCGCTGTACGGCCACCTGCGCGAACTGTCTCCATTGAAGACCACGGCCGAGTGGATGGAGCTGTGCGAGAAGCTGGACATTCCGGCCACGCCCATCTACGCGCTGGACGACCTGCCGTCGCATCCGCACCTGAAGGCGGTCGGGCTGTTCGAGGAAGCACGGCACCCCACCGAAGGGCCGATCCGCCAGGTGCGCCCCACGGCGCGCTTCTCGGCCACGCCCACCACCGTGTATCGCCAGGCGCCCACGATCGGGCAGCACACCAGCGAGATCCTGCGCGAGGCGGGGCTCGGCGAAGACGACATCGCGCGCCTGAAGGCAGGGCGCGCGGTCGCGGGGGAGTGAGGCAGGCATGAACTTCGAACTCGACGACGAGCACCGCATGCTCAAGGACCTGGTCGCGCGCTTCGTGCGCGACGAACTGCTGCCGCTGGAGCCGGCGGTGCTGCAGCGCGAGGCCGCGGGCGGCCAGCTGATGCTGATGCCCGAGGAGCACGAGCGGCTGGACGGCCTCTCGCGCGCGCTCGGCCTCTGGGGCCTGGATGCGCCCACCGAACTCGGCGGCTCCGACCTGCCGGTGACGGCCATGGTGGGCGTCAACGAAGAGCTGGGCAAGACCATCACGCCCTACGACCTGCCGCCCGATTCGCCCAACCTGCGCATGCTGCTGAAGACCGCCGACGCGGCGCAGACCGAGCGCTACCTGGCGCCGTACGCGCGCGGCGAGACGGTGTCGGCCATCGCCATCTCGGAGCCCGGCGCGGGCGCCGACCCCTCCGCGATGAGCACGCGCGCCGAGCGCACCGCCGATGGGGGCTGGGTGCTCAACGGCCGCAAGATATGGATCAGCCGCGCCGCGCGCGCCGACTGGACCATCGTGATGGCAGTGACCGACAAGGCGCGGGGCTCGCGCGGCGGCATCTCCGCCTTCATCGTGGACAAGGACACGCCGGGCTTCGTGGTCGAGCGGCGCATCCCGATGCTCGGGGGCGCGTCGACGTACGAGATCAGCCTGCAGGACTGCGTGGTGGGTGCGGGCCAGTTGCTGGGCGTGGAAGGGCAGGGCTTCGCGCCGATGCAGGCGCGGCTGTCGAGCCGGCGCGTGCAGATGGCCGCCTGGTGCATCGGCCGCGCCCAGCGCGCGCTGGACATGGTGTGCGAGTACGCGCCCATGCGAAAGACCTTCGGCGCCATGCTGTCCGAGCGGCAGAGCGTGCAGTGGAGCGTGGCCGACGCCGCCACGCGCATCCACGCCTGCCGCCTCATGACCTACGAAGCCGCCGCTCGCATCGACCGCGGCGAGGAGGCGCGCTCGCAGGTTTCGATGATCAAGGTGTTTGCCACCGAGATGGCCTGGGACGTGATCGACATGGCCATGCAGGTGTTCGGAGCCATGGGCATGACCAAGGAAATGCCGCTGCAGCAGATGGCCAACGAGACACGGCTGATGCGGATCTACGAAGGCCCCAGCGAAGTGCACCGCTGGGTGGTGGCGCGCGAGCTGCTGGGCTCGCGGCGCTGATGGAACGACACGGAGACACGACCATGGAACACAAGACACAACGCATGACCCATGCAGGCCCGCGGGGCGCGAATGCGAACGCAGGCATCGGACGGCGCAGGCTGCTGCAGCTGGGCGGCGGCGCCGCGCTGATGGGCGCGGCCGGCCTGCCCGCGATCGCGCAAGCGCAGGCACAGGCGCAGGCCCCGGCCTTTCCCACGCATGCGATGCGCTTCATCGTGCCGTTCCCGCCCGGCAGCGGCACCGACATCACGGCACGGCTGTTCGCGCGCAGCATCGGCGACCTGACGAGCCAGCCCGTCACGGTGGAGAACAAGCCCGGCGGCAACGGCTTCATCGGCGTGCAGACAGCGCTGAACCCGCCGCACGACGGCCACACGGTGTTCATCGGCAGCAACTCGACGCTCACCACCAATGCCGCCACCTTCCGCAAGCTGCCCTACGACCCGATCGCCGACTTCGCGCCTATCACGCTGCTGTCGCGCGGCGCGTGCCTGGTGATCGTGCCGGCCAATTCCACCCACCGCACGCTCGCCGAGCTGGTGGCCGACGCACGCAAGCGCCCGGGCAAGCTCAACTACGCGAGCGGCTCCATGTCGTACACGCTCTACTCGGAGTGGTTCAACGAGATGGCGAAGATCAAGACCGCCGGCATCAACTACAAGGGCGCCGGAGAGGCCGTCAACGCGGTGATGACGGGCGAGGTCGACTTCGCCGTGGTCGACGCCACCGGCGCCAACGAGCTCGCGCGCTCGGGCCGTGTGCGCGCGCTGGCCTTCACGGCGCCGCAGCGCTCTATCGTTCTGCCCGACGTGCCCGCCATCGGCGAGGCCGGCTGGCCCGACTACCTGGCCGTGAACTGGGTGGCGGCCGCGGCGTCGTCGAAGACGCCGCCCGCCGTGGTCGAGCGGCTGGGCGCGCTCTTCGCCAAGGCCGCGCAGACGCCGGAGATCCAGGCCTATTACCGCAAGCAGGGCACCGAGCTGATCATGTCGTCGGCCGCCGAACTGCGCCGCTACCAGACGGACGAGATCGGCCGCTGGAAGCGGCTGGTGGGCATTACCGGCATCGAGTTGCAGTAGCATCGCCCGCGGTCCCCGGGGCCGCGGAGAAACATGTGGAGCAATCGGTGATCAAGACGGCGGGGCGGGTGTTTCAGGTGCTGGAGTACCTGAGGGAGACGAGGCGGCCGGTGACGGTGCGCGAGATCTCCGAGCGCCTGGGCTATCCGCTG
The DNA here is from genome assembly GCF_979254005.1 of Variovorax sp. AC103. Lineage (NCBI taxonomy): Bacteria > Pseudomonadati > Pseudomonadota > Betaproteobacteria > Burkholderiales > Comamonadaceae > Variovorax > Variovorax sp. AC103. The sequence continues at coordinate 567,113 of NZ_CEEDFC010000001.1, read as the reverse complement.
TCGAGCGCGCAGGTGTTGCTGAAAAGCATCGCCACCCTGGGCTACCTGCGCTACGACTCCTCGCTGCGCGCCTACCTCGCCACGCCGCGGCTGGCCTCCATCGGCGACTGGGTGATGGACTCGATGTTCCAGGGCGGGCAACTGCTCACGGTGCTCGGCGACATCGCGCGCGAGAGCGGCTTCACCGCGATCCTGGCGGTGGAGAACGACATCTACGCGCAGTACGTGCACGTGATCTTCGGCAGCCGCGCGATCCAGTTCAACGTGCAGCCGGGCACGCGGCGGCTGCTGTGCATGTCGGGCACCGGCTGGGCGCTCCTGGCGGCCAGCAGCGACGACCATGTGGCGCGCACCATCCACCGCAGCAACATCCGCCTGAAGCCCGGCGGCCAGACGGTCGACGCCGACTACGTGAAGGCGCGCGTGCAGGAGTCGCGCGAGCGCGGCTACGCGTTCTCGCGCGGGGTGGTGACCGAGGGCATCGGCATCATCGCGCTCGGTTCGGCGTCGAGCGCCTCGGGCGCGCGATTCGCGGTGGGTGTGGGCGGACTGGTCGACCAGCTCGAGCGCGCCGCGGACACCGTGGTGCCCGCGATGCGCGAGCGCTTGCTGGGGGCGGCGGCCAAGTCGCCGGAGCCCGGCGCGGCGGACGGAGGCGCCTGAGCATCTGGCCGGAGGGGGCGGGACCGCTCAGGGCCGCGCGACTTCCAGCAGGCGGTCCAGGCCGCCTTCGTTGATCGCCACCATCGCCTGCTCGCGCACCTTCGGCTTGGCGTGATAGGCCACCGACAGGCCGGCCTCGCCCATCATCGGCAGGTCGTTCGCGCCGTCGCCCACGGCGATGGTTTCCTGCGCAGAGATGCCCATGAGCGACGCCACCTCGAGCAGCGTGCGGCGCTTTTCGGCGCCGTCGCAGATGTCGCCCCAGCTTTGCGTGACCACTTTGCCCGTGAGCTTGCCGTCCGCCTCGTCGAGCAGGTTGGAACGCGCGAAGTCGATGCCCAGGCGGTCCTTCACGCGGTTCGCGAAAAAGGTGAAGCCGCCCGACACCAGCAGCACCTTGAGGCCCGCCTTCCTGCAGGCCGCCACCAATTCGGCTGCGCCGGGATTGAGCTTCAGCCGCTCGTCGTACACCTGCTGCAAGGCGGCCACGGGCACGCCCTTGAGCAGCGCCACGCGGCGGCGCAAGCTTTCCTTGAAGTCCTTGATCTCGCCGCGCATCGTGGCTTCGGTGATGGCGGCCACCTCGGCCTTTTTGCCGACAGCGTCGGCAATTTCGTCGATGCATTCGATGTTGATGAGCGTCGAGTCCATGTCGAACGCAATCAGCTTGAAGTCGGCGAGCTTCAGTGGCGGCTTCACGCGCTGGAGGACGAGGCCGGGAGAAATTTCTTGAATGGCGCTGAGGGGGCTCATGCGGGGGCGGGTTCCTTGACGATGGGTTGTCCGAGGCTGCGCAGCACGTCGCGCACCATCTGCGCGCGCTCCTTCGGCTCCTTGAGTTCGCGCTCGATGCGCAGCTTCTCGTTGCCGGCGAGCTTGATGTGCTTGTTCTTCTGGATCAGCTGGATGATCGCCATCGAATCGACCGGCGGATCCTTCTTGAACGTGATGTTGATGATGCCCGGCGCGGCATCGACCTTGATCACGCCGTAGGGGCGCGCCAGCACGCGCAGGCGGTGCGTGTCGATCAGCGTCTGCGCCTGCGGCGGCAGCTTGCCGAAGCGGTCGACGATTTCCTCGAGCAGCGTGTCGATCTGGTCGGGCGTCTTCGCGGTGGCCAGCTTCTTGTAGAACGACAGCCGCAGGTGCACGTCGCCGCAGTAGTCGTCGGGCAGCAGGGCGGGGGCGTGCAGGTTGATTTCGGTGGTGACCGACAGCGGCGACAGCAGGTCGGGCTCCTGCCCGGCCTTGAGCGCGCGCACGGCCTCGCTGAGCATCTCGTTGTAGAGCTGGAAGCCGATTTCCATCATGTTGCCGCTCTGGTTCTCGCCCAGCACCTCGCCGGTGCCGCGGATTTCCAGGTCGTGCATGGCGAGGTAGAAGCCCGAGCCAAGCTCTTCCATCTGCTGGATGGCGTCCAGGCGTTGCGCGGCCTGCTTGGTCAGGCCTTCGGTGTCCGGCACCATCAGGTAGGCATAGGCCTGGTGGTGCGAACGCCCGACGCGCCCGCGCAGCTGGTGAAGCTGCGCCAGGCCGAACTTGTCGGCGCGGCTCATCACGATGGTGTTGGCCGTGGGCACGTCGATGCCGGTCTCGATGATGGTCGAGCACAGCAGCAGGTTGTAGCGCTGCGCCACGAAGTCGCGCATCACGCGTTCCAGCTCGCGCTCGGGCATCTGGCCGTGGGCCACGGCGATGCGGGCCTCGGGCAGTATCTCTTCGAGCTTCTGGCGCCGGTTCTCGATGGTCTCGACCTCGTTGTGCAGGAAGTACACCTGCCCCCCGCGCTTCAGCTCGCGCAGCACGGCCTCGCGGATCACGCCGGTGCCCTCGTTGCGCACGAAGGTCTTGATGGCCAGGCGCCGCTGCGGCGCGGTGGCGATCACGCTCAGGTCGCGCAGGCCTTCGAGCGCCATGCCCAGGGTGCGCGGAATGGGGGTGGCGGTGAGCGTGAGCACGTCGACCTCGGCGCGCATGGCCTTCATCGCCTCTTTATGGCGCACGCCGAAGCGGTGCTCCTCGTCGATGATGAGCAGGCCCAGGTTCTTGAACTTGATCGACGGCGACAGCAGCTTGTGCGTGCCCACCACGATGTCGACCGTGCCCTCGGCCAGCCCCTTGGCGGCGGCGTTGATTTCCTTGGCCGAGCGGAAGCGGCTCATCTCGGCCACGCGCACCGGCCACTTGGCGAAGCGGTCGACCAGCGTCTGGTAGTGCTGCTCGGCCAGCAGCGTGGTCGGCGCCAGGAAGGCCACCTGCTTGCCGCCGGTGATGGCGATGAAGGCGGCACGCAGCGCGACCTCGGTCTTGCCGAAACCCACGTCGCCGCAGACCAGGCGGTCCATCGGCTGGGGCGAGATCATGTCCTGCACCACGGCGTGGATCGCGGCCTTCTGGTCGGCGGTTTCCTGGAAGCCGAAGTCGTTGGCGAACACTTCGTAGTCGGCGGCCGAGTAGCGGAAGGCATGGCCTTCGCGCGCGGCGCGGCGGGCGTAGATGTTGAGCAGCTCGGCGGCGGAGTCGCGCACCTGTTCGGCGGCCTTGCGCTTGGCCTTTTCCCATTGGCCGGAGCCCAGCCTGTGCAGCGGTGCCTCGTCGGCGCTGACGCCGGTGTAGCGGCTGATCTGGTGCAGCTGCGAAACGGGCACGTAGAGCGTGGCCTTGTCGGCGTACTCCAAGTGCAGCATTTCCTGCAGCAGCGGCTTGCCGTCGGCATCGACGCCCTGGCCCAGGTCCATGTGGATCAGGCCGCGGTAGCGGCCGATGCCGTGGGCGGTGTGGACCACCGGGTCGCCGACGTTGAGCTCCGACAGGTCCTTGATCAGCGCCTCGACGTCGCTGACCTGTTCTTGCCGCTTGTTGCGCCGGCGCGTGGTGGGCGCGGTGGCGAACAGCTCGGTCTCGGTGACGAGGTCGATGGCCTGTTCGCGCCAGGCGAAGCCCGAGGCCAGCGCGGCGGTGACGATGCCGACTTTTTCGTCGGTGGACGCTTCGAACTCGGCCAGCGAATCGAAGGCCGGCGGGCTCACGCCGCTGGCGCGCAGGAAGTCGAGCAGGCTTTCGCGGCGGCCGTCGCTCTCGGCGATCAGCAGCACGCGGTGGGGGGTGGCCTTGATGTGGGCCTTCAGTCCGACCAGCGGGTCTTCCGCGCCGCGCACCATGGCGAAAGGCGGCAGCTTGTCGAACTCGGCGTACGGTGTTTCGGTGGGGGCGTCGCCGCGGATGGCGAGTTGCGCATAGGGCTTGGCCCGTTGATAGAACTGCTCGGCGTTCAGGAACAGCGCCTCCGGCGGCAGCGCTGGGCGTTCGGGGTCGCCTTGCACCAGCCGGTAGCGCTCGTTCGTGTCCTGCCAGAAATGCTGGAACGCGGGTTCGAGGTCGCCGTGCAGCACCACGGTGGCGTCGGGGCCCAGGTAGTCGAACACGGTGGCCGTCTCGTCGAAGAACAGCGGCAGGTAGTACTCGATGCCGGCGGTGGCCACACCGTTGCCCATGTCCTTGTAGATGCGGCTCTTGGTCGGGTCGCCTTCGAGCAGCTCGCGCCAGCGGCTGCGAAAGCGCCCGCGCGCGTCGTCGTCCATCGGGAACTCGCGCCCTGGCAGCAGGCGCACCTCGGGCACGGGGTACAGGCTGCGCTGGGTGTCGGGGTCGAAGGTGCGGATCGAATCGATCTCGTCGTCGAACAGGTCGACGCGGTAGGGCACCAGCGAGCCCATGGGAAACAGGTCGATCAGCCCGCCGCGCACGGCGTACTCGCCCGGGCTCACCACCTGGGTCACATGGCTGTAGCCGGCCAGCGTGAGCTGGGCCTTGAGCTTGGACTCTTCCAGCTTCTGCTTGGCCTTGAAGTGGAAGGTGTAGCCGGCCAGGAAGGACGGGGGCGCCAGGCGGTAGAGCGCGGTGGTGGCGGGCACCAGCACCACGTCGGCCTCTTTCTGGCTGATGCGCCACAGGGTGGCCAGTCGCTCGCTGATCAGGTCCTGGTGCGGCGAAAAGCTGTCGTAGGGCAGCGTTTCCCAGTCGGGGAACAGCGCGCAGCGCAGGTCGGGCGCGAAGAAGGCGATTTCGTCGATGAGCCGCTGCGCGTCGTTGGCGTCGGCGGTGAACATCGCCGTGGCGCGCCCGGCGGCTTTCTCGCGCATGGCCAGCTGCGCCAGCAGCAGTGCGTCGGCCGACAACGGGGGGCGCGGCAGCGTGAAACGCTTGCCCGCCGTGAGGTGGGGGAGGTCCATGGAACGCTTAAAAAATGCACAACACCCCGCGCCGGCTGGCGAGGGGTGTGTGAGGCCGTCAATTCTAGAATGGCTGCCCTTTGTTCGCTTGTCGGCCGTTGCCGACGCTGGGCCCTCATGTCCTCTTCCCGACTTTTCGTGCTGATCCCGTGCGCCGGCTCCGGCCACCGCGCGGGCCATGCGCAGTCCGCCGTTCCCAAGCAGTACCGGCGGCTGGCCGGTGCGCCGATGGTGGCCCACACGCTGGAAGCCTTCCGTGCACTGGCGGGCCGGTTCGCCGGGCTGGCGCTGGTGGTGTCGCCGGACGACCGCGAGGTGGATGCGGCGCTGCCGCGCTTTCCCGCGGACAACGAATACCTGCTGCGCGTGGGCGGCGTGACCCGCGCGGCCACAGTGCGCAACGGCCTGGCGGCGTTGCGCCAGAAGGGCGCCGGGGCGCACGACTGGGTGCTGGTGCACGACGCGGCGCGCTGCCTCGTCACTTCGAGCCAGATCGAGGCGCTGGTCGCGGCCTGCGAGCACGACGCGGTGGGCGGCCTGCTGGCGCACCGGCTGGCCGACACGCTGAAGGCATCGACGACCGAGGGCCGCGTGTCGCAGACCCTGTCGCGCGCCGACAAGTGGCTGGCCCAGACCCCGCAGATGTTCCGCATCGGCATGCTGCTCGATGCGCTGGAGCGCACCGGCGACGCCGTGACCGACGAGGCCGGCGCCATCGAGGCCATCGGGCTGTCGCCGCTGCTGGTGCCGGGCAGCGCGCAGAACTTCAAGGTGACGTTCCCCGAAGACTTTGCACTGGCCGAGGCGTTGTTGCTGGCCCGCAAGAAGGACATGGCATGACGGCGCCTTTCAACATCCGCGTGGGCGAGGGCTGGGACGTTCACCAGCTGGTGGCCGGGCGAAAGCTCATCCTGGGCGGCATCGAGGTGCCGCACACCACCGGCCTGCTGGGGCATTCGGACGCCGACGTGCTGCTGCACGCCATCACCGACGCGCTGTTGGGCGGGGCGGGGCTGGGCGACATCGGCCGACATTTCCCCGACACCGACCCGCAGTTTCGCGGTGCCGATTCGTCGGTGCTGCTGGCCGAGGCGGCGCGCCGGGTGCGTGCGGCGGGCTGGGACATCGGCAACGTCGACAGCACCGTGATCGCGCAGGCGCCCAAGCTGGCGCCGCACATTCCGCTCATGTGCCGGCGCATCGCCGACACCCTGGGCGTGGCGTTGGAGCAGGTGAATGTGAAGGCCAAGACGGCCGAGAAGCTCGGCCCGGTGGGCGAGGGCCGCGCAATGGAAGCGCGCGCGGCCGTGTTGCTGCACCGCTGAGGTGCCGCTGAGGTGGGATCAGCGGCTCAGCGGATCAACCCAGGGTCGCCTTCTTGCCGCCCTGCGGCTCGCCCGGCTTGGGCGTGGGCATGGCGCGCGGCATCCGGATGTGCGCCGCCAGGCCGCGGCCCGGGGTGCTGGTGAGCGCGAAGGTGCCGCCCATGCGCTCGATGTTCTTCGCCACGATCGACAGGCCCAGCCCCGCACCGGCCGCCGAGGTGCGCGCCGCGTCGCCGCGGAAGAAGGGCTTGGTCAGCTGCGAGAGCAGGCCGGGCTCCACGCCCGCCCCGTGGTCGCGCACCTTGATCAGCACGGCGTCGTTGTTGGCCTGCGCCTGGATCGTGACGTCGGCCACGCCGGTGGACGGTGTCTTGCCGTAGCGCCTCGCGTTCTCCACCAGGTTCGAAATGACGCGCGTGAGTTCGACCTCGTCGCCCATCACCCGCAGATCGGGCGGGACCTCGACCTTGATGTTCATCTCCTCGTAGTCCTGCACGGCGTAGGTGCAGGCGTCGACCACGTCGCGCAGCAGCACCGGCCGCGGATCGACATGGTCGGGCCGCGCGTAGTCGAGAAACTTGTCGATGATGGCGTCGAGCTGGGCGATGTCGGCCGCCATGTGGTCGCGCGCATCTTCGTCGGCCACGCTCATCTCGGTTTCCAGCCGCAGCCGGGCGAGCGGCGTGCGCAGGTCGTGCGAGATGCCGGCCAGCATGATGGCGCGGTCCTGCTCGATCTTGGCGAGCTGGTCGGCCATGCGGTTGAAGCCGATGTTGACCGCGCGAATTTCGTTGGTGCGCGCGCGCTCGTCGAGCCGGTGCGCCTCGTACTCGCCTTCGCGCACCTGCATGGTGGCGCGCGACAGCTGCTTGAGCGGCAGGTTGATGAGCCGCGTGATCAGCGCCGCACCGGCCAGCGACAGCGCCATGGCCGTGCTGAGCCACACCAGCCAGGTGCGCCCGCCCACGCGGCTGAAGCGCGTGGGGTCGAGCAGCAGCCAGTAGGTGTCGCTCTCGATGGTGAAGCCGATCCACAGGCCCGCCTCGTCGTTCACGCGGCTGGCCACCGTGGTGCCTTCTCCGAGCTGATCGATCAGCTCCTCGGTCACGCGAAGGTCGAGCGCGCCGCTGGTGTAGGGCTGGAAGCGGTCGTTGGGCTCGCGCGGCAGGATGCGCACGCCCTCCTGGTCGGCCAGTGTCTTGATCAGCGACACCCGCGTGATGGCGTCCGAATACACCAGCGCCGCGCGCGTGAGGTTCACGAGCGAGGCGATCTGGTGGGCGGTTTGAATGGCGCGCGGCTCGTACTCGAGCGAGCGGAAGGTCTGCAGCCAGGCGACCGTGCAGCCGATCAGCAGCAGCGCCAGCAGGAAGAAGGTGCGCCAGAAAAGGCTGAAGCCCAGCTTGAGGCCGGGGCGACGGTCGCGCGCCGCGCTCGCCTCCAGCGGGCTCGGCATCGTGACCTGTGCGCCGTCCTCCTGCGAGTGGCCCGGTCTGGCGGATTGGCCGATGGCCACCTCTCAGCGACGCGTCAGGCCGCGCCGTCCGGCACGAACACGTAGCCCACGCCCCAGACCGTCTGGATGTAGCGTGGCGCCGCGGCGTCGGACTCGACCAGCTTGCGCAGGCGCGAGATCTGCACGTCCAGGCTGCGGTCAAAGGGCTCGAACTCGCGCCCGCGCGCCAGCTGGGCCAGCTTTTCGCGCGACAGCGGTTGACGCGGATGGCGCACCAGCGCCTTCAGCATCGCAAACTCGCCGGTGGTCAGCGAGAGTTCTTCGCCATCCTTCTTCAGGGTGCGCGAGCCGAGATCGAAGGCGAACGGACCGAAGGTGACGGTCTCGTTCTCCGTGGAAGGCGCGCCCGGGGCTTCGAGCGGCGGACGGCGGCGCAGCACTGCGTGCACACGGGCCAGCAGTTCGCGCGGGTTGAAGGGCTTGCCCAGGTAGTCGTCGGCGCCGACTTCGAGGCCGACGATGCGGTCGACGTCCTCGCCCTTGGCGGTGAGCATGATGATCGGGGTGCGGTCGTTGGCGGCACGCAGGCGGCGGCAGACCGAGAGGCCGTCTTCGCCGGGCATCATCAGGTCGAGCACGATCAGGTCGACCGTGTCGCGCAACAGGATGCGGTTGAGCGCCTTGCCGTCCTCGGCCACGATCACTTCGAATCCTTCCTGCGTCAGGTAGCGGCGCAGGAGGTCGCGGATGCGGGCGTCGTCGTCGACGATCACGATCTTGTCGGTGCGAGCGGGAACTTGAGTCATTTCTACAACGATGAATTTGTAACAGCGCCGATTCTGAAGGCGTTGTGCGCTCGGAGCGGCGGATTTACTTATGGTTTGACACTAAGTTACAAAACTTGCGGACGCTCGCGGTCTAGTCATCCGGCGTGCGCACAGAGGTGGCAAAGTTCCTCTTGCCATATGACTTCTGATCAATGAGACCCACTTTTTTCGTTCTGCCACTTGCCCTTGTTTTCGTCTGCGGTCCCTCGCAGGCGGTGTCCGGCGATTTCCTCAGGGTAGGGGAGGTGCGCCGCAGCGAAGTGCGTGATGCCGTGGCGGCCCACCGGGCAGCGCAGCGCGAGGAGGTGCAGCGTGAAGAGGCTGCCGCCGGCCGGCGGCTCACCGCGGCCGAACTGTTCGAGCTGCGCCAGCAGGTGCGCGGCCAATGGACCCCGCCCGCTGCGGGGGCTCTGGCCGTTTCGGCAGAATCGCAGCCGGCCGAGCGCATCGTGCCGGCTGTGCCCCTCGTGCAGCCTTCACCGTCGACGACCTCGAGTTCACTGACCGCGCCGCGCAGCCAGCGGCGCTGAGGCGCTTTCGAAGCACCATCGAGGCACGCCGAGCCCGCTGTCGCAGGCCTGTCCTTCATACCAATCCCTGGGGAGATATTCGTCTTGAAAAAAATCAAATTGCTTGCGGCCTGCGCCGCCCTGGCCGTGGCCGGCACCGCGCTGGCTCAGAACGTCGTCGCGCCGGCGCCGCAGAACGTGCTGCAACTGACGGCCTCCGGCACCGTCGAGGTCCAGCAGGACCTGCTGAGCATGACGCTGTCGACCACCCGCGAAGCGACCGACGCGGCCACCGTGCAGTCGCAGTTGAAGGCCGCGCTCGATGCCGCGCTGACCGAAGCGAAGAAGAGCGCCCAACCCGGTCAGCTCGACGTTCGCACCGGCAATTTCAGCCTGTCGCCGCGCTACACCAAGGACGGCAAGATCAACGGCTGGCAGGGTTCGAGCGAACTGGTGCTCGAAGGGCGCGACTTTCCGCGCATCACCCAGGCAGCGGGCCGCATCACCACGCTCACCGTGGCCAATGTGGGCTTCGGCCTGAGCCGCGAGCAGCGCGCCAGGACCGAGACCGAGGCGCAAACCACCGCCATCGAAAACTTCAAGCAGAAGGCAGGCGAACTGGCCAAGGGCTTCGGTTTCGGCGGCTACACGCTGCGCGAGGTGTCGGTGAACGCCAGCGACAGCGGCCCGATCCGCCCGCGCATGATGGCGATGCAGGCCAAGTCGTTCTCGGCCGACGCGGCGGTGCCGGTCGAGGCCGGCAAGACCAGCGTGGTGGTGAGCGTGTCGGGCGCGGTGCAGCTCAAGTAAGCGCAAAGAGATGCAGCTGCGCCGCCGCCGCTTACCGTTGGGCTAACCCCTACTGGGCAGTCCAGCCGCCGTCCATGGCCCATGCCACGCCGCGGACCTGGTCGGCCGCCGGCGAGCACAGGAAGACGGCCATGCCGCCCAGTTGCTCGACCGTGGTGAACTGCAGCGAAGGCTGCTTTTCGCCCAGCAGTTCGATCTGGGCCTGCGCGGCGGTGATGCCTTCGCGCGCCGCGCGGTCGTCGATCTGCTTTTGCACCAGCGCCGTCAGCACCCAGCCCGGGCAGATGGCGTTGGCGGTGACACCCGTGGTCGCGGTTTCGAGCGCGACCGACTTGGTCAGGCCGACGATGCCGTGCTTGGCCGCCACATAGGCCGACTTCTGCGCCGAGGCCACCAGGCCGTGGGCCGACGCGACGTTGAGCACGCGGCCCCAGTTGGCTTCGCGCATCGCGGGAATCGCCAGGCGCGTGGTGTGGAAGGCGCTGGTGAGGTTGATGGCGATGATGGCGTCCCAGCGTTCGGTGGGAAAGTCTTCGATCTTGGCGACGTGCTGGATACCGGCGTTGTTCACCAGGATGTCGACGCGGCCGAACTTCGACGCGGCGAACTTCATCATGTCCTCGATCTGCTCGGGCTTGCTCATGTCGGCGTCGTGGTACTCGGTGCGCACGCCGAGCGCCTCGACCTGCGACTTGGGGGCTTCGGCGTCGCCGAAGCCGTTGAGCACGATGTTCGCGCCCTGTTGGGCGAGTGCCTTGGCAATGGCGAGGCCAATGCCGCTGGTGGACCCCGTGACAAGCGCGGTTTTGCCTTTGAGCATGTAGATCAATCTCCGGATGAATTAGGATGCGACGAGACCATTATCCGCACCAGAACGACCTCGTTTTCATGACCGAACCGACGCTTCATCACGTGGCGTGCGACGACGCCCAGGGCGGCCATCGCATGGCCTATTGGCAATGGGGCGACGCACGCAGCGCGCATGTCGTGGTCTGCGTGCACGGCCTGACCCGGCAAGGGCGCGATTTCGATGCGCTGGCGCAGGCCATCGTGGCGCGCGCCGGCGGCAAGGTGCGCGTGGTCTGCCCCGACGTGGTGGGGCGCGGGCGCAGCGACTGGCTGCGCGATGCGAACTTCTACCAGGTGCCTGTGTACGCGGCCGACATGGTAGCGCTGGTTGCGCAACTGCACCGTGAACAGGCGATCGACATGCTCGACTACATCGGCACCAGCATGGGCGGGCTGATCGGCTTCGTGCTGGCAGGCCACAAGGAGCTGCCGCTCGCGCGGCCCATTCGCCGGTTTGTCGCCAACGACGTCGGCCCGACCATCGAGCCCGCCGCGGTCCAGCGCATCGGTGCCTATGTGGGCAAGAGCGGCTCGTATGCGAGCGTGCAGGCCGCGGCCGATGCCATGTGGGCACTGTCGACCACCTTTGGTCCTCACACGCCTGCCCAGTGGCTGGCGCTGTCGCAGCACATGGTGGTGCCTGCGTCGCAGCGCAATGCCGAGGGCTCGGCCAAGGTCGATGCGGCTGCCGGTGCCGACGACGCCGCGGGCGCGTGGCTGCTGCATTACGACCCCGCCATCGGCGTGGCGCTTCGCGCCATCACGCCCGAGGCGGCGGCCCAGGGCGGCGCGATCATGTGGAGCCTGTATGACGCCATCGAGGCTCGCACGCTCGTCACGCGCGGTGCGGTGTCCGATCTGCTGTCGCGCGAAACGGCCCTGGCCATGACACAGCGCGGTCCGCATGCGGCGCTGGTCGAGTTCGAAGGGGTGGGCCACGCGCCCACCTTCGTCGACCCCGCGCAGATTGCCGCAGTCACTGGCTTCCTGTTCGATTGAGCGACGTGAAGCGCGATTCCTCGAGCCTCCAGACGGCGCCGTTGTCCGACGCGGCAATGGTCGACTATCCGTTGTCCGCGGCCACGGCCGACCGCACGCCGGTGATGGAGAACATGCTGGCCCGTGCGCGTGCGTTCGCCGAGCCGCTGATTGCCGACGAAAAGCTCGACACGGGCGAGAACACGCTCGCACATGCCGATGCCGTGGCCGCCATCGTCGCCAAGATGGGGGGCTCCGAGGCCATGCAGGCCGCGAGCTACCTGGTGTACGCCTGCCAGCACCTGAACCGCCCGCAGGAAGTGATCGCCAAGGTGTTCGGCGACAACTTCGCGGCGCTGGCGGTCGAGACCACCAAGCTGGTGCGTGTGCAGGAGCAGGCACGCTCGGCCGCGCAGGCGCACCAGATCGAAGGCGCGAACGCGCAGACAGAAAACGTGCGCAAGATGCTGCTGGCGTTCTCGCGCGACCTGCGCGTGGTGATGCTGCGGCTGGCGTCGCGCCTGCAGACCTTGCGGCACGCCGCCGCGAGCAAGCAGCCCGCGCCCGAGAGCGTGGCGCGCGAGTCGCTGCAGGTTTTCGCGCCGCTGGCCAACCGGCTTGGCATCTGGCAGGTGAAGTGGGAAATCGAAGATCTTTCGTTCCGCTTCCTCGAGCCCGAAACCTACAAGCTGATTGCGCGGCTGCTCGACGAGAAGCGCATCGAGCGCGAAGGGCACATCGAGCAACTGCGTTCGCAACTGGAGCGCGAACTGCAGGAGGAGGGCGTGAAGGCCACCGTGCAGGGGCGCCCGAAGAACATCTACAGCATCGTGAAGAAGATGCGCGGCAAGTCGCTCGACTTCGCGCAGGTCTTCGACATCCTTGCGCTGCGCGTGGTGGTGCACGACGTCAAGGATTGCTATGCAGCCCTGGCGTGGGTGCATTCGCATTTCCAGCCGATCGACGAAGAATTCGACGACTACATCGCGCGGCCCAAGCCCAATGGCTACCAGTCGCTGCACACGGTGGTGCGCGAGCTCGTCGAGGGCAAGGCGGGCAAGCCGATCGAGATCCAGATCCGCACCGAAGAAATGCACGACCACGCCGAGCATGGCGTGGCTGCGCACTGGGCCTACAAGGAGGCAGGCCACAAAGGCTATGCCGGCGTGTGGGCCAGCGGCGAGTACGACGCGAAGATCGCGGTGCTGCGGCAACTGCTGGCGTGGGAGCGCGATCTGTCGGGCGGGCTGCAGGGACAGGGGCTGTTCGACGACCGCATCTATGTGCTGACGCCGGACGCCGCCATCGTCGAGCTGCCCCAGGGCGCCACACCGGTCGACTTTGCCTACACCGTGCACACGACGTTGGGCCACCGCTGCCGCGGTGCGCGGGTCGATGGCGCGATGGTGCCGCTGAACACGCCGTTGTCGAACGGGCAGACGGTCGAGATCATTGCCGCCAAGGAAGGCGGACCTTCGCGCGACTGGCTCAATGCGGAGCTGGGGTATCTGGCCAGCCACCGCGCCCGTGCCAAGGTGCGTGCATGGTTCAACGCGCAAATCACGCACGAGACGGTGGCGCGCGGACGCGAGGCGGTGGAAAAGCTGCTGCAGCGCGAAGGCAAGACGGCCATGCGCCTGGAAGACCTGGCTTCGCAGTTGGGCTTCAAGTCGGCGGACCACCTGTTCGAAGTGGTGGGCAAGGACGAGTTCTCGCTGCGCAACATCGAGACGCTGCTGCGCCCGCCAGAGCCTGTGCCGGGTCCGGACGATGGCGTGCTCATCAAGAAGGCGCGCGGCAGCGAGAAGTCGGGCAAGGGCGGCGTGTTGGTCGTGGGCGTGTCGTCATTGATGACGCAACTCGCCAAATGCTGCAAGCCCGCGCCGCCCGATGCCATTCGCGGCTTCGTCACGCGAGGGCATGGCGTCAGCGTCCACCGCAGCGACTGCAGCAACTTCCGCACGATGGCAGTGAAGGACGGCGAGCGCGTGATCGACGTGGAATGGGGCATGCCCAAGAAGGGAACGGAAGTACCGGTCTATGCGGTCGACGTGGCTGTGGAAGCGGCCGACCGCCAGGGGCTGCTGCGCGATATCTCCGACGTGTTCGCACGAGAGAAGATGAACGTGATCGGCGTGCAGACGCAGTCGATCAAGGGGACGGCATGGATGACGTTCACGGTTGAAATCGCCGATGCCGCGAGGCTTGCGCAGGTTCTTGGCGTGGTGACTGCAGTGATTGGTGTGCGATCTGCGCGTCGCCGCTGAAAAGCGTGATTTCTCCTGCTACAATAGACGCTTCTCGGACACATCCTTAGGCGCGTAGCTCAGCTGGTTAGAGCACCACCTTGACATGGTGGGGGTCGTTGGTTCGAGTCCAATCGCGCCTACCAATTTCTGTTCAATCCCGGCCAACCACCGGATCCATCGAACAGAGCAGACACGGGTTCCCCGGTGTCTTTATCGTCCTCAGTGGTGATGCAGAAAAGACCTTGGTACATCTTGTTGTGCTACCTTGATCACACTGCAAACCATTTCCAAATTTCTTGATAAGCGATCCGATGAATACGCGATCAACGCTGGTTGATCGGGCTCATGCCGACAAGCGCCTTGCTGCATTGTTGAGGCAGGCTCCCCTTGAGTTTGCGCGTGCCGTCTACGGCATCAACGACGATGCAGCCGGCCGCACCGAAACCATGGCTGCGCGGGAAGTGGCGCGCGCCCAACGTCTGGGGGTGCCGCTGACGGAGGAGCGCGCCGAACAGCGTGCCCGCGCCTACTTGCCGACGGTAGGTCAAGAGCACTGCCCGCGTTGCTGGGTGGTCTATGGGCAGAAAACCCCGCTTCATTTTCGCGAAGCCACGCAAGAGCGGGCCGAGACCGCGTCCTGCCACTCGTGCGGTGCGGAGTACGCGGCATCGCAGGACTGAAAGAGCAGCGCGCGGTCAGGGTAAACCTTGTCGCGGCGCAGCAAAACCGCTCCCTAGAATCATCCGATGACATGGGCGTCCATGTGAAGGAGTCCGCAGTGCAGAGCAAGAAGTCCGGGGTCAAACCGGTACAGCGTGTGATCAAGAAGTACCCGAACCGAAGGCTCTACGACACCGAGACATCCACGTACATCACGCTCGCCGAGGTGAAGCAGCTGGTCATTCAGAGTGCCCAGTTCGTGGTGCGTGATGCCAAGACCGGCGACGACCTCACGCGCAGCATTCTTTTGCAGATCATCCTGGAAGAAGAAGCGGGCGGCGCGCCGATGTTCACCGAGCAGGTGCTCTCGCACATCATCCGCTTCTATGGGCAGGCGATGCAGGGCTACATGGGGCCTTACCTGGAGAAGAACATCCAGGCCATGACCGAGGTGCAGGCCCAGCTGGCCGACAAGGCGGAGGGTCTGACGCCCGAGATGTGGTCGCGCTTCATGAGCATGCAGTCGCCCATGCTTCAGGGGCTCATGGGTAACTATGTCGAGCAGTCGAAGACGGTTTTTGTGCAAATGCAGGAGCAGATGCAGAAGAACGCAGAGCAGGTATTGGGGGCCTTTGGCATCAAGCGTCCCTGAGCGCCGTTCGGCTGACCAAAAGCGCTTACCCCGCTGGCAAGGGCGGAGGTTGTCCAATCGTGTCCCCGTTGTTGCCGATAGCTGGGACAATAGAGGCATATGAGCGAAGTTGCCTCCCCCGAACGTACGACCAAGTCGACCACCCCCAAGGTCGGCTTTGTGAGCCTTGGCTGCCCCAAGGCCCTGACCGATTCCGAATTGATCTTGACCCGGCTGAGTGCCGAGGGCTATCAAACCTCCAAGACTTTCGAAGGTGCCGATCTTGTGATCGTCAACACCTGCGGCTTCATCGACGATGCCGTGCGGGAAAGCCTGGACACCATCGGTGAAGCGCTGGCCGAGAACGGTCGCGTGATTGTCACCGGCTGCCTTGGCGCCAAGACCGGCGACCAGGGCGGCAACCTCGTGCGCCAGATGCACCCGAGCGTTCTGGCCGTTACCGGTCCGCACGCCACGCAAGAGGTGATGGATGCGGTGCACGCGAACCTGCCCAAGCCGCACGATCCGTTCATCGATCTGGTTCCGAACGCATTTGGCGTGGCAGGCCTGAAGCTGACGCCGCGCCACTACGCCTATCTGAAGATCAGCGAAGGCTGCAATCACCGCTGCACCTTCTGCATCATTCCCTCGATGCGCGGCGACCTTGTGTCGCGCCCGGTTGGCGACGTGTTGAGCGAGGCCAAGGCCCTGTTCGAAGGCGGCGTGAAAGAACTGTTGGTGATCAGCCAGGACACTTCGGCCTACGGCGTCGACGTGAAGTACCGCACCGGGTTCTGGGACGGCAAGCCGGTCAAGACGCGCATGCTCGAACTGGTGCGTACGTTGGGCAAAATCGCCGAGCCTTATGGCGCGTGGGTTCGCCTGCACTACGTGTATCCGTATCCCAGCGTCGACGAGATCATTCCGTTGATGGCCAGTGGTTCGGTCTTGCCGTACCTCGATGTGCCGCTGCAGCACAGCCACCCCGATGTGCTCAAGCGCATGAAGCGCCCCGCCAGCGGCGAAAAGAACCTGGAGCGGCTGGCGCGTTGGCGCGAGGTGTGCCCGGAACTCGTGATCCGCAGCACCTTCATTGCCGGCTTCCCGGGCGAGACGGAGCAGGAATTCGAGCATCTGCTCGACTTCATTCGTGAGGCTGAAATCGACCGTGCCGGTTGCTTTGCCTACAGCCCGGTCGAAGGCGCAACTGCCAACGACATTCCGGGCATGCTGCCCGGGGCCGAACGCGAAGCGCGTCGCGCGCGTTTCATGGAAGTGGCCGAAGCCGTGTCGATCGCGAAGCTGCAAAAAAGAATTGGCGCGACGATGCAGGTGCTGGTCGATTCGGCGCCAGGCATGGGCCGCAAGGGCGGTATGGGGCGTACCTACGCCGATGCACCGGAAATCGACGGCACGGTCCGCCTGCTGCCGCCCGAGAAGATCAGCAAGACGCTGAAGGTCGGTGAGTTCACTCGCGCGCGGATCGTGGGCGCCGAGGGGCACGACCTGATCGCATTGCCCATTTGATGCAGATTCGAATGGACAAGAAAAAAGCCACCGGAGACCGGTGGCTTGTTTCGAATGACCTTGCGGGGGTCAGCTTGAATTTGGTGCCCAGAAGAGGACTCGAACCTCCACGATGTTACTCGCTAGTACCTGAAACTAGTGCGTCTACCAATTCCGCCATCTGGGCTTCATGCCTGCCGAAGCAGTCATGTTTTTTTGCTTCTCAGCAAAGACTGCGATCATACCAAACTTTTTGCGGCCTTTTGGCTGTCGAGTTCGGTCGTTTGTGCATCATTGCGCCTTGCGTGTCGAAGCTCGGCCGCGTTGCCCGTTTGATGCTGATTCAAACGGCCATGAAAAAAGCCACCGGAGACCGGTGGCTTGAATCGAATGACCTGGTAAAGGTCTGTTTAAACTTGGTGCCCAGAAGAGGACTCGAACCTCCACGATGTTACTCGCTAGTACCTGAAACTAGTGCGTCTACCAATTCCGCCATCTGGGCCCACAGAACTGCCGAAGCAGTTATGTTTTGAATTTCAGGAAAGAAGGAGATCATATCAAAAATAATGTCACTTCCAGCGGCGTGCTGGATGAATTCGAAGGAACCGTTCAAGGTCATCGCGACGGCCACGGTTTCGTGCAGCGCGACGACGGTGAGGCAGACATCTATCTGCCCCCGAACGAGATGCGTGCCGTGCTTCACAAGGACCGCGTCAAGGCGCGTGTCGTGCGACAGGACCGCCGTGGTCGCCCCGAGGGACGCGTGGTCGAAATCGTCGATCGTCCGGAGCAACCGATCATCGGCCGCCTGCTGCACGAAGGCGGGATCTGGCTCGTTGCTCCCGAGGACAAGCGGTACGGACAAGACGTTCTGATTCCGAAGGGCGCGACCGGCCCCGCCAAGGTGGGACAGGTTGTCGTGGTGCAGCTCACCGAGCCGCCGGCGTTGTTCGGCCAGCCCGTGGGCCGCGTGAAAGAGGTGCTGGGCGAGATCGACGACCCCGGCATGGAAATCGAAATCGCCGTGCGCAAGTACGGCGTGCCGCATGAGTTTTCCGCGGAGTGCCTGGCCGAGGCCAAGGCTCTGCCCGAGAAGGTCCGTCCCGCCGACAAGAAGGGACGCGTCGACCTCACCGACATCCCGCTCGTCACCATCGACGGCGAAGATGCGCGCGACTTCGACGACGCCGTGTACTGCGAGCCCGCGAAGGTCGGCCGTGGCAAGGGCTGGCGCCTGCTGGTGGCCATTGCCGACGTCAGCGCCTATGTGCAGACCGGTTCGGGCATCGACATCGATGCGTACGACCGCGCCACCAGCGTCTACTTTCCGCGCCGCGTCATTCCGATGCTGCCGGAGAAGCTGTCCAACGGGCTGTGCTCGCTGAACCCCGAGGTCGAACGCCTGTGCATGGTGTGCGACATGCTGGTGGCAGCCGATGGCGAGATCTACGCCTACCAGTTCTACCCCGCCGTGATGTTCAGCCACGCGCGCTTCACGTACACCGAAGTGGCGGCCATCCTCGGTAACACGCGCGGGCCTGAAGCGGCCAAGCGCAAGGACCGCGTGAAGGACCTGCTCAATCTCGCCGACGTCTACAAGGCGCTGCTCAAGCAGCGCGGCAAGCGCGGCGCGGTCGACTTCGAGACCACCGAGACGCAGATCATCTGCGACGACGCGGGCCGCATCGAGAAGATCGTGCCGCGAACGCGCAACGAAGCGCACCGTGTCATCGAAGAAGCGATGCTCGCAGCCAACGTCTGCAGCGCCGACTTCATCGCCGAAGGCAAGCATCCGGGCCTGTTCCGCGTGCACGAAGGACCGACCGCCGAGAAGAAGGAAATCCTGCGCGGCTACCTGAAGGCCATGGGTGTCGGCCTGAGCATCACCGACGACCCCAAGCCGGGCGAGTTCCAGGCGATCGCCGCGGCCACCAAGGACCGCCCCGACGCGCAGCAGATCCACACCATGCTGTTGCGCTCCATGCAGCAGGCGATCTACACGCCGTTCAACAGCGGCCACTTCGGCCTGGCGTACGAGGCCTACACGCACTTCACGAGCCCGATCCGGCGCTATCCGGACTTGCTGGTGCATCGCGTGATCAAGGCGCTCTTGACCAAGACGCGCTATCAGCTGCCGATGCTGCCCACGCCGGGCGAGGCGCATGCCAAGCTGGCCAAGCGCCTGGCGTCGCGCGTGAAGGCGCCCACGACCAAGCCGCAAAAGGCCACCATCGCGCCCACCAAGGAAGTGCTGGCCTGGGAAGCCGCGGGCCTGCATTGCAGCGCCAACGAGCGCCGCGCCGACGAAGCCAGCCGCGACGTCGAGGCCTGGCTCAAGTGCAAGTACATGCGCGAGCACCTGGGCGAGGAATACGGCGGCGTGGTCTCGGCGGCCACCACCTTCGGCATCTTCGTCACGCTCGACGCGATGTACGTCGAAGGGCTGGTGCACATCACCGAACTCGGCGGCGAGTACTTCAAGTTCGACGAAATGCGCCAGGAGCTGCGCGGCGAGCGCACCGGCATCCGCTATGCCATCGGCACGCGCGTGCGGGTGCAGGTGAGCCGCGTCGACCTGGACGGCCGCAAGATCGACTTCCGCCTCGTGCGCGAAGGCGAAGACCTCACGTCACGCGCCATGAAGGACAAGGGTGCCGCATCGTCGGGCGCGCCGGTCAAGGCGTCGGCCAAGCGCGGTTCGCGCCACAAGGGCGAGGCCGGCGGCGCCGAGCCGCGCGGTGAGCGGGCGGAACGCGTCGAGCGCGTGGACCATGGCGGTTCGGCCGCGGTCGGCCCGCAGTCGGCGATGCAGGCCTTCAAGTCGGCGGTCAAGAAGGCCGCCAACAAGATGAAGGGGCGCAAGCCGCGCCGCTGATGCCGTACCGCATGAACCATCGACCTACCGAAGACAAAGAAAGAGACACAGAGCATGAGCGCTGAAGACAACAAGGGCCGCATCGCCATCGTCACGGGAGCGGGCTCGGGCATTGGCCGCGCCGCCGCGCTGGCGTTGCTGGGCGACGGCTGGCGCGTGGTGCTGGCCGGGCGCCGGCTGGAGCCGCTGGAGCAGGTGGCGGAAGAATCGGGCGCCGGCGCGCGCGCCTTTGCGGTGCCCACCGACGTGGCCAAGGCCGAGTCGGTTCAGGCGCTTTTCGCCGCCACGGTCGAACGCTTCGGCCGCGTCGACCTGCTGTTCAACAACGCCGGCGTGGGCAACCCGCCGGGTCCGTTCGAGGACTGGACGCCGGAACAGTGGCAAGGCGTGGTCGACATCAACCTCACGGGCATGTTCTTCTGCATCCAGCAGGCGTTCCGCACGATGAAGGCGCAGACACCGCAGGGCGGGCGCATCATCAACAACGGCTCCATCTCGGCCACCGCGCCGCGGCCCAACTCGGCGGCCTACACGTCGACCAAGCATGCGGTCGAAGGCCTGACCAAGACCGCGTCGCTCGACGGGCGCAAGTACGACATCGCAGTGGGGCAGGTGGACGTGGGCAATGCCATGACCGAACTGGCCTCGCGCATGGCCAAGGGCGTGCCGCAGGCCAACGGCGAGCTCGCGATCGAGCCGCTGATCGACGTCAAGATCGTGGGCCAGTCGGTGCTCTACATGGCCAACTTGCCGCTGGAAGCCAACGTGCTGTTCCACACCATCATGGCGACGAAGATGCCCTTCGTCGGTCGCGGCTAGGCGCTGTCAGACAGGCGCGCGGCGGGCCAGCGTGCCGGCCGCGAGCGGGGCTGCATCGGCCGGCCATGTGTCGGCGATGTGGCCGTGCTGCCAGACGGCATCGCAGGCCGCGTCGAACGCCGGCCTGCGCATGGCCAGCGCCGCGCCGATCATGCCGGCCAGCACGTCCCCGGTGCCCGCTGTCGCAAGGCGGGCATTGCCGGTCATGTTGATGACTGGCGGCACAGTGCCCGCGGCGGCAATCACGGTTCCCGACCCCTTGAGCACTGCCACGACGCCGAAGCGCGCCGCGAGCCGGCGTGCGGCTGCCAGCCGGTCGGCCTGAATTTCGGCCGCGCTGCAACCCAACAGCCGTGCGGCTTCCAGCGGATGCGGCGTGATCACGGTGGGCGATCCGCTTCGTCCTCGTGACACCAACTGCGCTTGCAGCGCGTCATCGGAAGCGATGGCATTGAGCGCATCGGCATCGATCACCAGTGCCGCTGCCGTCGACAGCACGCGCGGCAGCAGTTCGCGCACGGCCTCTCCACCACCGCAACCGCACACGGCCGTCATGGCCGACAGGTCCAGTGCACGCGCGTCGCGCAGCATCAGTTCGGGTTGCGCGGTGTCGACCGGCGCGGCGCTCACGTCGAGGAGCCCGACGAACACGCGCCCCGCGCCGGCGTGCAGCGCAGCGGAGCCGGCCAGCAGCGCCGCGCCGGCCATGCCGGACGCACCGCCCACCACCGCGACGTCGCCGTAGCTGCCCTTGTGCGAGGCATGGGTGCGCTGCTGCGCTTGCGGCGTGCCGGCGAGACGGGCTGATGGGGTGTCCTTGAATGCGCTGCAGCCCAGGTCGTCGAACCACACGGTGCCTGCCGCGTCGCGGCCTTGCGCGGTGAACAGGCCGGGCTTCAGCGTGAGGAATGTGAGGCAGGTGCGGGGCGACGTGGACGTGTGGCCGGTGCCGGGAGGCAGCGTGCCGGTGTCCGCGTTCAGGCCCGAGGGCACGTCCACGCTGAGCACCGGCTGCGGGCCGGCATGCATCGTCGCCAGCCATTCGGCCATCGTGCCTTCGGGCGGCCGCGTCGATCCGATGCCGAGCAACGCGTCGATGGCGAGGTCATAGGTCGACGGCGGCGTCGATGCAAAAGTGACGCCCGCATCGCGGGCACGCTGCAGCGACGTCTTGGCGTCCGGCGGCAAGCGGTGTTCATCGCCGACAAAGGTGACCACAGGAAAGAAGCCCCGATGCCGCAACTGCGCCGCGGCCTCGAAGCCGTCGCCCCCGTTGTTGCCCGGGCCGCAAGCCACCCAGACGGTGCGAGCATGTGGCGCCAGCGCCATCGCCAGCCGCGCCACCGCAAGGCCTGCGCGCTGCAACAGCGCGTGGCCGGGCAGGGCGGCGGCGGCCTGCTCGATGCGGCGCGTGGCGGCGATGTCGAACAGATCGGCGGCTGTGGCGGACGTGATGCGGTGCATCGGGCCATTGTGACGCCGTGCCTCCTATCATCGAGCGATGACGCTCAAGACCCTTGGCTGGCTGCTGGTCCTTCTGCTGGCGTGGTTCGCCGGCTTCGCCGCGATGGCCATGGCGCTGATCGGCGGCGCGGGTTGGGCGCTGGGTTTGCTGGCCGTCGTGTGGGGCCTGTTCCTGCTGGCCGTGACTTGGCGCCGCGTGCCGTTGCGCGATATCGCGTGGGCCGCGGGCGTCGGCTATGGCTTCGGGGTGATTCGCTGGCTCGACGTGCCTGCCGAGGCCGGCTCGGGCGCAATGCGCTGGCTGGTGCTCGGCGCCGACCTGCTGTGCCTCGTGTTCTTCGTGCTGATCGCGCCGGCCTTGCTGGCATGGATCGCCGGCAAGTGGATGCCACCGCCCGAGCCCGAGCTGCCGGTGGAAACGCCGCCCAGCCCGGAGCGCCTGCGCCGGTGGGGTCCTAGAGACTGAGCCGCTCGACGCCCAGGCCTTCGAGATCGACACCCGGGTCCTGTCCGCCGATCAGGTCGCCCAGCACGCGCGCGCTGCCGCACGACAGCGCCCAGCCGCTCGAGCCGTGCCCCAGGTTGAGCCACACGCCGGGAATGCCACTGGCGCCCAGCACCGGCGGCCCGTCCGGCAGCATCGGCCGCGCGCCTTTCCATTGCTGAACGCCCGATTGCAGCGTGGCCGCGCCCGGGAACCAGTCGTGCAGCACCTTGTAGAGCGTCTGGATGGCTGCCGGACTCATGGTGTCCAGCGAGCCACCGATCTCGGCGCTGCCCGCCACGCGCACGCGCTGGCCCAGGCGCGAGATGGCGACCTTGTAGCGTTCGTCCATCACCGCGCTGCGCGGGGCGTTGAGCGGCTCGCGGATCGGCGCGCTGACCGAGTGGCCATAGACGGGTGTCATCGGGATGCGCAGGCCGAGCGGGCGCAGCAGCGAGGCCGAAGCCAGGCCGGCGCACACCACGACCGCGTCGTAGCGAACCGGGTCGGAACCGCTGGCCAGCGAGAGCGAGGTGGGCGCCGCGCGGCTCAGGGGGGCGATGTCGCAGTTGAAATGAAACTGCGCGCCGAACGCCTCGGCTTCCCACTTGAGCAGCAGCGCGAACTGGCGGCAATTGGCCACCTCGTCTTCGGGCAGGTAAATGGCGCCTGCGAGCGGTGTGTCGGGGTTGAGCGCCGGCTCCAGCAGGCGTGCCTCGTCGGCGTCGACCTCGCGGAACACGCTGCCGGCCGAGCGCAGCACGTCGAGTCCGGGCTGAACCATCTTTTTATCGTGCTTGGAGCGAAGCAGCACCAGGTAGCCGTCACTGCGCTCGTAGCTGAGCTCGCGCGCCTCGGTCACCTCATGCAGCCGGGTGCGGCTGTAGAAAGCCAGTCGCTGCATGCGGGCACGGTTGGCCAGGTAGGTCTCGAGCTTGCAGGCCTTCTGCCAGCGCGACATCCAGCCGATGTCTCGCGAACTGAGCGGCCAGCGCAGCTTGATGGCGCCGTGCGAGGACAGCAGCGAGCGCAGCACCTTGCCGCGCATGCCGGGCGCCGCCCAGGGCGTGACGTACCCCGGTGCGACCACGCCCGCGTTGGCGAAGCTGGCTTCTTCTGCGGCGGCGCCGCGGCGCTCGAACACGGTCACTTCATGGCCGTCGGAAACCAGTTCCCAGGCGGTGGTGACGCCGATGATGCCGGCGCCCACGATCGCGATTTTCATTGAATGTTCTAGATAAAAGAGGCGGCTACGTCCGTCGATCGGGCGTGTGTAGCTATTGTTTCTGTAGCGCTTGCTCGGCTTGAAGCGCCACCGCGAGCACGGCGTCGTCGTGCAGCGCAGCATGCCAGAGCATCAGGCCGACCGGCAGTTCGCCGGCAGTGTGGCAGGGCAGCGAGATGGCGCAGCCGTCGAGCATGTTGACGATCGACGGATTGCGCAGCAGCAGCGCGTTGACGCGGAAGAACTCGTCGTCGCGCTCGGCGCCCGGTGCCACGCTGGCGATGGTCGGTGCGGTGATCGGCACGGTTGGGGACAGCACGGCGTCGAAGGGCGCCAACGCGGACTCCAAGCGGGCGATCCAGTCGCTGCGGGCATTGACGAGGTCGATGTATTCGTGGGCCTTCATGGTGGCGCCGCGCAGGATGCGCTGGGCCACGCGGGGGTCGTAGCCGGCGCCGCTGCGCTCCAGCAGCTGGCGGTGCCAGGCATGAGCCTCGGCGGCCGAGAAGCCGCCGGTGGCGTTGATCGTGGCCAGCTCGGCGAGCTCGGGCAGCCCGATTTCCCGGATGCGGGCCCCGGAGGCGCGCAGCGTCTGAAGCGAGCGCTCGAAGGCCGTGGCCACGGCGGGTTCGATGCCGTCGAAAAACACGTTCTTCACCACGGCCAGGCTGTAGGCGGCGAGCGGGGCGTTGCCGGCGGTCACGCGGCGCGCCGAGAGGATTTCGTGCGCGGTGATGGCGTCGCGCACGGAGCGCGTCATGGCGCAGACCGTGTCGAGCGTGGTCGACAGCGGCAGCGCCCCCTGGGCGGGGGTGAGGCGAGCGGTGTTCTTGAAGCCGACGATGCCGTTCAGCGCGGCCGGAATGCGGATCGAGCCGCCGGTGTCCGAGCCCAGGCCGATGAAGGCCGCGCCGCTGGCCACCGAGACCGCGGCGCCGGACGAGGAGCCGCCGGGAATGCGCGGCGTGACGGCATCGCTCGCATTGGCCGGCGTGCCGTGGTGCGGGTTGACGCCGACGCCCGAGAAAGCGAACTCGGTCATGTTGGTGCGCCCGGTCAACACCCCGCCCGCTGCGCGCAGCCGGGCGACGGCCAAGGCGTCGGCCCGGGCTGCCGGGGCATGCGCCAGGACCACGGAGCCGGCGGGCGTCGGCTGGCCTTCGATGTCGAACAGGTCCTTGGCGGTGAAGGCCAGTCCCGACAGTCGGCTTTCCGGGGTTGACGCGGCGGCGCCATGGCGGGCCTCGTTGAACAGCGTGCGGGTGAAGACGTGGGCGCAGGCCGGGGACTGGGCGATGCCGATGGCGCGCTCCATTTCGGTGCGTGCGTCGGAGCCACCTGCCAGAAGGAGGAGACGGGTGGCGTGGAGGTCGTTCATGGGTGGGGTTGCGGGTGCCGTGTCGGCTCGGATTCGGGAAGGAGGGGGCTGCGGCCGTGCTATACTCTTTGGGTTTCGCTGTCAGGCAACGGCTCCCGTTGCGCCCAGTCAAACACATCCGCAAACCGGCCCATTCAAGGTGTTGTGACTCTGTTCAAAAGAGCGCAAAACGGGCTGGATTTTAGACCCAACCTTTGGAGTAATTTCTAATGTCTACCACCATGCGCGAAATGCTGGAAGCCGGTGTCCACTTCGGTCACCAAACCCGCTTCTGGAACCCCAAGATGGCTCCGTTCATCTTCGGTCACCGCAACAAGATTCACATCATCAACCTGGAAAAGTCGCTCCCGATGTTCCAGGACGCGATGAAGTACGCCAAGCAACTCACGGCCAACCGCGGCACGATCCTGATGGTCGGCACGAAGCGCCAGGCTCGTGAAATCGTCGCTTCGGAAGCTCGCCGCGCTGGCGTGCCTTTCGTCGACACCCGCTGGCTCGGCGGCATGCTGACCAACTTCAAGACCGTCAAGACCTCGATCAAGCGTCTGAAGGACATGAAGGCTCAGCAGGAAGCCGGCCTCGACTCGCTGAGCAAGAAGGAGCAACTGACCTTCTCGCGCGAAATCGAGAAGCTCGAAAAGGACATCGGCGGCATCCAGGACATGACCGCGCTGCCCGATGCCATCTTCGTGATCGACGTGGGCTTCCACAAGATCGCCGTGGCCGAAGCCAAGAAGCTCGGCATTCCCCTGATCGGTGTGGTGGACTCCAACCACTCGCCCGAAGGCATCGACTACGTGATTCCTGGTAACGACGACTCGTCGAAGGCCGTCGCGCTGTACGCCCGTGGCATCGCCGACGCCATCATCGAAGGCCGCAACAACGCCGCCGGCGACGTGGTCAAGGCCGTTGCCGAAGGCAGCGACGAATTCGTCGAAGTCGAAGAAGGCGCTTCGGCCTGATTGGCACGCTCGCGAGCCTGAAGAAGGGGCTTTGGTGCCCCTTTTTTTTAACCTGATTTTTGGATTTACGGAGATACACAAATGGCTGCAATCACCGCAAGCATGGTCGGCGAACTGCGCGCTAAGACCGACGCGCCCATGATGGAATGCAAGAAGGCCCTGACCGAGGCCGAGGGCAACATGGAAAAGGCCGAAGAGTTGCTGCGCATCAAGCTCGGCAACAAGGCTGGCAAGGCGTCGGGTCGCATCACTGCTGAAGGCGTGGTGACGGCTTTTGTCGACGGCGCTGCCGGCGGCATGATCGAAATCAACTGCGAAACCGACTTCGTCACCAAGAACGACAGCTTCCTGGCCCTGGCCAATGCCGCCGCCATGCTGGTCGCGAAGCACAACCCCGCGGACATCGCCGCGTTGGGCGCGCTGGCTTATGCCCAGGACGGTTTCGGCCCCACGCTCGAAGACGTGCGCAAGGGCTTGATCGGCAAGATCGGCGAAAACATGAGCTTCCGCCGCTTCAAGCACTTCAACGGCAACGGCAAGCTGGCTTCGTACCTGCACGGCACGCGCATCGGCGTGATGGTCGAGTTCGAAGGCGACGACACGTCGGCCAAGGACGTGGCCATGCACATCGCAGCCATGAAGCCGGTGGCGATCCAGGCGTCGGACGTGCCTGCCGAGCTGATCGAAAAAGAGCGCGCAGTGGCGGCCGGCAAGGCGGAAGAAGACCGCAAGACGGCCGAAGCCGAAGGCAAGAAGCCCCAGCCGGCCGACATCGTCGCCAAGCGCATCGAAGGCGGCGTGCAGAAGTTCCTCAAGGAAGTTTCGCTGCACAACCAGCCGTTCGTGAAGAACGACAAGCAGACCGTCGAGCAGATGCTCAAGGCTGCCGACACCTCGATCAAGGGTTTCACCCTGTACGTGGTTGGTGAAGGCATCGAGAAGAAGGTCGACGACTTTGCCGCCGAAGTGGCCGCACAAGTCGCCGCCGCCAAGGCTGCCGCCTGATCTCGCATCCACTGAAGCGGCGGTGCGCGAACGCGTGCCGCCGCTTTTTCACCGCCACGTTTTACACTCGCCCCCGCCAACTCAAGGAAATTGCCCATGTCTGATCCCCGCCCAGCCCACAAGCGAATCTTGTTGAAGCTGTCGGGAGAGGCTCTGATGGGCGATGACGCCTTCGGCATCAACCGCGCCACCATCGTGCGGATGGTCCAGGAGGTGGCGGAGGTCGTGAACATGGGCGTCCAGGTGGCGGTCGTGATCGGCGGCGGCAATATTTTCCGCGGCGTCGCTGGCGGCTCGGTCGGCATGGACCGCGCCACCGCCGACTACATGGGCATGTTGGCCACCGTCATGAATTCGCTGGCCCTGGCCGACGCCATGGACAAGCAGGGACTGGTGGCCCGTGTGATGTCCGCCATCGCCATCGAGCAGGTGGTCGAGCCCTATGTGCGCCCCAAGGCCCTGCAGTACCTCGAAGAGGGCAAGGTCGTGGTGTTCGCGGCCGGCACGGGCAACCCGTTCTTCACGACCGACACCGCGGCAGCGCTGCGCGGTGCCGAAATCGGCGCCGAGCTGGTGCTCAAGGCGACCAAGGTCGACGGCGTGTACACCGCCGACCCCAAGACCAACCCCAATGCAACGCGCTACACCTCGCTCACTTTCGACGAGGCGATTGCGCAGAATCTCGGCATCATGGACGCCACGGCCTTCGCGCTGTGCCGCGACCAGAAGCTGCCGATCAAGGTGTTCTCGATCCTCAAGAACGGTGCGTTCAAGCGCGTCGTGATGGGCGAGGACGAGGGCACGCTGGTGCATGCCTAGGAGTATTTGAGATGACCATTGCAGACATCCGCAGTGCGACCGACCTGAAGATGAATCAGTCGCTCGCCGCCTTCCAGAACAACCTCACCAAGATCCGTACCGGCCGTGCCAACTCGGCCCTGCTCGACTCGATCCACGTGGACTACTACGGTTCGCAGGTTCCGCTGAGCCAGGTGGCCAACGTGTCGGTGCTCGACTCGCGCACCATCAGCGTCCAGCCCTGGGAAAAGGGCATGGGCGCCAAGATCGAAAAGGCCATCCGCGAAAGCGACCTGGGCCTGAACCCGGCGTCGATGGGCGACCTGATCCGCGTGCCGCTGCCGGCCATGAGCGAAGAGCGCCGCAAGGAAATGACCAAGCTGGTTCGCAACGAGGGCGAAAGCGCCAAGATCGCCACGCGCAACCTGCGCCGCGACGCGAACGAGTCGGTCAAGAAGCTGGTGAAGGACAAGCTGGCGTCGGAAGATGACCAGAAGCGCGCCGAAGCCGACATCCAGAAGGTCACCGACCGCCATATCGCGGAAATCGACCGCCTCGTGACGGCCAAGGAAGCGGAGATCATGGCCGTTTGAGGCCTGCCATGGCTCCTACATCGCCGCGCATTCCTCACCACGTTGCCATCGTCATGGACGGCAACGGCCGTTGGGCGACGCGGCGGTTTTTGCCACGCGTCGCGGGGCACAAGCAGGGCGTGGAGTCGCTGCGCCGCTGCGTCAAGGCATGCGCAGACCGCGGCGTGGGCGTGCTCACGGTGTTCGCGTTCTCCTCGGAGAACTGGAGCCGTCCTGTCGAGGAAGTCTCCGGACTCATGGAGCTGATGGTCGGCGCACTCGCCCGCGAAGTGCCCCGGCTCAGCGCGGACGGCGTGCGGCTGCACTTCGTCGGTGAGCGAGCGGGTCTGTCGCCGAAGATGGTGAAGGGGCTGATGGACGCCGAAGCGGCCACCGCCCACAACACCCGCATGCAACTCAACGTGTGCTTCAACTACGGGGGGCGCTGGGACATCGCGAAGGCCGCGGCCAGGTTGGCGGCGCAGGGCGAGGCCATCACCGAGATCAGCCTCGACCGCGCCATGGCGCTGGCCCACGTGCCCGACCCCGACCTGTTCATCCGCACCGGCGGCGAGCAGCGGTTGTCCAATTTCCTGCTTTGGCAGAGTGCCTACGCAGAGCTTTTCTTCAGCGACAGGCTGTGGCCCGAATTCGACGAGGCCGCGCTGGACGAGGCCATCGCTGCGTTCCAGGGGCGCGAGCGTCGCTTCGGTCAGACCTCGGCGCAGGTCTCGGCACCCCATGGCCTGACGGCCTGACAATCCCCCGCATGCTCAAACAACGCATCCTCACAGCGATCGTGCTGCTCGCGATCCTGCTGCCAGCGCTGTTCTACCGAAACCACATTCCCTTCGCCTGCGTCATGCTGGTGCTGATCGGCGCGGGCGCCTGGGAATGGGGGCGTTTGAACGGATACGGCCAGCGGCTTTCGGTGTTCCTCGGCATCGAGACGGTGGTGCTGTGCGCGCTGTCGTGGTGGCTGGGCCTGCTGGAGCAGCCGCTCGTCTTGATGTGGACCCTGGCCAGCGCGGCTTGGGTGATGGGCGGCGCTGCGCTGCTGCGGGTGGCGGTGCCGGGCTGGCCGCGCATTCCGCGCGGTCTGCGGCTGGTGGGCGGCTTGCTGGCACTTTGGGTGGCCTGGTTGGCCGCGGTGCAGGCGCGAATGATCGGCATCAACTTCCTGTTGTCTATTCTGGTGCTGGTGTGGGTGGCGGACGTGTTCGCCTATTTCGCCGGCCGCGCCTTCGGTCTCAAGTTCACCCGCAACAAGCTCGCGCCCGCGATCAGTCCCGGCAAGAGCTGGGAAGGCGTATGGGGCGGGATGATCGGCGTGGTGGTGCTGGCCTTTGCCTGGGTTTGGGCCGACAAGGCAACCGGCGCGACGGTCGCCAGCCTCTACACCCGTCTCAGTGAGCGCGGCTGGTGGCTCCTGCTGCTTGGTGCGCTGTTCCTCGCAGCGATGAGCGTCGTGGGCGACCTCGTCGAATCCCTCATCAAGCGCAGTGCCGGCGCCAAGGACAGCAGCCGGCTGCTGCCCGGGCACGGCGGCATCCTCGATCGCGTGGATGCGCTCTTGCCGGCGCTTCCCATTGCCATGATGCTGGCCTTCCTGTGAAAACTCCCCCGCAACGCGTCACGGTGCTTGGCTCGACCGGTTCGGTCGGCGTGAGTACGCTCGACGTCATCGCACGGCACCCCGGGCGCTTCGAGGTGTTCGCGCTCTCCGCGGCCACCAAGGTCGATGAATTGCTGGCGCAATGCGCGCGGTTCTCGCCGCGTTTCGCCGTCATGGCCAGCGCTCCGCATGCCGCGTTGCTGGCCGAAAAGATCAAGCAAAACAGCCTGGACACGGTCGTACTGACTGGGCCTGATGCTCTTGAAACGATAGCGTCGCACGAGGATGTCGACGCCGTCATGGCGGCCATCGTCGGCGCCGCGGGCCTCGGTCCCTGCCTGGCTGCCGCGCGGGCCGGCAAGCGGCTGTTGCTGGCCAACAAGGAGGCGCTGGTCGTCGGCGGCGAGCTGTTCATGCGCACGGTGCGCGAGGGCGGTGCAACGCTGTTGCCGATCGACAGCGAGCACTCGGCCATCTTCCAGTCGCTGCCCGAAGATCCGTCCTCGTGGGCGCGGCGCATCGACAAGATCATCCTGACCGCTTCGGGCGGCCCGTTTCGCACCTGGGCGCCCGACAGGCTGGGTGCCGTCACGCCCGAGCAGGCGTGTGCCCATCCGAACTGGGTGATGGGCCGCAAGATCTCGGTCGACTCGGCCACCATGATGAACAAGGCGCTCGAGGTGATCGAGGCGCGCCATCTGTTCGGCGTGTTGCCGGAGCAGATCGAGGTGGTCATTCATCCGCAGAGCGTGGTGCACTCGATGGTTCAGTTCACTGACGCCTCGGTCATCGCCCAGCTCGGCACGCCCGACATGCGGGTGCCGATCGCGGTCGGGTTGGCTTGGCCGGAGCGCATCGAAAGTGGTGCGGCGCGGCTCGATTTCCGCCAGATGTCGGCGCTGAGCTTCGACGCGCCCGATGCCGCGCTGTTCCCTGGCCTGGGCCTGGCCTGGCATGCAATGCGCGCAGCGTCGGGCACCACGGCCGTGCTCAATGCGGCGAACGAGGTCGCAGTGGAAGCTTTCCTGGACCGCCGCCTGAGTTTCGACCGCATTCATGCGGTCAACGTGGAAACTTTGGAGGCGGTCTCGCCCTCCAAGCCGGCATCGCTCGCCGACCTGCTGGCGCTCGATGCCAGTGCGCGCGCGGCGGCCAATGTGGCGGCGCGGCGTTTCGCGGCCTGACGCTCCCAGAAATCAAGGACTCCGATGCTGCTCACTGTCATGGCCTTTGTGGTCGCACTTGGCGTCCTGATCGCGGTGCACGAATATGGCCACTACCGCGTGGCCGTGGCTTGCGGCGTCAAGGTGGAGCGTTTCTCGGTCGGATTCGGCAAGGCGCTTTTGCGCTGGCGGCCGAAGCGCCAGCATCCGGGTCAATCGACCGAATTCGTCATCGGTGCCTTCCCGCTCGGCGGGTACGTGAAGATGCTCGACGAGCGTGAAGGACCGGTGGCGCCCGAAGAGCGTCATCGCGCCTTCAACACCCAGCCCCTGCGTTCGCGCGCGGCCATCGTCGCCGCGGGCCCGATCGCCAACCTGCTGCTGGCTGTTGCGCTCTACACCGCGGTCAACTGGATCGGCGTGCAGGAGCCGGTGGCCAAGCTCGCGCGGCCGGTGGCGGCCTCGCTGGCCGAGGCCGCGGGCCTTCGCGGCGGCGAGCACATCACGCAAGCGGGCTTCGACGGCGACCTGTCGCCCGTGCAGTCCTTCGAGGACCTGCGCTGGCGCATGACGCGCGGCGCGCTCGACGGCCACGACCTGACGCTCGAAATCGCAGGCGCGGCCGGCCAACCCGCCCGCCAGTTGGTGCTCCCGCTGAGCCGCATGGAGACCAAGGACGCCGATCCGCAGATGTTCCGCAAGATCGGCGTGCTGGCGCCACTGACCCGGCCCGAAATCGGAGAAGTGATGGCCGGCAGCGCCGCCGAACGTTCCGGCCTGCGCAGCGGCGACGTGGTTCGCACCATCGGCGCCACCGCCATCGTCGACGGACAGCAGCTGCGCGAGGTGATCCGCGCGTCGGTCGACGGCGACCAGCCGCGCACCCAGGCCTGGCAGCTCGAGCGCGCGGGCCAGCCGCTCACCATCGACGTGAAGCCCGAAGTGCGGGAGGAGGGCGGCGTGAAGGTCGGGCGCATTGGCGCCTACGTCGGCACGGCGCCTGAGATGGTGATGGTGCGCCAGGGAATGGTCGACGGCATCTGGCGCGGCGTGGTGCGCACCTGGGAGGTGTCCGCAATGACCGTTCGCATGATGGGCAAGATGGTCATCGGCGAGGCATCGCTCAAGAACCTGAGCGGTCCGCTCACGATCGCGGACTACGCGGGCAAGTCCGCGAGCCTCGGTTTCACGCAGTACCTGGTCTTCCTGGCGCTCATCAGCGTGAGCCTGGGCGTGCTCAATCTCATGCCGCTCCCGGTCCTCGATGGGGGGCACCTGATGTATTATCTTTGGGAGGGCCTGACCGGCAAGAGCGTCTCTGACGCCTGGATGGAACGGCTTCAGCGCGGGGGTGTCGCCCTGCTGCTGGTCATGATGTCGGTCGCACTCTTCAACGACGTCACGCGGCTCTTTGGTTAACTTTCTGCCGGCCTTTTCCGAGCCGGCTCAATTCACAGATGAACAAAAACTTCAGTCGCTTTCGCCTGCGTAGCGTTGCCGCGGTGGTTGCCAGCGCGCTCGCGGCCACGGCAGCCTGGGCCGTCGAGCCTTTCACGGTGCGCGATATCCGCGTCGAAGGACTGCAACGCGTCGAAGCCGGCACGATCTTCGCCTCGCTGCCCTTGCGCGTGGGTGACACCTACAGCGACGATCGCGGCTCCGCTGCGATCCGTGCACTGTTCGACCTGGGATTGTTCAAGGATGTTCGCATCGATGTGAACGGCAATGTTCTGGTGGTGATCGTCGAAGAGCGGCCCACCATCGCGGACGTCGACTTCGTCGGCACCAAGGAATTCGACAAGGCCGCGCTGCAGAAGGCGTTGCGCGAAGTCGGCCTGACCGACGGCCGGCCCTACGACAAGGCGCTGGCCGATCGCGCCGAGCAGGAGCTCAAGCGCCAGTATGTGAGCCGCAGCCTCTACAACGCGCAGGTCGTGACCACCGTCACGCCCATCGAGCGCAACCGCGTCAACCTGACCTTCACCGTCACCGAAGGCGAATCGGCGCGCATCCGCGAAGTGCATGTGGTCGGCAACAAGGCATTCAGCGAGTCGACGTTGCTGAGCCTGTTCGACCAGGACAGCGGCGGCTTCATGAGCTGGTACACGAAGTCGAACCAGTACTCGCGCGCCAAGCTCAATGCCGACCTCGAAACCCTTCGCTCGTACTACATCACGCGCGGCTATCTCGAGTTCCGCATCGATTCGACCCAGGTCGCCATTTCGCCGGACCGCAAGGACCTGACGGTCACCGTCAACATCACCGAAGGCGAGAAGTTCGTGGTGTCGAGCGTCAAGCTCGACGGCAACTACCTCGGCCGCGACGACGAGTTCAAGTCGCTCATCACGATCAAGCCGGGCGAGCCCTACAACGGCGAGCAGGTCACCGAGACCACCAAGGCTTTCAACGACTATTTCGGCACCTTCGGCTATGCGTTTGCGCGCGTGCAGGCGCGCCCTGACATCGACCGCGTCAACAACCGCGTGGCGCTCACGCTGCAGGCCGAACCCGCGCGCCGCGTCTATGTGCGCAAGGTTTCCGTCGGCGGCAACAACAAGACCCGCGACGAAGTCATCCGCCGCGAGTTCCGCCAGTTCGAAGCCTCCTGGTACGACGGCGACAAGATCAAGCTCTCGCGAGACCGCGTCGACCGCCTGGGCTTCTTCACCGAAGTGACCGTCGATACGCAGGAAGTGGCCGGTTCGCCCGACCAGGTGGACCTGACCGTCAACGTGACCGAAAAACCGACCGGCAGCCTGCAACTCGGCGCCGGCTACTCGAGTGCCGAGAAGGTCGCGCTGACTTTCGGCATCTCGCAGGAAAACGTGTTCGGCTCGGGCAACTTCCTGGGCGTGCAGGTCAATACCAGCAAGTACAACCGCACGCTGTCGGTGACTACGACCGATCCGTACTTCACGCAGGACGGCATCTCGCGCTCGATCAGCCTGTATCACACCACCACGCGTCCGTATTCGTCGTCGATCGACGGTGACTACAAGCTGGTGAACCAGGGTGCGTCCATTCGTTTCGGCGTGCCGTTCAGCGAAATCGACACGGTGTTCTTCGGCATCGGTCTGGAGCGTTATGCCTTCGACGCGAACAGCTCGACGGCGTTCTCCGGCTTGACCACGCCGCCGTCCTACCTGAACTACTTCCAGTGCAAGAAGGATCCCACCGGGATCCTCGTGATCGGCTGCGACCAGAAGAGCGTCTGGGGTGTTCCGCTGAGCGTTGGCTGGGGCCGTGACAACCGCGATAGCGCGCTGATCCCGACCACCGGCCGCCTGCAACGCGCCAACCTCGAAGTGGGCGCGGCCGGCGATATGAAGTACGTCAAGACGAACTACCAGTACCAGCAGTTCTTCGCGATCAACAAGCAGTACACCTTCTCGATCAACGGCGAAGTCGGCTATGCCAAGGCGCTGGGCGGAAAGGTCTATCCGATCTTCAAGAACTTCTACGCGGGCGGCCTGGGCTCGATCCGTGGTTTCGAGCAGAACTCGCTGGGCCCGCGCGACGTGCCGCTGTTCGGCCAGACCGAAGGCGCAGCCCTCGGCGGCACCAAGAAGGCGATCTTCAATGCAGAGCTGAGCACGCCGTTTCCGGGTGCCGGCAATGACCGCACGCTGCGTCTGTACGGCTTCTTCGACATCGGCAATGTGTTCGGTTCGCGCTCCGCGGGCCTGACAGACGAACAGTGGAAGGCCGAGAAGAAGCTGCGCGCCTCGGTGGGCCTGGGTGTCAGCTGGATCTCGCCGCTGGGCCCGCTGCGCCTGGCTTATGCATTCCCCGTCATGTCCCAGAAGGAAGTGACGGATCCCAAGACCGGATTCATCACGATCCCGAAGGATAGAATTCAGCGCCTCCAATTCCAGATCGGAACGTCTTTCTAAATGAAGCATTTGATTCGTGCCGCAGCCGGCGCGTTGTTGATTCCCGCTCTTGTGTTCGCCGCTGCGCCGGCGCAAGCACAGGAAACATTTCGCATCGGTTTCGTGAACCCTGACCGTGTGCTGCGAGAGGCGCAACCGGCCAAGGCTGCGCAGGCGAAGCTCGAGGCCGAGTTCCTGAAGCGCGAGAAAGACCTGACCGTCCAGGGCGATGCACTGAAAGCGGCTTCCGAGAAGTTCGAGCGCGAAGCGCCGACCCTGTCGGAAAGCCAGCGAGTCTCCCGCCAGCGTGGGTTGGTTGACCAGGACCGCGACTTCCAGCGCAAGCGCCGTGAGTTCCAGGAAGACCTGAACGCACGCAAGAACGAAGAGCTGCAGCAGGTCTACGAGCGCGCCAACCGCGTGGTGAAGCAAGTGGCCGAATCTGAAAAGTACGACGCCATCCTGCAGGAAGCGATCTACATCAATCCGAAGCACGACATCACCGACAAGGTGATCAAGGCACTGAACGCGTCGGTCAGCTCTTCTGCGCCTGCGGCCGGCAAGTAACGCCGGGAGCCGGCGTGTCATTGCAGCTTGGAGCCATCGTTGACGCCCTGGGGGGCGAGCTTCATGGCGATGCAACGCTGTCCATCGAGCGGCTCGCGCCGCTGCAGAATGCACAGCCCGATGCGCTCAGTTTCCTGAGCCATCCCAAATACCAGCAGGAATTGGCGGCCTCGAGGGCGGCCTGTGTGATCGTGTCGCCTGCCATGCGCGAGGCTGCCGAGGCGCGCGGGGCGTGCATCGTGACGCCCGATCCTTATTTCTACTTTGCCCGGTTGACGCAGCTCTGGAAGGCGCATCACGCGCGTCCGGAAGCCGATTTGGTGCACCCGAGCGCGGTGATCCACGCCGAAGCCCATGTCGATGCCACTGCACGCATCGGTGCGCTGTGCGTGGTCGAAAGGGGTGCACGCATCGGCGCGGGCACCGTGCTGAAGTCGCGCGTGACTGTGAGCGAGGACTGCACCGTCGGCGAGCGTTGCCTGCTGCATCCCGGCGTGGTCATCGGTGCGGACGGCTTCGGCCTGGCGCTGCACGCGGGGCAGTGGGTCAAGATCGAGCAACTGGGGGCGGTGCGCATCGGCAACGATGTCGAGATCGGCGCCAACACCTGCATCGACCGTGGCGCGCTCGACGACACCGTGATCGAGGACGGCGTGAAGCTCGACAACCTGATCCAGATCGGCCACAACGTGCGCGTTGGCAAGAACACCGCGATGGCGGGGTGCGTCGGCGTGGCCGGCAGCGCCGTGATAGGTGCCAACTGCACCTTCGGTGGCGGCGCCATCGTGCTGGGACACCTGACTGTGGCCGACGGCGTGCACGTGTCCGCCGCCACGACGGTTACCCGTTCGATCCACAAGGCCGGCCAGTACACCGGCATGTTTCCCATCGATGACAATGGGAGCTGGGAAAAGAATGCGGCAACGCTCAAGCAGTTGCACAGCCTGCGCGAACGACTGAAGGCGCTGGAGAAGGCCCCCTCGAAAAAATGACGACGATGCAGGAACAGAACATCATGACAAAGCCAGCGATAGCGCTCGATATCCACCAAATCCTCAAGCTGCTGCCCCATCGCTACCCGTTCCTGCT
The DNA here is from genome assembly GCF_979254005.1 of Variovorax sp. AC103. Taxonomy (NCBI): domain Bacteria; kingdom Pseudomonadati; phylum Pseudomonadota; class Betaproteobacteria; order Burkholderiales; family Comamonadaceae; genus Variovorax; species Variovorax sp. AC103. The sequence goes on along the minus strand of NZ_CEEDFC010000001.1, from coordinate 530,530 downwards.
GGTGGACCGCGTGCTCGACATGGAAAAGGGCAAGCGCATCACGGCGCTGAAGAATGTGACGATGAACGAGCCGTTCTTCAACGGTCACTTCCCCCACCGGCCGGTGATGCCGGGTGTGCTGATGCTCGAAGCGATGGCACAGGCCGCGGCGCTGCTGTCGTTCCACTCGCTGGACATCGTGCCGGACGACAACACGGTCTACTACTTTGCCGCCATCGACGGCGCACGTTTCAAGCGGCCGGTGGAACCCGGCGACCAACTGACGCTCGAAGTGGAAATCGAACGCATGAAGGCGGGCATCTCGAAGTTCAAGGGCCGAGCCCTGGTTGGCAGTGAACTCGCGTGCGAAGCGACTTTAATGTGCGCGATGCGCCAGATCAACTGATCCGGCCGCACTCACTACAAGGCATGACCCAGGTTCATTCGACAGCGCTCGTCGACCCCCAGGCACAACTCGACGCCTCGGTGTCGGTCGGTCCCTATGCCGTGATCGGCCCGCATGTGCGGGTGGGCGCGGGCACGACCATCGGCGCGCATTGCGTGATCGAAGGGCGTACGACCATCGGGTGCGACAACAGGATCTTCCAGTTCTCGTCCCTCGGCGCGGTGCCGCAGGACAAGAAGTACGCCGGCGAGCCGACCGAACTCGTCATCGGCGACCGCAACGTGATTCGCGAGTTCTGCACCTTCAACCTCGGCGTGCCGGGGGCAGGGGGCGTGACGCGCGTAGGCAGCGACAACTGGATCATGGCGTACACGCACATCGCGCACGACTGCCGTGTCGACAACCACACCACGCTGTCGAACAACACCACGCTGGCCGGGCATGTGCACCTGGCCGATTGGGTCACGGTGGGCGGGCTGACCGGCATCCACCAGTTCGTGTCGGTCGGTGCCCACGCCATGCTCGGTTTCGCCAGCGCTGTGACGCAGGACGTGCCGCCTTTCATGCTGGTCGACGGCAATCCACTGGCAGTGCGCGGTTTCAACGTCGTCGGCTTGCGTCGGCGCGACTTTTCCGCACAGCGGATCGCAGCCGTGAAGCAGATGCACCGGCTGCTGTACCGCCAGGGCAAGACACTCGACGAGGCGCGCGCCGGCATCGCCGCGCTTGCCGCGGAAATGCCGGAAGCGGCCGACGACGTCGCGCTGATGGAAGCCTTCCTCTCCAGTTCGACGCGCGGCATCGCGCGCTGACGTGACAGCAATGCAGAAGGACGGGCAGCGGCGTTTCGCGCTGGTCGCGGGCGAAGCTTCCGGCGACCTGCTCGCCGGCCTGCTGCTCGACGGGCTGCAGGCCCGCTGGCCGGGCCTCGAGACCGTCGGCATCGGCGGTCCGCGCATGCTGGCCCATGGCCTGCAGAGCTGGTGGCCGCAGGAAAAACTCGCGGTGCGCGGCTATGTCGAGGTGCTGCGGCACTACGCGGAAATCGCCGGCATTCGCCGCCAGCTCAAGGCTAGGCTGCTGCGGGAATGGGCGGAGTTGTTCATTGGCGTCGACGCGCCCGATTTCAATCTCGATCTCGAAGCCGGCCTGCGCAGCCGCGGCATGAAGACGGTGCATTTCATCTGCCCGTCGATCTGGGCCTGGCGGCCGGAGCGCATCGAGAAGGTCAGGGCCGCGGCCGACCACGTGCTGTGCATCTTCCCGTTCGAGCCGGCGTTGCTGGCGGAGCATGGCGTCTCGGGCAGCTACGTGGGCCACCCGCTGGCCAATGTGATCCCGATGACACCCGATCGCGCCGGCGCCCGCGCCGCGCTGGGCCTGGCGCCCGACGCACAGGTCGTCGCCTTGCTGCCCGGCAGCCGCCGATCGGAAGTGCGCTACCTGGCCGCCCGCTTCTTTGCCGCCGCCGCGCTGATGCACAAGCAGCGGCCCGGCATCCAGTTCGTGGCCCCGATCCTGCCCGGCCTGCGCGCCGAGGTCGAGGGCCTGCTGCAGGCAAGCGGCATGACCGGCCGCGTGAAGCTGCTCGATGGGCAGTCGCACGCCGCGCTCGCCGCCTGCGACGCCACGCTGATCGCCAGCGGCACTGCCACGCTCGAGGCGGCGCTGTTCAAGCGCCCGATGGTCATCGCCTACAACATGAATGCGCTGTCGTGGCGCCTCATGCAGCGCAAGCAGTTGCAGCCCTGGGTGGGCCTGCCCAACATCCTGTGCCGCGATTTCGTGGTGCCCGAGTTGCTGCAGGAGGCCGCCACGCCCGAGGCGCTGGCCCGGGCCACGCTGGAATGGCTCGATGCGCCGGAGAAAACGCAGGCCCTGCAACACAAATTTTCAGAGCTGCATGTGCAATTGCAGCGCGATACGCCGACACTTTGCGCCGATGCGATCCAGAAAGTTCTTGAAGGCTGAGCAGGCGCCGCTGGTGTGGGACGCACCGGGCCTGATGGCGGGCGTCGACGAGGCGGGCCGCGGGCCGCTGGCCGGCCCCGTGGTCGCGGCCGCGGTGATCCTGGACGACCTGCGCCCGATCCGCGGCCTCGCGGACTCCAAGACGCTCACGGCCCTGCAAAGGGAGCGCCTGCATGACCAGATCCTGGCACAGGCGCTGTGCTGCTCGATCGCGCAGGCCACGGTGGAAGAGATCGACACCCACAACATCCTGCAGGCCACCATGATCGCGATGCGGCGCGCGGTCGAAGGGCTGCGCCTGAAGCCCGTGAAGGTGCTGGTCGACGGCAACCGCCTGCCGACGCTCGACGTGCTGGCCGAGGCCATCGTCAAGGGCGATTCCCGGGTCAAGGCGATTTCCGCCGCGTCGATCCTGGCGAAGGTGCACAGAGATCGGCTCTGCGAGCAGTTGCACGCCGAATTCCCGCACTACGGCTTTGCCGGCCACAAGGGCTATGGCACGCCGGAGCACCTCGAAGCCTTGCAGCGCCACGGCGCCTGCGTGCACCACCGCAGGTCGTTCAGCCCGGTGGCTGCTGCGCTGGCCCGCGCCGGCGGTGTCACGAACGTGGTGCTGCCCGTGGACGCCATGCAGCCCGCGATGGTCATCGGTGTTGCCGAGACCGTGCGCCTGGACCTGCGCCCCGCGCCCTGAACCCTCCCTCATGACCTCCGACACCGGCGCCAGCCACATCAGCTCGCGCGACAACCCGCTGCTCAAGGACCTGCGCAAGCTCGCGCAAGACCCGGGCGCCTACCGCAAGCTGGGCCGGATCTGGCTCGAGGGCGACCACCTGTGCCGTGCGGCACTGGCGCGCGGCGTGAAGCCGGCCATCGCTGTTTTTTCAGAGTCTTTTTGGCCCAATGCGCCCGTCGAATGGACGAATGGCGCTATCAAAACCGTGGTCGTCGCCGATGACCTGCTGCGCGGTGTCAGCGGGCTCGAATCGCCGGCGCCCATGGGTTTCGTGCTCGACCTGCCGTCCCGCCCCGAACTGATTCCCGACGCCCCCAGCGTCGTGCTCGACCGCCTGCAGGACGCGGGCAACGCGGGCTCCATCCTGCGCAGCGCCGCCGCCTTCGGCTTCACCCAGGTGATCGCGCTGAAGGGCACGGCTGCACTGTGGGCGCCGAAGGTGCTGCGCGCCGGCATGGGGGCCCATTTCGGCCTGCGGCTGATCGAAGGCGTGGACGCCGACGCGCTCGACAGCCTGCGGGTGCCGCTGGTCGCCACGAGCTCGCACCACGGCGACTGGTTGCACAAGGCCGAACTGCCGCATCCCTGCGCGTGGTTGATGGGGCATGAAGGGCAGGGCGTGTCGCCCGCGCTGGAGGCGAGGGCCACGCACCACATCCGCATTGCGCAGCCCGGCGGCGAAGAGTCGCTCAACGTGGCGGCTGCCGCCGCAATTTGCCTGCACGCCAGCGGGGCGGCCCTTCAGGCTCAATAGCACACCCAGTCCGAGCTACAATCGGGGGCTTACTCGCAATAGCGTCGCCCGGCCGCCTACAACGCCAAAATCCCCTTAAGCAGCAGTCCGCAGGCAACGCGCCTGGGGCTCCGGGCGACCGTAACCATTCGGAGAACCCAGTGCTTTTGTCTCTCAAGGGAAATTTCCCGCCCGCCATCCTGGCGCTCGCAGACGGCACGGTCTTTCAAGGCAACTCGATCGGAGCCGCCGGCTCCACGACCGGTGAGGTGGTGTTCAACACCGCCATGACCGGTTACCAGGAAATCCTCACCGACCCGAGCTACTGCCAGCAGATCGTGACGCTCACGTATCCGCACATCGGCAACTACGGCGTCAACGGGGAAGACATCGAAGCCGACAAGATCCATGCCGCGGGCCTGATCATCAAGGACCTGCCCCTCGTCGCCTCCAACTTCCGCCAGACCGCCACGCTGAGCGAATACCTCGTGGCCGGCAAGACGGTGGCCATCGCCAACATCGACACTCGCAAGCTCACGCGTCACCTGCGCACCCACGGCGCGCAGAACGGCTGCATCCTGGGCCTGGCTGCGGGCGAAGCCGTGACGCAGGCGCTGATCGACAAGGCCATCGCCGCCGCCAAGGCCGCGCCCAGCATGGCCGGGCTCGATCTCGCCAAAGTGGTGTCGGTCACGCAGACCTACGAGTGGACCGAGACCGAGTGGAAGCTCGTCAACCTGAACGGCAAACCGGGCTACGGCGTGCAGATCACGCCCCGGTTCCATGTCGTCGCGTTCGACTACGGCGTGAAGAAGAACATCCTGCGCATGATCGCCCAGCGCGGCGCGCGCATCACCGTGGTGCCGGCGCAAACGCCCGCGGCCGATGTGCTCAAGCTCAAGCCCGACGGCATCTTCCTGGCCAACGGCCCCGGCGACCCGGAGCCTTGCGACTACGCCATCAGCGCCGTCAAGGAACTGATCGAGACCGGCATTCCCACTTTCGGCATCTGCCTGGGCCACCAGATCATGGCGCTGGCCTCGGGTGCGAAGACCTTCAAGATGAAGTTCGGCCACCACGGCGCGAACCATCCGGTGAAGGACCTGGACAACGGCCGCGTGAGCATCACCAGCCAGAACCACGGCTTCGCGGTCGACGAGAAGTCGCTGCCGGCCAACCTGCGTCCCACCCACATCAGCCTGTTCGACAACACGCTGCAGGGCCTGGCGCGCACCGACAAGCCCGCGTTCTGCTTCCAGGGCCACCCTGAAGCCTCGCCCGGCCCGCACGACATCGGCTACCTGTTCGATCGCTTCACGGCACTCATGGAAAAGCACAAGACGGAAAAGACGGAGAGCAAGAATGCCTAAGCGCACAGACCTCAAATCGATCCTCATCATCGGCGCCGGCCCGATCATCATCGGCCAGGCCTGCGAGTTCGACTACTCCGGCGTGCAGGCCTGCAAGGCGCTGCGCGAAGAGGGCTACAAGGTCATCCTGATCAACAGCAACCCCGCGACGATCATGACCGACCCGGCCACGGCCGACGTCACCTACATCGAGCCCATCACCTGGCAGACGGTCGAAAAGATCATCGCCAAGGAACGCCCCGACGCGATCCTTCCCACCATGGGTGGCCAGACCGCGCTGAACTGCGCGCTCGACCTCTGGCGCAACGGCGTGCTCGACAAGTACACGGGCGCGTCCACCAACAAGCCGGTTGAGCTCATCGGCGCCACGCCCGAAGCGATCGACAAGGCCGAGGACCGCCTGAAGTTCAAGGACGCGATGACCAAGATCGGTCTCGGTTCGGCCCGCTCGGGCATCGCGCACACGATGGACGAAGCCTGGGCCGTGCAGAAGACGCTCGGCTTCCCCACCGTGATTCGCCCCAGCTTCACGCTGGGCGGCACCGGCGGCGGCATTGCCTACAACCCCGACGAGTTCGAGACCATCTGCAAGCGCGGCATCGAAGCCTCGCCCACCAACGAGCTGCTGATCGAAGAATCGCTGCTCGGCTGGAAAGAGTACGAGATGGAGGTCGTGCGCGACAAGGCCGACAACTGCATCATCGTCTGCTCGATCGAAAACCTCGACCCCATGGGCGTGCACACCGGCGACTCGATCACCGTGGCACCGGCGCAAACGCTCTCCGACAAGGAATACCAGATCCTGCGCAACGCCTCGCTGGCCGTGCTGCGCGAGATCGGCGTGGACACCGGCGGCTCGAACGTGCAGTTCTCCATCAATCCGAAGGACGGCCGCATGGTCGTCATCGAGATGAACCCGCGCGTGTCGCGCTCCTCGGCGCTGGCCTCCAAGGCCACGGGCTTCCCGATCGCCAAGGTCGCGGCCAAGCTGGCCGTGGGCTACACGCTCGACGAACTGCGCAACGAAATCACCGGCGGTGCCACGCCCGCGTCGTTCGAACCGTCGATCGACTACGTGGTCACCAAGATCCCGCGTTTCGCCTTCGAGAAATTCCCGCAGGCCGACTCGCGCCTGACCACGCAGATGAAGTCGGTGGGCGAGGTGATGGCCATGGGCCGCACATTCCAGGAATCGTTCCAGAAGGCGCTGCGCGGCCTCGAAGTGGGCGTCGACGGCCTGAACGAGAAGACGCAGGACCGCGAAGTGCTCGAGAAGGAACTGGGCGAGCCGGGCCCCGAGCGCATCTGGTACGTGGGCGATGCCTTCGCCATGGGCCTGAGCGTGGAAGAAGTATTCGCGCTGACCAAGATCGATCCGTGGTTCCTGGTGCAGATCGAGGAGATCGTGAAGATCGAGCTCGAGCTGGAAACCAAGTCGCTGGACGAGATCGACAAGGACACGCTGCTCGCGCTCAAGAAAAAAGGCTTCTCCGACCGTCGCCTCGCCAAGCAGCTCAAGACCACCGACACCGCGATCCGCGAGAAGCGCCGCGCCCTGGGCGTGCGCCCGGTCTACAAGCGGGTGGACACCTGCGCGGCCGAGTTCGCGACCAACACGGCCTACATGTACTCGACGTATGAAGACGAGTGCGAAGCCGACCCGACGGACAAGAAGAAGATCATGGTGCTCGGCGGCGGTCCCAACCGCATCGGCCAGGGCATCGAGTTCGACTACTGCTGCGTGCACGCCGCGCTCGCCATGCGCGAGGACGGCTACGAGACCATCATGGTCAACTGCAATCCCGAGACCGTGTCGACCGACTACGACACTTCGGACCGCCTGTACTTCGAGCCGCTGACGCTCGAAGACGTGCTGGAAATCGTCGACAAGGAAAAACCCCTCGGCGTGATCGTGCAGTACGGCGGCCAGACGCCGCTCAAGCTTGCGCTCGATCTCGAAGCGAACGGCGTGCCGATCATCGGCACCTCGCCCGACATGATCGACGCGGCCGAAGACCGCGAGCGCTTCCAGAAGCTGCTGCACGAACTGGGCCTGCGCCAGCCGCCGAACGCCACCGCGCGCACCGAACCCGAAGCGCTTGAAAAGGCCGCGGCCCTCGGCTATCCGCTGGTGGTGCGCCCGAGCTACGTGCTCGGCGGCCGCGCGATGGAAATCGTGCATGAGCAGCGCGACCTCGAGCGCTACATGCGCGAAGCGGTCAAGGTGAGCAACGACTCGCCCGTGCTGCTCGACCGCTTCCTGAACGACGCCGTCGAGTGCGACGTCGACTGCATCCGCGACGCCGAAGGCGGCACGCTGATCGGCGGCGTGATGGAGCACATCGAACAGGCCGGCGTGCACTCGGGCGACTCCGCCTGCTCGCTGCCGCCCTACAGCCTGAACGCCGACACCATCGCCGAACTGAAGCGGCAGAGCGCCGCGATGGCGAAGGCCCTGAACGTGGTCGGCCTGATGAACGTGCAGTTCGCCATCCAGCAGAAGGACGGCAAGGACGTCATCTACGTGCTCGAAGTGAACCCGCGTGCATCGCGCACCGTGCCTTACGTGAGCAAGGCCACCGGCATCCAGCTCGCCAAGGTGGCGGCACGCTGCATGGCCGGCCAGTCGCTGGCGTCGCAGGGCGTGACCAAGGAAGTCACGCCGCCGTATTTCAGCGTGAAGGAGGCCGTGTTCCCGTTCGTCAAGTTCCCGGGCGTGGACACCATCCTCGGCCCCGAGATGAAGTCGACCGGCGAAGTGATGGGCGTGGGCAAGACCTTCGGCGAAGCCTTCGTGAAGTCGCAGCTGGGCGCTGGCACGCTGCTGCCGAAGTCGGGCAAGGTCTTCATCTCGGTGAAGAACAACGACAAGGCGCGTGCGGTGGAAGTGGCGCGCGGGCTGGTGAAGCTCGGCTTCGTGCTGACCGCCACCAAGGGCACGGCCGCCGCCATCAGCGCTGCGGGCATCGAATGCGCCACGGTGAACAAGGTGACCGAAGGCCGTCCGCACATCGTGGACATGATCAAGAACAACGAGATTGCGCTGGTCATCAACACGGTGGAAGAGCGTCGCAACGCGATCACCGATTCGCGGCAGATCCGCACCTCGGCGCTGCTGGCGCGCGTGACCACGTTCACCACGATCTTCGGCGCCGAAGCCGCTGTCGAGGGCATGGGCTTCATGGACGAGCTGGGCGTGATCTCGGTGCAGGAAATGCACGCGCAACTGACGGCGTTGGCCTGAGCCTGAGCGCCATGGATACGCAGCTCGTCGAACTCGGCCTGGCGGACTGGAACGCGGCCACGCCCAACGAGGCGTGGATCGCGGCGCTCGAAGCGGGCAAGGTGTTGTACTTTCCGCGCCTGGGCTTCGAACTGCTGCCTGAAGAACGCAGCCTGCTGACGCCCAGCCTGCTGTCGCCCGACGTGCGCAACATCAGCCTCGACGCCAACGGCAAGCTCAAGGGCGTCGTCGGCGACGAGGCGGTGCAACGCACGGCGGCCGCGATGGTGGGGCGCTTTCGCGCGCAGGCACAGCAGCTCATTCACGGGCTGCTGCCGCACTACACGCCGGCCCTGCGGCTGGCGCCCACCAGCTACCGGCCGGCCCAGGTCGAGACGCGCGTGCAGTCATGGCGTGCGGACGACCGGCGCCTGCACGTCGATGCGTTCCCGTCGCGGCCCAACTACGGCGAGCGCATCCTGCGCGTGTTCACCAACGTCAACCCCGAAGGCGCGCCGCGCGTGTGGCGTGTGGGCGAGCCTTTCGAGGACATCGCCAAACGCTTCCTGCCACGTGCGAAGCCCTATGCGCGCTGGCAGGCCAGGCTGCTGCAGGCGCTGCACGTGACCAAGTCGTTCCGCAGCGAGTACGACCACCTGATGCTGCAGCTGCACGACGGCATGAAGTCGGACATGGCGTACCAGGAAAGCTCGCCGCAGGAAACCGCCAAGTTCCCGCCGGGTTCGGTGTGGGTGTGCTTCTCCGACCAGACCTCGCACGCCGTGATGGCCGGCCAGTACATGCTCGAGCAGACGCTTCATCTGGCCGCATCGAAGCAATACAATCCCGGTTCGAGCCCGCTCGCCATCCTGAGCCGGCTGACCGGACGCACACTCGTCTGATCCTGTCCTCACTCGACCGCCGAACGGCAGCGTTCGGCGGTTTCGCTTTATGGAGAACCCACAACATGGCAACCGTACCAGTCACCAAGCGCGGCGCTGAAAAACTGCGCGCCGAACTGCATCAACTCAAGACGGTGGACCGTCCCTGGGTCATCAATGCGATTTCCGAAGCGCGTGCCCAGGGCGACCTGAGCGAGAACGCCGAGTACGAGGTCGCCAAGGACCGCCAGGGCTTCATCGAAGGCCGCATCCAGGAAGTCGAAGGCAAGCTGTCGGCTGCCCAGATCATCGACCCTAGCGAGCTCGATGCCGGCGGCAAGGTGGTGTTCGGCTCGACCGTCGATCTCGAGGAAGAAGAGTCGGGCGAGGCCGTGAAGTACCAGATCGTCGGCGAAGACGAAGCCGACCTGAAGCTCGGCTTGATCAACATCTCCAGCCCCATCGCGCGCGCGTTGATCGGCAAGGAAGAGGGCGACACCGCCGAAGTGCAGGCTCCGGGCGGCCTGAAGCGCTACGAGATCGTCGCCGTCCGCTACATCTGATCGTCCGTTCGATGAAAGACCGCGTGGCGCTGATGCTGGCTGCCTTCTGGTGGGGCAGCCTCACCACGATCGGCTTTCTGGTGGTGCCGATGCTGTTCGCCAGGCTCGGCAATCCGGCGGTGGCGGGCAACTTTGCCGGTCAGCTGTTCGAGGCGCAGAGCTGGATTGCGATCGTCTGCGGGCTGATCCTGCTGGTCCATTTCAGGACCAAGGCGGACGAGCGCATGGATGGGCCGGTCATGACGTCCATGTTCCTGATCCTGGCCGCGCTGCTGCTGGCGTTGCTGCAGCAGTACGCCGTGGCGCCGCACATCCTGGCGCGAGAAAACCTCAAGTTGTGGCATGCCGTGGGAAGCGGCATGTATCTCGTGCAGTGGATTTGCGCCGGCGTGCTGCTGTGGCGCATGGGCGCCCGCAAGCCGGGCTGAACGGCAGGGGCGGCAACGGCCGCCTAGAGCCCTTACTCTTTCCAGTATTTCGCGACCCAGCGCGCCGGACGGATGTACCGGAATGCGCGGTTGCGGCGGCCCGCCAGTGCGTCCGGTGGGTTGCACTCGCCATGGAACACCATGATGCGTGTGCCCTCGGGCACGAAGGGCTCTTCCCAGTAGTTGGCCGGCCAGGTCGGAATGCCGTGGTACTTGAAGCTCGGGCACCAGGCCTCGGGCCAGTACGCCAGCTTGCCCTGCTGGTGGAGCACGTCCGACAGGTAGGCCTGCTCGTTGCGGTACTCCGCCTGCACCTTGTCCATGTTGGCGCGAAAGTACGCCAGCACGTCGGCATGGGCGCCCAGCTCGAAACGGTAGACCGATGAATTCCCGGTGATGCGCTCGCGCCGCCAGGGGCGGGCGTAGTCGTGAATGATCAGGAACTCGCCCGGTTGCTCGAAGAAGGCGTCCAGCGGGCCCACCACCACGACATCGAGGTCGAGGAAGAGGGCGGTGCCGCGCAGGCCGTGCAGGTCCTGCTCGAAGGTCGTGAGCTTCTTCCAGGCGCCGTCGCGCTGGCCGGGGGCCAGCTGCAGGTTGAGCGGAGGGATCGGCAGGCACGTCACTTCGGGGCGGATGCCGTTGCCGTCGTCCGTCAGGCAGACGAACTTGAAGTCGCCGCTGAGGTTGCGGCGCACCATCGCGTAGAGCCGGTTGACGTATTCGGGGCCATATTTCGTGCCCCACTTCATGCAGAGGATATGGCGCTGGGCGCCTTGCGCTGGCGCCAAGCTCAATCCGCCTGGTTGCGCTTCTTGGCCGACAGTGGCCGCTTCGCCTTGGCGCGCTTGATGTTGCCGCCGGGGGTCAGGCGCTGGTTGCCCAGGACGCGCAGGGTCTTGATTTCGGGGCGCTGGCCGCCGCGCTTGCTGTACTTGACGATCTTCACGTCGCGCGGGCCGGGCATGCGGTCTTCATCGACCGTGCGTTCCTTTTCGGGGATCGGGCGCCAGAGCACCAGCAGCTTGCCGATGTGCTGGATCGGGGCGGCGTTCAGTTCGTCGGACAGTTCTCGCAGCATGGCGTCGCGGGCGAGGCGGTCGTCGGAGAAAACGCGGACCTTGATCAGGCCATGGGCCTTGAGCGCCGCGTCGGCCTCTTTTTTTACGGCAGGGGTGAGCCCGTCTCCACCGACCATGACGATCGGATCCAAGTGGTGAGCTTCGGCGCGGTGCACCTTGCGCTCGGCAGGGGTAAGTTGAATGGCGGGCATCCCCGTATTATCGACGCGTACACGAAGACCCTCATGAGCACCAAAGCCAAAAGCAAAAAAGTCAATAAAGCGTGGCTTCACGACCATATCAACGACCCCTACGTGAAACTCGCCACGCGGGAGGGTTACCGGGCGCGCGCCGCCTACAAACTCAAGGAAATCGACGAGTCGTTCGGGCTTGTCAAACCAGGCCAACTGGTGGTGGACCTGGGCTCCACGCCCGGTGCCTGGAGCCAATACCTGCGCCGGCGCATGTCCCCCGACGGCGCTGCGGCCGGCTCGCTGAACGGCACCATCGTCGCGCTCGACATGCTGGCCATGGATCCCATCGAAGGCGTGACCTTCCTGCAGGGGGATTTCCGCGAAGACGCGCTTCTGCAACAGTTGCTGGGGGTGCTGGCCGGGCGCAAGGCCGACCTGGTGGTGTCGGACATGGCACCCAACCTGTCGGGCATCCATTCGGCGGATGCCGCCCGTGTGGCGCACCTGATCGAACTGGCCATCGATTTTTCGCAACACCACCTCAAACCCGAGGGGGCGCTGGTGGCCAAGGTGTTCCACGGCAGCGGTTACGACGAACTGGTCAAGCTCTTCAAGGCGAATTTCCGCACCGTGAAGCCCTTCAAGCCCAAGGCCTCGCGCGACAAATCGTCCGAGACTTTCCTTGTCGGCATGGGCCTGAAGGCCCTGGATACGCCTTGATACCTTGCCGAAGAACGTCGGCAAAGGGTGCGTTCAAGGCGCAAACCCCTGTCAGCCTATGGCTGCATTAGGGAAATGCCCGCTTTTCGCAGCTTGAAAAGCCTAAAATGGGGCGCAATTGCGTACCCATAGCGCGTTTTTTCATATCCTCGTCACGCGCTTTCGACTGGAGCTTCGTTTGAACAATCAGTGGTTTTCCAAAGTTGCCGTATGGCTCGTCATTGCCATGGTGTTGTTCACTGTGTTCAAGCAGTTCGACACCCGCGGTGGCGTCGGCTCGGGAGCAGTCAGCTACTCCGAGTTTCTGGACCAGGTCCGGAATAACCAGGTCAAGAGTGCCGTCATCCCCGAAGGTGCCGGCGGGGGCGAGATCATCGCCGTCACCAACGACGATCGCAAGATCCGCACGACTGCCACGGTCCTCGACCGCGGCCTCGTGGGCGACCTGATCGACCACAACGTCAAGTTCGACGTCAAGCCGCGCGAAGAGGGGTCCCTCCTCATGACGCTGCTGGTCAGCTGGGGCCCGATGCTGTTGCTGATCGGTGTCTGGATCTACTTCATGCGCCAGATGCAGGGCGGCGGCAAGGGCGGGGCGTTCAGCTTCGGCAAGAGCAAGGCCCGCATGATGGACGAGAACAACAACACGGTCACCTTCGCCGACGTCGCGGGCTGCGACGAGGCCAAGGAAGAAGTCCGTGAAGTCGTCGACTTCCTGAAAGACCCGCAGCGCTTCCAGAAGCTCGGCGGCCGTATTCCGCGCGGCCTGTTGCTGGTCGGCCCTCCCGGCACCGGCAAGACCCTTCTGGCCAAGTCGATCGCTGGCGAAGCCAAGGTCCCTTTCTTTTCGATTTCGGGTTCCGATTTCGTTGAAATGTTCGTCGGCGTGGGTGCGGCCCGTGTGCGCGACATGTTCGAGAACGCCAAGAAGAACGCACCCTGCATCATCTTCATCGACGAAATCGATGCCGTGGGTCGTCAGCGCGGCGCCGGTCTCGGTGGCGGCAACGACGAACGCGAACAGACCTTGAACCAGATGCTGGTCGAGATGGACGGTTTCGAAACCAACCTCGGCGTGATCGTGGTGGCTGCCACCAACCGCCCTGACATCCTTGACGCCGCCTTGCTGCGCCCGGGTCGTTTCGACCGCCAGGTGTACGTCACGCTGCCGGACATCCGCGGCCGCGAACAAATTCTCGGTGTGCACATGCGCAAGGTCCCGCTGGGCCAGGACGTGAACCCGAGCGTGATCGCCCGCGGCACACCCGGCATGTCCGGCGCCGACCTGGCCAACCTGTGCAACGAAGCCGCCCTGATGGCTGCCCGCCGCAATGCGCGCGTGGTAGAGATGCAGGACTTCGAGAAGGCCAAGGACAAGATCTTCATGGGCCCCGAGCGCAAGAGCATGGTCATGCCCGAGGAAGAGCGCCGCAACACGGCGTACCACGAGTCCGGCCACGCCCTCATCGGCAAGCTGCTGCCCAAGTGCGACCCGGTCCACAAGGTCACGATCATTCCGCGTGGCCGCGCCCTGGGCGTGACCATGAGCCTGCCGGCGCAAGACCGTTACAGCTATGACCGCGAATACATGCTGAACCAGATCAGCATGTTGTTCGGTGGCCGTATCGCCGAAGAAGTGTTCATGCACCAGATGACCACCGGTGCCAGCAACGACTTCGAGCGCGCGACCTCCATCGCCCGCGACATGGTCACTCGCTACGGCATGACCGATGCGCTGGGCCCGATGGTCTACGCCGAGAACGAAGGCGAAGTATTTCTGGGCCGCTCGGTCACCAAGACGACCAACATGAGCGAGCAGACCATGGAAAAGGTCGACGGCGAGGTGCGCCGCATCATCGACGAGCAATACGCCCTGGCGCGTGGCCTGATCGAGGCGAATAGCGACAAGATGCACGCCATGGCGAAGGCGCTGCTCGAATGGGAAACCATCGACTCCGAGCAGCTCGACGACATCATGGCCGGCCGCGCTCCGCGTCCGCCCAAGGACTGGACGCCGCGCACCCCTCCCTCGGGCAGCGGTGGCAGTGGCGGCACGCCGGCCGTGAATACCGACCCGGCGCCGACCGCCGCTTGAGGTGGGCTTGCAATCAAGCAACAACGGGGCCTCTGGCCCCGTTTTTCATGGCGCCGTGCCCAGCACGGTGTGGCAGACCTCGCGCTTCAGGATCGATCTCTCGCAGCCGCGCGTGATGGGCATCGTCAATGTCACGCCAGACTCTTTTTCCGATGGCGGTGCGCATGCGTCAGCCAGCATGGCACTGAAGCACTGCGAGCAATTGCTGAAAGAGGGCGCTGACATCCTCGACATCGGCGGCGAATCGACCCGCCCCGGCAGCCCTGCGGTGCCGCTCGAGGACGAGTTGGCACGCGTGCTGCCCGTGGTGCGCGAAGCGGTAAAGCTCGGCGTGCCGATCTCTGTCGACACCTACAAGCCCGAGGTGATGCGCGCGGTGCTCGGGCTGGGTGCGGACATCGTCAACGACATCTGGGCGCTGCGCCGACCCGGTGCGCGCGACGCCGTGGCGGCGCACCCCACGTGCGGCGTCTGCCTGATGCACATGCATCGCGATCCTCAGACCATGCAGGCCGTGCCGATGTCGGGCGACGTGATTCCCGACGTGCTGTCCTTCCTGGCGGCGCAGCTGCAGCTTCTGCAGGCGCTGGGCGTGGATTTTTCCCGGATCACGCTCGACCCCGGCGTCGGTTTCGGCAAGACCGTGGCGCAAAATTTCGCCCTGCTGGCGCGCCAGCACGAACTCCTCGCAGGCGGGCTCCCGCTGCTGCTGGGCTGGTCGCGCAAGTCGTCGATCGGGGCGGTCACGGGCATCGAGGCGGCCGGCGAACGCATCGTGCCCAGTGTTGCTGCGGCGGTGCTGGCGGTCGACCGCGGTGCTGCCGTGGTGCGCGTGCACGACGTGCGTGACACCGTGGCGGCGCTCGCGGTATGGCGCGCCATGCGCGAACAGGAACTCGACCCCACATCACAAACACAAGAACAGAAGCAACAACCATGACCCGCAAATATTTCGGTACCGACGGCATCCGCGGCACCGTCGGCCAGGCCCCCATCACCCCTGACTTCGTGCTGCGCCTCGCACATGCCGTGGGCCGCGTGCTGAAGAAGACCCAGGCCCGCCCCACGGTGCTGATCGGCAAGGACACCCGCATTTCGGGCTACATGCTCGAGTCGGCGCTGGAATCAGGCTTCAATTCGGCCGGTGTCGACGTGGTGCTGCTCGGCCCGCTGCCCACGCCCGGCGTGGCGTACCTCACGCGCGCGCAGCGCGCCAGCCTCGGTGTGGTGATCAGCGCCAGCCACAACGCCTATCCGGACAACGGCATCAAGTTCTTCAGCGCCCAGGGCACCAAGCTCGACGACGCGTGGGAACTGGCGGTGGAAGCCGCGCTCGAAGAAGCCCCGGTGTGGGTCGATTCGGTCAACCTCGGCAAGGCACGCCGGCTCAACGATGCGCCCGGGCGCTACATCGAGTTCTGCAAGAGCACCTTTGCCAACGACCTGACGTTGCGCAACATGAAGCTGGTGGTCGACGCTGCGCATGGCGCGGCCTACCAGGTGGCGCCCAACGTGTTCCATGAACTTGGCGCGGAAGTGACCAGCATCGGTGTGTCGCCGGACGGCCTGAACATCAACAAGGACGTCGGTGCCACGCATCCCCAGGCGCTGGTCGCCGCAGTGACGGCGCAGAAGGCCGACTACGGCATCGCCCTCGACGGCGACGCCGACCGGTTGCAGCTGGTCGATGCCAGCGGGCGGCTGTTCAACGGCGACGAGCTGCTCTACCTGATGGTGGCCGAGCGCATCGAGCGCGGCGAGAAGCCGGTGGGCGTGGTCGGCACGCTCATGACCAACAAGGCCGTGGAAGTGGCGCTGCGCAAGCAGGGCATCGAGTTCGTGCGCGCGAAGGTCGGCGACCGCTACGTGCTCGAGGAGCTCGACAAGCGCGGCTGGATCCTGGGCGGCGAGGGCTCCGGCCACCTGCTGGCACTCGACCGCCACACCACCGGTGACGGCATCGTGAGTGCGTTGCAGGTGCTGCAGGCCTGCGTGCGCAGCGGCAAGACCGTGGCGCAATTGCTGGAAGGCGTCGTGCTGTTCCCGCAGACGCTCATCAACGTGCGCATCTCGCCTGACCAGAACTGGAAGGACAACCAGGCGCTGGCCAGCGAAACCGAGCGCATCGAGGCCGAGCTTGGCGATGCAGGCCGCGTGCTGATCCGTGCAAGCGGCACCGAGCCGCTGGTGCGCGTGATGGTCGAGGCGCGCGATGCGGCGCAGGCAGAGTCGTGCGCGAAACGCCTCGCGGCCACGCTGGAGCCCGGCCAATGACGACGCGGATCGAAGTCCGCATGGTCGACTACCGCGACGCGGTGCAGGCCGCGGCGTTGGTCGACCTGCTCGACACCTATGCCAGCGACCCGGCGGGCGGTGGCACGCCGCTCGACGCGGCGGTGCGCAAGGGCCTGCCCGCGGCGCTGGCTGCGCGTCCCCAGGCCTTCAGCGTGCTGGCGTACGACGGCGCCCAGCCTGTGGGCCTGGTCAATTGCATGGAGGGCTTTTCGACTTTCGCCTGCAAGCCGCTGGTCAATGTGCACGACATGGCGGTGCTGGCCAGCCATCGCGGCCAGCGCGTGGCACAGAAGATGTTCGCGCTGGTGGAGCAGGAGGCGCGCCGGCGCGGCGCCTGCAAGCTCACGCTCGAAGTGCTGTCGGGCAATGCGCCGGCCCTGCGCGCGTACGAGCGCGAAGGGTTCGAGGGCTATCAGCTCGACCCGGCCTTCGGCCACGCCATCTTCCTGCACAAGAAACTCTGAAAAAGAAAAAGGGCCGAGGCGAATTCGTCGCCCCGGCCCTTGCCCCGGCCCTCTCCCCAAGGAGAGAGGGCGCGAGTCACATCAGAAGCGCGTCACCGGCATGTCGGCGTCGGCCTTGTTCGGCGCGTACTTGCCCAGTTCCCACTTGGCGATCGCGTTGCGGTGCACTTCGTCCGGGCCGTCCGCGAAGCGCAGCGTGCGCGCATGCGCATAGGCGTTGGCGAGCGGGAAGTCGTCGCACATGCCGCCGCCGCCGTGCACCTGCATGGCCCAGTCGATCACCTGGCAGGCCATGGTGGGCGCGACCACCTTGATCATGGCGATCTCGTTCTTGGCGACCTTGTTGCCGGCCACGTCCATCAGCCAGGCGGCCTTGAGCGTGAGCAGGCGCGCCATGTCGATCTTGCAGCGCGCTTCGGCGATGCGTTCCTGCGTCACGGTCTGCGACGCCACGGTCTTGCCGAAGGCCACGCGCGACGAGGCGCGCTTGCACATCAGCTCGAGCGCACGCTCGGCCAGGCCGATCAGGCGCATGCAGTGGTGGATGCGTCCCGGGCCGAGGCGGCCTTGGGCGATCTCGAAGCCGCGGCCTTCGCCGAGCAGGATGTTGCCCACCGGCACGCGGACGTTCTCGAAGTACATCTCGACGTGGCCGTGCGGCGCATCGTCGTAGCCCATCACGTTGAGCGGGCGCACGATGCGGATGCCCTTGGCGTCCGCCGGCACGATGACCATGCTCTGCTGCGAATGGCGGGGTGCGTCGGGGTCGGTCTTGCCCATGGTGATGAACACCGCGCAGCGCGGATCGGCCGCGCCGGAAATCCACCACTTGTGTCCGTTGATCACGTACTCGTCGCCCTGGCGTTCGATGCGCGTCGCGATGTTCGTGGCGTCGCTGGAGGCCACGTCGGGCTCGGTCATGGCGAAGGCCGAGCGAATTTCGCCTTCGAGCAGCGGCTTGAGCCAGCGGGCCTTGATTTCTTCCGAACCGTAGCGCGCAATGGTTTCCATGTTGCCGGTGTCGGGCGCCGAGCAGTTGAACGCCTCGCTCGCCCACGGCACCGCGCCCATGATCTCGGCCAGGGGTGCGTATTCCTGGTTGGTCAGGCCGGCGCCCGCGTAGCCGGAGGCAGAGGCGCTGTCGACCGGCAGGAACAGGTTCCACAGGCCCTGGGCCTTGGCCTTGTCCTTGACCTTCTCGACGGTCTTCAGCGCGCTCCAGCGCTTGCCGGCGACCGTGTTGGCGGCAAGCTCGGCGCTGTACTCGGCTTCGGCCGGGTAGATGTTCTCGTCCATGAACGCCTTGACGCGCTTCTGCAGATCCTTGGTCTTGGCCGAATATTCGAAATCCATCTTCGTCTCCTGGTGGGTGTAGGGGCGGGTTACGCCTTTTGGGCAAACTGCCAGGCCATTTCGGCCATGGGGCGCGCGCCGCGGGCCGAAGCCACGGCTTGTTCACTCGATGCCGTGCCGGCCTCGACCCGCTTGGCAATGCCTTGCAGGATCGCGGCCATGCGGAACAGGTTGTAGGCCTGGTAGAAGTTCCAGTCGGGCGCCAGCGCCTCGGGCGTGCTGATGCGGGTACGTTCGCAGTACCGGCGGATGTATTCGCTCTCGGTCGGAATGCCCAGCGAGACAAGGTCCACGCCGCCGATGCCGCGTCCCGTGGTGGGGGGCATGTGCCACGACATGCAGTGGTAGCTGAAGTCGGCCAGCGGATGGCCCAACGTGGAAAGCTCCCAGTCGAGCACCGCGATGATGCGCGGCTCGGTGGGGTGGAACATGACGTTGTCCAGGCGGTAGTCGCCATGGACGATCGACACCTTGCTCTCGTCGCGTGCGCTTGCCGGCATGTGGGCGGGCAGCCAGTCGATCAGCCGCTCCATGGCCTCGATCGGCTGCGAGAGCTCGCCCGCGCCGTCCGCCGAAGCCTTGTACTGCTTGCTCCAGCGGCCGATCTGGCGTTCGAAGTAATTGCCGGGCTTGCCGTAGTCGGCCAGGCCGCGGGCGGCGAAATCGACCGTGTGCAGCGCGGCGATCACGCGGTTCATCTCGTCGTAGTAGGCGGCCCGCTCGGCGTTGCTGAAGCCCGGCAGAGACTGGTCCCAGAGCACGCGGCCCTGCATGAACTCCATGACGTAGAAGGCGCGGCCGATGATGGCTTCGTCTTCGCACAGGCAGTGCATGCGCGGCACCGGCACGTCGGTGCCCGCGAGGCCGCGCATGACCTTGAATTCGCGCTCCACCGCATGGGCCGAGGGGAGCAGCTTGGCGACCGGGCCCGGCTTGGCGCGCATCACGTAGCTTTGCGACGGCGTGAGGAGCTTGTAGGTCGGGTTCGACTGGCCGCCCTTGAACATCTCGACCGTGAGCGGACCCTTGAACCCCTCGAGGTTTTTCTCGAGCCAGGCCGCAAGCGCATCGACGTCGAAGGCATGCTGTTGCGAGACGGCACGGGTGCCGATGAAGTTGGAGAAGTCCTGGCTCATGTCGGTTGTGTCTTGCGTTCTAGTTTTCGGCTTCCGAGACGCGCATCAATGCCGCGCGGTCCAGGATCACGAGGCCGCTGGTCTCGATGCGGATGGTGCCCTCGCGCTCCATGGTCTTGAGCTCCTGGTTGACCCGCTGGCGCGAGGCGCCCAGCAGCTGCGCCAGCTCTTCCTGCGCCAGTTGCAGGCCGATGCGCATCTGGCTGCCGTCTTCCAGGTTCGGTACGCCGTAGCTGCGCACCAGGTGAACCAGCTGCTTGGCCAGCCGGGCGCGCAGGGGCAGGGTGTTCAAGTCTTCCACCAGCCCGAACAGCGTGCGGATGCGGCGCGCCTGCAGCCGCATCAGCGCTTCGTACAGCTCCACGTGCGCGGTCAGGATCTTCTGGAAGTCGGCCCGCGCCACGCACAGGATGGTGCTGTCCCCATGCGCATAGGCGTCGTGCGTGCGCCGGTCCCCGTCGAACATCGCCACGTCGCCGAACCAGATGCCCGGCTCCACGTAGGTCAGCGTCACCTGCTTGCCGGAGACGGCCGTCGAACTCACGCGCACCGCGCCCTTGGCGCAGGCGATCCAGTGTTCGGGCGGGTCGCCGCGGGCGGCGATCAGGTCGCCGTCCTTGTAGCGTTTGACGAAAGCACATCGGAGGATGTCGTGCCGTAGCGATGGAGATAAGGAAGAAAACCAGCGACCACTGTTGATCGCTTCACGTTCTTCGATAGTAAGAATGGGGTCGTCCATTGGTCTGTCCTCTCGGCGACTGAAAAGGCGGGGGGTGTCACGGGAGCGACGCAGCGCTGCGTCACTCGTACCGGGGCGGTTTCTTGTCGAGGAACGCGGCAATGCCGATGCCCGCGTTCGCATGGTGGAGGTTGCGCACGAAGTGGTCGCGCTCCTGCGAGAGCTGCGACGCGAGCGTGGCGCCGCGCGCATCGCTCAGCAGCTCCTTGATGCTGGCCAGCGAGTTCGGCGCGCGTGCATTGAGCCTGGTGGCCAGGGCCAGTGCGCCTGCGAGCGCCTGTCCGCTTTCCGTGAGTTCGTTGACGAGGCCGTGCGCATGCAGGCGCGCCGCGTCGATGCGCTCGCCGTTCATGAGCCATTCGCTCGCCAGTTGCCGTGGCAACTGCCGCCCCAGATGCCAGCTCAGGCCGCCGTCGGGCGACAGCGCCACGTTGCTGTACGAGGCCGCGAACACCGCGTCGCGTGCCGCCACCACGAAGTCGCAGGCCAGCGCGAGCGAGAAGCCCGCGCCGGCGGCCGCCCCTTCGACCGCCGCGATGATCGGCTTGGGGAAGGTGCGGATCGAATCGATCCAGTTGTGCAGGCCCTCGATGCTCTCTGCCTGCACCGAGCGGTCGAGCTGTCGGTTGGTCAGCAGCCGCTGCAGCGAGCCGCCGGCGCAGAACCAGGCGCCTTCGCCCACGATGACCACGCTGCGGATCTCCGCGCTGCCCTCGGCGCCGTTGAGCGCCTCGATGCCCGCGGCGTAGATCTCGGGGCCCAGGGCGTTGCGCTGGGCGGGGTTGGCGATCGTCAGCACCATGGTGCTGCCTTCGCTCGTGCTCTTGAGTTCGGCGGTCATTGCGTGTCTCCGGCTTTTATTCTTCTTCGTGCAGCAGGCTCAGGCCCAGCGCGCCGCGGCGGCGCAGCCACGGGCTCGGGCGATAGCGCGGGTCGCCGTACACGGTCTGCAGGTTGAACAGCACCTCGAGCATGTTGGTCGGGCCGTAGAGGTTGCCCATGGCGAGCGGGCCGCGCGGGTAGCCCAGGCCCAGCTGCACGGCGGTTTCGAGGTCGGCCGGCGTGCACACGCGCTGCTGGCACATGTCGGCCGCGATGTTGACGATGGCGCCGACCACGCGCTGCGTGACGAAGCCGCCGCTGTCGCGGATCACGCTCACGGCCTTGCCGTCTCGCGCGAACAGGGCGTGCGCGGTGTCGCGCATGTCGCGGCGCGTGGCCGGGTTGGTGGCGAGCACGCGGCGCTTGGTGGCGGCGTCGTCGATCAACATGTCGATGCCGACGGTGCGCGTGGCGTCCAGGCGCTCGACCGCGGCCACCGTGGTCACGTCGAAGCCCAGCGGCGCCACCAGGATCAGCGAATGCGCGGCAGGCGCGGCGCCGCTGTCGATCTGCGCGCCCAGCGTGTTCACCAGGCGCAGCAGCTCGGCGCGCCGCGCGGCGCGCGGCGACACCCACACCGAGGGCGTGCCTTCGGCCACCGGGGGGGCGGCCTCGGGCGTCTGCTGCATCACGCCGTCGGTGTAGCGGTAGAAACCCTCGCCGGTCTTGCGGCCGAGCACGCCCGCAGCCAGGCGCTGTGCGGTGATCACGCTCGGGCGGAAGCGCGGTTCCTCGAAGTACTGGTGGTAGATCGACTCCATCACCGGGTGCGACACGTCGAGCGCGGTCAGGTCCAGCAGCTCGAACGGGCCGAGGCGAAAGCCGGCCTGGTCCTTCAGGATGCGGTCGATCGTCGCGAAGTCGGCCACACCTTCGCCCACGATGCGCAGCGCCTCGGTGCCGTAGCCGCGGCCGGCGTGGTTCACGATGAAGCCGGGCGTGTCCTGCGCCTGCACTGCGCTGTGGCCCATCTGCCTGGCATACCCGGCCAGTTGCGTGCACACCCCGGCCGCGGTCTTGAAGCCGGCCACCACCTCGACCACCTTCATCAGCGGCACGGGGTTGAAGAAGTGGAAGCCCGCGAAGCGCTCGGGGTGCTTCAGGCCGGCGGCAATGGCCGTCACGGAGAGCGAAGAAGTGTTGGTGACCAGCGTGGCGGTGTCGCCCACGATGCCCTCGAGCTCGCGGAAAAGCTTGCGCTTGACCTCGAGGTCTTCGATCACCGCCTCGACCACCAGGTCGCAGTCGGCCAGTGCCTGCACCGCATCGACGGCCTTCACACGGGCGATGTACGCATCGCGCGTGGCGGCGTCGATCTTGTCTTTCTCGTGCAGCTTGTTCCACTGGGCGACCAGGGCTTCGCGCCCTCGCTCGGCGGCGCCGGCGAAGCTGTCGAGCAGCAGCACGTCGCTGCCTGCCTGGGCGGCAATCTGCGCGATGCCGCGACCCATGGCCCCGGCGCCGACGACGCCGATTCGGGTGTAGTTCACTGTCATTTGCTGGAAGTCTTCATTGGTTGGATGGGTTCCGGGCCCGCCGCGCAGGCGATGGGGCAGTTGCCGCGGGCGTGCTGTCGAAGGCTCCGATTTTGCAGCGCCGCGCGCAAGGGACGTGACGGGTTTTACGCGGAGGCCTTTTTCTGCGGGCAGGCCTTCGAACAGTCAGGCCGACCGGCCGCTTCGGTCGATGGCCACGCTCAGCGCCATGGCCAGCAACAGCACGGCGAGGCCGAGCCAGCTCATCCAGGCACCTGCGTCGTTGGCCAGCAGCCAGCCGCCGAGCGCGGCGCCCACCGCCTGGCCCGTGTAGATGCCCGAGCTGTTCAGCGCCACCGAGCCCGGCGCGAGGGCAGGTGCAAGGCCCACCAGGCGCGCCTGCTGGGCCGAATTGGTCGCGAAGCAGCCCAACCCCCAGGGCACCAGCACCACGGCCAGCCAGGCGAGCGTGGAAG
Organism: Variovorax sp. AC103; assembly: GCF_979254005.1. Lineage (NCBI taxonomy): Bacteria > Pseudomonadati > Pseudomonadota > Betaproteobacteria > Burkholderiales > Comamonadaceae > Variovorax > Variovorax sp. AC103. Next base: position 507,350 of record NZ_CEEDFC010000001.1, on the reverse strand, counting down.
CCAGCGGCCACAGCAGCAGGCTCACGGCGATCAATGCGCTGGTGATGAGCACCATGCGCCCGGCGCCGACACGGTCGATGTAGCGGCTGACCACCATGTTGCCGATCAGGCCGAAGATGCCGAACAGTGCCCATATCACGCTGAGCGCGGTCGCGTCGGCGCCGTAGCTCTGCTTGAGGATCGGGCCGAAATAGCTGGACAGCACGAACTGGCCCGCGCCCTGCAGCGCCGTGACCGAGACGATGCCCATCAGCACCGGGCTGCGCAGCACACGCGACCAGGCCGCCGCCGTCAGCACGGCGGGACGAATGCCGTTCGGCAAGGTCAGCCAGATCGATGCGGCGCTCGAGACACTGAGGGCGGCGATGGCCATGAATGCCATGCGCCAGCCCAGATGGCCGCCGATCAACGCGCCGATGGGCAGGCCCAGCACCGAGGCCATGGACCAGCCCAGAAAGACGAAGGTGACGGCGCGCCCGCGCTGCTCCGCCGGCACCAGCATGCCGACGCACGCCGCGGCCTGCGGGGTGAAGATGGCCGGCGCAATGACCGTGAGCATGCGTACCGGCAGGAGGGCGCCGAAGGTCGGCATCCAGGCCGCGAGCAGGTGCCCGGCGGCGTACCAGAGCATGGTGAGGGCCAGCAGCTGGCGCCGGTCCCAGCCCGCGACCGCGGCGGCCAGCAGCGGCGCACCGATGCACATCACCACCGCGGCGGCCGTGATCAGCTGCCCGGCGGTGGCGACGCCAACCGACAGCGACACGCTGATTTCATTGAGCGTGCCCGGCACCACCATCACGCCGGTGCCGATCACGAAGTTGCCGGCGAGCAGCGCCCAGAGCGCACGTTGCGACGTGCGCTGCGGCGCGACCGGGCTCACCGGCGGACCTGCAGCGCGCCCGGGTTCACGATGTTGGTGGGATTGCCGTTGATGTAGCTCACGACGTTGTCGAACGCCTGGCCGAAGTAGCTCTCGTAGCTTTCCTGCTCCACGTAGCCGATGTGCGGCGTGCAGATGCAGTTTTCCAGCCGAAGCAGCGCGTGGCCCTGCAGCGGCGGCTCGCTCTCGAACACGTCGATGGCGGCCAGCCCCGGGCGGCCGCGGTTGAGCGCGGCGAGCAGGGCATCGGCTTCGACCAGTTCGGCGCGCGAGGTGTTGACGAACAGCGCCGTCGGCTTCATGCGGGAGAGATCTTCCAGCGTGATGAGGCCGTTGGTCTCTTCGTTGAGCCGCAGATGCACCGACAGCACGTCGGCGGCGGCGAAGAATTCATGGCGATTCTGCGCGACCTGGAAGCCGTCGGATCGGGCCTTGGCGCAGCTGGCTTCACGCCCCCAGATCACGACCTGCATGCCGAACGCCTGACCGTAGCGCGCCACGAGTTGGCCGATGCGGCCATAGCCCCAGATGCACAGGGTCTTGCCCTTGAGCACGGAGCCGAGTCCGAAATTGGGCGGCATCGACGCCGACTTGAGTCCGGATTGCTGCCACGCGCCGTGCTTGAGGTTGCTGATGTACTGCGGCAGCCGGCGCATGGCGGCCATGATGAGCGCCCAGGTGAGTTCGGCGGGCGCCTGCGGAGAGCCGGAACCCTCGGCCACTGCCACGCCGCGCTCGGTACATGCCGCGACGTCGATGTGGCCGGCGACGCGCCCGGTCTGCGAAATGAGCTTGAGCTTGGGCAGCTTTTCGATGAGCTGGCGAGAAATCTGGGAGCGCTCGCGAATCAGCACGATCACATCGGCGTCCTTGAGGCGAACCGACAGTTGCCCGATGCCTTTCACCGTGTTGGTGTAGACCTTGGCCGCGTACGCGTCCAGCTTGGCGGCGCAGCGCAATTTGCGCACCGCGTCCTGGTAGTCGTCGAGGATCACAATGTTCATGGCGTGCCATTGTGCCTCGCAGCATTGGCATGTCGCACCAGTGAACGTTTGGATACCCGGCCCGCGGCGGCTTCCGGGCCCCTCGGCAGGGGCGTTTTGCGTCAGTGCAGCCGCGTCGAGCGGTGGAGCGTGGCCAGGGTTTCTGCGGCTTCGAGGGCGGCCAGCCGGTCGAGCTCGTCGCACACGTCGGCCATGCGCCCGGAGATCACGACGCGGTTGTTGCGCTGCTGGCCTTTGCCGTCGACCACGCGAACCACGCGCAGGGGGCGTGCAGGGGCCGTGGCGACCTCGGGCGCCGTGGCGTTGCTGCCGACGCGGGTGGTGCAAGCGGGGCGCACGGCCACGTAACGCAATCCGGCGGACGTGTCGTTGGCGTCGAGCCGATCCCTGGCGTGGGGTCGGCGCGCCGGAATCAGGCGGTTGGCCAGCGATTGCAGCGGCATCCAGAAATCAGCGATGGCGAGGAGGGCGATTCCCATGTGAACTCCAAAAAAGTATGAGGTTGAACACAGGCAGGATTTCTTGAATCGGCCGCGACAGGGTGATGGCGACTTCGCGCCATACGCCCGCCACCTGTCGCGGCCGGATGAGGTGCTGTTGCCAGCAGGCCATGGGCCTACATGAGCATGGTGTTGCGGATGAGCCCGACCGCGAGGCCTTCGATTTCGAAGGGCTCGCCCGGCTGCACGATGATGGTCGGGTAGTCGGGGTTTTCGGCGTGCAGCTCGATGACCTGCTTGTTGCGCTTGAGGCGCTTGACGGTCACTTCTTCGCCCAGCCGCGCAACCACGATTTGCCCGTTGCGCGCTTCCTTGGTGGCCTGCACGGCGAGCAGGTCGCCGTCCATGATGCCGGCGTCGCGCATCGACATGCCGCGCACCTTCAGCAGGTAGTCAGGCTGGCGCTGGAACAGCGTGTTCTCGACGTAGTAGGTCTGGTCCACATGCTCTTGCGCCAGGATGGGCGAGCCGGCTGCGACACGGCCGATGAGCGGCAGCGCCAGCTGGGCCATGCCAGGCAGCGAGAGCGAGAACTGGCCGCCTTCGCGGTGGCGCGTTTCGTTGAGCGAGCGCAGGGCGTCGCCCTTGAGGCGAATGCCGCGCGAGGTGCCGCTGACGAGTTCGATCACGCCCTTGCGGGCCAGCGCCTGCAGGTGCTCTTCGGCGGCGTTGGCCGACTTGAACCCCAGCTCATTGGCGATTTCGGCGCGCGTGGGTGGCGCACCGGTGCGTGCGATGGCACTCTGGATCAAGTCCAGGATCTGCTGCTGGCGGGCTGTAAGCTTCACGGCGAACTGCATGTGTGGTTCCTTGCGGCACTGGGTAGATATCCAGTAGCTGTATTTTTAACCAGTTTTTAAAAGTTGACAAGTCATGGTCAATTCCCCTTTGCCTGACGTGCGCCGCGTGGTGGTGCTGGGTACCGGCGGCACCATCGCTGGCAAGGCTGCCAGCAGCGGCGACAACATCGGCTACACCGCAGGGCAGGTGGGCGTGGCCGACCTGTTGGGCGGCATCGAGCCGCCCGCCGGAGTGACGCTGGTCGCTGAGCAGGTGGCGCAGCTCGACAGCAAGGACATGTCCTTCGAGGTCTGGCAGAAGCTGGCTCAGCGCTGCGCGCATTGGCTCGCGCAACCGGACGTCGCGGGCATTGTGATCACGCACGGCACGGACACGCTCGAGGAAACAGCCTTCTTCCTGCACAGTGTGCTGGCGGCGACCAAGCCGGTCGTGCTGACCTGCGCGATGCGACCCGCGACCGCGCTGGCGCCCGATGGTCCCCAGAACGTCCGGGACGCAATCGGCGTTGCTGTCACTGCAGGCGCGCGGGGTGTGACGGCGGTGTGCGCTGGAACCATCCACAGCGGTCTGGACATCCAGAAGACCCACACCTACCGGCTGGAAGCCTTTGCGTCAGGCGATGCCGGGCCGGTGGGCTATGTGGAGGAAGGGGAAGTGCGCCTGGTCCGGGCATGGCCCGAAGCGGCTGTGTCTCGCAGGGCGAAGATCTTCGACGCCAGCGGCTTGCGGTGGCCTCGCGTCGAGATCGTCATGAGCTACGCGGGTGCCAGTGGCGCGCTGATCGATGCGCTCGTCCAGTCCAACGGTGCTGAGCCGCCGCGAGGACTGGTGCTCGCGGCAACCGGCAACGGCACGCTGCACCATTCGCTCGAAGAAGCCGCGCTGAAGGCTCAGGCCGAAGGTGTGGCGGTGATTCGTGCCACGCGATGCGTTAATGGACGCATCCTGCCGAAGGCAGGCGATCAGTTGCGCGACGCAGGCGCGTTGACGCCGGTGAAGGCGCGCATCGCGCTGATGCTGGAACTGCTCGGGTAAGAGAAAAAGCCGCCCCGTGCAAATGGCCGAGGGCGGCTGCGAAATCAGCTGCTCAGTGCGGCCAGCGCACGCTGGGTGATTTCATCGACCGTGCCCACGCCCTTGATGGCGCGATACTTCGGCGCGGCGGCGGGGTCGGCCTTGGCCCAGGCCGAGTAGTAATCCACCAGCGGGCGCGTCTGCTGGCTGTACACGTCCAGTCGCTTGCCCACGGTTTCTTCCTTGTCGTCTTCGCGCTGGATCAGGTCTTCTCCCGTCACGTCGTCCTTGCCTTCCACCTTGGGCGGGTTGAACTTGACGTGGTAGGTGCGCCCCGATGCCGGGTGCGAGCGACGGCCGCTCATGCGTTCGATGATGTCGCTGAAGGGCACGTCGATCTCAAGCACGTAGTCAAGCTTGACGCCGGCTGCCTTCATGGCGTCGGCCTGAGGAATGGTGCGCGGGAAGCCGTCGAACAGGAATCCGCTGGCGCAGTCGGCTTGGGCAATGCGTTCCTTCACCAGATTGATGATCAGGTCGTCGCTGACCAGTGCGCCCGCATCCATGATGGCCTTGGCCTGTTGCCCCAGCGGCGTGCCTGCCTTGACGGCAGCGCGCAGCATGTCGCCGGTCGAGATTTGGGGAATGCTGTATTTCTGGCAAATGAAGGCCGCCTGCGTGCCTTTGCCCGCCCCGGGCGCGCCCAGCAAAATTAGTCTCATGGTGTCCTCGGACGGTTCTTAGATTTTGTGTCGCACCAAGCGTCGGCCCGAGGGCTTGGCAAGGCGGAATTGCTTCGAGGATAGCATGCGTGCCCCTCGAGAAATCCCCGCGTTTCCCACCGGGGCGGCGGTTTTCTCAGGCGGTGGGGCCTGCGGCAAACACGGCGCGGACCCGCGCCAGGTCTTCGGGCGTGTCGATGCCCGGACCGGGCGCGACATCGCTCACATGCACTGCAATGCGGTGACCGTGCCACAGCGCGCGCAGTTGTTCCAGCGCCTCGGTCGCCTCGACGGGCGCGGGCGCAAGCAACGGAAACTTGCGCACGAAGGCCGCGCGGTAGCCGTAGATGCCGATGTGCCGCAATGGCGCCGGCGTGGGCACCACGCTCGGCGCTGCGCCGCTGGCGGAGCCGTCGCGCCACCATGGAACGGGCGCGCGGCTGAAGTACATGGCGTTGCCTTGCGCGTCGAGCACGGCCTTCACCACGTTCGGGTTCATGAAATCGGAGATCGAATCGATCGCGTGGGCCGCGGTGCTCATGTCGGCTTCGGCGTGGCTGGCCAGCGTGGACGCCACGGCATCGATCAGCGCAGGGTCGATCAGCGGTTCGTCGCCCTGGACGTTCACCACGATATCGTCGCCGTCCAGTCCCAGTTGCTCGCAGGCTTCGGCCAGCCGGTCGGTGCCGCTGGGATGGTCCTGGCGGGTCAGGATAGCCTCGACGCCATGCGCCTTGCATGCCGAAACGATGGAGGGGTCGTCGCCGGCGACCACCACGCGCGAGGCGCCGGATTCGCTGGCGCGCCGGGCCACGCGCACCACCATCGGCACGCCGGCGATGTCGGCCAGGGGTTTGTTGGGAAGCCGCGTGGACGCCAGGCGCGCCGGCACCAGGACGGTGAAGCTCACAGCCCGAGCTCTTCGTCAGACAGCGTGCGGGCTTCGTTCTCCAGCAGCACCGGAATGCCGTCGCGCACCGGGTAGGCGAGGCGTGCGCTGCGCGAGCAGAGTTCCTGCTTCTCGGGGTTCCAGGTCAGCGGACCTTTGGTGACGGGGCAGACGAGCAGTTCAAGCAGCTTGGTATCCATCGAGCGATGATAGCTTTGCGTCGAGTGCGGTGAAGAATTCTGCGGAGGGTGTGAACTCCAGCGGCACCGCCAGGGCATCGGGGGCCTTGCGCCACAGTTTGACGGCGTCCTTTTCCGTGCAGACCAGCGTTCGTTCGGCTGTGGCCGGCCGTTGCCAATTTTCGAAGTCGTAGTGATCCGGCAGCGGCACGGTCTTGGCAAGCGTGAGGCCGCGCGCGCGCAGCATGTCGAAAAAGGACTCCGGCCGTGCAATCGCCGCCGTGGCAATCAATGGCAAGCCGGCGAGCGTGCCCAATGGTACGCGCTTGCCGTCATGGGTCAGGGCGTCTTGCGCGAGGCGGCGCGTGGCGGTGTAGCCCCCGGCGAAGGCAGGGTGTGCGCCGCTGTGCAACACGAGGTCGCAGGCGCGCGGCCAGGCTTCGCGCAAGGGGCCGGCGGGCAAGCGCCAGCCGTTTCCGATGCCCCGGTCGTCGAACACGCAGATTTCGATGTCGCGAGCCAGCGCCAGATGCTGCAGGCCGTCGTCGCTGACGATGACCTGCGTGGCGGGGTGCCGGGCGAGCAGTGCGCGTGCTGCCTCGACACGCCTGCGTGCCACGAACACAGGCGCCTGGGTCGCGTGATGAATCAGTGCGGGTTCGTCGCCGACGTTCAGCGGGTCGCTGTCATCGAACACCTCCCGGCAGTCGTCCGTGTGCCGGCCATAGCCGCGCGACACCACGCCCACCTGCAGCCCGCGCGCGCGCAGGTGCCGCACCACGGCCATCACCACCGGCGTCTTGCCGGCGCCGCCGGCGATCACGTTGCCGACCACGATCACCGGGACCGGCACGCGCTCGGTCGGCAGCCAACCGAAGCGATACATCCAGCCTCGAACGGCGAAGAGCGCTGCATACAGCTGCGACAGCGGCCACAGCAGGCATGCCAAGGGCCCGCGCCGCAGCCACGCACTTTGCAGCCGCGAGGCTGGCGCTGCGCCGCTGCTGCCTTCGGAAGGATGCACTCAGCGCCCGGCTTGCGCCGTCGACTGGGCGGCGAAGGTGATCTGCATCAGGCCGGCGCGACGCGCGGCCTCCATGACGGTGACCACGGCTTGGTGCGGGCTTGTGGCGTCGGCGCTGATGATCACCACACTGTCCTTGCCGCCGGTGGCCGCGGCCGCGAGCGCTGCGGCCACCGTCTCCACGCTGCGGTCGGGCAAGGCGGTCTTGTTGATCGAGTAACGGCCGTCGGCCGACACCGCCACGATCACTTCCTTGGGGTAGTCGCGCTGCGCGTCGACGTCCGCCGTCGGCAGCCGCAGTTGCATCTCGGTGAACTTGCTGTAGGTGGTCGACAGCATCAGAAAGATCAGAATCACCAGCAGCACGTCGATGAACGGGATCAGGTTGATCTCCGGCTCGTCGCGCGCGCCGTGGCGGAACTGCATGCGGCCACGGGTCATGACAAGCCTCCGGCGTGTTGCCCCGAGGAGGCGGCTGCCCCCGCGGGGGAGCGCCCAGCACACGCAGTGGCAAGCGTCGAGGTCGTCATTTGCGCAGGGCGTTCAGATGCCGTGCGAAGCGCTCGCCGGAAAGCTCGAGGTTCAGCAGGTAACCGTCGACGCGGCTGCGGAAGTAGCGCCAGAAGATCAACGTCGGAATGGCCACCATCAGGCCGAAGGCCGTGTTGTACAGCGCAATCGAGATGCCGTGCGCCAGTTGCGCTGGGTTGCCCGCGCCGACGGCGCCACTGCCCGGCGATTGCGAGCCGAAGATCTCGATCATGCCGATCACCGTGCCCAGCAGGCCCAGCAGCGGCGCTGCCGAGGCGATGGTGGCCAGGGCAGGGAGGTAGCGTTCCAGCTTGTGCGCCACGGTGCGGCCCGCGGCTTCCATGGCGGCGCGCAGGTCGTCTTCGGAGCAACGCGGGTTGGCGTTGAGCGCGCGCAGTCCGGCGGCCAGGACCTGGCCGAGCATCGAGTTGCGTTCCAGCTTGGTCACCACCTCAGGTCCCGGAATGGCGGTGTGCGACACGGTGATGGTTTCGTCCAGCAGCTTGGGCGGAAACACCCTCACGGTCTTCAGACTCGTGAAACGTTCTATAACCAGCGCGAGCGCAATGACTGAACAGGCGAGCAATGGCCAGATGGGCCAACCCGCGGCAACTATGATGGAAAACAAGAAAAATCCTCCGGTCCGTAGACTGCAAATGCGCGGCGATTATCCACTGAGCCCACCATCGGCATGTGCCTTGTTTGGGTGTCGGCAGAGACGCACAGATTCTGTGGATAACTTTGTGACTAACCTGCTGCGTAACGCGTCCAAACCCGCATGGGGCGGCCTTTTCGCTGAAACGACTGAATTTTGAGCAGCACTTTTTTCAATGAAATCAATGGCTTGCACGAGAACCCGTGCGCCTGTTCCGCTGTGTGGGCCGCATGCAACGGCTCCGCAGCGTGTTGTGGAAGAGTGGCTTCAGGCCCTGCGTGCCGCGCGTGAGCTTGCGTGACGTGAATTCCGCGCCCGGACCGCGCATGTGGGCCGTCGGCGCCCTGTGCCGCGCCGTCGCTGATGCGCTCGACGCACGCTTCAATCCCGTCTCGGTTCGCGGCGAGATTTCCGGCTTTTCTCGCGCCTCCAGCGGACACTGTTATTTCTCGCTCAAGGACGAGTCCGGGCAGTTGCGCTGCGCGATGTTCCGCCGCGCGGCCGGCCTCCTCGACTTTTCGCCGCGTGACGGCGACCAGGTCGAGGTGCGGGGGCGCCTCGCGATCTACGAGCCGCGCGGCGACTTGCAACTGGTGGTTGAGAGCCTGCGGCGTGCCGGACAGGGCGCCCTGTTCGAACAGTTCATGCAGCGCAAGGCACGGCTCGAGGCCGAAGGGCTGTTCGACCCGGCGCGCAAGCGAGCATTGCCGACGATGCCGCGTGCGGTCGGGGTCGTCACCTCGCTGGGCGCCGCGGCCCTGCACGACGTGGTAACGGCGCTGCGGCGGCGGGTTCCGCACATTCCGGTCGTGGTTGCGCCGGCGGCAGTGCAGGGCGCCAATGCACCGGCGGAGCTGGTGCGTGCGTTGCAGTCGCTCTATGACCTGGAGCCCGCCGTCGACGTCATCCTGCTGGTGCGCGGCGGCGGCTCGATCGAGGACCTGTGGGCTTTCAACGACGAGACCCTGGCGCGCACCATCGTGCAAAGCCCGGTGCCTGTCATCAGCGGCGTCGGGCACGAGACTGACTTCACGATCGCCGATTTCTGTGCCGACCTGCGTGCGCCCACGCCCACGGCCGCGGCGGAACTTGTCAGCGCACCGCGTGACTTGTGGCTCGGCGCGCTCGATCTGCTCGACGAGCGGCTGGGCGATGCGCTGGGCGGCCGCCTCGATGCGCTGGGGCAGCGCCTCGACCAGGCGGCGACGCGTCTTGGCCGCCCCTCGAGCCTTGTGGCGCGCCAGCAGCTTCGCCTGGCACACCATGCGCAGCGTCTTCAGTACGCCCTGCTGTCGAGGCGCGAACGCTTGGCGCAAGTGCCGCGTTCGATCGCTGCCGACTTTCCCTTGAAGTTCGAACGCGCACTGACGCAGCGTCGCGAGCGCCTCGAGCGCGTGGCTTCGCGCCTGCGCCTGCTCGATCCTGCATTGGTCCTGCAGCGCGGCTACGCTTGGCTCACAGATACGGACGGTCGAGCGATCGTCAGCGCGGGGCAGCTGGCGCCGGGTGACGCTGTCACTGCTCGTCTTGCCGACGGCGAGGTCGGTCTGACCGTCAAGCCGGGCGACGCAACGGGAAAGCGTCCGACGCGGTCTCGATGATTAATTCCTAGAATCCCTGTTTCCCCACAACCAAACCACGAGAAAAACCATGGAACATGTGCTCCCACCCCTGCCGTATGCGCTCGACGCACTGGCACCCGAGTATTCGAAGGAAACCCTCGAGTACCACTACGGCAAGCACCACAACGCTTACGTGGTGAACCTCAACAACCTGCAAAAGGGCACCGAGTTCGAAGCCCTGACGCTGGAAGAAATCGTCAAGAAGGCCAGCGGCGGCATCTACAACAACGCCGCGCAGATCTGGAACCACACCTTCTTCTGGAACTGCATGAAGCCGCAGGGCGGCGGTGCACCGACGGGCGCGCTGGCCAAGGCCATCGATGCCAAGTGGGGCAGCTACGACGCGTTCAAGGAAGCCTTCGTGAAATCGGCCGTGGGCAACTTCGGTTCGGGCTGGACGTGGCTGGTGAAGAAGGCCGACGGTTCGGTGGACATCGTGAACACCGGCGCCGCCGGCACGCCGCTGACCACCGCAGACACCGCGCTGCTGACCGTGGACGTCTGGGAGCACGCCTACTACATCGACTACCGCAACCTGCGTCCGAAGTTCGTCGAGACCTTCCTGGCCAAGCTGGCCAACTGGGACTTCGCGGCGAAGAACTTCGGCTGATCCTGGTTGTCGCCAATGAAAAAGCCGACCCGAGGGTCGGCTTTTTTGCGGGCTGCAGGCAGTGGATGCTCAGCGTTTGGTGGCTGTGAACAACTCGCCGCCGAGTTTGGCACCCTTCTTGATGTTCTTCTTGACGAACCAGCCCTGGTTCATCTCGAGCACGTAACGCACCGGCTCCAATGAGCAATGCGAGTTCTCGGTCATGGGCTGCATGTCGACCAGGTTGACGATGCGACCATCATCGGCGACGAAGGCGGCAGTGAGCGGCAGGATCGTGTTGCGCATCCAGAAGCACTGCGTTGCAGGCTGCTCGAACACGAAGATCATGCCTTCGGCCTGCGGCATTTCCTTGCGGAACATCAAGCCGATTTCACGCTGCTGCGGCGTTTGCGCGATCTGCGCATCGATCTTGTACAGGCCAACTGACAACTGCGTGCGTGGCAGGTCGGTCTGGGGTTGCTGCTGGGCGTGCGCCGACATCATGAAGGACGCAGACACGAGGAGCAGGGCGGCGAAACGCTGGAACATCGGACAACTCTTTCAGGGCGGGATCAAAGCCCGGCCTTCATCAAAACAACCCAATAAAAATGCCCGCTGGTGCGGGCATTGCCGGTGAGCGAGAAAGCTTACACCTTCTTGGCGGTGGCCGTGTGGGCCTTGGCGACGTGGCGAACCTTCTGCTTCTTGACCGCGACGTGCTTCTTGGCAGACACGTGCTTGGCAACCTTGGGGGCGGCAGGAGCGGCAGGAGCGGCGGTCGTCGGCGCAGCTTGTTGGGCGAAAGCACCGGCAGCGAAGAGGCCGGCGACCAGGGCTGCGAGCAGCTTGTTCATGAAGAAATCCTTTGAAATACGTTGATCTGGATTGCCCTTCCTGCGGAAGGTACACATTCAACGGAAGCTGCTTCGGCTGGTTGACAGTTGTTTCTGTACCCAAGACGAAAAAAAAGCGCTCCGAAGAGCGCTTTTTTGTGCGGCCCGCCAATTACTTGGGGGTAGCGCCTTGGGTCGACTTGCGCTTGATGCTGCCGTCCTTGTTGCGACGACGCTGGTCGCGGGTTTCAGCACGCTTCTCGCCGGAGGCTGCAGCCTTGTCGGCACCGATGGCGCCGCCTTCGGGGGTCTTGGCTTCGTCGCCAGCGGGAGCGGCAACCTTGCCAGCAGGCTTGGAAGCCTTCTTGGCTTCGGCACGTTGCTGCGACTTGCTGTTGGTGGCGTTACCTTGTTCGGGCGTCGTACCAGCCGGGTTTTGGGCATAGGCGCCAGCGGCAAACAGGCCGGCGATCATGACTGCGAGAATTTTGCTCATTGATGATTCCTCTATCGAGAATTGGTTGGAAACGCCTCCCGGCGAGCAGAAGGTCAGCCACTAACGAGGCCGATGGCCTTACGGTTGACAAACGCTTGCTGATGGGTTGCGTCTAAAATGTACAGCGATTTGTTCGCGGGCTGTACAGCGAATCCACGCCGTGTCTGAATTCGCTGACAGTCGTCAAAATTAAGTCAATCCCGGAGTCATCCCCCCCTCATGTCCAGTTATCAGCACATCAAGGTCCCGACCGAAGGTCAGAAGATCACGGTCAACGCAGACAACTCGCTCAATGTGCCTGACGAACCGGTCATTCCCTTCATCGAAGGCGATGGCACCGGTCTGGACATCACCCCCGTCATGCTGAAGGTGGTGGACGCCGCAGTGGCCAAGGCCTACGGCGGCAAGAAAAAGATTCACTGGATGGAGGTCTACGGCGGCGAAAAGGCGACCAAGGTCTACGGCCCCGACGTGTGGCTGCCCGAAGAAACGCTGCACGCCGTTCGGGACTACGTCATCTCCATCAAGGGCCCGCTCACCACGCCCGTCGGCGGCGGCATCCGCTCGCTGAACGTCGCGTTGCGCCAGGAACTCGATCTTTACGTGTGCCTTCGCCCCATCAGGTACTTCAACGGCGTGCCCAGCCCGGTGCGCGAGCCGCACAAGACCAACATGGTGATCTTTCGCGAGAACTCCGAAGACATCTATGCCGGCATCGAATTCGAAGCCGAAAGCGACAAGGCCAAGAAGCTCATCAAGTTCCTGCAGGACGAAATGGGCGTCAAGAAGATCCGCTTCCCCAACACCTCGGGCATCGGCGTCAAGCCCGTGTCGATCGAGGGCACCGAGCGCCTCGTGCGAAAGGCGCTGCAGTACGCCATCGACAACGACAAGCCCAGCGTCACCCTGGTGCACAAGGGCAACATCATGAAGTTCACCGAAGGTGGCTTTCGCGACTGGGGCTATGACCTGGCCGCCAAGGAGTTCGGCGCCGAGCTGATCGACGGCGGCCCGTGGATGAAGTTCAAGAGCCCGAAGACGGGCAAGGACATCACCGTCAAGGACAGCATCGCCGACGCCTTCCTGCAACAAATCTTGCTGCGTCCCGCCGAGTACAGCGTGATCGCCACGCTCAACCTCAACGGCGACTACGTGTCTGACGCATTGGCTGCGCAGGTCGGTGGCATCGGCATCGCCCCTGGCGCGAACATGAGCGACACCGTGGCCATGTTCGAGGCCACCCACGGCACGGCCCCCAAGTACGCCGGCAAGGACTATGTGAACCCCGGCTCCGAAATCCTCTCCGCCGAGATGATGCTGCGGCACATGGGTTGGAAGGAAGCCGCCGACCTGATCATCAGTGCGATGGAGAAGTCGATTGCCAGCAAGAAGGTCACTTATGACTTCGCGCGGCTGATGGATGGCGCCACGCAGGTGAGCTGCTCAGGCTTCGGGCAAGTCATGATCGACAGCATGTAGCTGTTTTCCATTTGCCGATGTCTTGCGACATCGACTGCAAGGCTCTTGAACTTCCGAGGCGGAATTCAAGAGCCTTTTTATTTGTTCACCAGGCGTCGCCTCGTCCTGCGATCGATACTTTAGTAATAGGTAAAAACGGCGGCACTGGACAAACTTCACGGATTGATCTGCTCCTTTTCTGAGTTAACTATTGGTAGAAACTGTGCGTCTCCGGCACCCGCGGAAGGCACCCAGAATCGCGCTCATTCCAGAAAGCATAGGGAGTGCGGAGTGGTCAAAAAGAGCGCGAAAACAAAGGTGAGGGTGTTGGGTTCGGCGGGCATGTCGGGCGGGGCTGTTGCGCCGCATGCCCAGTCTGGAAGCACCCCATGACGATCGCGCGCCGAGCGCTGTTCGGCAAGCTCAACCTCACCCTGTTTCGCGGCATCGAGTCCGCTACGGCTTTCGCCAGGTTGAGAGGCAATCCCTGCGTCGAGCTGACGCATTGGATTCATCAGCTCTGGCAACTCAGCGACAGCGATCTGCATCGCGTTTGCCACCACTACAAGGTCGATTCGCAAGCCGTCGAGAAAGACCTCGCAGCCGCGTTGTCGGCATTGCCATCGGGTGCTACCGCGCTGTGTGACTTCTCCCATCACATCGAGACGGTCATCGAGCGTGCGTGGGTGCTGTCCAGCCTCGAGTTCGGCGATCGCAGCATCCGGGGCGCATGGCTGCTGTGCGCGCTGTTGCAAACGCCCGAGCTGCGTCGCGCGCTGCTCAACATTTCGCCTGCATTCCAGCGCATTCCCGAGAGTCAGTTGGCCGCCTCGCTCGGGGCCCTCATCGCCGGCTCCCCCGAAGAACACGAAGGCCCGCATGACGGCTCTGGCCTGACGCCTGCGATGCCTGGGGAAGCCAGTGGCGCCATGGCTGCTTCCTCCGCCGGCTCGCCCGCCTTGGAAAAGTACTGCACCGATCTGACCGAACGCGCGCGCAGCGGTCAGATTGATCCGGTGATCGGTCGCGCGCACGAAATTCGCACGATGGTCGACATCCTGCTGCGCCGCCGACAGAACAATCCATTGCTGACAGGGGAGGCCGGCGTGGGCAAGACGGCGGTGGTCGAAGGGCTGGCCTTGGCCATTGCCGGCGGCGAGGTGCCGCCAACGCTGCGCGATGCACGCCTGCTGAGCCTCGATGTCGGGGCCCTGCTGGCCGGTGCCAGCATGCGGGGCGAGTTCGAATCGCGCCTGAAATCGTTGCTCCACGAAGCGGGCAGCTCGGCTCAGCCGGTCATTCTCTTCATCGACGAAGTCCACACCTTGATCGGCGCGGGCGGGTCGGCCGGCACCGGCGATGCGGCGAATCTGCTCAAGCCCGCACTCGCGCGCGGCACGCTGCGCACCGTCGGGGCTACGACATGGAGCGAGTACAAGCGCCATATCGAGAAGGACCCGGCACTGACCCGTCGCTTCCAGACCTTGCAGGTCGCGGAGCCTCAGGAAGCTGCCGCCATCGAGATGGTGCGCGGGCTGGTTGCCACGTTTGCCGCGCATCATGGCGTGACAGTGCTCGACGAGGCGGTGAGGGCTGCGGTCATGCTCTCTCACCGCTACATCCCTGCGCGACAACTGCCCGACAAGGCGATCAGCCTTCTCGACACCGCATGTGCGCGCGTGGCCATGTCGCTGCACACCCCGCCGCCGGTGGTCGATCGACTCCGTGCGCAAATTTCGGCGCTGCATATCGAACTCCATCTGCTGGCGCAGGAGCGTGCTGTCGTGCAGGGCAGCGAGGCCCGGCTGAAGGCCGTCGATGCAGCGAGATCAAGACTGGTGCTTGCAACCAATGAGCTGGCATCCCAAGAGGCGAGATGGCAAGACGAGTTGGCCGCCGTCCAGCAGATTCACGCATTGAGGAAGAGTGAGGGAGAGCGCGAAGAAGAGCGCAGAGAAGAGGCGGGCTGCGCCGGGGGCATGCCGCTTCCGGTGCAGCTCATCGCCCTGGAGCAGGACCTTGTCTCGCGGCAGCAAAACATGCCGCTGATATTTTCCCAAGTCGATGAATCCGTGGTCGCATCCGTCGTGGCTGACTGGACCGGTATTCCTGTCGGACGCATGGTGAAGGACGACGTCGCGGCCATCTTCAGCCTGCAGCCCAACCTGGAAGCGCGGGTCATCGGGCAGGACCATGCGCTTGCCGCGATCGCAGAGCGTGTGCAGATTGCGCGCGCGCGCCTTGCGGATCCGCACAAGCCGGTGGGTGTGTTTTTGCTCGTCGGGCCATCGGGTGTCGGCAAGACCGAAACGGCATTGGCATTGGCGCAGGCCATGTACGGTGGCGAGCAGAACCTCATCACCATCAACATGGGCGAGTTTCAGGAGCCGCATACCGTGTCCACCCTGAAGGGTTCGCCCCCGGGGTACGTGGGTTATGGCGAGGGCGGCGTCTTGACAGAGGCCGTGCGGCGCAAGCCTTACAGCGTGATCCTTCTGGACGAGATCGAGAAAGCCCACCCCGACGTCCACGAAATCTTCTACCAGGTGTTCGACAAAGGCTGGATGGAAGACGGCGAGGGCCGGCACATCGATTTCAGGAACACCACGATCCTGCTGACGAGCAACACGGGGTCGGAGCTCATTTCCGCTCTTTGCGACGGGGTAGCAGTCGTCCCCGACGTCGATGCCTTGCGGGAGCTGATGCAACCAGTTCTGCGCACCGTCTTTCCGGCCGCATTCCTGGGCCGCCTGTCCGTCGTGCCCTACCTGCCTCTGGGCGTCAGTGCCCTGGCCGAGATCGTTGCACTGCATCTGGCCAGGGTGGTCGATCGCATGAAAGAGCAGCACGGCATCGAGCTGACCTACACGTCCGCCCTCGTGGCCGAGGTCATCGAGCGATGCGACACCCATGAAGCCGGCGCGCGCCGCCTGATCGGCTTCATCGAGCAGAAGCTGCTGCCCATGTTGTCGCGGCAATGGCTCGACGCCTTGCGCGAAAGGCGAACGATCACACGAGTGTCGGTCGACGTCAGGGGCGACGCGCCCGCCAGCCAGGATTCGCAAGGAGGTGGCGCCATCGTCTGTCACGCCGAGTACGCCTGATTTTCCCGGGCCGGCGCGCTTCACGCAGCGCTCGCGTCCGATTTCCGTTTCGTCTTTTTTCAGCAGGGAGTTTTCATGGCCAACAACAACAGCAGTCAGAAGTTCATCGCCCGCAATCGGGCGCCACGCGTGCAGATCGAGTACGACGTCGAGATCTATGGATCGGAAAAAAAGATCGAGCTGCCCTTTGTCATGGGCGTGCTCGCCGACCTTTCAGGCAAGCCAGTCGAGGCCCTGCCGCCGGTCGCCGAACGCAAGTTCCTCGACATCGACATCGACAACTTCGACGAGCGCATGAAGGCGATCCAGCCGCGGGTCGCGTTCGCCGTGCCCAACACGCTGACGGGCGAAGGCCAGCTCATGGTCGACATCACGTTCGAAAGCATCGAAGACTTTTCGCCGGCAGCTGTGGCGCGCAAGGTCGAACCCCTCAGCCGACTGCTCGAAGCGCGCACCCAGCTCGCCAACCTTCAGACCTACATGGACGGCAAGGCTGGAGCGGAAGGTCTGGTCAACAAGCTCCTGCAAGACCCGGCGCTCATGAAGTCGCTGGCCCAGGCGCCCAAGCCTCGCGGTCCTGTTGGCGAAGCGCGTGCCAGCACCGACGAATCCACCGCCGAATCGGCGTCCTGACCCCTTCGCACCGAACTTAAAAAATGACCACCAACAGCGATCAAGTGCTCCACGCGAACCCGGCGGCGCGCTACGACCACCCCTCCGACTTCGCGTCCCTGCTGGACATGGAGTTCAAGCCCAAGACCGAAGAGGCCCGAGACGCCGTCGAAGCGGCCGTGCGCACGCTGGCCGAACAGGCGCTCGTCAACGCGGCGACCATGACGGACGATGCCTACAGCAGCATCGAAGCCATCATTGCCGAGATCGACCGCAAGCTCTCCGAGCAGATCAACCTCGTGCTGCACAAGGACGATTTCCAGAAGGTCGAGTCTGCCTGGCGCGGCATGCATCACCTGGTCTACAACACCGAGACGGACGAGAAGCTGAAGATCCGCTTCATGGATCTGTCGAAGGACGAAATGCGCCGCACCATGCGCCGCCACAAGGGCATCGCATGGGATCAAAGCCCCATCTTCAAGCGCGTCTACGAGGAGGAGTACGGCCAACTCGGCGGCGAACCCTACGGTTGCCTTGTGGCCGACTACTACTTCGACCATACGCCCCCCGACGTCGAATTGCTCGGCGCCATCGCGCGAATCTCGGCGGCCTCGCACGCGCCGTTCATTGCGGGCTCCGCGCCGTCGCTGCTGGGCATGGAGTCGTGGCAGGAGCTTGCGAATCCCCGCGACCTGGCCAAGATCACGTCGAACCTCGAGCATGCGCCCTGGAATTCGTTGCGCAGCACCGAAGACTCGCGCTACGTCGGGCTCGCCATGCCGCGCTTTCTCTCGCGCCTGCCGTATGGCGCCAAGACCAATCCGGTCGACGAATTCGACTTCGAGGAACAAACCGAAGGCGCCGATCACCGCAACTATGTGTGGAGCAACGCGGCTTATGCCATGGCCGTCAACATCAACCGCAGCTTCAAGCTCTACGGCTGGTGCACCATGATCCGCGGCGTGGAATCCGGCGGCACGGTAGAGAACCTGCCGTGCCACACCTTCCCCACCGACGACGGTGGATTCGACATGAAGTGCCCGACCGAGATCGCCATCTCCGATCGCCGCGAGGCCGAACTCGCCAAGGCCGGCCTGATTCCTCTGGTACACCGCAAGAACACGGACCATGCGGCCTTCATCGGCGCGCAATCGATGCAGAAGCCGCAGGAATACATGGACCCCGACGCAACGGCCAACGCCAACCTGTCGGCCCGGCTGCCCTATCTGTTTGCCAGCACCCGTTTCGCGCACTACCTGAAGTGCATCGTGCGCGACAAGATCGGCTCGTTCAAGGAGCGCGAGGACATGCAGCGCTGGCTCAACGAATGGATCATGCATTACGTCGATGCCGACCCCGCCAACTCTTCGCAGGAGACCAAGGCGCGCAGGCCGCTCGCCGCTGCCGAAGTGGTGGTGGAAGACATCGAGGGCAATCCGGGCTACTACAGCGCCAAGTTTTTCCTGCGGCCGCACTTCCAGCTCGAAGGCCTCACCGTTTCACTTCGGCTCGTGGCCAAGCTGCCGTCGCTCAAGGAAGCCGCCTGATTCCAGGCGCTGCACATCAATCGAGGAAGTGGCACGCAGATGCCACCGGCCAATTCGTTCAAAAGCGCTGTCAACGGCGCTTGAGCATCTGTCACATCACAAAACAAGTTCAGGGAGTTTTCATGGCACAAGACATTTTTCTGAAGATCAACGGCATCGAAGGTGAGTCGCAGGACACCGACCACAAGAACGAAATCGAGGTGCTGGCCTTCAACTGGAAAGCCTTCCAGGAATCCACCATGCATGCGGGTTCGGGAGGCGGCGCCGGCAAGGCCACCGTCGAAGACCTCGAATTCGATCACTACGTGGACCGCTCGAGCCCCAACCTCATGAAGTACTGCCTCACGGGCAAGCACGTCCAGGAGGCGAAGCTCACCGTCCGCAAAGCCGGCGGCAATCCACTGGAGTACCTGAAGTTCACGTTCTCCGACGTGATCATCACGGCCATCCAGCCTTTCGGCTCGAATGCCGACGAGATGCGCGTCAAGGAGCGCGTGCGCCTGTCATTCTCGAAGATCAAGCAGGAATACGCGGTGCAGAACGCCCAAGGCGGCAGTGGCGGCGCGGTGACTGCCGGCTACGACATCAAGGGCAACAAGGAGTCCTGAGTCTTCTTCGCCGGGGTTTTGGAGCCCCTCCAGACGTTCCCGGTTCGGGGGCGGGTCGTGCACGTTGCTGCGCGGCCCGCAACCGGTGCGGCCTTTTCGACGACCCGACTTCGCTCTCCACTCTGCTTGATATGGTCTTCAACGTGCCCGATCTCCGGTGGCTTTCCGCTGTGCATGCGTTCTCGGTCATGGCGCTCACGCTGGCTGTGGCGCTGCCTTCCCGCGCCCAGTTTTCATACCCCAGGGAGCAGACCAAACTCGACATCACGATCACGGCGGACGCGGGGCTCAACCCCGACGACAAGGGGCGGGCGGCCCCGATCCTGGTGCGTATCTACGAGCTGAAGTCCGAGGGCACCTTCGAGTCGGCCGACTACTTCTCGCTCAACGCCAACGACAAGAGCGTCATCGGCAGCGACCTGTTGGTCCGCGACGAATTCGTCCTCCGCCCGGGAGACGTTAAGACCCTGCGTCGCAAATCGCATCCCGACCTGGGCGCCATTGGCGTCATTGCGGGCTACCGGGAGCTTGCGCAAGCCGACTGGCGCGCGGTCCTGAAGATCGATCCAGCGCCCGAAGTCGCATGGTACCGATCGGTCATGCCGGCCAACAAGATCAAGCTGCAGATCGATCTGCAGCCCAAGGGCATCCAGCTCATCACCCTCAAGTGAGCCCCAGGGCTCTCAAGCACAACGGACCATTCATGAGCTGGTACAACAAAGTCGCCTGGAGCGAAGGTCTTTTCCTGCGTCCACAGCTGTTTCAGCAGCAGGAGCGTTACCTCGAACATCTCGCGCACAAGCGGGCGGGCTCGCTCGGCCCCTTCTACTGGGGCTTCACGCACTACGGCATCGACGCCGAGTCCCTGTCGCTGGGCAAGCTCGTGCTCGGCAGCGCCGCGGGTATTTTTTCCGATGGCACGCCTTTCGATGCCCCGGGTCAGACGCTGCCGCCTGCGCCGCTCACCATCCTGCCGGAGCATCTGGAGCAGGTCATCTACCTCGCCGTGCCCATTCGTACGCCCAATGGCGAGGAAACCACCTTCGACGATGTCGCGGCATCCAGCGCTTCGCTCGCACGTTTTTCGGTGTTCGACACCGAACTGCGCGACGCCAACTCCGTCGGGCAAGGGCCCAAGACGGTCCAGCTGTCCAGGCTGCGCCTGCGGCTGCTGCCGCAGCGCGAACTCACCGATGCCTGGATCGGACTTCCAATCGCAAAGGTCACGGTCCTGCGGTCCGATGGCAGCATCGCGATCGACCCCCATCTGATCCCGCCCGTCTCCGGCTATGGCGCAAGTCCGTTGCTGACCGACTGGATCACCAATTTGCACGGTCTGTGCAGGCTGCGCGCCCAGTCGCTGGCAGGCCGTCTCAGCGGCAACGACGGCAAGTCGAGCGAATCCGCCGAGGTGTCCGACTTTCTGCTGCTGCAGATCCTCAACCGCTACGAGCCCTTGTTCGAGCACTGGTTGCGTGTGCGGGAAACTTCTCCTGAGGGGGTCTACACAGCGCTGCGCACATTCAGCGGAGAACTCTCCACCTTCGTGCGCGCGAGCACGCGGCGGCCCCAGGCCCACCCGCCTTACCAGCATATCGACCCGTACCTTTCCTTCAAGGAACTGATAGGCGATGCGCAGGCCTTGCTGAACGACGTGTTGGTGCGCAGTGCGCAGAGCATTCCACTGGCCAACCGCGCCAACGGCGTGCGTGTTGCCAGCGTCGAACCGTCGGAGCTCCAGGGCTTTTCCAGCCTGGTGTTTGCTATCGCTGCACACATTCCGCCCGATCAGCTGGCGAGCCAATTTCCTGCACGTTGCAAGGTCGGGCCCAGCGACCGGCTGGCCGAACTCATCCGGTCGCACCTGCCGGGCATCCCGCTGCAAACCCTGCCGGTGCCGCCGCGCCAGATTCCATTCAACGCGGGCTTCGTCTATTTCCAGATCGACCCGCGTGGCCCGCTGTGGGAACACATGGTCAAGCACGGCGGCCTCGCGTTGCATGTGGCTGGCGAGTTTCCAGGCCTGCGAATGGAACTCTGGGGCGTGCGCGAGAAGTGACCTACCGGAGTTGCTCATGACCACAAGCCCGCAGAAGAAACACGTCCAAGTGCCCGACGGGCGTGCGGCATCCGTGAACGAGTTCGCCAAGTGCAAGGCCTGGCCTGGCTCATCTTTCCGTTCCGCCCGGCCCCTTCATTCTTGAACGCACCCATGCTCCACAACGAAGAACGCGACGATACCCACGGAGGCGGCGACAGGCGCGAGCCCCATGGCGACCCTCTGGACGGGGCACCCGTGCCTGACGGTCGAGCCGACGGCCCGAGGCTTGTTCCGGAATCCTCGTCGCAAGAGCGGTTGGCCGCTGTCGCAGCTGCCCAGAACCCGCTGCTCGAAGCAGCACAGCCCTTGCTGCGCGCACTTGCCGACATGCCCGCGCAGCTGAGCGACGAAGGCGTGACCGTCTTGCACCGCCTGCTGGAGCGCGAAGTTGCGCGCTTTCAGTCCATCTGCAGCAGTGCGCTCGTCAAGCACGAGCATGTGGTGGCGGCGAGCTATTCCTTGTGCACTGCGCTCGACGAAGCCGCCAACAGCACCGATTGGGGCGGCGGCACGGGCACGGAGGCGGGCATCTGGGCCAACCAGCAGTTGGCTGCCAAGTTTCACGGTGATACCAAGGGTGGCGACAAGTTCTTTCTGCTGGTCGGCCGCCTGGCAGCCAGTCCGCAGGAGCACATCGATCTGCTCGAGCTGATGTACCAGATCCTCGGCCTCGGCTTCGAGGGGCGCTTCAGCACTGCAACCGACGGGCGCAGGCAACTGGAGACAGTTCGGCACCGGCTGTTCGGCCTGCTGGGTACGGCGCGGGGGGACGTTCCGCAGGACCTGTCCCCGCACTGGAAGGGCGTGGGCGCAGGCAAGTTTCGGCTCTTGCGCAGCGTGCCGGTGTGGGTGACGGCGTCGCTGCTGACGCTGATCCTGTTCGGCCTTTTTGCTTGGTACAAGTACCAGCTTCTGCAACTTGGTGCGAACGTGGAAGAGCGTATTGCGGCCATTGGCCGCATGCGGCCGCCGCCTTCCCCCCCGGTCAAGCCATTGCGCTTGAAGGAGCTTCTTGCACCCGAAATCGCACGCGGCACGGTCAGCGTCGACGAAGACGAGCGGCGCAGTGCTGTCACCTTCAAGGGCGACGACATGTTCGTGCCGGGGCAGGCACGCGTGAGCGCGAAGATCCTCCCGGTGCTGGCCAAGGTCGCCGACGAAATCAACCAGGTCTCGGGTTCGGTGAAGGTCACAGGGCATTCGGACAACCAGCCCATCCGCACCCGCGAGTTTCCCAACAACCAGGTGTTGAGCGAAAAGCGCGCGGCAGCCGTGGCGGCTGCTCTGCAGGGCGCCGGCGTGGTGGCATCCCGACTCCAGATCGAAGGGCGCGGCGACACGATGCCGATCTCCGACAACGCCACCGCCACCGGCCGAGCCAGGAATCGCCGGGTCGACATCGTCGTCACGCAAGGCGACGGCAGCACTGCCGGGTCGTTTGTGCCAAAGGCCGCCACTGCCGTCACGCGCGCAACCCGTCGCTAGAGGCAGGTCAGAAAGCTCTCATGCAATACCTCAAACAGTTCGCGACTTTTCTTTTTTCGCGCCAGATGCTCGCGTTCGTGGCCATGGTGCTGCTGGCACTGGCGGTCTGGTTCATCGGGCCCTTGCTTGCCGTCGACGGATTGCGTCCATTGGCGACGGTGGGGGTGCGCGTCACCCTCATCGTGCTGCTTCTGGTGCTCGGCATCCTCTGGCTGGTTTCGGGCCCCTACAGCCTCGTGGGAATCGCCGCGCTCTGCCTGCTGGTATGGCACGCAGGGCCTCTGCTGGCCGTCGGAGCGGCCAAGCCGCTGGCACCGGTGTGGGTGCGCGCGGCAATCATTTGTGTGGTCCTTTTGTCGTGCGCGCTCTACTGGCTCTATCGCCTGTGGCAAGCCTTGCGCGACAACCAGGATCTCCTCGCCAAGTTCCTCAGCTTTGGCCGGGATTCGGGCAAGGACGAGACGGCGAAGGAAGAAATCAAGACGCTCACTGCCGCCGTCAACAGGGCTCTCGCGCAGTTGAGAGGCCTGCGCGCACGCGGCGGCCTGTTCCGCTGGCTCGAGGGCAAGCGGCATCTGTACGAGCTGCCCTGGTACATGATCGTCGGCAGCCCCGGCGCCGGCAAAACCACGGCGTTGCTCAATGCCGGACTGCAGTTTCCATTGGCCGGTCAGACTGGCCCTGCGTCGAAGCGCATGGTGCTCACTTCCCGCGGCGGCACATTGCACACGGATTGGTGGTTCACGAACGAGGCGGTGCTGATCGACACCGCCGGCCGTTACACCACCCAGGAAAGCAATCCCGTCACCGATCCGGTCGAATGGCGCGGCTTTCTTGGCCTGTTGCGCAAACACCGCCCGCGCGCCCCGCTCAACGGCGTGATCGTTGCGCTCGATGTGTCAGAACTCCTGACCATGACCGTCTTGGAACGTGCCGAGCAAGCCGGCCGGGTGCGCGACCGGCTCGCCGACCTGCGCGAGGAATTGGGCATCCGTTTTCCGGTGTATGTCGTCGTCACGAAGGTAGACCTGTTGCGCGGATTCGGCGAGTACTTCCAATCGCTCACCAGCGAGGGGCGTACCCAGGCCTGGGGCTTCACCTTGCCTTTCACGGGCATCAAGAGCACCCGGGCGGGTGCGCAGGGGCGCGCGGCCTTGCGCACACAGATCGAGGTGGAACTGGCGCTGCTTCATGACCGGGTTGCCGCCGGATTGCGCTCCCGTCTGAACGAAGAGTTCGATATTGACCGCCGCAAGCGCCTGTTCGCCTTGCCGCAGGAACTGGCGGGCCTGGCCGAGCCACTGGTCCCGATGCTCGACGAGATTTTCCTGGCTTCTCGCTTCGACCGGACGCAGTTGCACGACACGCTGCGCGGCGTCTATTTCACGAGCGGCGCACAAACCGACCTGGACCTTCCCGCCGTTCCGGACACCTTGTTCCAGCGGCTTCAGCGCAGCCTGGGCGTGCCGCAGCGCAAGGCGGCCGACTCGACGCCCAGCTTCGGGCAGCAGGGCTTCTTTCTCCAGGACGTGCTGACCAAGGTCATCATTCCCGAAGCGCACTTGGTGCGGCCGAACCTGCGCTGGGAGTTTCGCTTCAGGCTGCTGCGCCTGTCGGGGCACGCGCTGTGCGTCGTGATCTTTCTCTGGCTGTCCGGGGCGCTGGCGCTGAGCTTCGGTAACAACCATCGGTATCTGAACAGCGTGGGTCAGCGCGCGGACGTGCTGTCTGGCCAGGTTCGCGCGTTGTACGCCAGTTTCAAGCCGGCAGGCGTTCCCGACGTGCTCAACAGTGCCAGCGAACTGCCGGCCCACCCGGGGCTCGACATCGACAGCCCGCCGGGCAGTTTCCAGTACGGCCTTTACACCGTGCCTCCGGTGGTGGGTGCAACAAGCGAGGCCTACGCACAGCTGCAGGACCACATGTTGGTTCCGACGATCCTGAAGCGCATGGAAGCCGTCCTGGCGCAGGGTGTGAAAGACGGTGATGCCAAGACCGTCTATGAAACGCTTCGGGTCTACAAGCTGCTGCACGACCGGGAGCGGTACATGAAGGGTGGGGCGCGGGACGTTCGCAACTGGGTGCTCAAGGACTGGGAGACGGCCGACAGCGCCGCGGCCTTCGGTGGGCGTGCTTCGATGGTCGGCCACGTGACAGCCCTTTTTTCAGGTGAGCGCCCGGTGCAGTCGGCGTCATTGCCCAACGAGGGACTGGTACGCGCCGTACAGGATTTTCTCGACAGCAACACCTCGACCCGGCGCGTCTACGAACGCGCCAAGGCCGCCATGCTGCCAGACGCACCGCAGGAATTCACGTTGATCCGAGCGGTCGGGCCGCAGGCAGGTACCGTGTTCTCGCGCGCCGGCGGACTGCCGCTCGAAAAAGGCATTCCGGGTCTTTTTACCTACGACGGCTATCACGACGTCTTCGACAAGCGCCTGTCCGAGTTCGTCGGCCGGGCGCTCGACGACGATGCCTGGGTGATGGGGCGCGGGGCTGCATCCCCAGCAGTTGCGGGAGGCGTCGGCAAGAAGGCTGTAGCGCTGCTGGACGACACGGCGCGCAAGCTGCAGAACGATCCCCTGCTCGAAGACATCCGTCGTCAGTACCTGAACGAGTACGCCCGGCACTGGGAGACCTTCCTTGATTCGGTGCGCACGGTCAGCGCCAGCGATGCCACCGGCACCAGCCTGGGCTTCGATCTGAACGTGCTGCGCCAGTTCGCCGCGCCCGATTCGCCGTTGGCGCGGTTGGCGCGCGCGGCAGCCAGGGAGACGACACTGTCGCGCCCGCTGGTCGTTCGCGCGCAGGAGGAGAAAGGCTTTCTCGACAAGGCCACCGACGAGCTCAACAAGCAGACGGGCGCATTGGGCAGAAACCTCGGTATTCGCGCGGAAGAGCGGCTCGAAAAGCAGATCGTCGACAGCCGCTTCGCCGCGCTTCGGGAAGTGGTCACGGGACAACCCGACATCGGCGCAGGCAGTGTCGGTGCAGCCGGTGCCAAGCCCGGGCTGGAAACCATCTCCGGTCTTGTCAACGAGTTCTACACCTTGCTGGTTGTCGCGGACACGGCGCTTGCGGCCGGCAGCTTGCCGCCCGGCGGCAGTGAAGTCGGCGCGCGCCTGAAGCTGGAGGCCGGGAAACTCCCGGCGCCTTTCCGTGAGGTACTGACCGCACTGGCCACCAGCGGCGGCGACAAGGTCGTGCTGGGCACCGCAGGCATCCTGCGCAGCCAGGCCCAGTTGCAGCTCGACCGCATCATGGGCCTGATGGCCATGCAGGTCAGCGAACCCTGCAAGCGAGGCGTGGAAGGCCGCTATCCGCTCGCCGCGGTGGCGCAGGACGCTTCGATCGAAGACTTCACCCTGGTGTTTTCCGCTGGCGGTGCCGCCGACGAGTTCTTCAACAAGTACCTGGCGTCGTATGTAGACACCAGCGTGCGTCCGTGGCGCTACAAGGACCCGAACACGGCCAACGCCATGGTCGGCGCGGAAGGCGCTGCCCAGGGCGTGGCCCCCGCGCCCGCCACCACCGGCCCGACCTTGCTGGGCGAGCTGCTCAAGCTGCTGGCCCAGAGCGGGCCGAACCTCGATGCGTTCTATCGGGCGCAGCAGATCCGCGACCTGTTCTTTCGCGACGCCGGCGGAAAGAAATTCGCCTGGAAGATGGATCTGCGCGTGCTCGAGCTCGAACCGGGCATCACCGACCTGGTCATCGACATCGACGGACAGGGCCAACGCTACGTGCATGGTCCGGTCCAGGCCCTTCCCGTGAGTTGGCCCGGACCCCGCGGCGGCGCCATGGCGGAGATCACCGCCAACCCTCGCGTTTCCGGACCGACCTCGACCGTGCTGGTCAACGGTCCGTGGGCACTCTTCCGGCTGCTCGAGAAAGGGCGCATCGTGAACACCGCGACGCCGGGCCGATTGAGCGTGGAGTACACCTTCGACGGACGCAAGGCGCTGATCGACATCAACGCCGCAAGCCAGCCCAATCCGCTGGGCAGCGATGTGCTGAAGGGCTTTCGTTGCCCCGGCAGGGCGGCCTGATCGTGTGGGCGCGACTGCTCGATGTCTGGGGCATCACGCCGCCGGCCATCTGGGGGAAATTGCCGAATCACGCGGATTTCGTGCGAAGTGGCATGCGTCACGGTGAGCTGGAAGCATGGGCGTCCTGGCTGGACGGCCAGGCCCCGAATGCGGGTGCCGACGCGTCGGCCAAGGCCGTTGCCCTGCCTGCTGCCTTTGTCTTGCCGCCCGGCACCCTGGCATTTGCGCAGCGCCGGTTCGTGCTGGGTGTGATTGCGCCGTCGATCGACAGGGTAGGGCGCCACCATCCGTTGGTGGTCTACCAGCAAGCCCATCCGCGCTGGGTGCTGAAACACTTCGAGGTCCAACTGCGGCAGCCACGCGACTGGCAGTTCTGGCTGGCCCGCGCGGTGGCGCGTCACACGCGTGCGGAAGGGCCAGCCGATCTGGCCGCGATCGAGCGCACGGTGAAGGCGTTGTGGCGCGATCAGAGGCACGCGCCGACAGCGGCGGGTATTCCGGCCTGCAACGAATTCGAGGCCGCGGTGCGCGTCCGCCGCACACAAGGGCTGCTCGACCAGTGGGCAGGCGCTGCGCCCCAGGACGAACTGGGTGGCCAACTGCATGGCGTTCGCTTCCTGCCGTGGGCCGACTGGCCACAGCGCCTGTCGGGTGCATGCGTCGAGAGTGCGTTCTGGCAGCAGGACGTTCATGGGCGTTTCGTGGGCGCGGCCAACCGGCTGCAAAAACTGTGGGGCGGCGTGCCATGAACACCGAACGTCCTGCGGATGCTTCCCCGAAAGAGAGCGAGCAGCCCGCGCCCCTGCGCCTTCGACTGGCGCACAGCGGCGGCGAGGCGCGCTGCGGCGTGCTGTGCATCCCCGTGGGCGGCTCGGGAATGAGCGACGCGCTGACGTTGAGCGGTGAGCGTCACAGCGATGCCCAATGGCGCCTGGCCAACCTGTGCCGCATTCAATGGGACAACGGTCACGGCCGCTGGCAACTGTTGAACAACAGCCACACGCTGCTGTGCGTGCGCAATGGGCAGCGCGTGCCGCCCGCGTGCCCCGTGCCCGTCGCCGCAGGCGATGTGCTGGAGCTGGGCCTGTTGCGCTTCGTGGTGGAACCTTGGAACGACCCGTCCATCGCGCACGAGCCTGCCATCGTCGCAGACCAGGTGGACAGGGCCGCGACACCCGATGAACACACCGCGCCAAGTTTCGATTGGCACGATCTGGCCGGTTGCCCGCAGGACAGTGGCGTCATCGGTTCCCAGGATGGTGCGCACATCGATCCCTTCGCCGTGCTCGGGATTGCAGGTGCGCAGTCTCGCTCCACGGCAGACGTGCTGACAGCCTTGCTGGGCGAGTCGCCGCCGCCCGAGCGGCGCGCAATGCCCGCGGTCCGCGCTGAAATATCGCTGACCGCTCCTGGCGGCCCCAAGTCCTTGCTCGACGACCTGAACGATGAATTCGTGCGCGTCGTCAGCGATCCTGATCAGCTTGCCGGTCGTACCGACTGGGAGGGCATCTTCGCCATCGACGGCGAGCCCGCGCCCACGCTGGACGAACTCAGCAAGCAGGCCGAACCCTATCCCTTGCTGCGCGACATCGTGCTGCCGCGAGAGGGCATCGACCGAATCATCGATGGCTTCGAACCGCTCGACCGATCCACGTTGCTCGACGCGCCGAACACGGAAGACGTGCTGAGCCTGTTCGCTCCCGAACTGGCGCGCGATGCGCAGACCGCGTTGCCCAGCCTGACGCGCAGCGAGCACCACCAACTGTCGCCTGACAGCCATGTCCGCATCGGCACGGCCCGTGCCATCGCGAACGGCCACGGCAACGACAGCGACAAGGGAGGCGCCGCGTGAAGCCGGACGCCGGACTGGCCCTGCAGCCCATGCTCGAACGACTGCGCCAAGCGCCGTGGAAGTTCGGGTTTTTCTCCTTGCTTCGCCGGTTGGGGGCATCCCATGTGCAGCAACCTCCGATCGGGCTGGCGAACCGGCCTCAGCAGGAGCCGTTTCGCCTGGGCCAGACGGCTGCATTGATCTTCGCGCCCCGCGAGATCGCTCAAGCCGTGCTGCCCGGGGAGGCGCAGGCTCGCGTGCCTGGCGCTGCGCCGCCCCGCTCTGGGAACAACCCGCTGCTTCCGATGGTGCGCGTGTACGGCCTTGGCATGCTGGGGCCGAACGGGCCGTTGCCGCTCCATTACACCGAGATCGTTCGCGATCGCAGCGAGAACCACAACGACACGACGCTCGCCGATTTTCTCGATCTGTTTCACCACCGCTACCTGACGCACATGTATCGCGCATGGGCCCAGAGCCAGGCCGCGGCGGGCCTCGATCGTGCCGGCGACGAGGTCTTCAGCCGCTACGTGGCACGCTTGACGGGCCACGATCCGCTGGAGATCTGGGACTCGGTGCTGCCCGCGCACGCTCGGCTCGCGGCATCGACGCACTTGGCGCGGGAGTCCCGCAATCCCGACGGACTGGCCGCCGCGCTGGCGCGCTTCTTCGCGGTGCCTGTGCAATTGCAGGAGTTCGTGTTGCACTGGATTCGCATCGACGACGAAGACCGGAGCCATCTGGGGCAGGCACGCGCCTCCAGTGTCATGGGCGTGGGCGCAATGGCGGGCGAGGTCGTGGCCGACCGGCAGAACAAGTTCCGGCTCGTGCTCGGGCCGCTGAGCCTCGACCAGTACCTGCGCTTCACGCCGCAGGGGCGCGATCTGCCCTTGCTCGTGGAGTGGGTTCGGGGCTTCGTCGGCTATGAATTCGTGTGGGAGGTCGAACTGCGCGTGCACAACGAGAGCACGCCGCCCGCACGGCTCGAGGACAAGGAAAAGCTCGGCTGGTCGACGTGGCTGGGAGGGGCCGAAGGCGCGATGGGGCCCGGCGACAACACGGTCGGCATGGTGTTCGAGCCCGAGCAGTACATCGGTTCCCGTTCTTCTCACGATGCCGCGCGCGCTGCGTTTGGCGTCTTTTCTCCTGCCAATCCATGATCCTCGTCACCCCCTCCGAAAATTCTTCCGTCACCTTGCCGCTCAGCCCGACCGCTCCGTGCGGTCCCAGCCTGGAGTACGACTCGGAGTACGCGGTCCTGCTTTCGCGCCTGTCGCCGCGCGGGGATGCGCAATATGGCGAGTTCGTGGGCGTGCCGGACGCGCCGAACTGGGCCGACATCGAGCGGGACTGCCGGCGCTTGCTGTCGAGGACCCGGGATATCAACCTGTTCGTCTGGGTCTGCAGGGCCCGCACGCGGCTCGCCCAGGCGGCAGGACTCGCCCCCGCCCTGGCCGCCTTGGCTGAAGCCTTGCAGGCCTGGCCGGACGCGATTCACCCGCAACTGGTCGTGGAGGGCGAGCGCGATCCGGCCGTGCGTGCCAACGCCCTGGCGGCGTTGGCCGACCCTGAGGGCCTGCTGGGTGACGTGCGCGAGATCGTTGTGGCGGCGAACGCCGCGCGTCACCTGACCGTGCGGGAGGTCGAGCGCGCCTTCGCCGTGCCTCGGCAGGTCGGCTCTCCCAGCCCCGAGTGGATGGCGCAGCAACTGGATGGCTTGCGTCGGTCCGCCGCCGACGATGCCGAAGCCCCCGTCAGTCTGCTTGCGGCGGCGTCCAAGGCCGCACGCGAGATCGCCGCGTGGTCAGCGAGCAACCTGGGGCCGGACGCGCCACCGCTGAAGGCGTTGTGCGGCCTGCTGGCGCCGTTCGAACTGCCTGAACCGCAGGGTGAGGCCGCACCGACCGAAGGCGCTGAGGCCGACAGGCTCATCCAGAGGCCGCGCAGCCCATCCGCGCTTTCGCGCGACGATGTCCGCGACAGCATCCGTGACGCCCGCGAATGGTTCGAGGTCCACGAGCCCAGCAGCCCGGTCGCCGTCCTGCTCGGGCAGGCCGAGCGAATGGTCGGGCGACGCTTCTCGGAGGTGGCCGACGAAATTCCGCTCGATCTCGTGCGCAAATGGGACGCCGCGGGGGAGGGGGCTCGATGACTGTCCTCCTGCTTGGACTGCCCCTCGTCTGCTTCGTCGTCGGGATGCTGGGGGCGTTGCTGGCTGCCTGGCTTTGTGCGCGCAGTTCCCGTGCGCAGTTGGAGACCCAGCGGCATGCGTTCGAGCTGGCTCGCGAAAAGGCGGAGCGGGACCTGCACCAGGCCTTGCTGTGCGTGCCTCAGTGGATGCAGCAAACGGTTCGTGTGGAGCTCGAGTTCCTGAGCAGACAGCAAACCGAGCGATGGAAGGAGTTGGTGAGCGACCAGCACCGTTGGCAGGCCGTGCAGGACGGCCTGCGCGAGGCCGAATGGCAGGCCCTGCTGACGGGCTCGCCGGCCCGGCGCCCTCCGATGGTGCCGGGTCCGGTGTATGCCGCCCGGGCGCCATCTGGTCAGGCGGTGCCTTTGACCTCGCTTGCCAAGTCACCCGAGCCGCAAAAAATCAAAGATCCCCTGCCACGTCCCGCGGCTGAACCTGAGCAGGAGCTGACCGACGAGGAAATCGACGCCTTGCCGCCCGATTTGCCAATGCCCACGCGGGTGCGCGGCAGAAAATTGCAGGCACCCAAGAGGCCCGTCCTGCGCAATTTATGAAAGACCGGCGGCCCGCCGGTTTTTTTATGAGCGATTTCTGTTGTCGCACACGCCGCAAGGGCCTTGATTTGTCGAATACGCGCCACCAAGTCTCTCTGCGTCGGCACGGTGCTTGCACGCTCTATAGAATCTTTTTCATGGCAACGAGAATTCCCAAGACTCCCAACACCCCACCGGCGCAGAAACCCGCTGGGGACGACGGAGATTCGGTCGTCCTGGAGCGCCGGCCGCAGAAAACTGCGCCGCCCCAGATGTACCAGGTGGTCATGCTGAACGACGACTACACCCCCATGGAGTTCGTGATCGTCGTTTTGCAGGAATATTTCAGCAAGGATCGCGAAAGTGCGACCCAGATCATGCTCAAGATCCACCTCGATGGCCGCGGCGTCTGTGGGGTCTATTCCCGCGACATGGCAGCCACCAAGGTCAACCAGGTGATGGAAGCGGCGCAGCAAGCCGGGCATCCGCTGCAATGCGTCAGCGAACCGGTTGCATGAACCAGTTGAATTGCGCAAGCTACAACCCATCTGAGAACTTATTTACAGCAAGGCAAAAGGAAATCACATGATTGCCCAGGAACTGGAAGTCAGCTTGCACATGGCCTTCGTCGAGGCCCGGCAGCAGCGCCACGAGTTCATCACCGTGGAGCATCTGCTGCTCGCTTTGCTGGACAACCCGAGCGCCGCGGAAGTTCTGCGCGCCTGCTCGGCCAACGTCGACGACCTTCGGGCGTCGCTCACCAACTTCATCAAGGACAACACGCCGCAAGTGGCGGGTACCGACGATGTAGACACCCAGCCTACGCTGGGTTTCCAGCGCGTGATCCAGCGCGCCATCATGCATGTGCAGTCCACCGGCAACGGCAAGAAGGAAGTCACCGGCGCCAACGTGCTGGTCGCGATCTTCGGTGAGAAGGACTCGCACGCCGTCTACTACCTCCACCAGCAGGGCGTGACCCGCCTCGACGTGGTCAACTTCATTGCCCACGGCATCAAGAAGAGCGACCCGCCGGAAGCCGTCAAGGGTAGCGGCGAAGCTCCCCAGGGCGAAGGCGAAGAGGGCGGCGGCGAACGCAACGAGAAGGCATCGCCGCTCGAGCAGTTCACGCAAAACCTCAACCAGCTCGCCAAGGACGGCAAGATCGATCCGCTGATCGGCCGCGAATACGAGGTCGAGCGCGTCATCCAGATCCTGTGCCGCCGGCGCAAGAACAACCCGCTGCTGGTGGGTGAAGCCGGCGTCGGCAAGACCGCGATTGCCGAGGGCCTCGCCTGGCGCATCACGCAGGGCGACGTGCCCGAGATCCTTGCCGAAGCGCAGGTCTACTCGCTCGACATGGGCGCATTGCTGGCAGGCACCAAGTACCGCGGTGACTTCGAGCAACGCCTGAAGGGCGTGCTCAAGTCGCTCAAGGACAAGCCGAACGCCATCCTGTTCATCGACGAAATCCACACCCTGATCGGTGCGGGGGCAGCCTCGGGCGGCACGCTCGACGCGTCGAACCTGCTGAAGCCGGCGCTCTCTAGCGGCCAGCTCAAGTGCATTGGTGCGACCACCTTCACCGAGTACCGCGGCATCTTCGAGAAGGACGCGGCCCTGTCGCGTCGCTTCCAGAAGGTCGACGTGGTCGAGCCGACGGTGCAGGAAACCGTCGACATCCTGAAGGGCCTGAAGTCGCGCTTCGAGGAACACCATGGCGTGAAGTACGCGGTGGCGGCCCTCCAGGCTGCCGCAGAGCTCAGCGCCAAGTACATCAATGACCGTCATTTGCCCGACAAGGCCATCGACGTCATCGACGAGGCCGGTGCGGCCCAGCGCATCCTGCCGCCGAGCAAGCGCAAGAAGACCATCAGCAAGGCGGAAGTCGAGGAAATCGTGGCGAAGATCGCGCGCATTCCCCCGGCGAACGTCAGCAACGACGACCGCGGCAAGCTGCAGACCATCGAGCGCGACCTGAAGAGCGTGGTGTTCGGCCAGGACAAGGCGCTCGAAGTGCTCGCCTCGGCGGTCAAGATGGCGCGTTCGGGCCTGGGCAAGGGCGACAAGCCGATCGGCTCGTTCCTGTTCTCCGGCCCCACGGGCGTCGGCAAGACCGAAGCCGCGAAGCAGCTCGCCTACATCATGGGCATCGAGTTGATCCGCTTCGACATGTCGGAGTACATGGAGCGTCATGCGGTGAGCCGCCTGATCGGCGCGCCTCCGGGCTACGTCGGTTTCGACCAGGGTGGTCTGCTGACCGAAGCCGTCACGAAGAAGCCGCACTCCGTGCTGCTGCTCGACGAGATCGAGAAGGCGCACCCGGACATCTTCAACGTGCTGCTGCAGGTCATGGACCACGGCACGCTGACGGACAACAACGGGCGCAAGGCCGACTTCCGCAACGTCATCATCATCATGACGACGAACGCGGGCGCCGAGACCATGAACAAGGCGACCATTGGCTTCACCAACCCGCGCCAGGCAGGCGACGAAATGGGCGACATCAAGCGCCTGTTCTCGCCTGAATTCCGCAACCGGCTGGACGCCATCGTCAACTTCAAGCCGCTCGACGAAAACGTCATCCTGCGCGTGGTCGACAAGTTCCTGCTGCAGCTGGAAACCCAGCTCAGCGAGAAGAAGGTGGAAGTCACGTTCAGCGACAAGCTGCGCAAGCACCTGGCCAAGAAGGGCTTCGACCCGTTGATGGGCGCGCGTCCGATGCAGCGCCTGATCCAGGACACGATCCGTCGTGCACTGGCCGACGAACTGCTGTTCGGCCGCCTGACCGACGGCGGCCGCCTCGAAGTCGACCTCGACGACAAGGACGAAGTGCTGCTCGACATCCAGCCGCTGCCGAAGAAGGAAGGCAAGTCGAAGCCCGAAGCGGAAGAAGCTGCAACGGGCTGAACGAACCGTGCAATCCGTGGCCAATGAGGCCACGGAGCCGCCTCCAAAGGCCGGTAGCATCACGCTGCCGGCCTTTTTCTTTGGCCGGTGCATCCGCACCGCCGCTTCAACTCGCTTTTGTCTTGATCCTCCCCGTCCTCAGCCCCGAATGGAAAACCGGCCTCTCCCTGGCCTGGAGCGGCTACATCGCCGTGCTGTCGATCTGGATCGTGATGCAAAAGCGCGCGCCGGTGTCGACCATGAGCTGGATCCTGTCGCTGGCGCTGCTGCCGTTCGCAGGCTTCGTCATCTACTACTTCCTCGGGCCGCAGCGCCTGCGCAAGCAGCGCATCAAGCGGCTGCGCAGCCGTGCCAGCGCCTATGCCCAGGCCGATGTCGCGCTCCTGCGCGACGTGGCGCAGAGCGCGCCACCGGCCCTGCAGCAGATGGCACGGCTGGGCACCGCGACCTGCGGGCTGCCGGTGTCCAGCGCCGTCGACGTGGCGCTGCTGTCGGGCGGCGCGCGCACCTTCGACGCCATCTTCGAGGCGGTGCGCGCCGCGCAGAACCACATCCACCTCGAGTACTACATCTTCGAGCCCGACAAGATCGGCACCGCGCTGCGCGACCTGCTGGTCGAGCGTGCGAAGCAGGGCGTGACGGTGCGCCTGCTGATCGATGCGCTGGGCTCCAAGCGCATCGGCCGCAAGTTCATGGCGCCGATGCACGAGGCGGGCGTCAAGGTGGCGCTGTTCCACGACACCAAGATCGGCCGCCGCCTGCGCCCGGTGACCAACTACCGCACCCACCGCAAGATCGTGGTCTGCGACGGCCGCGTAGGCTTCACGGGCGGCGTGAACATCACCGACGAGGAAGACAAGCGCACCAACCCCGACGCGTACCACGACGTGCACCTGCGCATCGAGGGCAGCGCGGTGCGCTGGCTGCAGACCACCTTTCTCGAAGACTGGACCTACGCCACCGGCGAAGACCCGCGCGGCATGGACGACACCATGGCTGCGATGCTGCCGCAGCTGGAGGCGGGCGACATTCCGGTGCAGATCGTCACCAGCGGCCCCGACAACACGCTCGAGGCCATCCACCGCGTGCACGTGGAGGCCATCCATTCGGCCACGCACCGTGCGTGGCTCACCACGCCGTACTTCGTGCCGGGCGAGCCCGCGTTGATGGCGCTCACCAGCGCCGCGCTGCGCGGGGTGGATGTGCGCCTGCTGGTACCGCGTCGCAGCGACTCGGCCATCGTGAGCGCCGCGGCGCGCTCGTACTTCGACGAGCTGATCGCCGCTGGCGTGAAGGTGTGGGAGTACAAGGCGCGCATGCTGCACTCCAAGACCCTGGTGGTCGACGACCATTGCGCAATGATCGGCACCGCCAATTTCGACAACCGCAGCTTCCGCCTCAACTTCGAGGTCTGCGCCGTGGTCTATGGTCCGGAACTCGCCCGCCCGCTGGCGGCGCAGTTCGAGACCGACCTGCACAGTTCCGGCGCGGTGCGCGCCCACCGGCCACAGAAATTCTGGCGTCGCCTCGGCGATGCCGTTGCGCGCTTGTTTTCACCCCTGCTCTGAATGAACCACACCTTTCTCTGGCACGACTACGAAACCTTCGGCGCCGTGCCGCGCCGTGACCGCCCCTCGCAGTTCGCCGCCATCCGCACCGACGCCGAGCTGAACGAGGTCGGCGAGCCGCTCATGGTCTATTGCAAGCCTGCGCCGGACTACCTGCCCAGCCCCGAGGCCTGCCTGATCACCGGCATCACGCCCCAGGTGTGCCTGGAGCGCGGCATTCCCGAGCACGAGTTCGCCGCGCAGATCGAGCAGGCCTTCTCGCAGCCCGGCACCATCGGCGTGGGCTACAACACCATACGTTTCGACGACGAGGTCACGCGCTTCCTGTTTTGGCGCAACCTGATCGACCCGTATGCGCGCGAATGGCAGAACGACTGCGGCCGGTGGGACCTGCTCGACGTGGTGCGCCTCACCTACGCGCTGCGCCCCGACGGCATCGAGTGGCCGAAGAAGGAAGACGGCAAGCCCAGCTT
The DNA here is from genome assembly GCF_979254005.1 of Variovorax sp. AC103. Classification (NCBI taxonomy): domain Bacteria; kingdom Pseudomonadati; phylum Pseudomonadota; class Betaproteobacteria; order Burkholderiales; family Comamonadaceae; genus Variovorax; species Variovorax sp. AC103. The sequence goes on along the minus strand of NZ_CEEDFC010000001.1, from coordinate 471,144 downwards.
CAAGCTCGAAGACCTGGCGCGCGCCAACGGCCTGCTGCACGAGTCGGCGCACGATGCGCTGTCGGACGTGCGCGCCACCATCGCGCTGGCCCGGCTGATTCGCGACAAGCAGCCCAAGCTGTTCGACTTTGCCTTCGGCCTGCACAAGAAGGACCGCGTGGCCACCGAGCTCGGCCTGCCCGCGATGTGTGAAACGGCCAAGCCCTTCCTGCACGTGTCGGGCATGTTCCCGGTCGAGCGCGGCTGCATCGCCGTGATGTGGCCGCTGGCCAGCCACCCGACCAACAAGAACGAGCTGCTGGCCTGGGACCTGGCGCACGACCCCAGCGAGTTGCGCGACCTGGACGCCGACACGCTGCGCCTGCGACTGTTCACCCGCACCGCCGACCTGCCCGAAGGCATGGTCCGCCTGCCGGTGAAGGGCATTCACCTGAACAAGTCGCCGATGGTGGTGGGCAACCTGCGCACGCTCGCGCCGGCCATGGCCGAGCGCTGGAACATCGACCTCGACGCGGCCATGCGCAACGCCGCCATCGCGCGCGACCTGCCCGACATGAGCGCCATCTGGTCGCAGGTGTACGCGCGGCCGAAGGAGGCCGCGCCCGATGTGGACGAAGACCTCTACGGCGGCTTCGTCGGCAACGCCGACCGCCGCCGCCTGAACCAGCTGCGCTCTCTGTCGCCCGAAGAGCTGGCCAAGGACCGCACCGGTTTCGACGACGGCCGGCTCGACGAGATCCTGTTTCGCTACCGCGCGCGCAACTGGCCCGAGCTGCTCAGCGAAGAGGAAACCGAGCGTTGGGAAGCCCTGCGCGTGGCCAGGCTCTTCAAGGGCGAGGGCGGGGCGCGCACCATCGAGATGCTGTTCAGCGAGGTCGATGCACTTTCGGAGACCGCCGACGAGCGCGGCGAGGAAATCCTGGGCGCACTCTACGAGTACGCCGAGGCCATCGCGCCGGAGGCCTGACCCATCGTTTGCCGTGCGACGGATCTACAGCTTGATCCCCGCGCCCTTCACCGTCGGCCCCAGCACGTCCACCTGCTCCTTCACGAAGCGGTTGAACATGGCCACCGTCTCCGGCTGGGCCACGATGCCCAGTTCGGTCAGCTTCTTCTGGATCTCGGGCATCACCAGCACTTCGTTGCACGCGGCGTTGAGCCGCGCCACCACGTCCGGCGCAAGCCGGGCAGGGCCGGACAGGCCGAAGAAGTTCTCCAGCACCAGCTTCGGCTGGTGGAGCTCGACCATGGTGGGAACCTCCGGCATCAGCGGGGAGCGCTGCGTGCCCGTTACCGCCAGCGGCACCAGCTGGCCGCTCTTGAAGAACGGCACGTAGGACGTGATGACGTCGATGCCGACGGGAATGGTGTTGGCGATCAGGTCGGTGGTCATGGGTGCGCCGCCTCGGTAGGGCACGTGCACCATGTTGAGCCCGGTGGTCTTCTTGAGCAGCTCGCCGTGGATGTGTCCGATCGAGCCCGGGCCGCCCGAGCCGAAGTCCATGCGGCCTTCCTTGCGCGCCATGGCCTCGAAGTCCGCATAGGTCTTCAGGCCGGACGGCTTGCTCGCCATGACCACCAGCGGCGCGGCGCCCAGGTAGGCGACGTGGCTGAAACCCGCGACCGGGTCATAGGGCTGCTTGTCGAGCGTGAAGGGGCCGAGCGCGATCGGCGTGGTGTTCGACAGCATCAGCGTGTAGCCATCGGGCGGCGCCGCCGCAACCTGTGCGCCGCCGATCGTGCCGCCCGCGCCGGGCTTGTTGTCCACGACCACGGGCTGCCCGAGCTTCTTGGTCAGTTGCTCGGCCATCACGCGCGCCAGCACGTCGCTGGAGCCGCCCGGCGGAAAGGTCACGACGACCTTGATTGCCCGGTCGGGCCATTGGGCGAAGGCCGGCAGTGCGGCAGACGCGACGCCTGCGGCCAGAAGTTGCAGCGCACTGCGGCGCGTGGGATGAAAGGGGGGCATGGCGTTCTCCGCGGACGGGTAAGAACAGGGCTCTTAGCAGGAATCAGGCCGCCGACTTATGCTGCCCGCATGACCGCTCCAGCCGCCGCGCTCGCCGACTTCGCCACCCGACACCCCAAGCTCTTCGTGCTCACCGGCGCGGGATGCAGCACCGAGTCGGGCATTCCCGACTACCGCGACGTGAAGGGCGAATGGAAGCGCCCGTCGCCCGTCACCTACCAGGCTTTCATGGGCGAGGAGTCCACCCGCCGCCGCTACTGGGCGCGCAGCCTGATCGGCTGGCCGACGATGGCCGGTGCCCGCCCCGGTGCGGCGCACCGCGCGCTGGCGCAGCTCGAAGCGGCCGGGCGCGTGGGCCTGCTGCTCACGCAGAACGTCGACGGCCTCCACGAGGCCGCCGGGAGCCGGGGCGCCATCGACCTGCACGGGCGCATCGACACCGTGCGTTGCATGGGCTGCGAGCGGCGCACCACGCGCGCCGACCTGCAGCTGGCACTGCGCGAGCGCAACCCGCACTGGGCCGCACTCGAGGCCCGCGCCGCGCCGGATGGCGATGCCGACCTTGAAGGCCACGACTTCTCCGCTTTCGACGTGCCCGCCTGCGTCCACTGCGGCGGCCTGCTCAAGCCCGACGTGGTGTTCTTCGGCGAGAGCGTGCCCAAGGAGCGCGTCACGGCCGCCTTCGCGGCGCTCGAAGCAGCCGATGCGGTGCTGGTGGCCGGCTCGTCGCTGATGGTGTATTCGGGCTTTCGCTTCGTGCAGGCTGCGGCCGCGGCGGGCAAGCCTGTGGCGGCGGTGAACCTGGGGCGCACGCGGGCCGACGATTTGCTCACGCTGAAGGTGGAGCAGCCGGTGGGCGAGGCGCTTTCGGCGCTCGCGCGGCAATGGGTGCCCAAGGCGCAGCCCGACAGCGTGAACTGAGGGCGTGCGACAGCGGCTTCAGGTCGCGTTCAGGCCGCGCGCTTCAGCGGCGCCGCATCGGCCTCGTAGTACGCCTGGCGTTCCTCGACAGCGTTCCAGCCGATGATTTCCTTGAATGCCGGCATGGTCGTCTGTCCGCTCGGCAGGCCGTCGACGTCGCCCGTGCGGCGCTCCGACAGCACCTGCAGGTTGGCCTGCAGCGCATGCACGGTGCTCATCAGCGTGACGATCGGGTAGGTGGCAAAGGCCGCCACCGATTCGATCTGCGCACGGCTCAGCTTGGCCATCCACAGGCCCTGCATCAGCTGCAGCGACAGGCGACGGCCGGTAGCTTCCTTCAGCTTCACCAGGTCGTCGTAGCCCTTGAAAGTGCGCGAGATCGGCTGGATCAGGTCGGCGCCGGCCTCGGCGTACTGGCAGGCGCGGTCGATGGCGTCCGACGGGTCGATGGCGTCGGTGCGCGCCACGATCAGAAAGTCGGGGTCCTGGCGCGCGTCCACCGCCGCCCGGATCTTCGCCACCGCGTCGCGCACCGGCACCAGCGGCATGGTGCTGGCGGCGGCGGGGCAGCGCTTGGGGCTGAACTGGTCCTCGAGCGATATGGCGGCCACGCCGGTCTTCTCGAACTCGCGCACGGTGCGCGCCACGTTGATCACGTTGCCGTAGCCCGTGTCGGCGTCGGCAAAGATCGGCTTCTTGACGATGTTGGCGATGCGGTTCACCACGCCGACGTTTTCCGTCAGCGTGTACAGCTCCACGTCGGGCTGCCCCAGCAGCGAGGCCGAAATGCCGAAGCCGGTGGTGAAGATGCCGTCGAAGCCCGACTGGTCGACGAGCAGCGCCGACAGCGCGTCCTGCGCGCCGGCCATCCAGAAGGTGGGGCCGGAGGTGATGCGCGCGCGCATGGTCTTGCGGACGGACGTTGTGGAAGTCATGGAAAGTCTCCTTGAAAAGGGGGTGAGATCAGCGCTTGACGGGGTCGATGTAGCCGCCGAGCGAAACGAACTTCTGGTCCTTGAGTTCCATCAGCGCCACGCCAGTCTGGCCGCGCCGCGCATAGCCGCCCGCGCCCAGCGGCTGGAAGGAAATCTTCGGGCCGATCTTCTGGTCGAAGCTGTTCATCGCGTCGAGCGCGGCCACCACCTTGGCGCGGCTGGGCTCGTTGCCCGCGCGCTTGAGCGCCTCGACCGCCACGGCCGCCGCCGAGTAGCCCATCAGCGCCGTGGACGAGGGCGCCGACTTCGGATACAGCCTGGTGTAGCGCGCGAAGAAGTCCTTGATGGCCGGGTTGTCGCCCTCCACCGCGTCGTAGTACGAGGCCACGTACAGCTTGGCCGGGCTCTTGCCCAGCAACTCGACGAACTTGGGATCGTTCAGGCCGCCCGCGCCGAACACCGTCGGCTTCCAGCCGAGCTTTTCCGCGCCGCGAAAGAACAGCACCGCCTCCTGGCCCAGCGCGTAGACGATCACCACGTCGGGCTCGGCCTGCTTGAGCTTGAACACCTGCGAGGTGATGTCGGTGGCAAAGCGCTCGAAGCTTTGCGCCTCGACCAGTTTCAGCCCGTGCTTTTCCAGCTGCTTGCCCGCGATGTCGTAGGCCGGCTTGCCCCAGCCGTCGTTCTGGTAGAGCATGGCGATCTTCTTCGCCTTCAGCTTCTCCACCGCGTAGTCGATGTAGGCGGCGGTCTCGGTCGACTGCGGCGAGGGCAGCACGTAGAGCAGTTCGCGCGGCGGCGTGCTCGTCAGGTCGGAGATGCTCAGCGCACCGATGGTCGGCACCTTCTTCGTCGAGCTGTATTCGTAGGCGCTGATGTTGGTGGCGTGGCCGATGTTGCCCACCATCGCGAACACGTTGTCGCGCTCGATCAGCAGCTTGGCGTTGGCCACCGACTTCGCGGGCTTGAGTTCGTCGTCGTAGGTGATGAGCTTGATCTTGCGGCCGTTCACGCCGCCCTGTTCGTTGACCATGTCGAAGTAGGTGCGAATGCCTTCATCGACCGCCTTGCCCATGTAGGCCAGCGTGCCCGACATCGGCTGCGACGAGCCGAGCACGATCTCCTTGTCGAGCACGCCTTCGGCCTTGTTCTCGAAGGCGAAGGCCAGGGGCGGCAGCGCGGCTGCGAAGAGCAGCGCGGCGCCGGTGGCGAGGGCGGTTCGGCGCGGGGCGGAATGGGTCATGGGAATGTCTCCTGTCGTTGATGTGGGGAAATCTGCGTGCGCTTCAGCCGCCCAGGTAGGCGCGGCGAATGTCCTCGTTGCCGGCCAGTTCGGCCGCCGGTCCGTGCATGACGACGCGGCCGGTCTCGATGACGTAGCCTTCGTCGGAAATGTCGAGTGCGATGTCGGCGTCCTGCTCCACGATCAGCAGCGTCAGCCGCTCGCGGTCGCGGATGTCGCGCAGCGTGGAGAAAATGGCGTCCTTCATGATGGGCGCCACGCCCATCGAGGGCTCGTCCAGCATCAGCAGGCGCGGCTTGGCGAGCAGGCCGCGCGCAATGGCCAGCATCTGCTGCTCGCCGCCCGACAGCGTTCCGGCGCGCGAGGTGATGCGCTCCTTCAGCCGCGGAAAGTAGCCCAGCACGCGCTCGATGTCCTCACGCACCTCGCCCGCAGGGCGGGTGTAGCCGCCGAGCACCAGGTTCTCCTTCACCGAGAGCTGCGCGAACACCATGCGGCCCTGCGGCACATGCACCACGCCGCGGCGCACCAGCTGCTCGGCAGGCACGTTGGCGATGCTGCGCCCGTCGAACACCGCGGTGCCGCCCGCCACCGGCAGCAAGCCGGAGAGCGCCCGCATCAACGTGGTCTTGCCCGCGCCGTTGGCGCCCAGCACGCACACGATGCCCGCGGCCGGCACCTCGATCGACACGCCGTGCAGCGCGCGGATCTTGCCGTAGGCGGCGCTCAGGTTGTCCACGCGCAGCAGCGGTTCGCCGCGCTTCATCGGTTCAACGGCGTTTGCCACTCTTGCCTCCTCCGAGATAGGCCTCGACCACGGCCGGGTTCTGTTCGATCTCGCGCGGCGAGCCCTGCGCCAGGAAGGCGCCGTTGTGCATCACGGTGATGGTGTCCGAGATCGACATCACCAGCGGCATGCTGTGCTCGATGAGCAGCAGCGTCGCGCCCGTGGCCTGCTGCAGCCGGCGCAGCGTGTCGCCCAGCGCGTCGATCTCGCGGTTGTTCATGCCGGCGGCGGGTTCGTCGAGCAGCATCAGCACCGGCTCCAGCGCCATGGCGCGCGCCAGTTCCACCAGCTTCTGCGTGCCGTAGGGCAGGTCGCGCACCAGCGTGTGGGCGTGCGCGCCGAGCTTGAGGCTGTCGATGATCTGCTGCGTGCGTTCGCGTTGCTCGCGCTCCTCGCGACGCTGGCGCGGCAGCCGCAGCAGCGCCTCGGCCAGCGTGCAGCGCATGGCGCCCGAGCGTGCGATCAGCACGTTGTCGAACACCGTGAGCTCGGAGAACAGCTCCAGGTTCTGGAAGGTGCGCGCAATGCCCAGGCGCGAGATCTGGTGGGCCTTGCACTTGAGCAGGTCGTGCTCGCCGGTTGCCGTGCGCAGGCGCATCGAACCTTTCTGCGGCGTGTAGAAGCGGCTGATGCAGTTCAGCATCGTGGTCTTGCCGGCGCCGTTCGGGCCGATCAGCGCGTGCACCGTGCCCGGCATCACGTCGAAGCCGACGTCCTGCACGGCGACGATGCCGCCGAAGCTCATGCGAACGTCGGAGAGCGACAGCACGGGCGCCGTGCCGGGGGCGGCTTGCGGCCGGCTCGTGACGGGCGCGCCGTCGATCAGCGCCCTCATCGCGGCACCTCCGGGCCGGCGGCCGTGTCGGCGCCCGGCAGCTTCTTGCGCTTGAGCAGGCTGGCCAGCCCGTCGGGCAGGAACATCAGCGCCAGGATCATCGCCACGCCGTACAGCGCGCGCTGGAACTGGTCGAAGCCGAAATAGGTGAGAAGCTGCGGCGCGCCGATGACGAACACCGCGCCCAGCACCGACCCCATGATCGAGCCCAGCCCGCCCACGATCACCATCGACACGAAGCTGATCGACACCATGATGTTGAACAGCGACGGATCGATGAAGCGCACCACCGGCGCGTACAGCGCGCCCGACAGGCCCGTATAGAAAGCGCACACGCCGAAGGCGATGAGCTTGAGTTTGGTGGCGTTGAGCCCCAGCGCGCGCGAGGCCGTCTCGCTGCCCTTGAGCGCGAGGAAGCCGCGCCCGAAGTGGCTCTGCGAGAGGTTGCGCGCAATCCACAGTGCGGCGCCCAGCACCACGGCCACGAACAGGTGGTAGGCCCGCTCGTCGAGCGCAAAGCCGAACAGCGTGGGCCCGGGTGCGCCCATGCCGTTCTCGCCGCCCGTGAGCTCGCCGCCCGATTTGGCGACTTCCACCGAGATCATCACGAAGCCCAGCGTGGCGATGGCCAGGAACACCTCTTCCAGGCGCAGCACCGGCAGCGCCAGCAGCACGCCCACCACCGTGGCCACGGCCGCCGCGATGAGCATCGACAGCACCAGCGGCACGCCGAAGTGCGTGGTGAGAATGGCGCTGCCGTAGGCGCCGATGCCGAAGAACACAGCGCCGGCCATCGAAATCAGGTTGGTGTAGCCCGTGAGGATGTTGGTGCCGAAGGACGCGAGCGTGTAGATCAGCACCAGCGTGAAGATGTAGAGCACGTAGCCGCCCGGAACGAGCGGCGCGAGCACGAAGAGCGCAATGAACACCAGCGGCGCCAGCCAGGGCCGCGAATCGAAGATGCGTGTCATGGGTTGCTTCCTCAGACTTTCTTGACCTGGCGCCGTGCCAGCAGCCCGTGCGGGCGCAGGATCAGGATGGCCAGCATCACGATGAAGGGCACCGCGTCCTTCCATTCGGAGGACAGGTAGGCGCCGGTGAGGTTGGACGTCACGCCGATGATCACGCCGCCCAGCAGCGCGCCCGGCATGCTGCCGATGCCGCCGAGCACCGCCGCCGCGAAGGCGAAGTGCAGGGCGCTCTGCATCATCGAGAAATGCACGAAGGTCAGCGGCGCAATCAGCAGGCCCGCGGCCGCCGCGATGACGTGCGACAGCGCCCAGGCCAGCGCGTAGATGCGCTTGATGGGAATGCCCATGAGCCGCGCGGCCGTGGGGTTTTCCATGGTGGCCTGCATCGCGATGCCCAGCCGCGTGAAGCGGAAGAACGCGAACAGCGCCCCCGCCAGCGCCGCGCACACGCCCACGATGCCCAGGTCGATGCCCGAGACGATCACGCCGCCCACGTCGATGGGCGCGGCGGGGAACACACTGGGCAGCTCCTGCGTGTCCTTGCCCCAGAGCCAGATGGCGAGGTCGCCGAAGATCAGGAACAGGCCCAGCGTGCAGATGGCCGACGACAGCAGCGCCTTGCCGATGAAGCGCCGGATGATGAAGCGCTCGATCAGCATGCCCAGCGCCGCGCCGAACAGCAGCACCAGCGGCACCACGGCCCACATCGGCAGGCCCAGGCGCACCAGCGTGTACGCGACGAAGGCCGACAGCATGGCCGCCTCGCCATGCGCGAAATTGAGGATGCCGGTGGCCTTGAACACCATCACGATGCCCAGGGCGATCAGCCCGTAGATGGCGCCCAGGGCGACGCCGCTCACGATCATCTGGAGCATGCGGTTCGCTCCGGGCTCAGGCGGGCAGAGGCGACGTTTCGCCCTGCTTCGCCAGCCGCGCTTTCAGGTACGGGATGAAGCCGCCCGCCTCCAGCGTGCCGCGCTCCACCGACGACAGGCGCTCGAAAGGCAGTTGCCTGCCGCTGCCCACGTGGGTCACGGTGCTGGCGTCCCAGTCGACCTTCAGTTCGTCCCAGCGCGTGGTGATCTCGCGGATGCCGGGGCAGGTGATGAGCGGAAAGCCCATGCTGATCTCGCCGCGAAAGAACCCCGGCGAGAACGACTCGGCAATCACGCCCGCCACGCCCAGGTGGCGCATGGCGCGCATCGCGGGGTAGTGCGGGTGGCCGTAGCCGAAGTTGTGGCCGCCCACCAGCAGGTCGCCCTTTTTCACCGAGGCGGCGAATCCGGGGTCGTAGCTCGTCATGGTGACGGCGGCCAGCTCGTGGATGTCGGTGATCTTGATGTTCTTGATGCCGACGATCAGGTCGATGTCGAAGTCGTCTTCCTTGAAGATCCAGGCCGCGCGGCCTTGCAGGTTGGGCATGCTCATGCGGCGCTCCCAGCGGCTTCGAGGGCGCGGGCTTCGGCCGCCTGCGCCAGATAGGGCCTGGGGTCGGCAATGCAGCCTTCGAGCGCGGAGGCCGCCACCACAGCCGCGTTGCAGATGAAGATTTCCGAATCAGCGCTGCCCATGCGGCCCGGCGTGTTGAGCGTGCCGGTGGACACGGCGCGCTGGCCGTCGGTCATGGTCGCGATGCGGCCGTAGCAGTAGTCGCAGCTCGACGAGCTGATGAAGGCGCCCGCGTCCACCAGCGTGGAAATCAGCCCTTCTTTCGCGGCCTGCGACATGATCGCCTGCGAGGTCGGCACCACATGCAGCTGGAAGCCCGGCTTGATGCGGCGCCCGCGCAGCACGTCGGCTGCGGCGCGCAGGTCTTCGAGCCGGCCGCTGGCGCAGGAGCCGAGGTAGCCCGTGTGCACTTCGAGGCCCGCGTACTCGCTCAGGTCGCGCGTGTTCGCGGGGCTCGGCGGCGCCACGACGATGGGGGTGAGCTCGCTCACGTCGATGGTCACTTCGCGGTCGTACACGGCGTCGGCGTCGGGGTAGACGGGGTCCAGCGCGATCTTCGAGCGGCCGGCGGCGTAAGCCAGCGTCTTCGCGTCCGGCGCGATCAGCATGGTGGTCGCACCCAGGAACATGGCCTGGCCGCAGATGGTCTGGCGGCCTTCGATGCTCATTTCTTCGATCACCGGGCCGCACAGCTCCACCACCTTGAAGCGGCACGACGACGGCCCCAGCACGCGCACCATGTGGTGGAACACGTCGCGCGCCATCACGCCGGGCTGCAGCGTGCCGGTGAGCTCGATCTTCACCGTGCCTGGCACGGTGAGGGCCATGGTCTCGCTCACGAAGGTTTCCAGCACGCTCTTGCGCGCGCCCATCGCCAGCGTGCCGAAGGCGCCGAGCTGGCTCACGTGGCCGTCGAAGTGCACCGCAAAGGCGCCCGGCGTGGCGTAGCCCAGCTCGGCCGACACCTGGTGGCCGATGCCTTCGCGCTCGTGCACCGGCACGCCCTGTTCCTTGCCCCAGGCGCGCGTGACCTTGTGCAGCTCTTCTTCCTTGGGCGCGGTGGCCGGCACCATGTGGTCGATGAAGAGCACGAAGCGCTCGGGGCTGGGCACCTTGTCCACGCCGAACTCCTCACGGGCTTCCTTGAAGAACACGTCGGTGTAGCCGGGGAAGTCGTAGGCAATCACGAAATCGGGGCGGGCCAGCACTTCGTCGCCGGGGCGAACGCTGGAACGTCCGGCCACGCGGGCCAGGATCTTCTCGGTCATCGTCTGGGGCATCTGCACTCCTTGGGTATCCACAATGTGGCGACATGTGTTGTCGTCTCCCATGAATTACAGACGGGCAAGCCCTGGGCTCCGGATAGGGTTGACCCTTAAATATCCACAATGTGGATGCAATATAAAGCGACACCCAAGTGACAAAAGAAGGAGGGCATACATGGCAGACAAAGAATCGCCACAAGGTGAGAACGCACGCACCGGCACGCAAAGCATCGAGCGCGTGGTCGGCATGCTCCGCGTGGTGGCGTCGCGCGGGCGGCGGGGCATGCGGATTGGCGAAATAGCGGCCACCAGCGGGCTGCCGCAGTCGACCTGCGCGCGCATGCTGGCGCGGCTGGAAATCGAAGGCCTGGTTGCACGCGACGTCGCCACGCGCAAGTACTTCCTGGGGCCGCTGCTGCATGAACTCGGGCTGCTCGCGCGCCCGCGCTACCGGCTCAGCGACCTGTGCGACGGTGCGCTGCACCGCCTGGCCGACCTGACGCAGGACACGCTCTACCTCAGCGAGCGCAGCGGCATGGAGGCGGTGTGCACCAACCGGGCGCTGGGCGACTTCCCGATCAAGGCGATGCCGCTGGACATCGGCATCCGCCGCCCGCTGGGCGTGGGCGCGGGTGGGTTGTCGATGCTGTGCGCCATGCCCGAGGCGGAGGCCGAAGCCATCATCCGGGCCAACGGGCACCGCTACGAGAAGTTCGCCTCCTTCACGGCCGACTTTCTGCGCGAGGCGGTGGCGCAGGGCAGGGCACAGGGCTATGCGTTTCTCGACAGCGCGGTGACGCCGGGCACCGGTGCGATCGGCATCGCGTTTCCTGCGGAGAACCCCGTGGGCGCGATCAGCATCGCGGCCATCTCGGGGCGTCTCGAGGCGGACCGGCGCGAGGACATGGCCCGCGAACTGCGCCGCGAGGTGCGAAAGATCGAATCGGCGCTGCTCGGCACGGCCGCTTCGGTGGCCGCCGACGAGGCCTGACTTTCAGCCCGGACCGTCTGCCCGGACCTTCAGCCCTGGCTCTCAGCTCTGGCGCTGCGGCGTCATCCAGCTCGTCGCGCCGCCGCGCCCCGCCAGGTGCAGGCTCGCCGTGGCCGCGGGCGTTTCGGCCAGCAGCCGCCCCTTGCGGAACACCTTGAGCCGCGTGGCGCGCAGGCGAATCGCCTCGACCGGATCGCGCGCCTGCAGCAGCACGAAGCTGGCCTCGCAGCCCGCCGCGATGCCGTAGCCCTCCAGGTGCATCACGCGCGCCGCGTTCGTGGTCACGGCCTCGAAGCACTGGCGAATGCCGGCCTGGCTCGTCATCTGCGCCACGTGCAGGCCCATGTGCGCCACCTCGAGCATGTCGCCCGAGCCCATGCCGTACCAGGGGTCCATCACGCAGTCGTGGCCGAAGGCGACGTTCACGCCGGCGGCCATCAGTTCGGGCACGCGCGTCATGCCGCGGCGCTTGGGGTAGGTGTCGTGGCGGCCCTGCAGCGTGATGTTGATGAGCGGGTTGGCAATGACCGCGACGCCGCTTTGTGCGATGAGCGGCAGCAGCTTGCTCACGTAGTAGTTGTCCATCGAGTGCATCGAGGTGCAGTGCGAGCCCGTCACGCGGCCCTGCAGGCCCAGGCGCTGCGCCTCGAAGGCCAGCGTCTCGATGTGGCGCGAGAGCGGGTCGTCCGATTCGTCGCAGTGCATGTCGACCAGCTTGCCGCGCGCGGCCGCCATTTCGCACAGCAGCTTCACGCTGGCGGCGCCGTCGGCCATGGTGCGTTCGAAGTGCGGAATGCCGCCGACCACGTCCACGCCCCGGTCGAGCGCGCGCTCGATGTTCTCGACGCCACCGGCAGAACGCAGCACGCCGTCCTGCGGGAACGCGACCAGCTGCAGGTCGAGGTAGGGCGCCACCTGGCGCTTGACCTCCAGCAGCGCATCGACCGCCAGCAGGCTCGGGTCGCTGGTGTCCACGTGCGTTCGCACGGCCAGCAGGCCCTTGGCCACCGCCCAGTCGCAGTACGCCAGGGCACGCTCGATGAGCGCGTCGGGCGTCAGCAGCGGCTTCAGCTCGCCCCACAGCGCGATGCCTTCGAGCAGCGTGCCGCTCTGGTTCACGCGCGGCAGGCCGTAGCTGAGCGTGGCGTCCATGTGGAAATGCGGGTCGACAAAATGCGGCGAGACCAGCAGGCCCTGCGCGTCGATGGTCTCGTGCGCCGGGGCGGCCAGGCCCTCGGTCACTTCGGCGATGCGCCCGTCCTGCACGGCAATCGACATGCCGGTGCGGCCGTCGGGGAGGGTAGCGTTGGTGATGAGGAGGTCGAGCATCGTGGGGGTCTCTGGAGGACGGGGTGATCGGTATTTTCCGCCGCGATCGGCGCTTGGCTTACGGGCAGTTCATGCGCGCAGCGCGCGTCAACGCGTCTTCTGCGCCCGGTACCGGTACTGCCCCGGCGCCGGCCCGACTTCGATCGTCACGCGCCGCAGCTTGTCGTCGTGCCCCGAGTCGGCCTTGGCGGTCACGACGATGCCGCGCGGCGTGGCGCGGCAGGTCAGCCCCGACAGCGCGACTTCCGCATGGTCGTTGTCGAGCTCGGCGATGGCGACGGTGTGCTCGGCATGCAGGCCGCCGTTGGCGTCGCGAGTCATCCATTGCACGTACATGAACGACTGCGCGTACTGGTCGGCATGCACCACGCGGAAGGTGCCCTGGCGGTCCTTTCCCCAGGTGCCGCACAGCTGCACCCAGCTGACCGAGTCGGGCGTCTTGAAGGTGTCGTAGCCGTAGTCGCTGCCCAGCGCATGGGCGCCGGTGCCGCACAGCGTCAGCAGCGCGGCGAGCAGCGTGGTGGCGGTTGTCTTCATCATCAACGTTCCCCCTTGCGGTAAGGCTTCATCAGCGCCTGCGGATAGCTGGCCTTGCGCGCCACCAGCACCAGCGCCAGGATCGACAGCAGGTACGGCAGCATCAGGTAGAGCTGGTAGGGCAGCACGGCGTCGCCCGATTGTTGCAGCCGCAGTTGCAGCGCATCGAAGAAGGCGAACAGCAGCGCGCCCAGCAGGGCCTTGCCAGGCCGCCACGAGGCGAACACCACCAGCGCGACGCAGATCCACCCGCGGCCGTTCACCATGTTGAAGAAGAAGGCGTTGAAGGCCGACAGCGTGAGGAACGAGCCGGCCATGCCCATCAGCGCAGAGCCCGCCACGATGGCGCCGGTGCGCGTGGCTGCCACCGACACGCCCTGGCTCTCGGCCGCCTGCGGGTTCTCGCCGGCCATTCGAAGCGCCAGGCCGAGCGGCGTGCGGTACAGCACCCAGCCGACGACCGGCACCAGCAGCAGCGCGAAGAGCGTGAGCGCGGTCTGCGCGTTGAGGATCGGAATCGGCAGCCAGTCCATCGGCGCAAAGGGCGTGATGGTGGGCGGCGTGTTCACCTTCGGAAAGCTCACGCGGTAGCCGAAGTAGCTCAGCGAGGTCGCCAGCAGCGTGATGCCCAGGCCCGACACGTGCTGCGACAGCGCGAGCCCGACCGTGAGAAAGGCGTGCAGCAGGCCGAACACCATGCCCGTGAGCGCTGCCACGCCCACGCCCATCCACAGGGGCGCGCCCGCGTACACGGCGAGCCAGCCGGTGAAGGCCCCCGCGACCATGATCCCTTCGATGCCGAGGTTGAGCACGCCCGCGCGTTCGCACAGCAAGACGCCCAGCGTGCCGAGGACGAGCGGCGTGGCGATGCGCAGCACCGCGACCCAGAAGGCGGGGTTGGAGAGGATGTCGAGAAGGTCGGTCATGGCGCGTTTCTCCCTCCCCCTTTGGGAGAGGGTTGGGGTAGGGGCAAGCGGCGCTCGTGGTGGAGGCCGATGCCCCCATCCCAAACTTCCCCCGGGAGGGGAAGGGGCAAGACAGACGATGCGAAGGCTCTGGGCATTTCGGTCATGGTGCTTCTCCCTCCCCCTCTGGGGGAGGGTTGGGGTGGGGGCACTCGGCGCTCGTGGTGGAGGCCGATGCCCCCATCCCAGCCTTCCCCCGGAAGGGGAAGGGGCAAGGCCGAAGATGCGAAGGCTGCGCTCATTGCTTCATCCTCACCCGGTACTGCGTGAGCAGCGTCGCCACCAGCACCGCGATCAGCGAGGCCGCCACGATCACGTCCGCGATGTACGTCGGCACGCCGACCGCGCGGCTCATGGTGTCGGCGCCGACCAGCACGCCCGCCACGAACACGCCGGCCGCGATCACGCCCAGCGGATGCAGGCCCGCCAGCATCGCGATGACGATGCCGGTGTAGCCGTAGCCCGGCGACATGTCGAGCGTGACGTAGCTCGTGCGGCCGGCCACCTCGATGGCGCCCGCCAGCCCGGCCAGCGCGCCCGAGAGCAGCGCCACCATCACCACGGTGCGCGTCACCGGCACGCCCGCGAACGCCGCGGCGCGTGCGTTGGCGCCCACGGCGCGAATGTCGAAACCCAGCACCGTGTACTTGAAGACGGCCCACACCATCACCGCGAGCGACACGGCCCACAGCAGCCCGGTGTGCACGCGCGTCTGCGCAATGAGCTTGCCCAGTTCCAGGTCTGGCTGCAGCGACACGCTCTGTGGCCAGCCCATGGCGCTCGGGTCCTTCATCGGCCCGTCGAGCAGCGCCGACACGCCCAGCAGCACGATGAAGTTGATCAGCAGCGTGGTCACCACCTCGTCGACGCCCAGCTTGTTCTTCATCAGCGCCGGGCCCAGCAGCATGAGCGCGCCCGCCACGGCTGCCGCCAGCATCATGAGCGGGAACAGCAGCCATGGCGACAGCTCGAAGCCCGTGCCGCCGTGCATTCCGCCCACGGCGACCGCGGCCAGCGCGCCCGCGTAGAGCTGGCCTTCGGCACCGATGTTGAAGAGCCGCGCCTTGAAGGCGACCGTGGCCGCCAGCCCCGTGAGGATCAGCGGAATCGCGCGTGTCAGCGTCTCGCTCCACGCGAACACCGAGCCGAAGCCGCCCTGCAGCAGCAGCGCATAGGTGCGGCCGACCGGCGCACCGGCCCACAGCACCAGCAGCGCGCTGACCGCCATGGTGAAGACGACCGCGCCGATGGGTGCCAGCAGCAGCGCGGCGCGTGAGGTTTCGTGGCGTCGTTCGAGCCGCATCATGGTGCGGCTCCCTTGGCTTGAGTTGCCGTTGCGCCGGCCATCGCCAGGCCGATGGCTTCGCGCGTCCAGGCCGCGGCCGGCCGTGCATCGCCCAGGTGCCCGCCGTGCATCACCGCCACGCGGTCGCCGAGCGCGAGCACTTCGTCGAGGTCGTCGGAAATCACCAGCACCGCCGCGCCGGCGTCGCGCGCGGCAATCAGCTGCTGCTGCACGTAGGCGACCGCGCCGATGTCCAGGCCCCAGGTCGGCTGGTGCGCAACGATCAGGCGCGGGGCGCGGTTGGGGTACTTCTTGTTGTCGCCGCCGTTGGCTGCTTCGGGCTGCTCGGGCGCCAGCAGGGCGCGCCCCAGAATCAGCTTCTGCATGTTCCCGCCGGAGAGCGAACGGGCCGGCGCCATCAGGCCGGCACCGCGCACGTCGAACGCCTTTTCGATGCGCCGGGCATGCAGGCGGGCGACGGCGCGCTTCACGATCCACGACCAGCGCGAGAACACCGGGCTGCGCAGTCGCTCGGACACCGCGTTCTCCCACACCGGCAAGTCGCCGACCACGCCGACCGCATGGCGGTCTTCGGGAATGCGCGCCACGCCGCGCTGCACCAGCCGGGCTGGCGAGGGCGGCAGGGCACGGCCCATCAGTTGCGCGGTGCCCGACACGGCGCGGCGCGTGCCGCACAGCAGCTCGGCCAGCGCCACCTGCCCGTTGCCGGAGACGCCCGCGATGGCGGTGATTTCGCCGGCGCGCAGCGTCAGCGACACCTCGCGAAGCCGGTCTTGTCCGCCATCCTTGGCCGACGCGGTGCTCACGTGGTCGAGCACGCAGACCGCATCGCCCACGCGCTGGGCCGGCCGCCGCTGCGGCGCCTCGACCGCATGCCCGACCATCCACAGCGCCAGCTGTGCCTGCGTGGTGTCTGCCGTGCGCGCCTCGGCGACCAGCTTGCCGCCGCGCAGCACGGCCACGCGGTGCGACACGCGCAGCACCTCGCCGAGCTTGTGGCTGATGAAGATGACCGACAGGCCCTGCGCCACCATCTGCGCGAGCGTGGCGAACAGCGCCTCGCTCTCCTGCGGCGTGAGGACGGCGGTCGGTTCGTCCAGGATCAGGATGCGCGCGCCGCGGTACAGCGCCTTCAGTATTTCCACCCGCTGGCGCTCGCCCACCGAGAGGCTGCCGATCTTCGCGTCTGGCTGCACCGGCAGGCCGAAGCGCCGCGCCACGTCGAGCAGCCGCTCTCGCGCGGCCGCGCGGCGCGACACCGGGCGCCACAGCGGCTCGGTGCCCATCATCACGTTGTCGAGCACGCTCAGGTTGTCGGCCAGCGTGAAGTGCTGGTGCACCATGCCCACGCCGGCGGCGAGCGCGGCCTTGGGATTGCCCGGGGGCAGGGGCGCGCCGAAGACCTCGATGCCGCCTTCATCGGCGACGTAGTGGCCGAACAGGATCGACATCAGCGTCGACTTGCCCGCGCCGTTCTCGCCGAGCAGCGCAAGCACCTCGCCGGCCTGCAGGTCGAGGGAAATGGCGTCGTTGGCGACCAGGCTGCCGAAGCGCTTGGTGATGCCTGCGAGCCGGAGCAGGGTGGTGTTCATGGAGGGGAGGGCACGGGATCTCCGAGCTCGCGGCAAAAGTTGTCGATGGCCCGCGCCGTGGCGAGCGGCGCGGCTTGCAGCAGGCCGTGCGGACCTTCGAAGCGCTCGAGGCGCAGACCCGGCAGTGCACGCTGGATCACGCGGGCCGCCTGGGCGGGAACGATGCGGTCCTGCATGGCCTGCAGGTACATCGAGGGTACGCGCACCCTCGCCAGCTTGGCGACCACGTTCACCCGCTGCACCTCCTTCATGCGGTGCGCCATGACGGCGCCCGACACCTTCTGCAGCGAGCCTTGCAGCAGCCCGGCGAGATGCGGGTCGGCGAAGCGGCCCAGCAGCAGGTGGCGCATGGGTGCGCGCATGGCGCTCAGGTGCAGCAGCTTCATCGTCAGTTCGAGCAGGCCGCCGCGCAGCAGCGCCAGCCCGGGCGAGGGGCTGCGGGCGAAGCTGCAGCACAGGACGAGGCCGCGCAGGCCCGGCGGCGGCGCGGCCGCGATCGAGATGGCCAGCGGGCCCGAGAACGATTCGCCGAGCAGCACGAAGGGCTGCCCTTCGGGCAACTGCGCGCGCACGAGCGGTTCCAGTTCGGCATAGCCCTGCGGCTGGGTGCCCGAATAGCGCAGCACGTCGATGTGCGCGTCCGGCCCCATGGCCGCCTTCAGCGGCTCGAACAGATCGCCCGTGCCGTCCATGCCCGGAAGCAGGACGAGTCGAACGGGTCGCATGGCGCGAGGGGGCGCCGCCGTCACTTCCAGGCGGCGAGGAAGGCCAGCATGACCTTGGCGGAGTTGTCCGCCGCGATGCTCATGAAGGTGCCCATCTCGTTTTCGCCGTCGCCGCCGCCCGCAAGGTCGCTGAGCGAGCGGAAGGCGATGTAGGGCACGCCGTTGCTGTAGGCGACCATGCCCACCGCCGCGGTTTCCATGTCGAGCACGTTGGCCTGGAAGGTCTTGTAGGTGTATTCGCGGTAGGCCTTGTTGTCCATGAAGGCCTGGCCCGACACGCCGTTGCCGCCCACCACCAGCTGGGGCTTGCGCGGCAGGCACTTGCCTGCGCCGCAGTTGGCCAGCTCGACGCTGCGGATGCTGCGCGCCACCTCGAGCATCTTCGGGTCGGCTTCGAACCAGAACTTGCGAACGATCTCCGGCTTGGCCGCCGAGCGCACTTCGACCGGGCGCGGGAACATCATTCCGAAATTGGGCAGCGTGGCGTCGGTGATGAAGGGCGGGGCGCTGAACTTGCCCGGCGCGGTCTCGCGCGCCATCAGCACCTCGAGGTACTGGCCCCATTGGGCCGGCACCGTGACGTCGCCCACATGCAGCTGCGGGTTCACGCCGCCGGCGATGCCGCTGAACACGATGTTCGTCACGCGAAAGCGGTTGAGCACCAGCTGCGTGTTCATGGTCGCGTTCGTCATGCTGATGCCCGAGAGGAACAGCACCACCGGCTTGCCTTCGAGCGTGCCGGTGGTGAACGCCACGCCGTTCACGCTGTGCTTCACCGGGCCCTGCAGGCGCGTGAGCAGCAGCTTGAGTTCGGGCTCGAAAGCCGAGAGCACCGCGATGCGCGGCGTGTCGTCGAGCCGCGTGCTGCTGTTGATGCTGACGACGTCGGACCGGTAGACGCCGGCGCAGCCCGTGAGCATGGCGGCGATGAACGCGGCGGACAACGGACCGCGAAGGCGCTGGAGCAAGGAAGTGTTCGTCATGAGTTCGTGGGCGGAAGTTGAGGGCGATGCGCGGCATCGGGCGTGGCTATCCAGGCCTGCAGCGCCGCGATGCGCGGATGCTTGGGCGCCAGGCCGACGAAGGTGGTGTACGCGGCCAGCGCCTTGGCGTCGTTGCCGGCCTGCAGGTAGGCGTCGCCCAGGTTCAGGTAGGCCAGCGCGCGGCTGCCGTCCATGTCGATGGCCTGCTCGAACCAGCGCGCGGCTTCCACCGGCTTGCCGCGCTTGAAGTACACGAAGCCGAGGTTGTTGGCGGCCAACGCGAACTTCGGCTGCAGCTTCAGCGCCTCGGTGAACGCGGCTTCGGCCTCGTCGTAGCGGCGCTCGCGGTACAGCTGAAGGCCGCGGTCGTTGGCGCGCTGGGCGGCCACGCGGGGCGACACCGGCGCGGCGGCGGGCATGGTGAGCTTGGCGTCGGCGCCTTCCAGGTTCTTCACCACCACCTCGATGGCGGCCGGGGCGGCTGTACCGGCTGCACCAGGCTTCGGCGCCTTGGCGGCCTGCACGGCATGCACGGCCTGCTCGTTGGCTTCATCGATGCGCTTGTTGACCTTGCTGGCGGCAGCGTCGAGCTGCAGGCTGTCGCCGCTCAGGCCTTCGCGCTCCGCAGGCAGCTCGAACACGAACTCGCCGCCCTCGGAGCCCGGCAGGCTGCCGAAGGCCGGCGTCTGCCGGGCGATGGCGGACACCGCCGGCGCCACGTAGGCCGCGAGCTCGGTGCCGGTGATGACGCCGTCGCCGTTCAGATCGGCCTTGCCCGACAGCGCCTGCAGCATGGTCCAGGTGAAGACCGAATGCCCGCCGGGGCCATCGTCGGCCACCTGCTGGTCGGCGCCGCCCGCGGTGAGCATCTGGCGGCCGATGCGCCGCGCGTTGTCGCTCAGGAAGTTCTTGCTGCCCTGAGGCGCCCCCCCGCGTGTGAGGCCCAGCCCCGAGTAGCAGGCGTCCACCAGGAACAGCACGTGCTTGGCCGACAGCGCCTCGGCCACTTCCTGCAGTTGCGGCATCGAGATGGCGTCGGAGGCAAGGTCGTCCAGCTGCGCGTCGACCGGCACGATGTAGCCCACGTCGCGCCCGCTGGCGAGCTTGCGGGTGCTGCCGTGGCCGGCAAAGAACACCAGCACGCGGTCGTCGCGCTTCACGCGCTTGCCGTCGGTGAGCTTGTCGTTCAGCGCGCGCAGGATATTGGCGCGCGTGGCGTCGCCGTCGTACAGCGCCGTGACGTTCTCGGGCTTAAAGCCGAAGCGCGTGACCAGCAGCTGCTCCATCGACTTGGCGTCGGGCACCGCATGGTGCAGGCCGGGCCACTTGGCGTACTTGTCGATGCCGATCACCAGCGCATGGCTCTCGCGGTAGAGCGTGTCGCCCGCGGCGGCCACGCCGTCGTCGGGCGCCGGGCGCTTGGGCGCGTTGACGACGAACTTGCCGTCGCGCCAGGTGGCGAAGCGGTAGCCGTCGGCCACCAGCTGGTCGAGCACCGTGGGCAGCGCCTGCACGGTGCGGCCCTGGATGTCGTGGAACAGGATCACGCCGCGCTTGGCCTTGTCGACCTCGGCGAGCACGCGGTCGGCGATCGACTTGGGCACCGGGTCTGCCCAGTCCATCGAGTCGACGGTCCAGAGCATCGAGCGCAGCTTGAGCGCCTCGACCGTGCTGAGCTTGTCTTCGTTGCGCGCGCCGTAGGGAAAGCGGAACAGCGTGGACTGCGGCCGGCCGGTGGCGTCGAGCAGCGCCTCGGTTTCCGTGGCCTCGGTGCGCACCGCGTCATCGCTCATCTTGGCCATCATGCCGTGGCTGAAGCTGTGGTTGGCCAGCGTGTGGCCCGCGGCCAGCACGCGCCTGGCGACCGCGCCGTTGGCGCCCAGCTGCGCCTTGCCTTGCGCGTCGAGCTTGCCGAGGTTCTGGCCCAGCTCGAAGAAGATGGCCGGCGCGTCGTAGCGCTTCAGGATCTCGAGGATCTCGTCGGTGTGCTTCGCATGCGGGCCGTCGTCGAAGGTCAGCACCACGGTCTTGGGCGGCAGCGAGGTGCCGAAGATCTCGCGGGTGTCGCCGCCTTCCCTTTCCTTGGCGCCGCCTGTGGGCAGTGTGTAGGGCACGATGGTGCCGAAGTCCTTGAGGATCTGGTCGCGCGAATACAGGCCCTGCAGCTTGGCCACGTAGTCGGCCCATTTTTCGCGCTGGGGCTCGATGCCGCGTTGCGCGAAGCGGCCGAACACGTCCTTGAGTTCGCGGTCGTAGGCCTGCTCGATCTCGGCGAGCACGGCCAGGTCTTCGCTGGCGCGGCGGCCGAGCTTGAGGCCGGGCAGCGATTGCGCCTGGCCGTAGCGCGTGCTCAGCTCGCCCAGAAACTCCTTGAACGCCAGGCGGTCCGCGTCGAACCAGCTCGGCTCGCTCTCGATGCGGTCCAGCAACGCATTCAGTGCCGGCACCGTGGCGGGGTCGGTCATTTCGCCGGCCTGGGCGATCAGTGCGCGCTGGCGCTCCTGCATGTCGTGGAACAGCATCTGCCCGACCGCGCTCACCGCGCGCTTGTCGGCCGCGCCGAGCGCACGCTCGCCGGTCATCAGTACGACCATCTGGCGGTGCGCGGCCAGCAAGGCGTCGGCGCGCTCCTGCAGGGCGGCCGGAATGCCGACCGGTGCAGCTGCCGCAGCCGGTGCAGCGGGTGCAGGGGCCGAAGCTGCCGGCGCAGGCGGTGCGGCAGCCGCCACCGGGGCGGCCGTGCCCGCCGGCTCGCGCTCACACGCGGCCAGCCCGATCGTCAACGCCGCGACAGCCACGGCATGGCCTGCGATCTGCCATCGCGAACGTTTCATGGGCACGGCGATGCTTACCTGGCGGTGGACTTGGGTTGGCTATCGTCCACCTTCACGGTGAACTTGCCGGCGAGGATGTCGGCCTGTTTGGCCTTCACCTTGGCAACGATGTCGGCCGGCACCTTCTTCTCGAAGGTGCCCAGCGGCGCCAGCTCGGAGCCCTTGTTCTTCATCTGCGCATACACGCCGTAGTCTTCGGCCGCGAACTTGCCTTCCTTCACGAGCTTGATCGCGCGGTCGGCCGCCGGCTCGAAGTTCCACAGGGCCGAGGCGACCACCGTGTCGGGGTACTGGGCCTGCGTGTCGATCACGTTGCCGATGGCGAGCTTGCCCTTTTCCTTGGCGGCGTCGGACACACCGAAACGCTCGGCGTACATCACGTCGGCGCCCTTGTCGATCATGGCGAAGGCTGCTTCCTTGGCCTTGGGCGGGTCGAACCAGCTGTTGATGAAGCTCACGCTGAACTCGACCTTCGGGTTGGTTTCCTTGGCGCCGGCCATGAACGCGTTCATCAGGCGGTTGACCTCGGGAATCGGGAAGCCGCCGACCATGCCGATGCGGTTGCTCTTGGTCATGCCGCCCGCCACCATGCCGCTCAGGTAGGCCGGCTCCTGGATGTAGTTGTCGAACACGCTGAAGTTGGGTGCCTGCGGCTTGAGCGACGAGCCCATCAGGAAGGCGACCTTGGGAAAGTCTTTTGCGACCTTGCGCGCCGCCGCTTCCACACCGAACACCTCGCCCAGGATCAACTGGTTGCCGCCGGTGGCGTACTCGCGCATCACGCGCTCGTAGTCGGCGTTGCTGACGTTCTCCGTGGCCTTGTATTCGATCTCGCCGCGCGCCTCGGCCGCCTTCAGCGCCTTGTGGATGCGGCCCACCCATTGCTGCTCGAAGGGCACGGTGTACACCGCCGCCACCTTCAATTTGGCCTGCGCAAGCGCCAGCCCGGGCGCGCCGGCCGCGAGTGCTGCGGCAACGGCGACGGAACGAATGATCAATTGACGACGTGCGTTCACTGTTCTTCTCCTCGGTTTAAAAACATCCAGCGCAGCAATCCCCATGCCCGCCTGAAATTCCCGTGGCTCCGACTCCCCGGGCTCGGGCGCTGCGCGCCCGGCCCCCTTCCAGAGACACCGAGGAACCGGCTTCGCCGGGCCTCAGGTGTCGCCCCCGGCAGGGGGAAGGAGAAGCGGACACGAAGTGCCGCGCAGCCTGGGGGCGAGCCTTACTTCGTGCCGAAGATCCGGTCGCCGGCGTCGCCCAGGCCCGGCAGGATGTAGCCGTGGCTGTCCAGCTCGCGGTCGATCGCGGCGGTGTAGATCGGCACGTCGGGGTGCGCCTTCTGCATCGTCGCCACGCCCTCGGGGCAGGTCAGCAGGCAGACGAACTTGATCGACTTGGGGTTGAGCTCCTTCAGGCGCTCGACCGCGGCGACGGCCGAGTTGCCGGTGGCCAGCATCGGGTCGACCACGATCACGTCGCGGCTGTCCATTTCGCCGGGCATCTTGAAGTAGTACTCCACGGCCGTCAGCGTCTTGGGGTCGCGGTACAGGCCGATGTGGCCGACGCGCGCACCGGGCACCACGGTGAGCATGCCGTCCAGGATGCCCGTGCCGGCGCGAAGAATGGACACCAGCACCAGCTTCTTGCCGTCGATGACCTTGGCCTGCATCGTTTCGAGCGGGGTCTCGACCTCGATGTCCTGCATCGGCATGTCGCGCGTGACCTCGTAGGCCATCAACATGCTGATTTCGTTCAGGAGCCGGCGAAAACTGTTGGTCGACGCGTCCTTGCGGCGCATCAGCGTGAGCTTGTGCTGGACGAGGGGATGGTTGACGAGGTGGACGTTGCTCATTGGAATTGTGTGTGGCGTTGCTGATGAGAGAACCAGAGAGTCTAAAAGACGGTGCCGTCGCTCTCGATCAGCAGAGGCGGAGCACCATCACGCAAACGTTGTGCCAGTGCGCGGCCCGCGGCCCAGGTGCCGCCTTCGAGCACGCAGGCCAGCGGCAGCTCTTCTTCCGTGCGGTCGAGCACCTTGCGCACGCGCGGCGCCACCTCGTCGAGCAGCGCCACCGTCAGCGCGCGCCATTCGACGATGAATTCGTCGCTGGCCCTCCAGGTGCGGGTGAGGAAGGCCGGGTCCTTCGGCACGATCACGCCGCTGTCGATCAGCAGGCCGCCGTTGCGGTATTCGGGCAGGGCGGTGAGCGCATCGAGGTGGCGCACCTTCACGCCCGCCCATTCGAAGGGTTCGAGCAGCGAATACGTGAGCCATTGCGACAGCTTGTGGAACGGCATCCAGCCGTTGGTCAGGCCGGGGCCGCGCACCGCGCTGTGGCGCCAGCAGTCGCCCAGCGCCAGCGCGGGGTCGCCCGAGCCGATGCCCGCCGCGCTGTCGCTGCCGTCGGCCGCGATGCTGTCCACCGCATTGGCCGAGGGCCAGATGCGCGAGAGGGTTTCCAGCAGCAGCGACAGGATCTGGTGCGCCGTGACCTCGGCCGTGGGCGGCGCGGCCGGGCCGTAGGGGCCCACCAGCGCGTCGAACAGCTTGCCGGGGCGGCCGTCGTCGCCAAAGGTTTCGGGCTGCTCCCGCATGGCTTCGCCCAGCCGGCGCAACAGCATGGCGCGGCCCGCCAGACCGACCAGCGGATTGGCCTCGCTGACCTGGAAGGCGTCGCCCAGCCGGTCGGCCACGAGGCCGCGCAGGCCGGCTGCGTCCACCTGGTAGGGACGCTCGGGGTTCGAGGAGAACAGGCCGCTCATGAACGCGTGGTAGCTGGCCACGCCCAGGCCTTCGGAACGGGTGAAGCGTTCGCCCGTGGCCGATTCGGTGTAGTGCCAGTCGGGACCGGCGCCGGCGTCGAGCAGCACGCTGACCAGCACGAGGTCGATGTGGGCGCGAGCGCGCGTGCGCGCATCGGATTCGCCCATCAGCGTGTCGAGTTCTTCGATGCGGTTGATGCTGCCGGCCTCGAAGTGGCGCCAGCGGCTGTGGTACGGGATGGTGTCCCACGGATAGCGCTCGCGCGTGACCTCGGCGACGGTGCGCGCCGTGTCTTCGAGCGTGTCGCTGCCGCCGATGCGAAACCACTGCGATTCGCCGTTGCGCGCGCGTGCCAGCAGGGCGCCCGCACGCTGGCGGATGGCCGCCGTGGTGCGCAGCAGGCTCGCCGCACCGGCCGGGTGGCTGGTGTCGGCGGTGAATTCGGTGGCGGGGTCGACCTTGCCCGCGCCGCCGGGCGGCAGGCTGCCGGAACCGTCGACGGGCATGTGGGGGGCGGTGTTGTGGCTGGTGGTCATTCAGTGAGTCCGCGGCCCTTGGCCTTTTTCAGTTCTTCTGCGTCCGGCACCGGGCCGGGGGTGAAATAGCCGGCGGCCATCTTGGCGTCCATCTCGACGCGGGCGTCCGCCGGAATCAGCGCGTCGGGAATGTTCACGCGCTCGCCGATCTCGATGCCCGAGCCGGTGATTGCGTCGAACTTCATGTTGCTCATCGACACGAGCCGATGGATCTTCTTGATGCCCAGCCAGTGGAAGACGTCGGGCATCAGCTCCTGGAAGCGCATGTCCTGCACGCCGGCCACGCACTCAGTGCGCGCGAAATACTGGTCGGCCGTGTCGCCGCCGACCTGCCGCTTGCGTGCGTTGTAGACCAGGAACTTGGTCACTTCGCCCAGCGCCCGGCCTTCCTTGCGCGAGTAGGCAATGAGGCCCACGCCGCCGCGCTGCGCGCCCTGGATGCACTCCTCGATGGCATGCGTGAGGTAGGGCCGGCAGGTGCAGATGTCGGAGCCGAACACGTCGGAGCCGTTGCATTCGTCGTGAATGCGCGCGGTGAGCTCCACCTGCGGGTTGGCCAGGTCGCGCGGGTTGCCGAAGATGTAGAGCGTCTGCCCGCCGATGGGGGGCAGGAACACCTCCAGGTCGGAGCGCGTGACCAGTTCGGGGTACATGCCGCCGGTTTCCTCGAACAGCGTGCGGCGCAGGTCGTTCTCGGAGCAGCCGAAGCGGCGCGCCACCTCGGGCAGGTACCACACGGGTTCGATGGCGGCCTTGGTCACCATCGCGGCGCCGCCGGCGGTGAGGAAGTGGCCGTCGGACTTCAGGCGCCCGCTCTGCAGCGCCTCGATCACCTCGGGCAGGATCACGTGGGCCTTGGTGATCGCGATGGTCGGGCGGATGTCGTAGCCGGCCGCCAGCTCGGTGGAGAACACGTCGGCCACCAGCGCGCCCCAGGGGTCGAGCGACACGATGCGTCCGGGCTCGCTCCATTGCGGGTACGGGCCGATCACGTCGGTGGGCGCGGTGTTGGTGAGGTCGGCCTTGTGCTCGCGCTTGAGCGCCCCGGCCGCCACGGCCAGCGCGCGGTACACGCTGTAGGAGCCGCTGTGCGTGCCGATCACGTTGCGGTGCGCCCGCTTGGTGGTGGTGCCGACCACCGGTCCGCGCTCGGTGGGCGTGG
Organism: Variovorax sp. AC103; assembly: GCF_979254005.1. Classification (NCBI taxonomy): domain Bacteria; kingdom Pseudomonadati; phylum Pseudomonadota; class Betaproteobacteria; order Burkholderiales; family Comamonadaceae; genus Variovorax; species Variovorax sp. AC103. The sequence continues at coordinate 445,042 of NZ_CEEDFC010000001.1, read as the reverse complement.
CCGCGCCCCAGCGGATGGGCAGCGCGCCGAAGCCGCCGGCGTGCGAGGTCAGCCGGATGTGCCCGGTCGAGGACGAGGCATGCAGGGGAGGGGCCGAGGGGAGGGAGGTGGCACCGGCCGGTGGCGTGAGCGGCACCGACGGCGTCGCCGAAGGGATCGTTGTGCTGTCTGCAGACATTGGGGGCCCTCAAAAAACACAATGTACCGATGGTGTGTGGTGCTTGCAAGCGGACGGCTTCGGCACAATGGCCCGAAATCTTTTTTCGACGAGGCTGTAACCGGCCGACCGGATGGCACGAAACACCGTAGGCAGCAGGACGAACTTGAGCGACGTGGAAGCGGCGCTGCGCAGCCTGTTCCTTCGCGGCCTCGACGGCGACGCCAAGGCCTACCGCGACTTCCTGCAGCAACTCGCCGCGCACCTGCGCGCCTTTCTGGGCAAGCGCCTCTTTGGCTGGCCCGATGAAGTGGAAGACCTCGTCCAGGAATGTTTGCTCGCCATGCACAACCAGCGCCACACCTACCAGAGCGACCAGCCGCTGACGGCCTGGGTGCACGCGATTGCGCGCTACAAGATGATCGACCTGCTGCGCGCCAAGTCTGTTCGCGACGACCTGCATGACCCGCTGGACGACGATCTCGCGGTGTTCGCCGCGTCGGCCGAGGACGCCAGCGACGCGAAGCGCGACCTGAGCGGACTGCTCGACACCCTGCCCGAGCGCCAGCGCCTGCCGATCGTGCACGTGAAGATCCAGGGGCTGTCGGTGGCCGAGACCGCGAGCCTGACGGGCATGTCCGAGTCGGCGGTGAAGGTGGGCATCCACCGGGGCCTGAAGGCCTTGGCCGCGCGCTTTGGCCACAGCTGGGGAAGCGCCACATGAAGACCGACGACCTCGTGGCGATGCTCGCCACCGGCGAAGTGGCGGTGCCGCGCCGCAGCGCAAGCTGGCGCATCGGCTGGGCCGTGCTGGCGGGGTTGCCGGTCTCTTTGTTCATCCTGTTTGCCGAATACGGAATGCGGCGGGACATCGTCCAGGCCATGTTCTGGCCGATGTTCTGGGTCAAGGTGCTGTTCCCGCTGTGCATTGCCGCCGCCGGCTTCGTGGCGGTGCAGCGGCTCGCGCGGCCGGGCGTCGAGGCCCGCCGGGCATGGCTGGGGGCCGCGCTGCCGGTGCTGGGTGTGTGGGCACTGGCGGTGATCGCGTGGTTCACCGTGCCGATGGAAGAGCGTGTGCCCTCGCTGATGGGGCAGTCATGGCGCATCTGCGCGCTGAGCATCGGACTGATGGCGCTGCCGGTGTTCGCCGCCACGATGGTGGCGCTCAAGGGGCTGGCGCCCACGCGGCCCGCGCTGGCGGGGGCCGCGGCGGGGGCGTTGGCCGGTGGCATGGGGGCCTCCGTGTACGCGCTGCACTGCATGGAGCTCACCGCGCCGTTCCTCGCGGTCTGGTACGTGAGCGGGATTGCCGTGCCGGTGCTGGCGGGGGCCTTGCTGGGACCGCGGTTGTTGCGCTGGTAGCGGTCCGCCGGTTCTTCCTTCAGCGCTTCTTGCTGCCGAAGATCCCGCCCAGCACGCCGCGCAGGATTTCTTTGCCCACCGATGTGCCCATGGTGCGCACCGCCGACTTGGCCATGGTCTGCACCAGGCCGTCGTGCTTGGCGCCGCGCGGCCCGGTGGTGCCGAACAGCATGTCGTTGAGCATGCCGCCCATGCCGGAGCCCGACGGTTCCGCCGCGGGCTTGCCGCCGGGGAGGGCGGCTGGCGGTGCGTCGGGCGCGCTGTCGGCGCGGCCCTTGAGCTTTTCGTAGGCCGATTCGCGGTCGACCGTCTTTTCGTAAACGCCCGCGACCAGCGAACCGGCCACCAGCGCGTTGCGCTGGTCGGGCGTGATGGGGCCGAGCTGGCTCGCTGGCGGCACCACGAACACCCGTTCGGTCACGCTCGGGCGGCCCTTGTCGTCCAGGAAGCTCACCAGCGCCTCGCCCACCGCGAGTTCGGTGATGGCCGTCTCGATGTCCAGGCCCGGCTTCTGCCGCATGGTGCTGGCCGCCGCCTTCACGGCCTTCTGGTCGCGCGGGGTGAAGGCGCGCAGCGCGTGCTGCACGCGGTTGCCCAGCTGGGCCAGCACCGAGTCGGGAATGTCCAGCGGGTTCTGCGTGACGAAATAGACGCCCACGCCCTTGGAGCGCACCAGCCGCACCACGAGCTCGATGCGTTCCACCAGCGCCTTGGGCGCCTCGTTGAACAGCAGGTGCGCCTCATCGAAAAAGAACGCCAGCTTGGGCTGCTCGGGGTCGCCGATTTCAGGCAGCTGCTCGAACAGCTCCGACAGCATCCACAGCAGGAAGGTGGCATACAGGCGCGGCGAGTTCATGAGCTTGTCGGCCGCGAGGATGTTGATGACCCCCTTGCCGCCCACGGTCTGCATGAAGTCGGCGATGTTGAGCATCGGCTCGCCGAAGAACTTGTCGCCGCCCTGGGTTTCGATCTGCAGCAGGCCGCGCTGGATGGCGCCCACGCTGGCCGCGCTGATGTTGCCGTACTGCGTGGTGAACTGGCTCGCGTTTTCGCCCACGTACTGCAGCATGGCGCGCAGGTCTTTCAGGTCCAGCAGCAGCAGGCCGTTGTCGTCGGCGATCTTGAACACCAGGTTCAGCACGCCGGCCTGCGTTTCGTTCACGTCCAGCATGCGGCCCAGCAGCAGCGGGCCCATGTCGGAAACCGTGGCCCGCACCGGATGGCCCTGCTCGCCGAACACGTCCCACAGCGTGACGGGGCAGGCCGAAGGCTCGGGCAGTTCGATGCCGCGTTCCTTCAGCGTGGCGGCCAGCTTGGCGCCGATGGCCCCCTTCTGGCTGATGCCGGTGAGGTCGCCCTTGACGTCGGCCATGAACACCGGAACGCCGATGCCGGAGAGCTTTTCGGCCATGGTCTGCAGGGTGACGGTCTTGCCCGTGCCGGTGGCGCCCGTGATGAGGCCGTGGCGGTTGGCCAGCGCGGGAAGAAGTGCACACTCGATGCTGTCGTGCCGTGCGATCAGAAGAGGGTCGGCCATGGGGCGCTCCGGGTCGTATCGAAACGGGCAGTCTAATCAAGCCGCACTCCTATAATCCACGCCGCACGGTAGTTCAGGAAAAAGTTTTCAGGAGGTTTTTTTGTCATCGACTGCACAGCCCCCCATTCCCGCCACCGGCGACGCCTCCGAACAGTCGCCCATTGAAAAAGAGCTGGCCGTGTTGCTCGTGAACGCGCTGAACCTCGAGGTTGCGCCCGAGGCCATCGTGCCGACCGACCCGCTGTACGGCGAAGGGCTGGGACTCGACTCGATCGACATCCTCGAAGTGGCGCTCGAAGTCTCTCGCCGCTACGGCTTCCAGCTGCGTTCGGACGACGAACGCAACCAGCAGATCTTTCAGTCGCTGCGCACGCTCGCGACCCACGTCGCCGAGCACCGCGTCGCCTCCTGAACCCCATGTCGCGATGGCGAATAGCGCTCCTGCTGGTCGCAGGGGTGGCTTATGCCGGCCTCTCTCACTGGATGACGCTGTTCCACCCCACGGCACCGTGGGCGGTGGTGGTGTTGCTCGGCCCGCTCTGGCTGGCCGCCATGGGGTTCGCCGCCAGCTGGTTCGGCCGCTGGGGCTTCGTCGCCGCGGCCGCGCTGGGCGTGGGCGGCTTCACGCTCGTTTTCCTGGGTGAGGCCGGTGACCCCAACCGCCTGTACGTGCTGCAGCACGTGGCCATCAACAGCGTGCTGTGCGGCTGGTTCGGCTCCACGTTGCGAGGCCGGGGCCTGCCCCTGATCACCCAGTTCGCACAGCGCGTGCACCCGCTCAAGGGGCACATGCTGGCCTACACGACGCAGCTCACGCGCATCTGGACCGCCTTCTTCGCGCTGGTGGTGGCTGTGTCCGTCGTGCTTTATCTCACCCGGCCGTTTTCCGACTGGTCGCTGTTCTCGAACGTGTTGTGCCCCTTGATGGTGGGCCTGCTGTTCGTGGGCGAGCATCTGGTGCGCTACCGGCTTCATCCCGAATTCGAACGCACGCGCCTGGTCGATGCCGTGCGCGCGTTCTACGGCAGATCGTCGGTGGACTCCAGCGCCGGCGGCCAATGACACAGGCGTGGCCCGCGTGACGACCGACAACCCCGACAACCCAGATACCGCCGAACCCGGCTTCCTGCCGCTGCTCGCGCCCCGCGACCTCGACGCCCCCCTGGCCTGGCGCGCCGGCGTGCCCGTGAGCGGGCGGCAGTTCCTGGCCGACGTGGCCCGTTTCGCTCCCACCCTCCCCGACGAGGGGCCGGCCGTCAATGTGTGCGGCGACCGCTACGCTTTCGCCGTGAGCCTGTGCGCCGCGCTCGTGCGCGGCCATGCCAGCCTGCTGCCGCCCGACGCACGGCCCGACACGCTGGCGCGGCTGCGCGAATCAGGCGGCCCTCGGCTCTTTGCGCTGGCCGACGACGCGACGCTGCAAACACCCGGCATGCACCGCGTGCTGATCGAAGACCGCTCCAGCCCCGAAGGTGGTGCAGGTGATGCAGTTCCGTCCATCGACGGCGCGATGCATGCGGTCAGCCTGCTCACCTCCGGCTCCACCGGCGTGCCGCAGCCGCATGCCAAGACCTGGCGCACGCTGGTGGGCGACGTCGCCGTGGCCGTCCGGCGCCTGTGCCGCGTGCTCGAGCGGCCCACGCTGGAAGGCGTGACGCTGGTGGCCACGGTGCCGGTGCAACACAGCTACGGGCTGGAATCGTCCGCGCTGTTGGCCCTGCTCGGCGGCGCCGCCTTCGAAAGCGCCCGGCCGTTCTTTCCCGCCGACGTGGCGCAGACATTGGCTTCGGTGCCGCGCCCGCGCGCGCTGGTGACCACGCCGTTCCACCTGAAGACGCTGCTGCTGTCGGGCATCGAGCTGCCGCCGGTCGACCTGATCCTGTCGGCCACCGCGCCGCTGTCGCCGCAGCTCGCGCTGCAGGCCGAGCAGGCCATGGGCGGCGTGCTGCTCGAAATCTACGGCAGCACCGAGTCGGGCCAGGTGGCCACGCGTCGCACGACCGACAGCGAAATCTGGGAAACCTTCGGCGAGATCAAGGTGCATGCGGAGCCCTCCGCGGACGGCGGGCCCGAGCGCTTCGTCTTCTCCGGCGATTTCATGCCCGAGCCCACGCCGATGGCGGACGTGCTCGAACTGCTGGACGACCGCCGCTTCCGGCTCTTCGGACGGGCCAACGATCTGATCCATGTGGCCGGCCGGCGCAGCTCGCTGGCGCACCTGAACTTTCACCTCAACAGCATTCCCGGGGTGGACGACGGTGCCTTCTGGCTGCCCGACGAGGTGGCCGACGGCGTGGTGCGGCCGGTGGCTTTCGTGGTCGCGCCGACGCTGTCGGCCGGTGAAATCATCGCCGCGCTGCGCCAGCGCCTGGAGGCCGTGTTCGTGCCCCGCCGGGTGGTGCAGGTCAAGTCGTTCCCGCGCGAAGGCACGGGCAAGCTCACGGTGCGGGCACTGCGCGAGTTCGCGCTGGCCCAGCTCGCAGAAGACGACACGCCCGTGCAGATGGCCCTCGCGGTGCCGGCCGACCACCCCGTCTTCGCCGGGCATTTCCCGGGGCAGCCGCTGCTGCCGGGCGCGCTGATCCTGGCCGAGGTGATGGAAGCCGTGCGGCGCGTACCGGCCCTGACGGCGCGACTGGGCACCAGCCCCACGCTGGCCGCGGCCAAGTTCCTTGCGCCGGTGCGACCCGGCAGCACGCTGTCCATCGAGCTGCATCCGGAAGCCGGGGCCAGTCGCGGGGTGCGCTTCGACGTGCGTTGCGACGGCGTGGTGGCTGTCACCGGCCGATGGACGGCTGTGCAAGGCTCTGCGTGATGAAGCACACCGACGTGGAGTCGCGCGCTGTGGACGAGGCGGCCCGCACGGGGCAGGGCGCACACAAGAACGACAAGCCGGACACCGGCGACTGGGCACACGCGCCCGAACGCAGCAACATGCTCGCGCTGCGCTTCATCGTGTTCATGGCGCTGGTGTGCGGGCGCCGCGTCACGCGCCTGCTGCTGCCCCCGATTTCGCTCTATTTCCTGCTGTTCGCACCCACGCAGCGCCGGCACATCAAGCGCTATCTGTTCCGGGCCATCGGCCCGCACGCCGGCTGGATGGACGGCTTCCGCCTGCTCCATGCCTTCGCCTCGACCGTGCTCGACCGCGTGTACTTCCTGCGCGGACGCATGGACCTGTTCGACCTGACGGTCGAAGGCAACGTGCCGCTCGAGGCCGAAGCCGTGGCGGGGCGGGGCGCCTTCATGCTCGGTGCGCACGTGGGCAGCTTCGAGGTGCTCGGGGCGTGCAAGCAGCAGACACAGCAGCACCACCTGCGCTTGGCGATGCTGATGTTTCCGGACAACGCGCAGCGCATCACCGCCATCCTCAACGCGATTGCGCTGCCGGAGCTGCGCCCGCACGTCATCGCGCTGGGCCGGCCGCACTCGATGCTCGCGCTGCGCGACTGGCTCGACGGCGGTGGCCTGGGCGGCATGCTGGCCGACCGCACGCTGCCGGGCAGCGAAGACCAGCCCGCCTCGCAGCGCGGCAACAGCATCGTGCTGCCGTTCCTCGGGCAGCCCGCCAGCTTCAACGACGGGCCGTTCCGGCTCGCGGCCCTGCTGCGCCGCAAGGTGTTCTTCATGGCCGGCCTCTACCGGGGTGGCGCGCGCTACGATATTCGGTTCGACCTGCTGGCCGACTTCACGGAGCGGGTGCCGGACGCCGCGGAGCGGGAACGCCGCATCCGTGCCGCTGTCGAAGCCTATGTCGCGCGCCTGGAAGCTATCTGCCGCGCCTATCCCTACAACTGGTTCAACTTTCATGATTTCTGGCTTGAAGATGCGGCTTGAGCGGCTTTGCAAGGCATGCGTGCTGGGGCTGGCCTTGGCGCTGTGCGCCGCGCCGGCCTGGGCGGCCTTCGACCTGCCCGAACTGATGGGCCTGCTGGCCAAGCAGAAGAGCGGGGAGGCCCGCTTCACCGAGCAACGCTTCGTGCACGGCCTGGAAGGCCCGCTGGACGCCAGCGGCACGCTGAGCTTCGACGCGCCCGACAAGCTGGTGCGCCGCACGCTGTCCCCGCGCATCGAGACCATGGCCGTCGAGGGCAACACGCTGACGCTGTCGCGCGGCGGGCGCAACCGCACGCTGGCGCTCGACAGCATGCCCGAGCTGCTCGGCCTGGTCGAAGCCATGCGCGGCACGCTCACCGGTGACGGCGCCACGCTGCAGCGCTACTTCAAGAACACGGTGACGGGGTCGCCTGCCAAGTGGACGCTCGACCTCGTGCCGATGGACAGCCGGCTGGCCGCGCAGGTGCGCAGCATCCGCATCAGCGGCCGCGCCAGCGACGTGCTCGGGCTGGACATGGAATTCGTCGGCGGCGACCGCTCGTCGATGAACATCACGCCGGGCGCTGCACCGGCCGCCGCAGCCCCGTCCGGCGCGCCCGGACGCACCACGCCGTGACACCGCTGCGCACCGACGGCCCGCCGAGCTGGTCGCGCCGGGCTGTCGTGCTGCTGGCATGGCTGCTGGTGCTGCTGTGCGGCGCGGTGGTCATCTCCCGCACGCACATCGGTGCCGACCTGTCGGCCTTCCTGCCCAAGAGCCCCGACGTGCGCCAGCGCGTGCTCATCGAGCAGCTGCAAAGCGGCGTGGCCTCGCGCACGCTGATGCTGGGCATCGAAGGCGGCACCGCCGAGCAGCGCGCCGCCGTGTCGCGCGCGGTGGGCAAGGACATGCGCGAGAGCAAGCTGTTCGACCTGGTGCAGAACGGCGACGTGAGCGACTGGAGCGAGGCGGGCGCCTGGGTCCTGCAGCACCGCTACCAGTTGTCGCCCGGCGTCACGCCCGGCCAGTTCACCGCCGAAGGGCTGCGCGACGCGATCAACGAGACCCTGTCGATGCTCGGAACGCCGGCCGGCAACGCGATCAAGCCCTTGCTCGACCGCGATCCGACCGGCGAGACCCAGCGCATTGCCATGGAACTGGTGCCCGCCAGCGCGCCGCGCAGCGAAGACGGGGTGTGGATGTCGCGCACCGCGCCACGCGCGCTCATGATTTCCACCACCCGCGCGGCCGGCAGCGACCTCGACGCCCAGGCCGTGGCCATCGCGCGCGTGCAGTCGGCGTACCAGGCCGCCACGCGCGAGATGGGCGCATCGGCGCCCAAGCTACTGCTGAGCGGGCCACCCGTGTTCTCGGTGATGAGCCGCGACAAGATCAAGACCGAAGCCATCCACCTCGCGGTGGTGGGCGGCATCGTGATGGGCGGGCTGCTGCTGCTGGCGTTCGCCTCGCCGCGCGCATTGGTCATCGCCTTCCTGCCGGTGGCCACGGGCGTGGTGATCGGCACTGCCAGCGTGAGCCTGGTGTTCGGTTCGGTGCACGGGCTCACGCTGGGCTTCGGCAGCACGCTGATCGGCGAAACGGTGGACTACGCCATCTACTACCTCATCCAGGCCCGTCAGGTCGGGGCGGGCGCAGTGGCCGGCACCGGCTGGCAGCGCTGGCGCGACCTGAACTGGCCGACCGTGCGGCTCGGCCTGCTGACCTCGGTGTGCGGCTTCGCGGCGCTGGTGTTCTCGGGCTTTCCGGGGCTGGCGCAGCTGGGGGTGTTCTCCATTGCCGGCCTGGTGTCCGCCGCGCTGGCCACCCGCTATGTGCTGCCGGTGCTGGCGCCCGACGGTGCCACCGGCATGGGCATGCGCAAGTACATGGCGCAGATGGCCGGCGCGCTGGTGCGCGGCCTGCCGCGCCTGCGCTGGCCGCTGGCCGCGCTGGGCGTGGCCGCGATGGGGCTGGTGCTGTGGCAGGGCGGTCATTTGTGGCGCGCCGACCTGGGCGCCATGAGCCCGGTGCCCAAGGCCGCCCAGCAGCTCGACGAAACGCTGCGCAACGACATCGGCGCGAGCGACGGCGGCGTGCTGGTGGTGGCCTACGGCGACGACGAGCAGTCCGCGCTGCGCCACACCGAAGCGGCCGCCGCGCGGCTCGATGCGCTGGTCGACAAGGGCGAACTCATCGGCTACGAAACCGTCACGCGCGTGCTGCCGAGCGTGGAAACACAAACGGCGCGCATCGCGAGCCTGCCGAGCAGCGAGATCCTGCGCGCCAACCTGGCCGAAGCGACGAAAGGCATGCCGCTGCTGGCATCGCGCCTCGGGCCGTTCGTGGACGACATCGAGGCGGCGCGCAAGCTGCTGCCGGTGCAGCGCGCCGACCTGTCCAGCGGGCCGCTGGCTTCGGTCGTGAACACGCTGATGTACGAGCGCCCGGGTGGCGGCTGGGGCACGCTGGTGGTGCTGCACCCCGGCAAGACCTTCGACCAGGGCCGGCTGGAGGCTGCGCTGACCGGGCTGCCCGAGGTGCAGGTGGTCGACGTCGGCCGCGAACTGGCGGGGCTGTACCAGCGCTATCTGCACGAGGCTTTCGTGCAGGTGCTGCTGGGCGCGCTGGCCGTGGTGGTGCTGCTGGGCATCTACCTGCGTTCGTGGCGCCGCCTGCTGGCCGTGTGCCAGCCGCTGCTGTTCGCGGTGGTGCTGGTGCTCGGCGGCATGGCCGTGCTGCAGGCGGCGCTCGGCATCCTGCACCTGGTGGGGCTGCTGCTGATCGTGGCGGTCGGCTCCAACTACGCGCTGTTCTTCGACCAGCTGCGCACCACCGGGCGGGCCGACGAGGACACGCTGGCGTCGCTGATGCTGGCCAACCTGACGACCGTGGTGTCGTTCGGGCTGATCGCCATTTCCGACATTCCGGCGCTCTCGTCCATCGGCCGCGTGGTGGCGCCGGGGGCGCTGCTGGCGCTGCTGCTGTCGGCCGCGTTCGCGCGCAGCGTCGCGCCGTCTGCGAAGTCGCCCGACGTGCGTGGCTGATGGGAAAATCCGTGCCCATGCATCCCGCCTCCGCCCCGACCACCGATTCCTGGCCATGGCCGCCCGCCATCCGTGCCAGCGCGGCGTGGCACGTGGCGGCCATCGGTGCGGGCGTGCTGGTGCCGGGCGCGTTGCCGTGGGCGGTCGGCGCCATCGTGCTGAACCATGCGCTGATCACCGGCGCCGGCCTGACGCCGCGCAGCAGCCTGCTGGGCCCCAACGTCACTCGGTTGCCCGAAGCGGCCGGGGCGCGGCGCGAGGTGGCGATCACCATCGACGACGGCCCGGAGCCCGAGGTCACGCCGCGCGTGCTCGACCTGCTGGACGCGCACGGCCAGCGGGCCACCTTCTTCTGCATTGCCGAGCGTGTGCTGGCGCAGCCCGGACTGGCGCGCGAGATCGTGGCGCGCGGCCACAGCATCCAGAACCACACGGCGCGGCACCGGCACAACTTTTCGTTTCTCGGGCCGCGCGGTTTCGCCGCCGAGATCGCGCGCGCACAGGACATCCTGAGCGACGTCACCGGCCAGCGCCCGACCTGTTTCCGCGCGCCGGCCGGCCTGCGCAATCCGTTTCTCGAGCCGGTGCTGCACCGCCTGGGCCTGTCGCTCGTGAGCTGGACGCGCCGTGGTTTCGACACGCGCGAAGGCGACGCCGACAAGGTGATGGCGCGCCTCGCCCGCAATCTGCAGGCCCGCGACATCCTGTTGCTGCACGACGGCAATGCCGCCCGCACGGCCGAAGGACAACCCGTTTTGCTGGAGGTACTGCCCTTGTTGCTCGAACGCCTGCGCGCCGATGGACTGCGCGCCGTGACCCTGACAGAGGGAATGAAGTCATGAGTGCCGTGATGCCGTCGTCCACCGACAGCGCCTGGCGTGAGCTGCATGAAGCCGCGACCATTCCCTACAAGAAGGGTGGCAGCTTCGCCTGGCACTTCGCGCGCGGCAAGCTGGGGCGTGACCCGGTGTTTCGCGGCCTGCTCGAACGCGGGCTGATCGGTGCGCAGCACCGGCGCGTGGTCGACATCGGCTGCGGCCAGGGCCTGTTCGCCAGCCTGCTGGCCTCGATGAGCGCGATGCAGAAGCAGGGCCGCTGGCCGTCGTCCTGGCCCAGGACGCCCGCTGCCGCCGACTACACGGGCATCGAGCTGATGCCCAAGGACGTGGCGCGCGCCGAAGCGTCCATCGGCCATCTGCAGCCTCCGCCGCAGCTGCTCTGCGCCGACATGTGCTCCGCTGCGTTGCCGGCGTGCGACCTGGTCGTCATTCTCGATGTGCTGCACTACGTCGACCTCGAGGCTCAGGAAGGCGTGCTTCTGCGCGTGCGCGATGCGCTGCAGCGCGGCGGCAACGCGCAGGCTCGCTTGCTGCTGCGCGTGGGCGATGCGTCGAGCCGGCGCGGCTTCACCGTCAGCCAGTGGGTCGATCGCACGGTCACGCGCATCCGCGGGCACAAGGTCTCGCCGACGTGGGGCCGTCCGCTGGCCCAATGGACCACGCTGCTGCAGCGCCTGGGCTTTCATGTGCAGAGCATCCCGATGAGCGCAGGCACGCCGTTTGCCAATGTTCTGCTGGTGGCCGATCTGGCGCCTGCCGCATGACCGCACCGCAGACGCTCGACCGCGCGGGCATCGCGCAGCGCATTCCGCACAGCGGCAGCATGTGCCTGCTGGAGCGGCTCGAAAGCTGGGACGCCGAGGCGATCCACTGCAGCACCACGACGCATGCGCAGGCCGGCAACCCGTTGCGCACCGAGAGCGGCTTGCTCGCGCCCAACGCCATCGAGTACGCGGCGCAGGCCATGGCGCTGCACGGCGGGCTGCTGGCTGCCGAGGGCAGCGCGCCGTCGGCCGGCTTCCTGGCGAGCGCGCGCAACGTCAGGCTCGCGGTGGCGCGGCTCGACGATGTGCCTGGCGCGATGCAGGTGCGCGCGCAGCGCCTGTCGGGCGACGACCGCCAGATTCTTTATGCGTTCACGGTGACGGCTGACGACGGCCGCATGCTGGCCGAAGGCCGCACCGTGGTCGTTCTCAACACGCCGCTGGCCACAGAAAGCACCCCCACGCCATGAGTCTCGAAGGAAAACGCGCGCTGATCACCGGCGCGAGCGGTGCGCTCGGTGCCGCCATGGCCGAACGCCTGGCGCGCGACGGCGCCACGGTGCTGCTGCACGCCAATTCGCGGCCGGAGTCGGTCGAGCAACTCGCCGCGTCGATCATCGCGGCGGGCGGCAAGGCGGAATGCCATGTGTTCGACCTGCGCAGCGACGAGGCCTGCGCGGCCGCGTGTGCGCGCATCCTCGAAGGCGGGCCGGTGCAGGTGCTCGTCAACAACGCGGGCGTGCACGACGACGCGGTGCTGCCGGGCATGCGCGCCGAGCAATGGCACAAGGTGATCGACGTGTCGCTCAACGGCTTCTTCCGTGTCACGCAACCCTTGCTGCTGCCGATGATGCGCACGCGGTGGGGGCGCATTTTGAACATATCTTCGGTGGCCGCGATTGCAGGCAACCGGGGGCAGGTGAACTATGCGGCCGCCAAGGGGGCGTTGAACAGCGCGACCAAGGCGCTGTCGCTCGAAGTGGCCTCGCGCGGTGTGACGGTGAATGCGATTGCGCCCGGGATCATCGCGTCGCCGATGGCCGATGCCGTGTTCGATCCGGCGGTCATCAACCAGATGGTGCCGGTGAAGCGGGCAGGCACACCGCAGGAAGTGGCGGCGCTGGCTGCTTTCCTGGCCAGTGACGAGGCGGCCTACATCACGGGGCAAGTCATTTCCATCAACGGCGGAATGATCTGAGTTGCTCCCTCTCCCCTTGGGGAGAGGGTTGGGGTGAGGGCCGACGGCGATGCGTCGGCCTCGAGAACCTACAGCGGCAAGGTATCGAAGGCCGCGTAGGCCGTCGCCAGCCAGGACTTCACGCGCTGACGCTCCAGCAGGCCCAGCGCATGCACGCCTTCGCGGTCGTTCACAGCCTTCCAGAAGCTCGTGTTCTGCGCATCGATCTTGCGCATGCTCGCGTCGTGCAGCCGGGGCAGCGCAATCACCCGCGCGCCGTTCGCTGTCGCCTTGGAAAGCGATTGCGACGCCAGCAGCATCCCGAAGTCGCTGCCGCGTCCGTAGTTCTGCACCACGATGTAGTTGGGCCGGTTGCCGAAGGTGTCGATCAGCGAGCCGAGCAGGTCGGTGGAGTCCTTGCCGTCGTCCAGCACATGCCAGAAGTTGACCGTGACGCCGATGTCGGCGAACACGTCGAACAGGTCCGACTCCTTGATCCAGCGCGACAGCGGCGCCAGCGTTTGCGCGGCCAGGTCGACGATCACGCTCTGCTGCGGATTGCTCTCGAAGCCGTTCACCACGGTGTCGAGTCCTTCGAAGCTGTCGACCACCACGGGGGAGGCGAAGCCTTCGTAGAAGCGGGTGAACGAGCTGTGCGAGCGGTCGGTATCGAAGCCCACGAACGGCCGGCTGTGGTCGATGAAGTACTGCGCCAGCACGCGCGCCGTGACCGACTTGCCGACTCCGCCTTTTTCGCCGCCGATAAAGTTGATGGAACTCATGGGTTGTCCGTAAAAGTGTGGAAAAGAGCGGAAAGTTTTGCTTTTTGCTGCGACATCGATAACCGGGATCGATTGTATCTTTGGCGGTTTCGTCGCATGCCGCTGCCCACCCGGTTACGCACCGCAGCGCGTCGGACCGTGGCGAACGCCGAGCTGCTCGGCTGGCTGGCATACATCGGCGGACCTCACAGATCGAACCGCAGCTCGGCCGTGTAGGTGCGCTGCGGGTACGGGTGGAAGTTCCAGTACTGGTAGTTGTTGGCGTTGTCGATGCCGAAGGCGGCCGACCACTGTTTGTCGATCTGGTAGCGCACGCGGAAGTCGACCGTGAAGTACTTGCTGGCGCCGAAGTAGGCGAAAGCGTTGACGTCGCTGTTGTCCAGGTTCGAGTACTGCTTGCCGCTGTAGCGCGCGGCGACCGTGAAGGCCCAGCGAGCGTCGGGCTTGTACGTTGCGTAGACGGTCGAACGCCAACGCGGCACGCGCGGCTGCCACTTGCCCACGGCGGCGGGAAAGGCGGCGTCGGCGACGGTCTTCGAGTCGGCATAGGTCAGGCTGCCGCCCAGGTCGAGGCCCTTGATGAACACGTTCTGCCCGGTGTAGGCGACCTCCAGGCCGGTGGTGCGCACCTTGTCGATGTTCTGCACGCGCGAGACGGTGGCGTTGGGAATGAGCTGGTTGTACAGCGCGTTCCTGGTGGTCTCGTGGAACAGCGTGGCGCGCAGCAGCCCGTTGCCCAGGTCCTTCTCGGCCGAGAGTTCGCCGGTCCACGACTTCTCGGGCTTCAGCGTGGGGTCGTTGATGAAAGAGAGCGCGCCTCCCGAAGTCGCGCCGTACAGCTCGCCGACCGTGGGGTAGCGCACGGCCCGGCCGACGGATGCCTTCAGCACGGTGTCGCTCGTGAGCTGGTAGGCCAGCGCGGCCTTGGGCGACAGGTCGGATTCGCTGCGCGAGGCGTACCCCTGCGAGCTGGCGGCTGTGGCCGTGAAACCGTCGTTGGCCTGCCAGTGCTCGTAGCGAAGCCCGAGCACGGCCTTCCATTTCGGCGCGAACGACCAGGCGTCCTGCACCCACGCGCTGTAGGTCTCGGTGCGCCCGCCGACGTTGCTCACCGGGGTGAACGAGGCGCCGTCCTGCCAGTTGCCCAGCACGTTGGTCTTCGCGATGCCGAGCTTGTAGGCATCGCGCCCCACGCCGAAGTCGACGATGTGCGCGCCGCCCACGCCCTGCGGGCGCCACGTGCCCTTGGCCGCGAGCGTGTTCCAGCCGGTGCCGCCCTGGTCCTGCAGCGTGCCCGCGCCACCGTAGGCCGCCAGCGGCAGCGCGATGGTGGGCGCGCGCTGCGTGTCCTTCGAATAGTCGTACAGGCTGGCCGCCAGCTCCCAGTCGAACACGCCCTGCGTGTTGCTCTTCACCGAGAGGCCGTGCATGTAGTGCGTGGCCCTGTCCTCGGTGAGCGGGAAGGCGGTGGGCGACAGGTTGAAGCTGCGCCCGGCGATGTTGACGAGGCCGCTGTACACCGGCTGCCCCTGCGCATTGGTGAGATAGCTGGCGGACTGGCCGCTTGAGGTGTTCTGCCACCAGCCCAGCGTGTAGGTCGCGCGCACCGTCGGCGAGATGTCGTAGGCGAGCTTGAGCTTGGCATGGTCCTGCAGCGTGTGGTACTGCGTGCCCGTGCCCAGGATGTACCAGGGCGTGTTCGTGGTGTTGAGCCCGCCCAGCGCGCCATACACCGGCGTGCCCGCGCGGCCGGCCACGCCCGAGGCCAGGGTGGCGGTGGTGAAGGTCAGCGGCTGGCCTTCGCTGTCCGTGCGGTTGATGTCGATCCACCACGACCAGTCGCCGCTCTTGCTGCCCAGCGATGCGCTGGTCTGCCAGCTGTTGAAGGTCTGGCGGGTGCTGTAGAGGTCGTTGGGCTGCGACGAGTAGCCGACCTTCACATGCGCCTCCAGTTGCGTCGGCATGCGCGTGACGTAGTCGACCACCGCGCCGGCGGAGTTGCCGGGGTAGGCGGCAGAGAAGGGCCCGTACATCACGTCGACGCGCTCGATCTCCTCGGGCGTGACCAGGCCCCAGCGTGGTGCGAAGTTGGTGCCGTTGGCAATGCCGTTGCCCAGGTAGTTCGACAGCAGGATGCCGTCGGCGTACACCGCCGAGCGCGCGCTGTTGCCGGTGCCCGAGGCACGGGTCGACAGGATGGCGTGGTTGTAGTCGCCGATGTAGCGCTTGCGCACCAGCAGGCTGGGCAGGTACTTGAGCGCGTCTTCGCTGTCGGTGGCGTTGATGCGCGTCTCGATTTCCTCGCGCGTCACGCCCTCGATGGTGGTCGGAATCTGCGTGGGCAGCGAGGTCGGCTGGCCGCCGGTGACGGTGACGACGCCGAGCGACTTGGTCCGCTCGGGGGCGCTCTCGGGCGTTGCACTGGAGGCCGCGTCGGCCGGTGCGTTGGCTGCGGGCACGGTGCCCTGCGCGAAGGCGGGCACGGCCAGCCAGGGGAATGCCGCGCCGAGCGCGAGCGACAGGAGGGTCTTGTTCATGTGAAAGCTCTCTTCGGCGCCCACAGCGGCGCCGACTCATTGCAGGGAAGTGCGCGGCAGCGTGCGACGGATGCCCATTGCCATGAGCGACGTCAGCTGCGACGAAACCGAAAACGAGTCAGGAGAGCGAGGGAGGTCCGCGCGCAGGCAATGGCGCGGCGGTGGCCGCAGCGATGCGCGCGGCCGGAATCGGCTGGACGGCATGGCCGAGCGGCAGGACGTTCGGGAGATCGACGGGTTGCGCCGCCGGCGGCGGTGCACCGGTCAACATGCACATCGGGCAGTCCAGATGACTGGCGCCGAGTTCGCGTGCGCCGTCGTCGGTCTGCACGACCACCTTGATGGCGCCGGCCGCCGAACACACGAGCTGCATCGACTGCGGTTGGACCACCGGCGATGCAATTGCCACCCCCAGCGACAACACGAACCACGCCAGCACGAAGCGGACGAGATGGCGGGCGTGGCGCAGGGCGGGCATGGGGGCGATTATGTGTGAGGCATCTGGCCGACGGCGCCTTGTCGTGAACCAACGTTGTATTCCGGCCTCTAGAATTCGGCCATGCGCGTCGGCCAACGCTTTCGAATGGGGCATCAACGTTCACCTCGGCCAGGAGTTCGGCGTGCCCAGCCTGGCGCTGGATGGGCGACCCCAGGTCGGCCTGAAACCCGCATGGATGCAGGTGTGGAGGGCTGCTTCGTTTCAGAGGCGCATCCGGCTCACTTCGGCAGCAGCGTGAAGAAGGGCATGACCACGCCCATCACCCAGTTCTGCCCGAAGTCGAGCGCGGCGCGGCGGTACTTCTCGTCGGCCTGCGCAGCCAGCAGGTCGAGCCGCGCCACCACCTTCGACAGCTCGCGGTCGGCCACGAGGTTGCGGCCGCGCTCGCTGATTTCGGTCGCCAGCAGCAGCGGCTGGCCGTCGGGGCCGGTCTTGGAGGAAATGAGCCACAGGGAAATCTCGAAATTGCGCGCGGCCCGGAAGCTGTTCTCGGCGTTCACACCGTCAATCATGGTCTGGTCCCAGGTGTCGCCGTTGGCCTGCTTGAGCATGCTGGCCCACCCGTACACCAGCGCTGCGACCCGGTCGCCCTGGTAGCCCTGTGGTCCGGTTTCGAAGGCCAGGCGGATCGCGTCGATGCCGCTGGCGCCCTTCAGTTCGGGCAGGGGCGGGCCCTTGAGCACGGCGTCCCACGCGCGCTGGGCGGCTTCTTCCATGCTGGGCGCAGACTTGCGCCATTCGCGGGGGTTGCGCTTGTACAGCGTGCCCTGCACGCGCCGCACTGACTGCAGGTTGTCGCGCAACGACAGGTTGGCAATGCGGTTGGCGCCGGATTGCAACCATTCCTGGTTGGCGTAGGGCTCGGCACGCTGGGTGTCGCGCATCGACGAACAGCCTGCAAGACCGAGCAGGGCGGCCGCGCCGGCCACCATGCCTGCGAGGATTGCGGGACGGCAGCTTCGTCTTGCGGGCAGGGGGGAAACAAGGGAATCGCTCATGCCCTGACGTTATCATCCACGGCTGGGGCGGCGGCCTGCTGCAAGCTGCAGGCCCGTGCAATTTTCCTTACAAATCAATACCTTGGCGCTACAGCCAAGCCAGGCCGACAAGTCGTGCGTCTTAATTCCATCAAGCTCTCGGGCTTCAAGTCGTTCGCCGAACCCACCAACTTCCTGCTACCGGGCCAACTGGTCGGCGTGGTCGGGCCCAACGGTTGCGGCAAGTCGAACATCATGGATGCGGTGCGCTGGGTGCTCGGCGAGTCGCGCGCGTCGGAACTGCGCGGCGAGTCGATGCAGGACGTGATCTTCAACGGCACGACCACCCGCAAGCAGGCCAGCCGTTCGAGCGTGGAGCTGGTGTTCGACAACGCCGACCACCGCGCCGGCGGCCAGTGGAACCAGTTCAGCGAAATCGCGGTGCGCCGCGTGCTCACGCGCGACGGCACGAGCAGCTACTACATCAACAACCAGCCGGTGCGCCGGCGCGACGTGCAGGACGTGTTCCTGGGCACCGGCCTCGGGCCGCGTGCCTACGCCATCATCGGCCAGGGCACGATCAGCCGGATCATCGAGTCCAAGCCCGAAGAGTTGCGCCTGTTCCTGGAGGAAGCCGCGGGCGTCTCCAAGTACAAGGAGCGCCGCCGCGAAACCGAGAACCGCCTGGGCGACACGCGCGAGAACCTCGTGCGGGTCGAAGACATTCTTCGCGAACTGAACGCGAACCTCGAGAAGCTCGAGAAGCAGGCCGAGGTGGCCGCGCGCTACAACACGCTGCAGGGCGATGCCACGAAGAAGCAGCACCAGCTGTGGTTCCTGAAGCGCAGCGAAAGCGACGCCGACCAGGCCAAGATCAAGACCGATTCAGAGAAGGCCATCAACGACCTCGAGTCGCGCACGGCCGATCTGCGCCGCATCGAGGCCGAACTCGAAACCGTGCGCCAGGCCCACTACGGCGCGGGCGACAGCGTCAACCAGGCGCAGGGCAGGCTCTACGAGGCCAGCGCCGAAGTCGGCCGGCTCGAGGGCGAGATCCGCTTCGTGGTCGAAGGCCGCCAGCGCGTCGAGCAGCGCCTGGTGCAACTGCGCGAGCAGATGGGCCAATGGGGCCGCCGCCGCGACGAGGCCGAAGCCGAGATCGAGACACTCGCCGGTGCCGGCGTGGACGCCGAAGAGCAGGCCATCCTGCTGGCCGCACAGCTCGAAGAGCACGACGCCCGCCTGCCCGAGCTCGAAGAGGCCGTGCAGCGTGCCCAGGACCAGGCCAACGCCCAGCGCACGACCGTGTCGCAGGTGCAGCAGCAGATCCAGGTGCTGGCCGCCGACCAGCGCAACATCGAGGAACAAAGCCGCCAGCTCACGCAGCGCAGCGAACGCCTGCGCGCCGACCAGAACGCACTGGCCGCGCCCGACGAGGCCCGCCTGCTCGACATGCAGGAGCAGCACGCCGCCGCGCAGGAGGCCGCCAGCGAAGCCGACGGACGCCTGCAGGAGCTGCAGGAAACCGTACCGCAGCTCGACGACGACCGCCGCACGAAGCAGCAGGCCGTCAACACCGAAGGCGCCCGCCATGCCGAGTTCTCGGCCCGCCTGGAAGCGCTGCGCGCACTGCAGGAAAAGGTCAAGACCGACGGCAAGCTGGCGCCCTGGCTCGCCAAGCACGGCCTCGAAGGCCTGCAGGGCCTGTGGAGCCGCATCCACATCGAGCAGGGCTGGGAGAACGCGCTTGAATCCGCGCTGCGCGAGCGCCTGGGCGCGCTCGAAGTCAGCCGCCTGGAGATGGTGCGCGCCTTCGGCAACGATGCGCCGCCCGCCAAGCTCGCGTTCTACAGCCCGCCGGCTGCCGGTGCACCGCAGGGCCCGGCCACGCTGCCGCGGCTGTCGAGCCTGCTGCGGCTGAACGACGCGGGCCAGCAGGCGCTGCTGACCGACTGGCTGCACGGCTGCTTCACGGCCGCGAGCTTCGAGGAAGCGCTGGCCCAGCGCGCCACGCTGCAGCCCGGCGAAGTCATCTATGTGCAGAGCGGCCATGCCGTGTCCGCGCACAGCGTCAACTTCTACGCGCCCGATTCGGAGCAGGCCGGCCTGCTGGCCCGCCAGCAGGAAATGGAAAACCTGGAGCGCCAGCTGCGCGCCCAGACGCTCATCAACGAAGAGGCGCGCACTGCGCTGGTCCGCGCCGAGGCCGCCTACGGCGACGCCGCCTCGCGCCTGGTGACCGCGCGGCGCGAAGCCGCCGAAACCCAGTCGCGCGCGCACGAGCTGCAGGTCGAGACGCTGCGCATGACGCAGCTTGCCGAGCAGACCCGCGCGCGCAGCGCACAGCTGGCCAACGACCTCGGCGAGGTCGACGCGCAGCTCGAGGAACTGCAGGAACGGCGCATCGCCGCCGAAGGCCGTTTCGAAGAACTCGACATGCAGCTGGCCGACAGCCAGGAGCGCCATGCCGAGCTGGACGAGCGCGTCATCGAGGCCGGCCGCGCGCTGAACGCCAGCCGCGAGCAGCACCGCAGCCTGGAACGCCAGGCGCAGGAAGCAACTTTCTCGCAGCGCACGCTCGAAGCCCGCCGCGGGGAGCTCAACCGCTCCATCGAAACCGCGGCGCAGCAGGTGGTGTCGCTCACCGACGAAGACGAGCGCGCCCGCGCCGAGCTGGGCCGACTGTCCGACGCCGCCGCGCAAGCCGGGCTGCAGGACGCGCTGTCGCTCAAGCTCGAGCGAGAAGCCGCGCTGGGTGCCGCGCGCAGCCAATACGACGACCTCACGCTCAAGCTGCGCGCCAGCGACGAGCGCCGCCTGCAGCTCGAACGCGAACTCGACCCGCTGCGCCAGCGCATCACCGAGTTCCAGCTCAAGGAACAGGCCGCGCGCCTGGGTGTCGAGCAGTACCAGCAACTGCTGGACGATGCCGGCGCCGACCTCGAGGCCGTCGCGCTTTCCATCGAAACCGACAAGGTCCGCCTGACCGGCCTGCAAGGCGAAATCGACCGCCTCAACCGCGAAGTGGTCGCGCTCGGCGCGGTGAACCTGGCCGCGCTCGACGAACTGGCCATTGCCAGCGAGCGCAAGACTTTCCTGGACGCGCAGTCGGCCGACCTGAACGAAGCCATCGGCACGCTCGAAGACGCCATCCGCAAGATCGACGCCGAAACGCGCGACCTGCTCGGCGGCACCTTCAAGATCGTCAACGAGCACTTCAGCCGGATGTTCCCCGAGCTGTTCGGCGGCGGCAATGCGCGCCTCGTGATGACGGGCGACGAAATCCTCGATGCCGGCGTGCAGGTGCTCGCGCAGCCGCCCGGCAAGAAGAACCAGACCATCCACCTGCTCTCGGGCGGCGAGAAGGCGCTCACGGCCATTGCGCTGGTGTTCGCGATCTTCCAGCTCAACCCGGCGCCTTTCTGCCTGCTCGACGAAGTGGACGCGCCGCTGGACGACGCGAACACCGAGCGCTATGCCAAACTCGTGACAGCCATGAGCCGCGAAACCCAGTTCCTCTTCATCAGCCACAACAAGATCGCCATGGAAATGGCCGAACAACTGATCGGGGTCACGATGCAGGAGCAGGGCGTGTCACGCATCGTGGCGGTCGACATGGAGTCGGCGGTCTCGATGGTCGACGCCGCCTGAGCAGAGCGGCAACCATGAGCAATCTCACTCTCGCCCTGGCCATCCTCGGCGGTCTCGTTCTCGCGGCCGTCGTGGCCTACAACACCCTGATGTCGCGCCGCAACGCGCCGCGCCAGCCCGATGCGGTCGACATCGCGCTGGACGAGGCCGAGCGGGCCGCGTCTGCCTCGGCCGGCGGCATCGAGCCGATGCTGCACGCCGACCCCAGCCAGGTGGCGGGGAGCGACCGCCACGAGCCCTTGTTCGACCCCGACCTGCCCGCGCCCAGCGGCGTGCCCGTGCCCACCGGCGAGCGCCGCGGCGGGCTGGACCCGCTGATCGACGTGATCGCGCCGGTGTCGCTCGAAGGCCTGGCCTCGGGCGACGCCGCCATCGCCGCCATGCCGCCGACCCGCCGCGCGGGCAGCAAGCCGGTGGCCATCGAAGGCCTGAACGAACACAACGGCCAGTGGGAGCCGCCCGTGGCCGGGCAGCGCTACAGCGCCTTCCAGGTCGGCGTGCAACTGGCCAACCGCACCGGCGGGCTCAACGAGATCGAGTACTCAGAGTTCGTGGTCAAGGCGCAGGCCTTTGCCGACGCCGTCAACGGCGCGCCCGAATTTCCCGAGATGCTCGACGAAGTGGCGCGGGCCCGCGAGCTCGACCAGTTCGCCAGCGCGCACGACGCGCAGCTGGGTTTCGTGCTGCGTGCGCTGCATGCGGCCTGGAGCCCCGGCTATGTGCAGCAGAACGCGGCGCGCCTGGGCTTTGTGGCCGGCATCATTCCGGGGCGCATGGTGCTGCCGACCGGCGAGGCCGGGCTGCCGCCCGTGCTCGGCCTGGCGTTCGACACGCAGGCCGCGCTGGCCGACGACCCGGCCCAGTCGGCCATCCGCGAACTCAGCCTGAGCCTGGACGTGCCGCAGGTCGACCGCGGCGAGGAGCCGTTTCGCCGCATGCGCGAAGCCGCCGCCACGCTCGCGCGCGAGATGGACGGCGTCGTGACCGACAGCGACGGCCAGCTGCTGCGGGACGAGACCATGGACGTGATCGGCAACGACCTCGAGCAGCTCTACGACACGCTCGACGCGCGCGACCTGGCGGCGGGCTCGCCGCTGGCGCGCCGACTCTTCAGCTAACTCCGACTTTCGGGAGACACCCCATGACGACGCGCGACGAAGCGGCACGCGAAGCCGCCGCACTGAGCGAACAGCTTCACCGGCACGGCCATCTCTACTACGTGCTGGACGCGCCCGAGCTGCCGGACGCCGCGTACGACAAGCTGTTCCAGCGGCTGCAGGCCCTCGAAACCGAATTCCCCGACCTGCGCACGCCCGATTCGCCGACGCAGCGCGTGGGCGGCAAGGTGCTCGACGGCTTCACCAAGGTGCGCCACCGGGTGCCGATGCTGTCGATCCGCACGGAGACCGACATCACGCCCGGCGGCGCGAGCGCCTTCGATGCGCGTGTGCGCAAGGAGCTGGGCCTGGCCGAGGACGGGCCGCAGGTGTCGTACGTGTGCGAGCTGAAGTTCGACGGGCTGGCCATGAACCTGCGCTACGAGAACGGCGTGCTGGTGCAGGCCGCCACGCGCGGTGACGGCGAAGTGGGCGAAGAGGTCACGCAGAACATCCGCACCGTGCGCGAGATCCCGCTGCGCCTGAACGGCAAGGCGCCGCCCGTGGTCGAGGTGCGCGGCGAGGTCTACATGAAGCGCGCCGATTTCGACGCGCTCAACGAACGCCAGCGCGAGAAGATCGCGGCCGGGCAGAAGAACGAGAAGGTGTTCGTCAATCCGCGCAATGCGGCGGCGGGCGCTGTTCGCCAGCTCGACCCGGCCATCGCCGCGGAAAGGCCCTTGAGCTTCTTCGCCTACGGCCTCGGCGAGGTCACCCCCGCGGCCGAGGGCGGGCCCGACCATCCGACGCAGTTCGACTGGCTCAAGCAGTTCGGTGCATGGGGCTTTCCCGTCGCCACGCAGACCGCACGTGCGACTGGAGCTATTGAATTGATAGCATTCCACGAAAACATCGGGCGCCAGCGCGATGCCTTGCCCTACGACATCGACGGCGTGGTCTACAAGGTCGACAGCATCGAGCTGCAGCGGCAACTGGGCTTTGTTTCGCGCGAGCCGCGTTGGGCCGTGGCCCACAAGTACCCCGCGCAAGAGCAGCTGACCGAGGTGCTGGGCATCGAGATCCAGGTCGGGCGCACCGGCAAGCTCACGCCGGTGGCCAAGCTCGCGCCGGTGTTCGTCGGCGGCGTGACCGTGACCAATGCCACGCTGCACAACGAGGACGAGGCACGCCGCAAGGACGTGCGCGTGGGCGACACCGTCATCGTGCGGCGGGCCGGCGACGTGATTCCCGAAGTGGTCGGCGTCGTGCCCGAGAGCCTGGCCAAACCCGACGGCGAGCGCGGCGCGCAGTTCACCATGCCGCACCGGTGCCCCGTATGCGATTCGGAGGCCGTGCGCGAGGAGGGCGAGGTCGACTACCGCTGCACAGGTGGACTGTTCTGCGCGGCGCAGCGCAAGGAAGCGATCCTGCATTTCGCGGCGCGGCGCGCGGTCGATGTCGACGGGCTCGGCGACAAGCTCGTCGAGCAGCTGGTCGATGCCAACCTGATCCGCACCTTGCCCGACCTGTACAAGCTGGGCTTCACCACGCTGGCCGGGCTGGAGCGCATGGCGGACAAGTCGGCGAAGAACCTGGTCGACGCCCTCGAAGCGTCGAAGAAGACCACGTTGCCGCGCTTTCTGTTCGGCTTGGGCATCCGCCACGTGGGCGAGACGACCGCGAAGGATCTGGCCAAGCACTTCGGCAAGCTGGACGCGATCATGGACGCCACCGAAGCGCAGTTGCTCGAAGTGAACGACGTGGGGCCGGTGGTGGCGCAGAGCCTGCGCACCTTCTTCGACCAGCCGCACAACCGCGAGGTGGTCGAGCAGTTGCGCGCCTGCGGCCTGACCTGGGAAGAGGGCGAGCCTGCGGTCCGCGCGCCCAAGCCCTTGGCGGGCCTGACCTTCGTCATCACCGGTACCCTTCCTACGCTGAGCCGCGACGAGGCGAAGGATAAGTTGGAAGCGGCCGGTGCAAAGGTGTCCGGCTCCGTCAGCAAGAAAACCCATTACCTCGTGGCCGGCGAAGACGCCGGGAGCAAGCTGGACAAGGCCCGGGACAACGGGGTCGAGGTCATCGACGAGGCGCGTATGCTGGAGATTCTTGCCAACGGATTGCCAGCGGCAGCGCCCGAAGGATGAGGCGGCGGCAGGCCCTCTTTACCGGCCGTTACGCCGCTTCATCGCAGCGCAGTCAACAGGGTCTACAACCTGACGTTGAAAGATAACTGAAGGCCACAAGGAGAGTTCCTCATGAAAAAAATCCGAGTTCTTGGTGCCAGCGTTGCACTTGGCGGCGTTGCGCTGCTGAGCGGTTGCGTGGGGGTTCCCGGCGATCCGTACTACGGTGGCGGCTACAACGCGGGCTATGGCGGCGGTTACTCGTCGGGTCCCTACTACAGCGAGCCTGCGCCCGTGGTGGTTGCACCCGCGCCGGTCTACATCAATGGAGGCGGCTACTACGAGCGTGATCGCCGTCCTTATTACGACGGTGGGCGCCAGTACTACGGCCGGCCCGGCTATCCGGCAGCGCGACCCGGCTATCCGCAAGGCGGACGTCCGAACTACCAGGGCGCGCGGCCTGGCAACTACCCGCAACCCGGTGCTGGCGGCGGAGGTCGGCCCCCCGCCGTGGCATTCCCGCAGCAGCGCCAGGCGCCGCTCGCAGGCAGCGTGATGCGCCCGCCACCGGGCGTGCCGGCCCGTGAGGGCCCGTCGCTCGCCGACAAACCCTGAGTCGTCATTGGGTGAGGGCCGGTGGCGATAATTCCGCCATGGCCATTCACGACATCCTGAAAATGGGCGATCCCCGGTTGCTGCGCATTGCACAGCCGGTCACCGCCTTCGATACCGACGAACTGCATCTGCTGGTGCGCGACATGTTCGAGACCATGCATGCGGTCAACGGCGCCGGCCTTGCGGCGCCGCAGATCGGCGTCGACCTGCAACTCGTGATCTTCGGCACCGACATCGTCAACCCCCGCTATCCCGATGCGCCGCCGGTGCCCCGCACCGTGCTGCTGAACCCCGTCATCACCGCGCTGGACGACACGGAGGAAGAGGGCTGGGAAGGGTGTCTTTCGGTGCCGGGCCTGCGCGGCGTGGTGCCGCGCTTCGCCAACATCCGCTACACCGGGCTCGATCCGTACGGCGACCCGATCGAGCGCATTGCCACGGGCTTCCATGCGCGCGTGGTGCAGCATGAAGTCGACCACCTGCTGGGCAAGCTGTACCCGATGCGGGTGCGCGATTTCTCGCGCTTCGGCTACACCGAGGTCCTGTTTCCAGGCCTCGATGCGGCCGACGACGATTGACGCTGCTCAGTTGTACTTGCTGCTGAGGGCGAAGCGGCCGCCGCCCATGAACGCCAGGGCCAGCGCCGCGAACAGGAACATGCCTTGCAGTTCCAGCGCCCAGCCGCCTTGCTTGCCGAGTGCGGTCAGGTCCTTCATGTGGACCAGCGCGAACGCCACCAGCATGTTGATGGCCACGATCCAGGCGGCCGGCCGCGTGTAGAGACCGATGATCAGCAGCACGGGCGCCACGATCTCGCCGATGTAGACCAGGTAGGCCAGCGCGCCCGGCAGCCCATGCTGTGCCAGCATGCCGGAGATGAAGCCGACGCCGCCCTGCAGCTTGGCGATGCCATGCAGCAGGATCAGCACGCCTAGCGAAACACGCAGGATGAACTTGCCGGTGTCGTCGGATTTGACCATTTGAGTAGGTTCCAGTGAGAGTGTTGAGAGGGCCGTATGGTAGTGAACATCCGGCACTTCCAGTCAGCCTCTTGCCGTGCATATGCATCCAACCCCGAGTTCTTTGGCAGAGTCCGGTGCCGGCCCGTACACTGCCTTTCGCTTACTGATGAGGAGAACACACCAATGAACAATCGATTCCGCCCGGCATTGCTCGCCGCCGCCTGCGTCCTCGCGCTGGCCGCTGCCGCACCGGCCTTCGCAGGCAAGACGCTCGACGCCGTCAAGCAGCGCGGCACCGTCAAGTGCGGCGTGACCAACGGCGTGGCGGGCTTCTCCGCACCGGACACGCAGGGCAACTGGTCGGGCCTCGACGTCGACACCTGCCGCGCCATCGCGGCGGCCGTGCTCGGCGATGCGAAGAAGGTCGACTTCGTGCCGCTCAATTCGCAGCAGCGCTTCTCAGCCCTGCAGGCCGGCGAAATCGACATCCTCGCGCGCAACACCACCTGGACGCTCACGCGCGACGCGTCGCTGGGCTTCAACTTCACCACCATCACCTACTACGACGGCCAGGGCTTCCTGGTGCCGAAGAAGCTCAAGGTGACGAGTGCCAAGCAGCTGAAGAACGCGACCATCTGCACGCAATCGGGCACCACCAACGAGAAGAACGTTTCCGACTACTTTCGCGGCCTGAACATCCCGGTCAAGACCGTCGTGTTCGAGAGCTTCGAGGCCTCGTTCAAGGCCTTCTTCTCGGGCCGCTGCCAGGCCTTCACGACCGACGCCTCGGCGCTGGCCGGCCTGCGCAACAAGGAAGCGCCCAACCCCGACGACTACCTCATCCTGCCCGAGCTGATCTCCAAGGAGCCGCTCGCACCGCTGGTGCGCCGCGGCGACGACGAGTGGTTCGCCATTGCCAAGTGGGTGCCCAACGCATTGATCGAAGCCGAGGAATTCGGCGTCACGCAGGCCAACGCCGACGAGCTCAAGGCCAACAGCAAGGACCCCGCGCAGCAGCGCTTGGTCGGCACCGGTGAAGACCTGGGCAAGCTGCTGGGCCTGGACAAGGACTGGTCGTTCCGCGCCATCAAGGCCGTGGGCAACTACGGCGAAATGTTCGAGCGCAACGTCGGACCGAAGTCGGTGCTGAAGCTGCCGCGCGGCTCCAACAACCTGTGGAGCAAGGGCGGCCTCATCTACGCACCCCCGGTTCGATGAGTCCTGAGGCCTCGCGCCGCGGCGCCTGGCTGGCCTGGGTCGTCCAGGCGCTGCTGGTGCTGGCCGTCGTGGCCGGCGCGGTCTGGGTGGTCCACCATGCGCTCGAGGTGCTTCGCGCGCGTGGCGTTCGCTCCGGCTTCGACTTTCTGACCGAGCCCGCGGGCTTTTCCATCAGCGAGGGCTGGCTCGACTTCGATGCGGGCCAGCCGTCCTGGCGCGCCTTCCTGGCGGGCCTGATCAACACCGTGCGCGCGGCGGTGCCCGCAGCCATTTTCTCGGTGGTGCTCGGCACGCTGATCGGCATCGGCCGGCTGGCGCCTCATGTGCTCCTGCGCGGCATCTGCACCGCGTATGTCGAGCTGCTGCGCAACGTGCCGCTGCTGGTGCAGCTGCTGATGCTGGCCTTCGCCATGGCCAACCTGCTGCCCGACCCGACCGAGCCCGTTCGGCTGTTGCCGGGCGTGTGGCTCAGCAAGGGCGGCCTCGCCGTGCCCTGGCCGGTGGCGGGCGAGGGCGGCTGGTGGCCCACGCATTTCGAATGGCCCGAGCGCGGCGACTTCGGCGTGAGCGGCGGCGCGGCGCTGAGCCCGGAGTACGTGACCATCGTTGCCGGCCTGAGCTTCTATTCGGCCGCGTTCGTGGCGGAGATCGTGCGCGCGGGCATCCTGTCGGTGTCGCAGGGGCAGGTGCTGGCGGGGCAGGCGCTTGGGCTGTCGTCGGGGCAGCAGTTGCGCATCGTCGTGCTGCCGCAGGCGCTGCGGGTGATCGTGCCGTCGCTCACCAACCAGTTGCTCAGCCTGACCAAGAATTCGTCGCTGGCGGTGGCCGTGGGCTATCCGGAGCTGGTGTCGGTGGCCAACACCACCATCGGCTCCAACGGCCGTGCCTTCGAGTGCATCGCCATCATCATGGCGGTCTACCTGATGCTGTCGCTGCTGATTTCCTTCGGCATGAACCGATACAACGCGCGCGTCGCCTTGCGAGGCTGGCAATGAGGAACGTCGCGCAGGGGCCCATCGCGTGGCGCAGCGAACTGTGGGGTTCGCCGCTGCGTGCGCTGGCCACGGTGCTGCTTCTGGCGGTGCTGGCGTGGGTCGGCTTTCATGTCGTTGAATGGGGTGTGGTGCACGCCGTGTTCCGGCCCGACGCCGAAGCCTGCCGCGCGGTGAAGCACGGGGCCTGCTGGGGCGTGGTGGCGGAGAAATGGCGCCCGATGCTGTTCGGACGCTTTCCCTACGAAGAGCAATGGCGTCCGGCCATCGCGGTGGTCGTGCTGTCGGCCGTGACGGTGCTGAGCGCCTGGCCCCGCAGCTGGCGCTGGTGGCTGCTGCCGCTGTGGGTCGTCGCGCTGCTGCTGTTCGTGGGGCTGATGCGTGGCGGCGTGCTCGGCCTGGCCCCTGTGCCCACCAGTCGCTGGGGCGGCCTGCCGCTGACCATCGGGCTGGCGGTGGTCGGGCTGGCGCTGGCCTTTCCGCTGGCTTTGCTGCTGGCGCTGGGGCGCCGTTCGGGCTGGCCGGTGGTGCGCACCTTGAGCGCGAGCTACATCGAGCTGGTGCGCGGCGTGCCGCTGATCTCGGTGCTGTTCATGGCGTCGTTCCTGCTCCCGCTGCTGTGGCCCGCCGGCTGGCAGCCCGATGTGCTGGTGCGCGTGCTGGCCGGACTCACGCTGTTCGTGGCAGCCTACCTCGCCGAGATCATCCGTGGCGGGCTGCAGGCCGTGCCGCGCGGGCAGACCGACGTGGCGATGGCGCTGGGCTTCGGGCGCTGGCCGGTGCAGCGCGACATCGTGCTGCCGCAGGCGCTGCGCCTCGTGGTACCCGCACTGACCAACAGCGTGGTCGGCACGCTGAAGGACACCTCGCTCGTGACCGTGGTCGGCTTGTTCGAGCTGACCGGCGCGCTGGGCCTGGCGCTGGGCGGCGACCCCACATGGCGGCCGTTCTACCTCGAGGGCTACCTCTTCGTCGCGGCGGTGTACTGGGTGCTGTGCTTCGGCCTCTCGCGCTACAGCGTGTGGCTCGAAAGGCGGCTGTCGGCCGCGCCCTGAGCCGGGCGGCCCAAAAAGCCTGTTGTACACTCCGGGCCTTCATGACGAGCCACAACTCCAACCCCGCATCCGCCGCAGCCTCCATGGCTCGCATGATGCCGCCTGCCTCCGTGCAGGCGATGGTTGTTGCTCGAATGATTACCACCATTACCTCCGCGGTCACCTGACACGCGCAGGTGGCCGTTCCGGCAGCCACCTGGTGTATCGCTCTCCCCCCGAACGAATGAACCCAGCTCTGGCAGCTGGGTTTTGTTTTTTCGTCTGGAGATGTCCATGTACCGCGATCCTGTTGAATCCCTCGAGCCTCTGCCCGGCAGCCTGAAAACCGATCGGGCGGCCATCCGTGCCCTGCGCGTGGGGATGATCGGCATCGGCACCGTGGGCTCGGGCACGTTTCGCGTGCTGGCGCGCAACCGGGCCGACATCGCGGCCCGCGCCGGCCGGCCGATCGAGCTGGTGATCGTCGCGGCGCGCGACCTGGCGCGGGCAACGGGCATCGTGGGCGACCGCGTGGCGCTGACGGCCGACCCTATGCAGGTCGCCACGCACCCCGATGTCGACGTCGTCGTGGAAGTGGCCGGCGGCACCGGTGCCGCACGCGACTGGGTGCTGGCCGCCATTGCGCAAGGCAAGCACGTGGTCACGGCCAACAAGGCGCTGCTGGCTGTCCACGGCACGGAAATATTCGCGGCGGCGCGGGTGCACGGCGTGGTCGTGGCCTACGAAGGCGCCGTGGCGGTGAGCATCCCCATCATCAAGGCGCTGCGCGAAGGCTTGGCCGCCAACCGCATCGAGTGGGTGGCCGGCATCATCAACGGCACCACCAACTTCATTCTCAGCAAGATGCGCGACGAAGGCCTGGACTTCGCCGCCGCGCTCTCCCAGGCACAGGCGCTGGGCTACGCCGAAGCCGACCCCAGCTTCGACATCGAAGGCATCGACGCCGCCCACAAGCTGACCCTGCTCGCCGCCAATGCCTTCGGCATGCCGCTGCGCTTCGATGACGCACAGGTGGAAGGCATCACGTCCCTGCAGGGCGCGGACGTGGCTTGCGCCGAGCAACTCGGCTACCGCATCAAGCTGCTGGGCGTGGCGCGCCGGCAGGCGAATGGCGTGGAGCTGCGCGTGCAGCCTGCACTGGTGCCGGCCGAGCACCTGATGGCGCATGTGAACGGCTCGATGAACGCCGTCATGGTCAAGAGCGATGCGGCAGGCCTCACGATGTACTACGGCGCGGGCGCAGGCTCGGAGCAGACCGCGTCCGCCGTGATCGCCGACCTGGTCGACGTGGCGCGGCTCGACGGCGTTCACGCCACGCAGCACGTGCCGCACCTCGGCGTGCATGCCCACGCGACGAACGCGCTGGCGGTGCTTCCCCGCGCCGCTGTGCACACCGCGCACTACCTGCGCGTGCCGGTCACGGCTGTCGGCCAGATCCAGGCGGTGACGGCCTGCCTCGCGGAACAGCGCGTGCCGGTGCGGCAGGTCGCAGTGGCCGCCGAGAAACCGGGCGTGGGCCCGCAGGTGCTGGTGCTGACCGGCCCCGTGGCGCAGGGCACGCTCGACCTGGCGGTGCATGCGCTGCAGGCACGGACCGAAGTGGCCGGCCCGGTGGTGACGCTGCGCGTGGAGGCGCTGGAAGGCTGAGCCCGCTTCAGGCCGCCCGAGGCTGCAGCCCCAGCGCGACCGCATCGCGCTGCGGCGCACGGGTGGCCAGGCTCACCACCACGACCACGGCGGCGTTGATCGCCATCGCGATCAGGCCGGCCTCCCACTGCGGCGCCGCCGTCGCCCAGAACTTCGCCGCGAACGGCGCCAGCAAGGCGACGAAGCCCGCCACCAACCCGGCGAGCACGCCGATGGCGCTGGTGCGTTTCCACAGGAATCCGAGGAACACGCCGGGCGCCAGCATGCCGATGGCCGAATAGGCGTCGAGCAGGATCTTCACCAGCGAACCCTTCTGGCTGATCGACAGCCACACCGCGATTGCCGCGAACACAACCAGCGAGCCGCGCGAAAGCGCCAGTGACCCGCGCTCGCCCAGTCCGGGCCGGAACGGCTGCACCACGTTGCGCGTGAAGATCGAGCCCGCCGTCAGCAGCAGCAGCGAGCCTGGCGCCAGCGCCAGCAGAAAGCCCGTGCCCGCAAGCAGCCCGACCGTCCAGGCCGGGTAACGGTCCGACACGAACTGCAGCAGGGCAGCGTTCAGGTTGCCGCCCGGCGGCTGGGTGTTGGCCAGCAGTGCCGCGAAACCCAGCAGGATGATGAAGAAATAGGCCAGCGAATACAGCGGCTGCCAGATCGCGTTGCGACGGATGGCGGTAGCGCTGTGCGCCGTGTACGACATCTGGAACAGGTGTGGAAAGACCCAGTTGCCCAGCGCGATGTTGATGGCCGAGGTCATGAGCCAGATCGCCGTGGTGGGCGAGGTGGCGTCCAGCCCCGGAAACTTGCCGATGCCCGGGTGCTTGCTTTCCGCCATCGAGAACAGGTCCATCAGCGAGGCCGCGCCGACCTTGCTGGCCACCGTCACGCTCAGCAGCACCACGACGACCACCATCAGGATGTCCTTCACGCCGGCCGCGAAGGCGGCGGAGCGCACACCGGCCGTGAACACGAAGGCGATCATCAGCACGCCGGCGCCGATGGTCGCGGCTTCGCTGGAGATGCTGTTGCCCAGCGTGAGCTGCACGATCAGCCCGAGGCTCACCAGCTGGATCTGCACGTACACCACCAGCGACGCGATGCCGACCATGCCCGTCAGCACGCCGAGCCAGGGCGCGTCGTAGCGCGCGGCAAAGAAGTCCGACTGCGTGAGCAACCCGCGCAGCCGTCCTGCGCGCCAGATCTTCGGCATCAGCCAGTAGCCGACCGCATAGCTCATCGAGACCGAGCAGAACGCCAGGTAGGCTGGCGCGCCCAGCGCCCATGCATACCCCGAGATGCCGAGTACCGCGAAGGTGGTGTAGACCTCGCCGGCGTTCATGAACCAGAACACCAGCGTGCCGAGGCTGCGGCCCCCGACGGCCCAGTCGGCGAAGCTCTTGCCGTGACCCGTGCGGCGGCCGTAGGCCACGGCGCCCGCCACGGTGGCCAGCAGGATGGCAAGGACGATCACGAGCTTCATGGCGCACCGTCCTTGCCAGCATCTTCGGCCTTCAGGCTCTTTTCCAGAAAGTCGGCCTCTTCGGCTTCGACGCCTGCCCGCGCGTCGAGCCGGAAGACGAGCGCAATCACCACGCTCGTGAGCACGATGCCCGCCATCTGCCAGAACATCGGAAAGGGCATGCCGAAGGGCCGGACTGCGATGTCGTTCACCGCCGGTGCGAGGCAGGCCTGCCAGACAAAGGGGAAGACCAGCAGCCATCGGTGGCCCAGGCGGGGTGGCTGGCTGCTGCGCGCGGGAGGGGTGTCGACCATCTCTCTGCTCCTGTAAAGTGATACTGCACAAAACTGGCTGGAGTGTGCAATCAGGTTGTCAAAAAACGCAAGCAGGGTTTCAGCTATTTCCAGGTAATAGCTATGCACCACCTTTGATCGAATGCACCGTTGACGTGCAGTCGCACAGCACATACCATCGCCAATCAATGAAGCCACACTGCACAACTCATGGAGCGCCCGAATGATCGGTGAGCGACTGAAGGAGCTTCGGACCGCACGCGGCCTGTCCTTGCGCGAGCTCGCGACCCAGGCCGGTGTGTCGGCCACGCTGCTCAGCCAGATCGAGCGCGCCATCACCGACCCCAGCCTCGAGACCATGCGGCGCCTGGCCGGCGTGTTCGGCGAGTCGGTCTCCTCGCTGTTCTCCGAAACCGCCCCGGCGTCGGTGTGGATCAGCCGCCCCGGCGAACGCTCGCTGCTCACCGCGCCCAAGGGGCAGGTCGGCTACGAGCGCCTCACGGCCGGCAATGGCCAGCTCGAAGTGTTGCGCGCGGTGCTGCAACCCGGCCAGGTATCGGCCGACGAACCGCGCGGCCACGCATCGACCGAGTGCGTGTACGTGGTCGCGGGCGCGCTGGTGGCGCAGATCGCGGGCGTCGACTACCCGGTGCTGGCGGGCGAGAGCATCTCGTTCGACTCGCGCCTGCCGCACCGCTACCTGAACCAGTCGAAGGCGCCGACCGAAATCATTCTGTCGGTGACGCCGCCCAACCCTTGAACACCTGATCACCTGCACACCTGAACATGCGAGGCCCACGATGACCCCCGACCCCAGTTTCACGCTCCACGACCTGCGCGTCGAAGTCGTCGCGCCGGAAGGCGCCCGCATCTACTGCGGCGCCAAGGTCGGCGACCATTTCGAATTGCGCGGTGAGATGCTGCACCTGCCCGAGGGGCAGGGCTTCTCGATCTATTCGCTGGGCGCCTTGCTGCCGCTGCTGGCCGCCAAGCAGCGGCCCACCGACGCGAACGACTGGATGAGCACCGACGCCGAGGTGGCCTGTCCCGACCCGAACTGTCCCTCGCGTTTTCTCATCACGCGCATCGGGCTGCGCACCTTTCGCCACGCCGACACCACGGCGGTTGTCCATCCATCGAACGAGTCCCCATGAACCCCTCGCAGCCTTCGAAGAATTCGCAACACCGCATCGAACTTGCGCCCGGCTATGAAATTTCACGCCTGCTGAAGGGCGGCTGGCAGTTGGCCGGCGGCCACGGCGACGTGGACCGCACGCGTGCCATCGCCGACATGGCGGCGTACTACGACGCCGGCATCACCACCTTCGATTGCGCCGACATCTACACCGGCGTGGAAGAAATGATCGGCGAGTTTCGCGCCGACCACGTCCAGCGCCATGGCCGTGACAGCCTCTCGCAGCTGCGCGTGCATACCAAGTTCGTGCCCGACCTGGCCCTCCTGCCGAGCATCGACAAGCGCCAGGTCGAGCAGATCATCGACCGCTCGCTGAAGCGCCTGCGGATGGAGCGGCTCGACCTCGTGCAGTTCCACTGGTGGAACTACGCCGTGCCGCGCTATCTCGAGGTGGCGCACTGGCTGGTGGAACTGCAGCGCGCCGGCAAGATCGACCGCCTGGGGGGCACCAACTTCGACACCGCGCACGCGCGCGAGATGGCCGATGCGGGCGTGCCGCTGTTCAGCATGCAGGTGCAGTATTCGCTGCTCGACCAGCGGCCCGCGCCGCTGATGGCGCCGTACGGAATGCAGTCAGGAATGAAGCTGCTGTGCTACGGCAGCGTGGCCGGCGGCTTCCTGTCGGAGCGCTGGCTGGGCGTCGGCGATCCGGGCCAGTCGTTCGAGAACCGCTCGTTGGTCAAGTACAAGCTCATCATCGACGACTTCGGCGGCTGGGACCTGTTCCAGCAGTTGCTGGGGCAACTGAAGCAGATCGCGCTGCGGCATGGCGTGTCGATCTCGACGGTGGCGATGCGCTGGGTGCTGCAGCAAGAGGCCGTGGCGGCCGTGATCGTCGGTGTGCGGCGCGGCGACCACTTGGCGGATCACCTGAAGGTGCTCGACCTTCAGCTGGATGCGGCCGATCTCGCGTCGCTCGATGCGGTGCTCTCGCAGCGCAGCGCGCCGAGTGGCGATGTCTACGCCGTCGAGCGCGACCTCGAAGGCCGCCATGGCCGCATCATGAAGTACGACCTGAACGACAAGCCGCACTGAATTCGGCGTAGCCGGTAAGCGGGTCGTGCGTGCGCGCGAACTGCCAGTCGGGCAGCACGGCGACAAGGATTTCGGCTGTGGTGCGTACCACGCACCCGGGCGCCGCATGCCCGCCGAAGACCCGGCCCTCGCTGTCCGACACGCTCATGTGAATGTGCGAACCGTCGGGCGACAGGCTGCCCGCCAGCGTGAGGATTTCCAGGTCGCCCTCGATGCGTGCCGGCGTCTCGGCACCCGCGAAGCGCACGCTGGCCCCGCGCAGGCTGCCGATGCCCGAGACGACGAACGCGGCCTGTGCACCGGCTTGCTTCAAGGCCGCATCGAGCGACGTCCGCAGGTCGTCACCCGGGTTCAGCCGCAGCACCAGCGTGTGCATGGCATCAAGACCCCGAGAGCGCCCCGTCCACCACCTGCTGCGCCTCTTCGAGGATGCGTGCCAGGTGCTCCGTGCCCTTGAAGCTCTCGCCGTAGATCTTGTAGATGTTCTCCGTGCCCGAAGGCCGCGCCGCGAACCAGCCGTTCTCGGTGACCACCTTCACGCCGCCGATGGGCGCGCCGTTGCCCGGCGCATGGCTCAGCACGTTCACGATCTTGTCGCCCGCCAGTTCGGTGGAGCGGATCTGTTCCGGCGACAGGCTCGACAGCCGCTTCTTCTGCTCGACGGTGGCCGCCGCGTCCACGCGGTCGGACACCGGCTGGCCCAGCGCCTGCGTCAGCTCCGCGTAGCGCTCGCCCGGGTCGCGCCCGGTGCGCGCGGCGATCTCGGCCGAGAGCAGGGCGGGCACCATGCCGTCCTTGTCGGTGGTCCACACCGTGCCGTCGTGGCGCAGGAAGGTCGCGCCTGCGCTCTCTTCGCCACCGAAGGCCAGCGAGGCATCGACCAGCCCGTCGACGAACCACTTGAAGCCCACCGGCACCTCGTACAGCCTGCGCGCCAGCCGCGCGGTGACGCGGTCGATCATCTGGCTGCTCACCACCGTCTTGCCGACCGCCGCCTGCGCGGGCCATTGCGGGCGGTGCGTGTAGAGGTAGTCGATCATCACGGCGAGGTAGCTGTTGGGCTGCATCAGCCCCGTGCTGCCCGCCACGATGCCGTGGCGGTCGTGGTCGGTGTCGCAGGCGAAGGCGATGCCGAAGCGGTCTTTCAGGGCAATCAGCTTGTGCATGGCGTCGGGCGACGAGGGGTCCATGCGGATGCGGCCGTCCCAGTCGAGCGACATGAAGCGGAAGGTCGGGTCGACCTCCTGGCTCAGCACGCTGAGCCGCGACAGCTTGTAGCGCGCCGCGATCGCCGGCCAGTAGTGCACGCCGGCACCGCCCAGCGGGTCGACGCCCAGGTCGATGTCCACGCCGCGGATCGCGTCCATGTCCAGCACCTGCGCCAGGTCCTCGACGTAGGTGTTGAGGTAGTCGTGCCGGTGCGTGGTCGAGGCGCGCAGGGCCTGCGCGAGCGGCATGCGCTTCACGCCCTCGAGGTTGTTGGCCAGCATCCTGTTGGCCGCCGCTTCGACGGCCGAGGTGATGTCGGTGCCCGCCGGGCCGCCGTTGGGCGGGTTGTACTTGAAGCCGCCGCTCTCGGGGGGGTTGTGCGAAGGCGTGATGACGATGCCGTCGGCCAGGCCTGTGGTTCGGCCTCGGTTGTAGACCAGGATCGCGTGCGACACGGCCGGCGTGGGCGTGTATTCGTCGTCCTTCGAGATCATCAGCTCGACCCCGTTGGCCGCGAGCACCTCCACCGCGCTGTTGAAGGCCGGCGTGGACAGCGCATGCGTGTCGATGCCCAGGAACAGCGGGCCGTCGATGCCTTTGTGCTTGCGGTAGTCGCAGATGGCCTGGCTGATGGCCAGCACGTGCCATTCGTTGAAGGCGTCGTCGAACGAAGAGCCGCGGTGCCCCGAGGTGCCGAAGGCCACGCGCTGGCTGGCCACGGACGGGTCGGGCCGCCCGGTGTAGTAGGCCGAGATCAGTCGCGGCACGTTGACCAGCAGGTCGAGCGGGGCGGGCTGGCCCGCGAGTGGGTTGGTGGCTTGGCTCATGTCGATGGAAAGTCGAAGTTGATCAGGTCGCCGATGCGTTCGATGGTGATGTCGGCGGGGGCGTAGGCGGCAATGGCCTGCGTGTCCAGCGCATAGTGCCCTTGCCGCACGAAGACCGTCGTCAGACGCGGCCCCCAGATGGCCTTCATGGCCGACAGGATGCGCAGCTTGTCGTCGATCATGACGTAGTGCTTCGCCGGGTGGCACTGCTCGATGGCGTCGAGCATCTGCTCCTTGTGCACGTAGATCAGCACGCGGCCCTCGGTGGCGTCCCACAGGCCCGAGCGCTGCACCTTGCGCGGCTGGAACACCACGTCGCCGTCGGACAGGATCACCGTGGGCCCATGGCGGCGCAGGTGCTTCAGGGCCTCCAGCGCGCCGGGGTAGAGCCGCTCGGCGAAGGGGTAGTCGATGAGAAAGCTCGACATCAGCAGCAGCCGGGAGTCGCTCATGCCGTGGCGGCTTTCCTCGGCGCGGTAGCGCTGCAGGGCGCCCAGGTAGTCGACGTAGCCCAGTTCGCCGCGCAACTGCTCGAACGCTGTCCAGTAGCGGTTGGCGCTGTCGGCGCCGAAGGCGTCCTCGAGGTGCTTGCGAAGGTCGGCAATGACCCGGTCGTTGTCGAGCAGGGTGTTGTCGACGTCGATCAGGAAAACAGTGGGGGCAGGCTGCTGCTGTGTCATGGAAGGGGCGGCCGGTGGGCCTGGGTGCGGGCGTCGGTTTCAGCATACGCCTCGAACGCGAGACCGGCCTGCGGCAGCGTGAATTAGTTGATGCTTTGCCCGGGCGCGGGCGTAACCTGTGCCGCGGGGCCGTCGCCGGGTCCCCTAAGCTCTCGCCCAGTTTCAAGGAGCAAGAACACATGCGCATGACGATGAATGGTCCAGGCCGGGTCCGGTTTGCACTGAGGGCCGTGGCCCTGGCGATGGGTACGGGCTTGCTGCTCGCAGGCTGCCAGGCACCCCCGAAGGACCGGCCGCTTACCTCCGAGGTGCCCGAGCCGCCGAGCTTCGCCGCGCCGCCCGAGGCCTGCCGGGCCGCTGCCGCGCGTTTCGGGCTGGGCCTGCGTGCGACCCCGCAGCTGCTGGAAGAAATGCGCCAGCGCGCGGGCGCCACGCTGGCGCGCGTCGTGCTGGCCGCGGACACCGACTATCCGGCGCCGGACATCACGCGGCTCAGCGTGCAGATCGAGTCCACCGGCCGGGTGGTGGGTGCGTTCTGTGGCTAGCCCGGCTGGCGGCGGCCGCGGGATGCATGCACGAGTGTTGTGCGCACACTGCGCGTGTAACATTTCTGGGTGCCTGACCGCAGAATGCCCCGAATTGGGAGAACAATAGTCCGCGACTTTCCGGAGCCACAGTCTTTTGTCGAACACCCAACCTCCCGTCTCATTGCCTTCGTACTACGACGGTTCGGCACGCCTTCCGCCGGATGAGGTGCTGCGCCCGCTGATGGCCGATTGGGCCCGGGCAGGCAAGCGCCTGGCGGCTGTCTGCTACATCGACGTCGACCGCTTTGCCGAGCTGAACGACCGCCTGGGCATGGTCGCGGGCAATGCCGCGCTCGAAGAGGTGGCCCGCCGCGTGCAGGCGCAGTTGCCCCGCGAGAGCGTGATGGCCCGGGTGGGCGGCGACGAGTTCGCGGCCGTGTTCGCCGGCCTGGGCACCTCGCAATGCGCGCAGGTGCTCGAACGCATCCAGACCGCGCTGGCCGAGCCCTGGGTCTGGCGCGACCAGCCCGCCAGCATCGACGCCAGCATCGGCGCCATGATGCTCGACAGCAACGGCCCGCCGCCCGAAACCGCCCTGCGCCAGGCGCAGCACGCGGCCTTCTTCGCCAAGCGCGCGGCCGACGGCAAGGTGCACTATTTCGACGCCCCGCAGGCGCGCGCCGACGAGCAGATCGTGCGCGAACGCCAGCGCATCCAGGAAGGGCTGCTGCAGGGCGAGTTCTTCCTGGTCTACCAGCCCAAGGTCGACATGCAGCGCGGCGTGGTGGTCGGCGTGGAGGCACTGATCCGCTGGCAGCACCCCGAGCGCGGCCTGCTGCCACCCGTGCAGTTCGTGCCGCTCATCGAGGACGATGCGCTGGTCGAGCAGGTGGGCGACTGGGCCATTGCCACCGCGCTCTGGCAGGCGCACCAGTGGCGCCTGGCGGGCCTGCAGATTTCGGTGAGCGTGAACGTCGCGCCGCGCCACATGATGCGCTGGGACTTCGTCGACCGGCTGGCGCGCCACCTGGCGCAGTTTCCGAAGCTGGGCGCCGGCATGCTCGAGCTGGAAATCCTCGAGACCACGGCCATCAGCCAGTTCGCGAACGTCGCCCTGTTCGTGGAGGCCTGCAAGGCGCTGGGCGTGGGCGTCACCATCGACGACTTCGGCACCGGCTATTCGTCGCTGACCTACCTGCGCCAGTTGCCGGTGTCTGCCGTGAAGATCGACCAGTCCTTCGTGCGCGGCATGGCCGAGAACGAACAGGACCGCGCCATCGTGCAGGGCATCCTGGCGCTGCTGAATGCGCTCGGCCTCACGGCGGTGGCCGAGGGCGTGGAAACCGCGAAGCTGGGCGAAGTGCTGCTCGCCATGGGCTGCACGCTGGCCCAGGGCTACGGCATTGCCAGGCCAATGGCCGCCAAGGACATCGTGCAATGGGTGGCGCAGTACGAGCAGGCGCCCCTGTGGGGCACCGACGCGCCGACCGGCACGATCGTGCTGCCCGCTGTGGCCCCCAGCTGACAGGGCGCCGAACCGGGGCCCGGCGCCCCGGCTTGCGCGTCAGAGCAGCGGCGTGTAGGGCGAGGTCATCGGGTTCAGCGTGGTGCCGCTCCCGCTGCCGTAGCCCGGCGCACCCAGCGTGCTCGAGCCGCCGAACATGTAGCGCAGGTACACGCTGCCGGTGAACTGGCGGTAGTTCTGCGCGTTGTTGAAGCCGAGCGCACCCCCCAGGAACATCTTCGGCGCCAGCTGGTACTCGAGCACCGCGGCCAGGTTGTAGGCCAGGCCGGTCTTCGACGTGCTGGCGTACGTGTTGTTGTAGACCGCACTGCTCAGGCCCAGCGCCAGCGCTTCGCTGGCCGCGCTCGATGCGCCGGCGTTGCGCGTCGGGTCCGTCGGGAAGTAGGGCGACGACTTCTGGGTGAACGACTGCACGCCCAGCGAGGCGTTCACACGCCATGAGAGCCGGTCGGCGCGGCCGGTCCAGTCGACCGGGAACGCCACGCTCACGAAGCTCTGCGGGCTGAAGTAGCCGCCTTGCCCGAAGGTGTAGTAGCTGAGGTTCTTGTCGTAGCCCATCAGCCCGATGTTCATGCCCAGCGTGAGCTTGGAGCTGGCGCTGTTCAGCAGGTGCAGGTAGGCGCCGCCGCCCGTTTCGAAGCGCGAGTTGCTGGCCACGTTCTTGCCCGTGATGCCGTGCGCCGCGAGGTAGCCGTACACACCGTAGGTGCCGTCGTCGTAGCCGATGTCGCCGCGCGCGCCGGTGGCGACCACGCCGCCCCAGCGCTCGTTGGTGCGCTCGTCCTTCGCGCCGGCGAACGACAGCACGCTGTCCGTCACCGCGCGGCGCGAGAGGTCGGCCTTGTAGGTCCACGAGTCGCCGAAGCCACCCTTGAAGGTGACGTTGCCCACCACGTTCGTGGTCGGGAAACCCAATGGCGTGGTGCCGATGCCGGCCTCGAGGTTCTTGCCTTCGTAGCCCACGTTCAGGCCGACGCCGCTGGCGTTCTGCTGGTTGGTCGTCGTGCCGCTGCGCAGCGCATTGAGCGCCGCCGCCGGGCCGCCGCCGAAGCGGCTGCCGGTGGGGTAGTCGCTGGCGGGCGTGCCGGCGTCGAGCACCGTGGGCGTCACGCCCACGACGATCTTGCCTTCGCCGACCGGAAAGCGTGCCTGCACCGGCAGCTGGAAGTCCGACAGCCGGCTCAGGCCCGCTTCGCCCGCACGGTTGCGAAAGACGGTGCCGGCGGTGAGGCTGACGGCACGCTGCGCCTCGAGGTCCTGCAACTCGGAGGTCAGCGTGGTCGCCGGCGCGGGGCGCAGCGGCGCATTCCAGCTGGGTTCGCTGCGCGGGGCGTTGGCCTGCGCATAGGCCGCATTGGCTTGCGGATACACCGGATAGCCGCCCGGTTGCGCCTGCGGAATGTAGACCGGCGCCACCTGCTGCGTGCCGGGCACCGGGTACTGCTGCATCGGCTGCATCGACGGTGCCACATAGGCCGAGGCTTGCGGCACGTTGCCGTTGTTCGCGTTGTTGCGCGCGGTGCGCGTCGCGCCCTTGGCCGTGGACGCGCGGCCCTTGGCCGTGGACGCCGGTGCGGCGGTACCCCAGGGCAGGGCACCCGGTGGGTAGGCGTTCGGCGTTGCCCCGCCCGGGTAGGCAGGGTAGGCCTGCTGCTGCGGGTTCACGGGGTAACCCGCCGCAGGGTAGGCCTGCGCGTAGACCGGTGCCGCGGCCGCCGCACCCGGATAGGACACCGGCTGCATGCGCGCCTGCTGCGCGAACGGGTTGCCGTTGGCCGGCGGATAGCCCGTGGGCACGGCCGCGCCCGGCGCGCCGCTGCCGGTCATGCCGGCGAACGGGTTGCCGCCTCCCATCTGCGACGGCACGCCGCCCGGCGCACCGCCCGAGGCGACCTGCCGTTCGGCGTCCACCGCCGCGCGCAGGTACTGCTCGGCCTTGCGGCTTTCGCCCGCATTGCGGTACACGCGGCCGGCGGCAGCCAGCACGCGCGACTGGTCGGGCGCCTGCTTCAGCGCGGCCATGACGTAGTTCTCGGCCTCGCCGTGTTCGCGTTGCGCACTGGCGCTGGCGGCGGCGGCCAGCAGGGTGTCCAGGTCGGTCGGGTTGCGCTGAAGAATGCGCTGGTACAGGGCCAGGGCCTGGCTCTCGTCGCGGGCCGCCGAGTACATGCGCGCCAGCGCGCCCATGGCCTGCGGGTCGTTCGGGCGCTCGGCAAGCACCGGCGCCATCGCGTTGTACGCGGCTTCCAGGTTGCCGGCTTCGCGCAGCGCGTCGGCCTGTCGCAGCGCGAAGGCCACGCGCAGGCTGTCGAAGTCGTTGCGCTGGCCGGCCGTCATGTTCACGCCGGCAAGCTGGCGCAGCACGGCGGACAGCTCGATGTCCTGCTTGGTCTTGAGCAGCACCGACGCATACAGCAGGCGGTCGCCGGTGCTCGGGGTGGGCGAGCGCGCGAGCAGCTGGCGGCTCATGGCGAGTGCGCGCGGCGCGTCGCCGATCTCCGCGTAGGCGCCTGCCAGCTGGCCCCACAGTTCGGCCGGCATGTCGGTGCTCAGCGCCGACTCGGCCTGGGCGAGCACGCCGCGGGCCGCGTCGACCTGGCCCTGGCGTGCCAATGCGAGTGCGCGCGCGGCCTGCGACTGCGCCCACAGGCGGCGCTGCAGCCCGGCCATGTCGCGCGTGCGCGATGCGGCGGGAATGCGTTCGAGGTACTGGATGCCGGCGGCCGAGTCGCCCGTTTCGGAGGCGAGCAGGGCGCTGGCGTACAGCGCGTCGGGCATGTCGGGCTGCGACATCAGCAGCCCTTCCATCACGCCGCGCGCCTCGGACACCATGCCTTGCTTGCGGTAGATGTTCGCCAGGTCCAGGCGCACCCACGGGCTGTCGGGCGCCGCGAGCATCGCGTCTTCGAGCGTGCGCTGCGCGCCGGCCGCGTCGCCGGCATCGGCCTGCTGGCGGGCACGGGTGCGTGCCTGCTCGACCTGGATGTCGCGCAGGCCGCCGAGCTGCGTGGCCTGCTCGGGCGTGAGGCGGCGCGCGAGCGCCAGGGCCTCGTCGGGGCGGCCGGTCTGGCCGTACACCGAGATCAGCCCGCGCAGCGCCTGCGTGTTCTGCGGCTTGCTTTCGAGCACGCGCTTGTAGCCCTGTTCGGCCTGCGCGAAGTCGCCGGCGGCGGCGCGCAGGTCGGCCAGCGCGTTCTGGCCCACGGGTTCGCGCGCGTCGATGCGCACGGCGCGTTCATACAGCGACTGCGCACCGCGCAGGTCGTTCTTGCCTTGCGCGGCGCGGGCCTGCCCGACCAGCGTCCAGTAGGTGGCGCTTTGCAGCGCCGAATTCCATTTGCTGCCGCCGCCGCGCACAGCGCGCTCCAGCAGTTCCTGCGCTTCGCTGAAGCG
The DNA here is from genome assembly GCF_979254005.1 of Variovorax sp. AC103. Lineage (NCBI taxonomy): Bacteria > Pseudomonadati > Pseudomonadota > Betaproteobacteria > Burkholderiales > Comamonadaceae > Variovorax > Variovorax sp. AC103. Next base: position 402,047 of record NZ_CEEDFC010000001.1, on the reverse strand, counting down.
CTCCTGGCGCAGCCGCACCAGGCCCAGGCCGCCCAGGGCCTCGGTGTCGTCGGCCTTGGCGCGCAGCGCCAGCTGGAAGCGCTGCTCGGCGGTGGCCGCGTCGCCGCGGTCCAGCGCCTTGAAGCCTTCGCCCACGGGCACGTCGGGCGTGCTGGCCGCGGCGGCCTTGGCGGTGGTGAGCGTTTCCAGCCGGGCAGCCACGGCCGCATCGGTCTGGTTGCTGCTCAGGTAGTCCTGGTAAAGCGGCACGTCGGGCTGGCGCGCGTCGAGCCAGATCAGCGCCTGGCGCCAGGCCGCGCGCGCGGCGCCGGCCACGGCGGGCTGCTTGCTCAGCTCGACCAGTTCGCGGATGCCGGCGCGGCGCGTCGGTTCGCTGTAGGTCTTCTGCTGCGCCAGCGCGAGCCGGTAGTTGGCGTTGTCGGGGTGGTCCTTCACCAGCTGCTCGAGGCCCTTGCGGCCCTCGTCGGCACCTTGCGGCGTGCTGGCGAGCACCTGGTAGTACTCCAGCGCCAGCGCCTCGGGCGGCGCCTTGTTGTCGAACTGGCTGCGGTACAGCTCCACGGCCTCGGCGGCGCGGCCGCTGCGCGCGGCGGCGCGGGCGCGCTGCAGCGTGCTGCCGGCCTGGCCGGGCTGCTGGGCCTGCTGCTGCAGGCGTGCAAGGCGCGGGTCGTTCGGGGCGGCGGCGCGCAGCCGGGCGATCCAGCTGCGTGCGGGCTCCGCGTTGTTGCGCGACAGCTCGACCTGCGCCATGCCGTACATCGCGTCGGCCGAGCGCGGGTTGACGGTCAGCAGCTTCTTCCAGCTCTCCTCGGCCAGGTCGGCACGGCCCTGGGCCTGCCAGTAGTTGCCTTGCTCGACGAGCGCCGCGGCGGCGTCGGCCTGCGCGTGGGCAGGGTTGGCGGTGCACAGCGCCGCGAGCATGCCGAGGCAGGCCATCCATTGCTGCGACTGGGACGACAGGCGCCCCGGCGTGCGCGGCGACGCAAGTGGGGCGACGCGAGAGGGACGCTGCGGCTTCAAGCCGGTCGATTGGGACGGCATAGCGTTCTCCATGAGGTTTGCAGCTGGCCGTTTCGGCCGAATTCATAGCGGCCGTCGAGCCAGGCCTGCCCGAAAAGCAACAGGCACTGTTCGTAGTAAGGCAAAGGCGCCACCGGCGGGGTGGTGTCGTTCGGCGCACGAGGGGGCACGCGGCCGCCCGGCACGCGCGCGACCTGCACGGCCAGGGCGTCGTTGTCGTTCAGCGCCTTCAGGTAGGGCAGCATCGCGCCCGAGAAACCCAGCGGCGCCATGCCGCGCACGGCACCCGTCACGGTGTCGACGTATTCGGGCACCGGATGGCCATTGGCCAGCTCCTGGTGCGGGCCGCGCAGGCTCAGCAGCAGCATCTTGCGGGCCGGGTCCTTGTCGGACAGCATGCCCGCCCAGAGGTACGTGCGAATGGCGTCGTAGCTGCCGGTGGCACCCTTCAGCGGGTCGGGCACGAAGGCGCGATCGCTCTGCGACCAGGCGCACCAGTCGGGCGCGAAACCCTTGGGCGTGACGCCGCCGAACATGCGCAGCGTGTTGTCCGTGACCTCGCTCCACGGGCCTGCCGGGTCGGCCTGCTGGAAGTAGCGCAGCAACTGCAGCGGCATGTAGCTCGGGTTGAGGCGCCACAGCGGCCCGCTGGCCACCGACTTGGGCCAGGGCAGCAGCATGCGGCCGAGCCCGGGCAGCGAGATCACTTCGTCGCGCACCACCATGGCCAGTACGGCGCGCCCGAGGGTGCGGTAGTTGGCCTCGTTCCAGAGCCGGCCGCCTTCCATCAGCGCGTAGGCGATCCACAGGTCCGAGTCGGATGCCGAGTTGGCATCGAGCACGCCCCAGCCGCCTTCGGGCTTGCGGCCCCACTGCCAGGCCGGCAACTGCTTGGCCAGGCTGCCGCCCGCGAGGTTGGCCTCGGTCCAGGACAGCACGCGCGCGAAGGTGGCGCGGTCGTTGTGGACCAGCGCGAAGAACAGGCCGTACGACTGGCCTTCGGAGGTCGACTGCTGCTGCGCCGTGCTGAAGTCGATCACCCGGCCGTCGGGCTGGATGTGGCGCCCCGAGAAGGCGGCCCAGTCGGTGGCCGGATGGCAGGCCGCGGCGACCGGAGCGGGAGCCGGCGCAGCCGCGGACGAAGAAGGCGAGGGCGCGTTGGCCCGTGCGGCTGCGGAAGCTGGCGCCGCCGCAGGGGCGGCAGCAGGCGCGGTGCCCGGCGCGGCGGCCGCCAGCTTGGGAAGCGTCAGCGCAAGGCCGGCCGCCGCCAGCAGGGCGCGTCGGCCCGCGAGCGGTGGGGGGGAGGGCGTGATGATCTGCAAACGTCGCATGAAGAGATTATTTGGCCTTGTTGACCGACAGGCGACGGCGCGCCCGCAGTTGCAGGCCCGCATAGGACACGGCCGCGCCCAGCAGGGCCAGCACGATCACCAGCGCGCCCAGCAGCAGCGGGCTGCGCGACAGGTTCCATTGCACCCAGGCGATGGGAGGCAGGCGGCCGACGTAGTAGGTGTCGCCGCCCAGCACGCTGTTGACCTGCGTATCGCGCACGATGGTCATGCTGCCCTGCACGCTCTTGAGCAGGTCGGGCGTCATGAGCGCGTTGAGCAGCGCTTCCTTCGAGCCCGCGGTGGTGATGGCGGCGATCACGCTGCGCCCGCTGCGCAGCGGCGACTCGAAGCCGGCCAGCACCGCGTCGCGGCCGTCGTCGCTCACCGCGATCTGCATCGCGCCGGGCAAGTCCTCGCGGGTGCGCGCGCCGATCACGAAGTCGACGGCGTTGTCGATCCAGCTGTTGAGCTTGAGCTCCGGCGCATTGCCGTTGCGCTTGAGCGGCATCTTGTCCGCCCACTGCGTGAACAGCGGCTGGCTCTGCAGGTTGCCGATGACCAGCAGGTCCTTGTCGGCCCATTGCGCCGCCTCGCCCGAGCGGCCCACCTTCACGCGCAGCGCGGGGTAGCCCGTGGAGCGGCCGATCTGGCCGAGCAGGCCCAGGTAGGTCTCGGTGTCGTTGCTGTCGGGCTGGTCCGGCAGGATCACGGCGGTGTCCGACAGGTCGGCCATGCGCGAGAACGGGAAGCCGCCGTTGGCATAGGCCGCCAGCTCGGGCATTGCGATGAAGTGCGGGAAGCCCGACACGTCGATCTTCGAAGTCGGGTCGATCGAGCCGCGCACGTTGTCAAGCTGCGGCACGCAGCGCCCGCCCACCGGTTCGAAGTAGTAGTGCAGGCGCAGCTGGCTGCGCGCGCCCATGGCCAGCGGCGGCAGGATGATTTCCTTGTTCTCTGCCAGCGTGCCGTCGGGCATCAGCTTCACGGCCAGCGGGTTCCACCAGCGGTCGCCGGCCGGGTTGGCCGAGCGCAGCGGCAGTCCGCCGATGAAGTTGTCGTTGACGTTGACGTTCAGCGTCGACTGGTCGGGCCGCACGCGCGGCGTGTAGCGGTATTGCAGGTCGAGCGGAATGCCGCGGCTGCGCCAGGTGAACAGGTCGGGCGGCAACTGCAGGTTGACGCGCACCACGTCGGGGTTGTAGCCGGTCACCGACAGGTCGGCGGCGGTGGTCAGCTCGCCGAGCTGCAACGCGCGGTCACTCGGGATCCAGCGCGGCGCGTCATAGGGCTTGCGCGCCGGCGGCTCCTGGAACGCGGTGACCGCGGCCTGCGCGCCGGCAAAGGCCTTGCTGTTGAGCGCCAGCGCGGCGGCGGCCGTGCGCAGTTCGGCCGGGTTGCGCCCCATCACCAGCAGCAGCTTGCCCGAGACGTCCTGCGGGTTGTCGACCACGGCCAGCGCCGGGCCCTGGATGGCAGGCAGCGTGAGGCCGGGAATGTTCGACTCGGGCGTGACGAACACCACGGCATGGCCGTTCGGCAGTTCGCCGCTGGACACCGGAAAGGTCGCGCCGCGGTAGTCGGCCAGCGAGCCGAACCACGACGACAGCACGCCGGCCGCTTCGAGCACCGGGCCCGCCGCGGGCGCGCCGAAGACGAAGGGAATGCGCGCGCGCCGCACGTCGCGGCGGTCGAAGAAGGGCTGCGGCAGCGTGGCCAGGTCGTTCGTGAGCTTCAGCGGCGCCACGGTCAGCTTCAGCGTGCTGGTGGCGTCGATGCGTGCCCACAGGCTGGTGTGGGCCGGGTCCTCGCACTCGCGCGTGTAGTGGCCGATCAACTCGACGTTGATGCGGTTGAACTCGGTGATCAGGCGCCGGTCGATCGGAATGTCGGCCGTCTGCGGCTTGCCCGCGTCGGCGCGGTTCACGGCCAGCGTGGCCACCAGCACGTCGTTCACCGTGACCTTCAGGTGCGACAGCTCGGGAATCAGCGAGGGCGAGTAGGCGTAGTTCAGCTTGAACGAGGCGGCCGTGACCAACTCGTCGGCGCGCACGTTGAACGGAATGCCCACCGTGCCGCTGATGCCGCGCAGCTGCACCGCGTAGTCGATGCCCAGCTGCGTGAGGTTGAATTCGCGCACAGCGCCGGCGGCCGGGCTGGCGGCAGGCGCACCGGCGGCCACGGTGGCGGGAGCCGGCGGCACAGCCGATGCGCGCGATGCGGCCGCGGTCGGCGCGGTCTGCGCTGCCGGCGCGGCCGCCGCAACGGCCGGGGCCTGCGCACTGGTCGAGGGCGGCGGCGCCAGCGGGCGCGGCTGGGCGCGGGCACTGCCCGCGAAAGCAGCGAAAGCACCCAGAAGAGCCACCGTCAGCAGCGTGGCGCCGGCGGGCGATTGCGAAAGCGAGCGGGAAGCCACGCGAGCAGGGGTCACGGCGCGACGGTGCGCGCGCTGGGTGGTCGTCACGTGGATTCCTTGGCTTTGACGGGACGCAGCCGCGAGGCGGCCGCACGGTAGTAATGGCTGAACATGTCGCGAAAACCTGTGCCGCTGATGCTGATGATGTGACCGAGCACCCGGTGGATGGGCACGCGCGGATGGTTGCCCCAGCGGGCCGCCCAGATGTCGGCGCGCGCGGTGGTGCACTGCACCAGCGCGCGCTCCTGCGCGAAGCTCATCGGTGCGAAGCGCAGGCCCAGGCGCTTGCCGGCGCTGAAACGCACGGTGGAGGCGAAGCGCGACTCCTGGTCGTTGCGGTACAGCGCCACCTGCACCGGGGTTTCCAGGTCGAGCTTCAGGTCTTCGGGCAGCTCCACGCCCAGGCCGCCGCTGGAGAAGTCGAAGGTGTTGCAGCGCAGCGAGCGGCCGTCGGCGAAGTACAGCGTGGCCGGCAGCACCAGGTCCACGCGGTGCGCGCCGCGCAGCTGGCGCGACTCGTTGGCCGCGGCCACGCAGGCGCCCAGGATCATCAGGTTGTAGATCGTCCAGGCCAGGTTCAGCCACACGGTGGCGATGTTCTGCGGGTCGACCCAGGTCAGGCGCCACACGCCCAGGCACACGCCCACGAAGTTCAGCGCCAGCAGCACCAGGCTCGCCTTGGCGATGGTGCTGTCGAAATACTCTTTCTGGATCAGGCCGCCCTTGGCCGTCACGTTGAAGCTGCCGAGCTTGGGGTTGATCAGCGCCACCAGCGTGGGGCGGAAGATGTACCAGGCCAGCACCGCCTCGTACACCTCGTTCCACAGCAGGTATCTGAAGCGCCCCTGGATGCGGCTGTTGGTCAGGTTGGCGTGCAGGATGTGCGGCAGCGCGAAGGCGAAGATCATCGACGCCGAGGCATGGATCACGCTCGCGCCGAAGTACAGGTAGGCCAGAGGCGCGGTCAGGTAGATGAGCCGCGGCAGGCCGTACAGGAAGTGAAGCATCGCGTTCACGTAGCACAGGCGCTGCGCCCAGTGCAGGCCGCGCCCGAACAGCGGGTTGTCGATGCGGAAGATCTGCGCCATGCCGCGCGCCCAGCGAATCCGCTGGCCCACGTGGCCCGACAGGCTTTCGGTGGCCAGGCCGGCGGCCTGCGGCAGCGCCAGGTAGGCCGTGCTGTAGCCGCGGCGGTGCATCTTCAGCGCGGTGTGGGCGTCCTCGGTCACGGTTTCCACCGCGATGCCGCCCACTTCTTCCACGATGGTCCGGCGCAGCACCGCGCAGGAGCCGCAGAAGAAGGTGGCGTTCCACAGGTCGTTGCCGTCCTGGATCAGGCCGTAGAACAGCTCGCCTTCGTTGGGGACCGTGCCGAAGGTGTCGAGGTTGCGCTCGAATGGGTCGGCCGAGAAGAAATAGTGGGGCAGCTGGACCATGCCCAGCTTGGGGTCGCGCCCGAACCAGCCCATGGCGATCTGCATGAACGAGCGCGTGGGGATGTGGTCGCAGTCGAAGATCGCGACGAACTCGCCCGTGGTGTTCTTCAGCGCGGCATTGATGTTGCCGGCCTTGGCGTGGCGGTTGTTGTCGCGCGTGACATGGGTCACGCCCACGTCTTCGCAAAACACGCGGAACTCGTCGCGCCGGCCGTCGTCCAGCACGAAGATCTTGATCTTGTCGCGCGGCCAGTCGATCGACTGCGCCGCCAGCACGGTCGAGCGCACCACCGACAGCGCCTCGTTGTAGGTGGGAATGAACAGGTCGATAGTGGGCCACTCGGCCGGGTCTTCCGGCAGCGGCACCGGCTTGCGCTCCAGCGGCCAGGCGGTCTGGATGTACCCCAGCAGCAGCACCACGAACGCGTACACCTCGGCCATCAGCAGGCCCAGGCCGAGCATCAGGTCGACCGGGTTGTCCATGAACATGGTCTCGGTCACGCGCCAGTAGGTGTAGCGCGAGGACACGACCACCGACAGGAAGATCAGCACCAGGCCGGCGAAACGACCGCGAATCCGGTTGGTGATGAGCGCCGCCGCGAAGATGCCCACCGACAGCACGATCTGCTGCTCGAAGGTCATGGGCGCGATGATCAGCGCGGGCAGCAGCACGAGCGCCACGAGCCAGCCGGCGATGCGCACCGGCAGCAGGCGCAGCAAGGCGGGGGCAGGGCGCGGGGCGGGTTGCTCCTGCGGGCCGGGCGAGGCGCTTTTCATCGGGTCTGTTCCATGTTCCGCGGAGAAAACGGGTTTTGGGCTTGTTCTTGTTCGTGCGCCAGCCGTTGCCGGTGCCGCCCGGCATCGACGCGCTCGAGCAGCCGCTCGGTGCACGAGGCAATGTCCTGCGTGGCCTGGCTCATGGGCGCGTAGCGCTGCACCGGCACCGCCGAGGCCAGCGCCTCCGGCACGGCCTGGTCCAGGTGCAGCACGCCGAGCAGGTCGGGGCGCAGTTTCTGGCGCAGCATTTCGAAGACGTCGTGGTTCAGGCGCTTGCCGGGGTCGACCTGGTTCACCACGTAGCCGGTGCCGAAGTAGTCGGCGCGCGGGCGGGCGTACTTGTCGAGCATGCGTTCGATGATCGGCAGGGTGGCGAACGAACCGGCATCGGCCAGCACCGCCACCACGCTGAAATGGGCCGCGCGCAGGGCCTGCTGCAGGTAGACCGACGGGCCGGGCGGGGTGTCGAGCACCACCAGCATGTCGGGGGGCAGGCCGAAACGTGCCAGCGTCTCGGCCAGCCAGCCGGGGCTGCGGGCCAGTTGCTGTTCGAACGCGATCTGCCGCTCGTCGTCGACGTCGCCGAAGGGCAGCAGCATGACGCCGCCATGCGCCGGGCGGATGGCGCGGGCCCAGGGCATCAGGCCGGTGGCGGCCTCGACCAGTCCGGTGTCGCAGGCCTGCGGCTCGCTGGCAATGTGAAAGCGCAGGGCGTTCTGCGGATCGAGGTCGATCGCGAGCACCTGGCGGCCGCGCTGCGCGAGCTCGGTGCACAGGTTGGCCGTGACCGTGGTCTTGCCTACGCCGCCCTTGGATGAAATGACAGGGATGACGACCATGTCACGTCGGCCTTCGCCAGCGGGACATGGGGCCGGGCGGCGCGGCTGGGGGCTGCGGGGAGACCAGGCGCTCGAACAGCTGTTGGAGCGGAGTGCTTGCGGCGCCGGGCGCGGCGGCCAATGCAGCGGTGGGTGCGGCGGCGGGTCGGGCCGGCGGCGCGCTCAGCGGTTGCGGTGCGTGCAACGGCGCCAGCACGGGTTCGATGCGGGCCGGCGGCGCGGCGAACAGGGGCGCCGGCGCCGCGACCGGTGCCGGCAGAGGCGCTGGCGCCCAGGCCGGGGGCGCGACAGGTGCGGGTGCCACGGGAGCAGGCGCGGGGGCAGGCACAGGCGCCGCCGGCAAGGCAGCTTGCACCGGGGGGTGCGAGATCTTCTCGCCCGATAGCAAGGCCCAGGCGCGGGGCGCTTCACCCTCGGCCTCGGGCGGCGCGAATTCCCTGTAGCCATGGGCGTCGCCGCCGAACTTGCGGAACAGCCCGGCAATGTCTTCGGGGGTCGGTTCGTCGGCGTTGCTCATGCGACCGCCTTGGACAGTCGCAGGTCGATGCGGGGGCCGGCTTGCACATCGGGGGGCAGCGCCTGCACCCTCAGCTCGGGAGGCATGTGCTGCGAATCGAACCATGCCTGGTACACGCCTTCGAAGAAGCCGGTGCTCCAGTCGGTGGCGTCGGGCCCGAACGCCACGGCGATGGGGCTGCAGGCGTGGGTGATGGCCACGCCGTCCGCGTCTTCGCTCAGCACGGTGAAGCCCCAGTCGATGCCGTCCCAGCGCGCATTGAAGTGGTCCTGCAGCTCATCGAGCGTGGCGCAATGAGGCACCGGCAGGGCATGCGCCAGACGCTGGCCGATACGGAAGAAGAGTTGCTTCAGGTCCTCGGGCGGCAAACCGGCGCTCAGCTCTGCAGCCAGACCGCGGTTGAATTCCAGCCATTGCGCACTGCAGGAGTTCCTCTCGTAATACTGAATAAACGTCGCGCCAGTGTCCATGTCGGTGCATTCTCTGAGATCGAATAACGGTTGGCAACAAATGCGAACTTTTCGTCGCATTTTGAGCGGCGGACTGTATGAATTGCGGGACGGCTGGGAATGCTGTCCCCGCTTTTTGCCAACGAATGCACAAATCCTACGCCTCCCATACGGCGTGACACCCCTTGCGGATTCGCATTCAGTCGTCGGTGCTCTTTTGGGCGCTTTTTTCGGCGGTCTTTTCGGCGCCGTCCTCGACGCGCTTCGCTGCGACGTGTGGGCGCGGCGCCAGGCCTGCGCGCACCACGCCGCGGCCCGCCGCCTTGGCGGCATAGCAGGCGGCATCGGCCGCCGAGATCCAGTCTTCCACCGAATCGATCTCGGCCGCCAGACTGGCCACCCCGATGCTGGCGCCGACGTGCAGGCTGCCTGACATCCACGGCAGTGCAATGGCGGAGATCGAGGCCACGATGTCCTCGGCCACGCGCACCGCCGCCTCGTGCGTGCATTGCTCCAGCAGCAGCGCGAACTCGTCGCCGCCGATGCGTGCGGCCAGGTCGTTGGAGCGCACCCGCGACATGATGGCCGCGGCCGCCGCGCGCAGCATGGCGTCGCCCGAGAGGTGGCCGCCGGTGTCGTTCACCTGCTTGAAGTGGTCCAGGTCGATGAACACCATGGCGGCCGGCAGCGACAGCGGCCGCGCATCGATCAGGCGCTGGGCATGCTGGTCGAAGCGCTGGCGGTTGGCCAGCCCGGTCAGCCCGTCATGGGCGGCCGACCATTCGAGCGCCTTGCGGGCGCTGCGCTGCTCGTCGACGTTGAGCACGGTCCAGATCGAGCCGAAGTCGGTGTGCTCCGAATCCACCGGCCGGCTGCGCAGCCGGGCCCAGAACCGGGTGCCGTCGCCGCGCTGCATGCGGCATTCGCCCACGTACGAATTGCTGCTGGCAAACGCCTCTTTCTCGAGCGCCGCCAGCGCGGGCTGGTCGTCTTCCGGCGGCACCACGATCAGGTCGACCGGCTGGCCCAGCAGGTCCTGGTCGTCGTAGGCGAGCAGGCGGCACAACTCGTCGCTCACCAGCTCGAAGCGCCGGTCGCGGATGAACGCGATGCCGATGGGCGCCGAGCGCATCACCGAGCGCAGCTTGCTGATCATTTCGCCGTTCAGGCGCTCCAGCTCGGCGCGCTGCACGCCGACGTCGCGCAGCACCTTGCCGAGATGGCCGATCTCGCCGTCGGCCTTGGGCCAGCCGTCTTCCGGGCGCATGGCGCCGTCGAACATGTGCTGTGCGCGCCGCTCCAGCAGCATCAGCGGCTGCAGCAGCCACCACAGGGTCAGGAACATGCCGGCGGACACCAGGGCGACCAGGCTGGCCGCCCATGCCATGGCCTGCTGGCGGGCCGCCTTGACCGGGGCGAGCACCTCGGTTTCGGCGCGCGCGCGCCACACCATCCAGTCGGGGCCGGGCACACCGGCCACGCTGGCGATCTGTTGCGGCTGGGCCAGCAAGAGCCCTTGCGACTCGACCGGGCTGCCCATGGCCTGCCATTCCTTGAAAGCCTGCGCGAGCCGGGGTTCGTCGGTGATCGGCCGCATCAGCCGCCGCCAGTCGGGGTGCGTCAGCATCTTGCCTTGCGCATCGGTGACGACCATCAGCGCGCCGCTGTCGCTTTCCTGTGCCTCGGTCACGCCGGCGAGCAGGTCGCGGCTGGAAAGCCGCAGCGTGCCGGCGAGCACGCCGAAGACACCCTTGCGGTTGCGCAACGGCTGGGTGAACACGACGATCGGCTCACCGGTGATCGGGCCCACCATCGGCTCGCCGACGACCGGGCGTCCTTCGGCCATCGCGCGGCGGAAGTTGACGCCGTCGCGCACGTTCAGCTCGGGCCGGTAGACCCCCTTTTCGTCGACCATCACGCGCACCTGGCCGTCCTCGCCGGCAACGTAGATGGTGGCGAAGAAGTTCTGCAGCATCGGCTTGTCGCGCATGAAGGCGTTCAGCGCAGCCGGGTCGTCGAGCAGGGTCTCGTCGAGCACCTGCCCCACCGACTGCAGCCCGCGCTGCAGCTGGATCACCTTGTGGCCCAGCAGCGCCGCAGTGCGCACCGCCTCGCCGATCTCGCGCTGGCGCTGCGCCTCCAGCAGGTCGTGCTCGGTACGCTGCACCAGCACGGTGGTGATCACGCCGATGCCCAGCACCAGGGCCATGATCCCGCCCATCGTGATGCGCGCCTTGAGCGAACCCAGGGCGTTTTCGAGACGTACCAGGCGGGTGTTCATTCAGGCGGACGACGCTTCCCTTGCGCCGGTCGCGGCACGGCGGCTGCGCTTGACGGCGTACATGGCGTCGTCGGCCAGCCGCAAGGCCTCTTCGGCGGACGTGGTGCGCGGGTCGACGGCCACCACGCCCACGCTGGCACCTCCGTAGTCGAGCATGGTCTGGTTCAGCCGCAGCTCGCCGATCGAGCCTTCGCCCAGGCGGTCGGCGAGCGCCCGCGCGGCGGTGCGCGGCGATTCGTCGTGGGCAGGGCCGGTGCCGACCACCACGAACTCGTCGCCGCCGAAGCGCGCGAGCACGTCGCTCGCCCGCAGCGAGGCCGACAGCCGCCCGGCCATGGCGGACAGGAATTCGTCCCCGATGTCGTGGCCGTGCGTGTCGTTGATCTTCTTGAAGTCGTCCATGTCGATGAAGCCGACCAGCACGCTGCGGCCCTCGCGCTCGCCGTGGGCGAGCAGGCGGCGCAGCGTGTCGAGCAGGCTGCGGCGGTTGGGCAGCCCCGTGAGCGCGTCGGTCGAGGCGTGGGCGGCCAGCTCGGCGTTGGCCTGCCTGAGCTCGAGGACGAGCATTTCGCGCTCGACCTGCTGGGCGATCAGCTTGGCAAAAAGCCGGAGCACGGCCTCCGCATGGGGCGCCAGCGCCCGCGTTGCCCCGCTGGCGGCGCACAGGGTGCCGTAAAGGTCGCTGCCGTCGGTCCGGACCGGGGTGCTCACATAGGTCCGGATGCCCAGTTCGCGTGCCGCATCGGAGTCGCCCCAGCGGGTGGCGACGTCGTCGGTGTAGGGGCGGCCTTCTTCCAGGGCGCGCCGGCACAGCGTGTCGGACCAGGGCACGGACAGGCCCTCGGGGATCGTCATGGCCCCGGCATTGCGGGCGAAGAGAACGCGCTGCAGGCCCTTGTCCAGGTCGATGGTCGTGAGGTAGGTCGACTCCAGGCCCGTGACCGCTTCGAGCATTTCGAGCATCGGGCGCGCCAGGTCTTCGAGCGTCTTGGCCGAAGAGACCGAGTCGGAAAGCCGTTCAATCAGAGATTCCATGCCCTGTATTTTGACGGTGATAGCGCAATGGTTAACCTTTGATTGCACTAAAACCCCGGCGACCGTTGCGCCGACCGGATTCGGGGGGGCTCAGGACGCCAACGCTTCCATCAATTCGGTCTCGATCGCGAGCTGCGTTTTCTGGCCCTGGAGCTCCGGGCCGCTGATGAGGAAGGTGTCTTCCACCCGCTCGCCCAGGGTCGTGACCTTGGCCAGCTGCAGGTTCAGGTGGTGGCGCGCCAGCACCCGGGCCACCGAGTACAGCAGGCCGGCCCGGTCGCTGGCCGAGATGTTGAGCAGCCAGCGCTGCGCCTTGTCGTCCGGCAACAGGCTGATGCGCGGCTTGATCGGAAAGCTGCGCACCCGGCGCGACACGCGCCCCATGCTGGGCGCAGGCAGGGCGCCGGCTTCGGTGAGCGTGTGCCCCAGGCCCGACTCGACCATGCTGATCAGGTCGCGGTAGTGGTCGGGCAGGAAGGTGGTGACCACCTGGAAGGTGTCGAGCGCGTAGCCGTTGCTGGTGGTGTGCACCTTGGCGTCCAGGATGCTGAAGGACGACTGGTCGAAGTAGCCGCAGATGCGCGCGAACAGGTCGGGCTGGTCGGGCGTGTAGACCACCACCTGCAGGCCTTCGCCCACCGGCGACAGGTGCGCGCGCACGATGGGCGGCGCCTTCGGGTCGATCGGCACGTTGCGCGGCGGCACGAAGCGCGAGAGCTGCTTGGCGTGCCACGCGATCTCGGTGGCGTCGTGGCGCATGAAGTAGCCCACGTCCAGCGTGTCCCACAGCGCCTTGTGCGCCTCGAAGCGCTGGGCGTGCAGGGCGAGCAGCACCAGCGCCTCGCGCTTGCGCGACTCGACCTCGGCGTCCGGATCGGGCATGCGCCCGCCCAGCGCGCGCAGCGTGTAGCGGTACAGGTCTTCGAGCAGCTTGCCTTTCCAGGCATTCCACACGCGCGGCGAGGTGCCCCGGATGTCTGCGATGGTCAGCAGGTACAGCGCGGTCAGGTAGCGCTCGTTGCCCACGCGCCTGGCGAAGGTGCCGATGACCTCGGGGTCGCTCAGGTCCTGTTTCTGCGCGACCTGGCTCATCACCAGGTGCTCGGCCACCAGGAACTCGATGAGCCTGGCGTCCTCGCGGGCGATGCCGTGCTGCTTGCAGAAGCGCTGCACGTCGCGCGCGCCCAGGGTGGAATGGTCGCCGCCGCGGCCCTTGGCGATGTCGTGGAAGAGGGCGGCCACGTACAGGATCCAGGGCTTGTCCCAACCGGCCGCCAGCTGCGAGCAGAACGGGTACTCGTGCGCATGCTCGGCAATGAAGAAGCGGCGCACGTTGCGCAGCACCATCAGGATGTGCTGGTCCACCGTGTACACGTGGAACAGGTCGTGCTGCATCTGCCCCACGATGCTGCGGAACACCCGCAGGTAGCGCCCCAGCACCGAGGTCTGGTTCATCAGCCGGAACGCATGCGTGATGCCGTAGGGCTGCGTCAGGATCCGCATGAAGGTCGCGTGGTTGACCGGGTCGTTGCGGAACTTGCTGTCCATGACGTGGCGCGCGTTGTACAGCGCGCGCAGCGTGCGCGCCGACAGGCCCTGCACGCCGATGGTCTTCTGGTAGAGCAGGAAGGTCTCGAGCACCGCGTGCGGCTCGCGCTCGTAGAGGTCGTCGCTGGCAATCTCGATCAGGCCGGCGCGCTCGTAGAACCGCTCGTTGATCGGCGTGTGCTGCTCGGCGCTGGGCTGCAGGCGCTCGGAAATGTTGAGCAGCAGGATCTGGTTGAGCTGCGACACCGCCTTGGCCGCCCAGTAGTAGCGGCGCATCAGCGCCTCGCTCGACTTGCGCTGCGACTCGCCTTCGTAGCCGAAGCTGGCCGCCACGGCGGTCTGCAGGTCGAACACCAGGCGGTCTTCGCGGCGGTTGGCAATCACGTGAAGGCGCGCGCGAATGAGCGAGAGCAGGGCCTCGTTGCGCTTGATCTGCTGCGCCTCGAACGAGGTGGCCAGGCCATTCTTGGCCAGGTCGTCCCAGCGGCTGCCGAAGCCGGCGGCCTTGGTCATCCAGAGAATGGTCTGCAGGTCGCGCAGGCCGCCCGGCGATTCCTTGCAGTTGGGCTCCAGCGCGTAGGGCGTGTTGTCGAACTTCTGGTGGCGGTGCCGCATTTCCTGCGACTTGGCCACGAAGAAGGCCTGCGGATCGATGGCGCGGGTGAAGCGGCGGCGGAACGCAGTGAACAGCTTCTTGTCGCCTGCGATCAGGCGGGCCTCGAGCAGCGAGGTCTGGACGGTGACGTCCTTCTCGGCCTCCGACAGGCACTCTTCGACGGTGCGCACGCTGGAGCCGATCTCGAGCCCGGCGTCCCAGCAGTGGCCGATGAAGGCCTCGATGCGGGCGGGGTCGATCTCGCTGACATGGCCTTCGGGCGGCAGCAGCAGCAGCACGTCGACATCGGAGTACGGGAACAGCTCGCCGCGTCCGAAGCCGCCCACGGCAACCAGCGTCAGCGATTCACCGAAATCGGCGTCCCGCCACAGGGAGCACAGCGTCTGGTCGGCCAGCGCCGAGAGCTGGCGCAGCACCGTGTGCACGCTGCGCGTGGGCGCGCGCGCAAAGCGCAGGGTGTCGAAGAGGGCGAGCTTCTTCGCGCGATAGGCTTCGCGCAGCGTCGCCACGTCGATCTTGGCTGCTTCGATCACGAGCGGGCCGTGCGCTTGCGCGTCAGGTCTTGGTCGAGGTGACGAAGGAGGGCAGCGGCGGGCTCCCTGCCGACAGCGTGAGCACCTCGTAGCCGGTCTCGGTGACCAGCACCGTGTGCTCCCACTGGGCCGACAGCGAATGGTCGCGCGTGACGATGGTCCAGCCGTCGTACTGGCCGCCCTTGAAGTCTTCCTTCACGTCGCGCTTGCCGGCGTTGATCATCGGCTCGATGGTGAAGATCATGCCGGGCTTGAGCTCTTCCATGGTGCCCGGGCGGCCGTAGTGCAGCACCTGGGGTTCTTCGTGGAAGCGCTGGCCCACGCCGTGGCCGCAGAACTCGCGCACGATCGAGAAGCCCTGGCCTTCGGCGAACTTCTGGATCGCGTGGCCCACGTCGCCCAGGTGCGCGCCGGGGCGCACCTGCAGGATGCCGTGCCACATGGCCTCGAAAGTGACGGAACACAGGCGCTTGGCCGCGATCGAGGCGTCGCCGATCACGTACATGCGGCTGTTGTCGCCGAACCAGCCGTCCTTGATGACGGTCACGTCGACGTTCATGATGTCGCCCTTTTTCAGGGGCTTGTCATTGGGAATGCCGTGGCAGACCACGTGGTTGACCGAGGTGCAGAGCGACTTCGGAAAGGGCACGCTGCTGGCGCCCATGTAGCCCACCGTGGCCGAGGTGGTGCCCTGCTTGACCATGTATTCGGCGGCCAGCCGGTCGACATCGTTGGTCGTGATGCCGGGCTTGATCAGGGGTGTGAGGTAGTCCAGTACCTCGGAGGCCAGGCGGCATGCGACCCGCATGGCTTCGATGCCCGCAGCGTCTTTGTAGTTAATGCTCATCCCCGAATTATCCCATCGACCGATGAACCTGCCCCCGACGCGGGGCACTTCGTGTCCCCGTTGCCCCCCGGGGGGCGCGGCCCCCTTGGGACGGCCGGCGATGGCCTAAAATCCCGGGTTAACGCGGATGGCCCCAGTCAGCGGCCACCCGCCTCGATTCCTTGATTCCCAACGCGGCCCCCGAGGCCCCATCGACCGTGACGCAGCCCGCACCTCAAGCCCTTCCTGTCGTAACCATGTTCGAGGGCGGCAGCGCGCTCAGCGACTTCCGCGCGCGGCAACTGCTGCCGAAGCTCCAGGCCATCGAGCCGCGCATCGAGGGCATTTCGGCCCGTTTCGTGCACCTGGTGGTCACCGACGCCGCGCTGGATGCGGCCGGCCGCGAGCGCTTCGCCGCGCTGCTGACCTATGGCGAACCCTTCGAGACGCCGGCCAAGGCGGGCACTTCGGTGGTGGTCACGCCCCGCCTGGGCACCGTGTCGCCCTGGGCTTCGAAGGCCACCGACATCGCCCACAACTGCGGCCTGGCGCTGCGCCGGGTCGAGCGCGTCACCCAATACCACCTGAAGCTCAAGTCGCCGTTGATCGGCAAGGCCCCCGTGCTCGAAGGCGACGCCCTGGCGGCCGCCTCCGTTCCGCTGCACGACCGCATGACCGAATCGGTGCTGGCCACCGTGGAGCAGGCGGCCAGCCTGTTCAGCGAGTTGCCGGCCCAGCCGATGGCGCAGGTCGACGTGCTCGCCGGCGGGCGCACGGCGCTGGTCGCGGCCAACACCGGCTTCGGCCTGGCGCTGGCGGACGACGAAATCGACTACCTGGTCGACGCCTTCACCCGCCTGGGCCGCAACCCCAGCGACGTCGAGCTCATGATGTTCGCACAGGCCAACAGCGAGCACTGCCGCCACAAGATCTTCAACGCCCAGTTCACCATCGATGGCAAGGCGCAGCCGCAAAGCCTGTTCTCGATGATCCGCCACACCGAGAAGCAGAACCCGCAGCACACGGTCATTGCCTACGCCGACAACGCCTCGGTGATGGAAGGCGGCACCATCGAGCGCTTCGTTCCGGCCTCGGGATCGCAGAGCTACGGCAAGGAAAGCGCGCTGACCCATGTGCTCATGAAGGTCGAGACGCACAACCACCCGACCGCCATTTCCCCGTTTCCCGGCGCCTCGACCGGCGCGGGCGGCGAAATTCGCGACGAAGGCGCCACCGGCCGCGGCTCCAGGCCCAAGGCGGGGCTGACCGGCTTCACCGTGTCCAAGCTCTGGCCCGAAGATGGCCACTACGGCAAGCCCGAGCACATCGCCAGCCCGCTGCAGATCATGACCGAGGGCCCGCTGGGCGGCGCCGCGTTCAACAACGAGTTCGGCCGTCCCAACCTGCTGGGCTACTTCCGCGAATACGAGCAGACGGTGGCGAGCGACCTCGACACCGTGCAGCGCGGCTATCACAAGCCCATCATGATCGCGGGCGGCCTCGGCAGCATCGACGCCACCCAGACCAAGAAGATCCTGTTCCCGGCCGGCTCTCTGCTGATCCAGCTCGGCGGCCCCGGCATGCGCATCGGCATGGGCGGCAGCGCCGCCAGCTCGATGGCCACCGGCGCCAACGCGGCCGAGCTCGACTTCGACTCGGTGCAGCGCGGCAACCCCGAGATCGAACGCCGCGCGCAGGAAGTCATCAACCACTGCTGGCAGCAGGGCGCCGCCAACCCCATCCTGGCGATCCACGACGTGGGCGCGGGCGGCCTGAGCAATGCCTTCCCCGAGCTGACCAACGACGCCGGCCGCGGCGCGCGCTTCGACCTTCGTGCCGTGCCGCTCGAGGAGTCGGGCATGGCACCGAAGGAAATCTGGTGCAACGAGAGCCAGGAGCGCTATGTGCTGGCCATCGCGCCGGAATCGCTCGAACAGTTCAAGGCCTTCTGCGAGCGCGAGCGCTGCCCGTTCTCGGTGGTCGGCGTGGCAACCGAAGAGCGCCAGCTGCTGGTAGCCGACGAAGGCGCCAATGTGCAGCCTGTCGACATGCCCATGGACGTGCTGCTCGGCAAGCCGCCCAAGATGCACCGCGACGTCAAGGCCGTGACCCGCAGCTTCAAGCCGCTGGACCTCACCGGCGTCGACCTGCAGAAGGCCGCCATCGACGTGCTCGCGCACCCGACCGTCGCCTCCAAGCGCTTCCTCATCACCATCGGCGACCGCACCGTGGGCGGCATGAGCCACCGCGACCAGATGGTCGGCCCATGGCAGGTGCCCGTGGCCGACTGCGCCGTGACGCTGGCCGACTACAAGGGTTTTGCCGGCGAAGCCATGAGCATGGGCGAGCGCACGCCGCTGGCCGCGCTCGACGCGCCGGCCTCGGGCCGCATGGCCGTGGCCGAGGCCATCACCAACCTGCTGGCCGCGCCCATCGAACTCTCGCGCGTCAAGCTATCGGCCAACTGGATGGCGGCCTGCGGCGAGCCCGGCGAAGACGCCGCGCTGTACGAAACCGTCAAGGCCGTGGGCCTGGAACTGTGCCCGGCGCTGGGCGTGTCGATTCCGGTCGGCAAGGATTCGCTGTCGATGCGCACGCAGTGGAAAGAGGGCGACGAAGCCAGGAAGGTCACGTCCCCCGTGAGCCTGATCGTCACCGCCTTCGCCGCGCTGGCCGACGTGCGTGGCACGCTCACGCCGCAGCTCGACGCCGAAGAGGCCGACACCACGCTCGTGCTGATCGACCTCGGCCAGGGCAAGCACCGCATGGCGGGCAGCATCCTGGCGCAAACGCTCAACCAGAGCGGCGACACCGTGCCCGACCTGGACGAGCCGGCGAAGCTCGTCGCGCTGGTGAATGCCGTGAACGCGCTTCGCGCCGACGGCAAGATCCTCGCCATGCACGACCGCAGCGACGGCGGCCTGTTCGCCACCGCTTGCGAAATGGCCTTTGCCGGCCACGTCGGCGTGGCGCTGAACGTCGACATGCTGGTCACCGAAGGCGACGGCATTTCCGACAGCCGCATGGAAACCGGCGACGCCAAGAACTGGGCGCAGCAGGTCAGCGCGCGGCGCGAGGAGCTCACGCTCAAGGCGCTGTTCAACGAAGAGCTGGGCATGGTGCTGCAGGTGCGCACCGCCGAGCGCAACGACGTGATGCAGCTGCTGCGCGCCCACGGGCTCAGCGCCCACAGCCACTTCGTCGGCAAGACCCGCCCGGTCAGCTCCACCATGGACGCCGGCAAGGGCAAGCTCGAAGTCTGGCGCGACGCCAAGTCGGTGTTCAGCGCCAGCCTGCACGACCTGCACCAGGTGTGGGACTCGGTCAGCTGGAAGATCGCCCGCGAGCGCGACAACCCGGCTTGCGCCGACGCCGAGCACGCCGCTGCCGGCGTGCCGAACGACCCGGGCATGCACGTCTTCCTGCCGAACGCGCCGGTGCCACCTGCTGCCCCCGCCATCCTCCTGTCGCGCCCCAAGGTCGCCATCCTGCGCGAGCAGGGTGTCAACTCGCACGTCGAGATGGCCTACGCCTTCACCGAGGCCGGCTTCGAGGCTTTCGACGTCCACATGACCGACCTGCAGACGGGCAGGGCGGACCTGGCCGACTTCAAGGGCGTGGTCGCCTGCGGCGGCTTCAGCTACGGCGACACGCTGGGCGCCGGCATCGGCTGGGCCCGCAGCATCACCTTCAACCCCAAGCTGGCCGAGCAGTTCAAGACCTTCTTCGGCCGCGAAGACACCTTCGGCCTGGGCGTGTGCAACGGCTGCCAGATGTTCGCCGAGCTGGCCGACATCATTCCGGGCGCGCAAGCCTGGCCGCGCTTCACCACCAACCAGAGCGAGCGCTTCGAGGCCCGCCTGTCGATGGTCGAGGTGCTCGAGTCGCCCAGCATCTTCTTCGCAGGCATGGCCGGCAGCCGCCTGCCGATCGCGGTGGCGCACGGCGAGGGCTACGCCAACTTCAAGCACCGCGGCGATGCGGCCCAGGCCATCGCGGCGATGCGCTTCGTCGACAACCATGGCCAGCCGACCGAGCAGTACCCGTTCAACCCGAACGGTAGCGCGGGTGGCCTCACCTCGGTGACCACGCCGGACGGCCGTTTCACCGCCGTGATGCCGCACCCGGAGCGCGTGTTCCGCAACATCCAGATGAGCTGGACGCCGGGCGACCGCAGCGAGCTGAGCCCGTGGATGCAGATCTGGCGCAATGCGCGCAAGTGGGTGGGCTGACCATCCGAAGGCTGCTGCGGCAGCCCCCATGAAAAAACGGCCCGCGGGCCGTTTTTTCATGGGAAAGAAGAAAGCCGAGGCTTATTCGACCTTCGCCTTCGCGCGCAGGTCTTCCTGGTACTTCTGCAGGCGCTGCTGTTGCAGCTGCTGCGTGATCTGCGGCTTCACTTCTTCCAGCTTCGGCAGTTGTGCCTGGCGGATGTCGTCCACGCGGATGATGTGATAGCCGAACTGGGTCTTGATGGGCGCCGGGGTGGTCTCGCCCTTCTTGAGCTTGATCATGGCTTCCGAGAACTCGGGCACGAAGCTGGCGGGGTTGGCCCAGTCGAGGTCGCCGCCGTTGGCGCCCGAACCCGGGTCCTTGCTCTGCTTCTTGGCGATGTCTTCGAACTTGGCGCCCTTCTTCAGGTCGGCCATGATCTTCTTGGCCTGGTCCTCGGTTTCCACCAGGATGTGGCGCGCCTTGTATTCCTTGCCGCCGTTGGCCGCCACGAACTTGTCGTACTCGGCTTTCACGTCTGCGTCCGACACGGGGTTGGTCTTGCGGTAGTTCTCGAACAGCGCGCGGATCAGGATGGCCTGGCGTGCAAGTTCGAGCTGGTTCTTGTAGTCCTCGTTGGCGTCAAGGCCCTGCTTCTGCGCTTCCTGCATGAACACTTCGCGCGCCACGATTTCCTCGCGCAGCTGGCTCTGCATTTCAGGCGTCACCGGGCGGCCTGCGGCTGCCAGTTGCTGCGCCAGAACGTCCATGCGGGCCTTGGGCACCGGCTTGCCGTTCACGATGGCTGCGTTCTGCGCCAGAGCCGACATGGACGTGGCACCGAGCAGCACTGCGGCCGCGACGGCCTGCAAGATTTGTTTTTTCATGGAATGAATATCGAGCTGGGAAGGAAATGCGCGTGTAGGAAAACGCGCGTGAAAGAAAGCGGAGAGGGACGGAAGAGCGGCAAAGAAGGGGAGCCCGGAATCACGGCACATTCGGCGTGCGTTTCCGTGGAAAGACTCAGAGCACCTCGATGGCGATGGCGTGCAGACCCTGTGCGATAAAAACCTGGAGGGCATCATACACAAGCCGATGCCGCGCCACGCGGGGCTTTCCGTCGAACGCCGGGGAGGCGATGCGCACCCGGAAATGCGTGCCGAAGCCCTCCGCATTGGCACCCGAATGGCCCGCGTGCGCGGCGCTTTCGTCGATCACCTCGAGCTGCGTCGGCGCCAGTGCGTCGCGCAGCGCGGCTTCGAGGGCTGCCACCGTCGGCAGGGGGATGGTCATGCTGGTCGTCATGCGGTGGGCTTGTCTTCTTTCAGGTGGGGCGCGATGTACAGGCCCTGCGCCACCAGGAAGACGATGGGAAACGCATAGCCCCAGAGCTTGAAGTTGACCCAGGCCTCGGTCGTGAAGTACGCCGCCACGTAGCCGTTGATGAGCGCCATGAACAGGCAGTAGCCGATCCACGCCACGTTGAGCCGGCCCCAGACGCGCTCGGGCAGCTCCAGCTGCTGGCCCAGCAGCATCTTCAGGAAGTTCTTCTTCAGCGCCCAGAGCGCCACCGCCAGCGCAACGGCCATCGCGCCGTACAGCACCGTCGGCTTCCACTTGATGAAGCGGTCGTCGTGCAGCACCAGCGTGAGCGTGCCGAACAGCAGGATCAGCACCAGCGTGGCCTTCTGCATGGCCTGCAGCTTGCGCTCCATGGCATAGATGATGGCCATCTGCACCACGGTGGCGGCCATCAGCACGCCGGTGGCGGTGTAGATGTCGCCCAGCTTGTAGGCGACGAAGAACAGCAGGATCGGGAAGAAGTCGAGGAGCAGTTTCATTTTTTCTGGAACTCGAGCGAAGCCGAGTTCATGCAGTAGCGCAGGCCGGTTTCCGTGGGTCCGTCGGGGAACACGTGGCCCAGGTGGGCGCCGCAGTTGGCGCAGACGTTCTCGGTGCGCACCATGCCGTGCGAGCGGTCGACGATGTTCCGGATGGCGCCGGGCACGGCTTCTTCGGAGAAGCTGGGCCAGCCGCAGCCCGCGTCGAACTTGGTGCCCGACTCGAACAGCTTGGCACCGCAGCACACGCAGTGGTAGGTGCCGTCGTCCCAGTGCGCTTCGTATTTGCCAGTGAAGGGGCGCTCGGTTGCGGCGTGGCGCGTCACCTCGAAGGCGGCCGGCTCGGCCCCTTTTTCAGCGAGCAGGGCTTTCCATTCGGCATCGGTCTTTTCAACGGGAGCGGTCATGAGGAGCAGCTGATTTCAATCGTGGAGGCCCAGTCGGGCGGGAAGCCGGCATAGGCGTCGGCGCCGGCATGTTCTTCAAAGGGGGTTTCCAGCAGGGCCAGCAAGGTTGCCACACCCGAGTGGTCCTTTTGCTGACTTGCTTCGATGGCTTGCTGACCCAGGTGGTTCCGCAGCACGAACTTGGGGTTCGACCTGCGCATCAAATCGGCCGCCTGCGCGCGCCCAGTGGTCGTGTGTCGCTCTGAAAACGATAGCAGCCAGGCGTCGAAGCCCTCGCGGTCCAGGAACAGGTCGCGCACCGGCTCGACGTTGCCGCCGGCCATGTGGTCGGACAGCCGGCGCCAGAAGATCGTGTAGTCGACCTTGCCCGCGGCCAGCAGCTTGAGCACGCCCTCGATGAGCGCGCGGTCGCCTTCGGCCGCATCGGCCAGGCCCAGCTTGGCGCGCATGCGGCCTTCGAACTCGGTGGGAAACACCGTCTTGTACGACTCCAGCGCGGCCACGGCCACTTCCTGCTCGCCGATCAGCGGCAGCAGCGCCTGCGCCAAGCAGAACAGGTTCCAGTACGCCACGTTGGGCTGCTGGTTGAAGGCGTAGCGCCCGCTGGTGTCGCTGTGGTTGCAGATGTGGCGCGGGTCGAAGCCGTCGAGGAACTGGAACGGGCCGTAGTCGATGGTGAGCCCGAGGATGCTCATGTTGTCGGTGTTCATCACCCCGTGGCAGAAGCCCACGGCCTGCCATTGCGCGAGCAGTGCGGCGGTGCGTTCGCTCACGGCTTCCAGGAACGCGGCGTAGGCGTTGCCGCCGAAGCGTTCGGTGGTGCGGCAGGCGGGGTAGTAGCGGTCGATGACATAGTCGGCCAGCGCGCGCAACTCGTCTTCCCGCTGGTTGGCCGCAAAGTGCTCGAAGTGGCCGAAGCGGATGAAGCTGGGCGCCACGCGCGCGACGACCGCCGCGCTTTCGAGCTCTTCGCGCCGCACGCGCGCGTCCGACCCGGTCACGCACAGCGCGCGCGTGGTCGGAATGCCGAGGCCGTGCATGGCCTCGCTGCAGAGGAATTCGCGGATGCTGGAGCGCAGCACGGCGCGGCCGTCGCCGCCGCGCGAGTAGGGCGTGCGGCCCGCGCCCTTGAGCTGCAGTTCGAGGCCGGCTTCGGTCTCGCCGATCATGATGGCGCGGCCGTCGCCCAGCTGGCCGGCCCACACGCCGAACTGGTGGCCGCTGTAGACGGTGGAGAAAGGGCGGGTGCCGGCGATGGGCAGGCTGCCGGTCAGGGCCGACAGGGTGCTGGCCGATGAGTGCCAGTCGGCCGGCAGACCCAGATCGCGCGCCACGGCGTCGCTGCGGCACACCCAGTACGGATCGGGCAGGGGCGTGGGCCGCAGTTCGGTGAAAAACGCGGGGCCCAGGGTCGAAAAGCCGGGTTTCCAGCGCAGTCCCAGGTCCGCGACCTCGGTGTCTTCAGCAAGCAAGCTCATGCCCGGATTGTCCGGCAGAGCACGAAACCCCTGGCCGAACGGGCCATCGGGGCCCGCGCCCGGTTCGATCGCTCAGGCGGCCAGCGCCGCCGGGCCGTGCCAGATGCGCGCCCGGTACTGCGCCGGCGGCACGCCGAACCAGCGCTTGCAGGCGCGAAAGAAGTTGCTGCTGTCCACGAAGCCCAGCATGTCGGCCACGTCGGTCAGCGTGTGACGGTCTTCCGCCAGGTACTGCTGCGCCAGTTCGCGGCGGGTGCGGTCGAGCAGCGACTGGAACGACTCCGACTCTTCCTGCAATCGGCGCTGCAGGGTGCGCTCAGCCAGTCCCAGGCCCGAGGCCACGTCCTGGCGGCGCGGCTCGCCGTGCTGCAGCCGGCGCGCGATCTCGGCGCACACCAGGCTGCTGGTGGTGGTCTGGCCCAGCAGGGTGAGCTGGTCGTCGAGCAGGTGCTCCTGCATCTCGCCGAGCACCGGATGCGCGGTGGGCAGCGGCATGGCCATGTCGGCGGCGGAAACCAGCAGGCGGTTGGCCGCGGCGTTGAAGCGCACGTCGCAGCCGAAGGCCTCGCGGTGCAGCCGGTCGCTGGCGGGCGCGGGGTAGACGAACTCCATGGCCAGCGGCTGCACGTCGCGCCGCGTCAGCCAGCGGCACTGCACGAGCGTGGTGAGCAAGGCGAACTCCACGCGCTGCCGCGGAATGGGCAGGCTGCCGCCGGTGTGTTCCATGACCAGCCAGCAGCCGCGCGCGTCGGCCTGGAGCGAGAACGCCGTCGCGTCCGAGATCACGGCCATGTAGCGGGCCAGCCGCGCGAGCGCCGCGCCCAGGTCGGGGCTGCAGGCCATGGCATGGCCGACCGTGCCCAGCTTGCTGTGCGTGGAGGCGAAGTCGCGGTGCAGCCCCAGCGTGGCCTTGCCGGCGCGCGCCACGGCGAGTTGCCACAGCACGGTGATCTCGTCGACCGGGATGCGGGCGTTCTGCCGGTGCAGCGAATCGGGGTCGAAGCCGGCGTCGCGCAGCAGCTGGGGCACGTCCAGCCCCTCGGCCTCGAACATCGACAGCACGCCTTCGAGCCACGCCGCCGAGCTGGTGCGCAGCTCCGGCTGCGTGCAGCCGGGGCGGCGCGACGGCCGGCGCACGGGGCGCGACGTGGAGGCTTCTGAAGTCATTGATTTGGCTCGCTTGCGATAGCGGTGAAAACGGCGCCCGTTTCTAGAATTTTTTGGTGCGCGGCGGCCCGGTCGAATTCCAGTATGGCCGCCGCGCACCGAGCCAGGAATTCCGATTAACCCGGTGTGGAGACAAAACATGAAGACAGCGGCAGCAGCACAGGACCAGGGCGCGGCAGGAAAGGCGGCGGTGGCCAGGGCCATCGCCATCGTGGCGGCAACGGCGGCCCTCGCGGCCTGCGGCGGCGGATCGTCGGGCTCGCCCGGCTTCGCCTTCCTGCCGAGTGCGCCCGCGCCGGCCCCTGCGCCCCCACCCGAGCCCGTGGCCGACGGCCCCATGGTCCGCCAGATCACGGCCGGCAAGATCGAAGGCGTGGACGACAGCGCCGCTTCGGGCACCTGGTTCTGGAAGGGCGTGCCCTTCGCCAAGGCGCCGTCCGGCGAGCTGCGCTGGCGCGCCCCGGTCGAGCCCGAAGCCTGGAGCGGCATTCGCGCGGCGAAGACCTTCGGCGCGGCCTGCCTGCAGATCGGCCGCATCTTCGGCCCCGGCGCCAACAACACCTACGACGCCACCATCGTTTCCACGCTGGGCAAGCCGCTCGGCAGCGAAGACTGCCTGTTCGTCAACGTGTGGCGCCCGGCCACTACCGACAAGAAGCTGCCGGTGCTGCTGTTCGTGCACGGCGGCAGCAATATCTCTGGCTACACGGCCGACCCGCTGTACGACGGCGCGAAGCTGGCCAAGGCCGCCAACGCGGTGGTCATCACCGCCAGCTACCGGCTCGGCGTGCTGGGCTTTTTGAACGTGCCGCAGCTGCGCCCCGGCGGCACCGCGGGCGACGACTCGGGCAACTTCGCGTTGCTCGACAACATGGCCGCGCTGCGCTTCATCCAGAACAACGTGGCCGCCTTCGGCGGCGACCCGGGCAACGTCACGCTGTCGGGCGAATCGGCAGGCGCCACCAACCTGCTGGCCATCATGACCTCGCCGATGGCCAAGGGCCTGTTCCACAAGGTCATCGAAATGAGCGGCGGCATTTCCATGGCGAGCAACCTCGTGGGCAAGCCCGGCGCGTCGCCGGCGCTGAACCCGGCTTCGGTGTCGCTCGCGCAGGGCGACGGCATTCTGAAGAGCCTGCTCGTGGCCGATGGCACCGCGGCCAATGCCGGGGCCGCCGCCACCTACATCGCCTCGCGCACACCGGCCCAGATTGCCGCCTACCTGCGCGCGAAGGAGGGCGGGGCGCTGCTGACCACGGTGCTGAACGCCGGGTTGAGCGCAGTGGCGCCCATTCCCGACGGCACGGTGATACCCCTGAACCCGATCGACGCCATTGCCGCCGACCAGTACGTGAAGGTGCCGACCATCGCGGGCAACACGCGCGAGGAAGGCAAGCTGTTCGCATCCTTGCTGCCGCTGTTCGGCGGCAACCCGGGCTGGAAGATCGACGACGCCGCGCGCCTCACGCTGATGATGAACTTCAACCCCGATGCGGCCGCGCAGACGCTCACCTCGGGCGACATCATCGATGCGTCCTACCTGCCGGTAGGTACCGCCGTGACGGGCTACAACGCGAAGACTCGGCTCGTCACCAGCCTGCTGTTCGAGGCCAACCGCGACAACCTGCTCGACACCATGAAGACGCGCCAGTCCAACCTGTGGAGCTACCGGCTCGACTGGGCGCAGGAGGCCTACCCCTGGAACGAGGTGTACGGCGCGGCGCATGCGTTCGACCTGCCGTTCGTGTTCGGCAATTTCGGGCTGTCGGTGCTCTCGAACACCATCGGCGGCAAGGCCAACGAGAAGGGGCGCCTGGCGCTGTCGGGCGCCGTGATGGCCAGCATCGGCGCCTTCATGCGCAAGGGCGACCCGAATACGCCCGAACTTGGTGCAACCTGGGCGCCCTGGCCGTCGAAGCTGCTGTTCGACGCCACGCCCACCGCGCTGCAGAACGGCGTGGAGTGAGCCGCTTCGTTCAATCGTGCAGTGCGGGTTTGTGTCATTGTGGAAGTGGCCGAAGCTTGCGTGAATCCATTGATCGCCAAGTTTTCATGAAGTCATTTCTTTCAGGAGTCCGTAGATGCTGGGTTTGATGCAAGACCAACCGCTTTTGATCTCGTCGCTGATCGAGTTCGTCGAGCGCCACAACGGCGACGGCGAGATCGTCTCGCGCCGTGTCGAGGGCGACATTCACCGCTGCACATGGAGCGACATCGCATCGCGTGCCAGGCAGGTGGCCAACGCGCTGGACGGCGAGCAGCTGCTGTTCAGCGACCGCATCGCCACGCTGGCCTGGAACGGCTACCGCCACCTGGAGCTGTACTACGGCGTGAGCGGCAGCGGCCGCGTGCTGCACACCATCAACCCGCGCCTGCACCCCGACCAGATCGCGTGGATCGCCAACCACGCCGAAGACCAGATCCTGTGCTTCGACCTGAGCTTCCTGCCGCTGGTGCAGGCCGTGCACGCCAAGTGCCCGGCCATCCGCAAATGGGTGGCGCTGTGCGACGCCGACAAGCTGCCGACAGACAGCGGCGTGCCCAACCTCGTGAGCTACGAAAGCTGGATGGGCGCGCAGCCCACCGACTACGAATGGCCCACCTTCGACGAGAACTCGGCCTCGAGCATGTGCTACACGAGCGGCACCACGGGCAACCCCAAGGCCGCGCTCTACAGCCACCGCTCCACGATGCTGCATGCGTACGCGGCCGCGCTGCCCGACGTCATGCGCCTGTCGGCACAGGACTCGGTGCTGCCGGTGGTGCCCATGTTCCATGTCAACGCGTGGGGCATTCCGTACTCGGCCGCGCTGGTCGGCTGCAAGCTCGTGTTCCCCGGCCCGGCGCTGGACGGCAAGTCGGTGTACGAGCTGATCGAGGCCGAAGGCGTGACCTTCGCCGCCGGCGTGCCCACCGTGTGGCAGATGCTGCTGGGCCACATGCAGGCGCACGGCCTGAAGTTCAGCAAGCTCAACCGCACCGTCATCGGCGGCTCGGCCTGCCCGCCGGCCATGATCACGGCGTTCCAGGAGCTCTTCAACGTCGAGGTGCTGCACGCCTGGGGCATGACCGAGATGAGCCCGCTGGGCACGCTGTGCACGCTGAAGAACAAGCACCTGTCGCTGCCGCCCGACGCGCAGCTGCAGATCCGCATGAAGCAGGGGCGTGCCATCTTCGGCGTGGACATGAAGATCGTCGACAGCGATGGCGCCGAGCTGCCGTGGGACGGCAAGACGCCCGGCGACCTGCTGGTCAAGGGCCCGTGGATCGTGAAGGAATACTTCAAGGGCGAGGGCGGCGACCCGCTCGTGCCCGATGCGCAGGGCCGCGGCTGGTTCCCCACCGGCGACGTGGCCACCATCGACGCCGAGGGCTACCTGCAGATCACCGACCGCAGCAAGGACGTGATCAAGTCCGGCGGCGAGTGGATCAGCTCCATCGACATCGAGAACATCGCCGTGGCGCACCCGGCCGTGGCCATGGCTGCGTGCATCGGCGTGTTCCACCCCAAGTGGGACGAGCGGCCGGTCATCGCCGTGGCGAAGAAGCCAGGCGCCGAGGTCACCCGCGACGAACTGCTGAAGTTCTACGAAGGCAAGACCGCCAAGTGGCAGATTCCCGACGACGTGGTGTTCGTCGAAGCCATTCCGATCGGCGCTACCGGGAAGATTCTGAAGACGCGGCTGCGCGAGCTGCTGAAGGACTACAAGCTTCCGACCCTCTGAACCCGCAGGCCAAGCCCTGCCGCACTGTCGCGCACGCGATAGGAAAGCCGCCCCCGCGGCTTTTCTTCCGGGCAATCCCTGTGCGGTGAAAAAAAGGGCGCTTGTACGCTGGCATCCGCCTAACAAAACTGGAGACTCTTCATGCAATTTGCTATCAAGTCAGTAGCTGCCTGCGCAATGCTGGTGTGCGTTACCGCCACATTCGCTCAAAAGGGCGAGACCGTCAAGATCGCCTGGCTCGACCCGCTCTCGGGCCTCATGGCCGCGGTGGGCACCAACCAGCTCAAGACCACGCAATTCCTTGCTGAAGAGTTCAACAAGAAGAACCAGTCGGGCGTGAAGTTCGAGGTCATCGGCATCGACAACAAGCTCAGCCCGCAGGAGACCACCGCGGCGCTGCGCTCCGCGCAGGACCAGGGCGCGCGCTACATCATGCAGGGCAACGGCTCCGGTCCGGCGCTGGCCATCATCGACGCCATCGAGAAGAACAACTCGCGCAACCCCGGCAAGGAGTTGCTGTTCATGAACTACGCGGCGGTCGACCCCGACCTGACCAACAGCAAGTGCAGCTACTGGCACTTTCGCGTGGACGCCGACACCTCCATGAAGATGGAGGCGCTCACCGCCTGGATGAAGGACCAGCCCGACATCAAGAAGGTCTACCTGCTCGGGCAGAACTATGCCCACGGCGTGCAGGTGGCCAAGTACGCCAAGGAAGACCTGAAGGTCAAGCGCCCCGACATCCAGATCGTGGGCGAAGACCTGCACCCGCTTGCGCAGGTGCGCGACTTCTCGCCCTACATCGCCAAGATCAAGGCCTCGGGTGCCGACACGGTCATCACCGGCAACTGGGGCTCCGACCTGTCGCTGCTCATCAAGGCCGCCAACGACTCGGGCCTGAACGTCAAGTTCCTGACCTACTACGCGCCGGGCGCGGGCACGCCCACGGCCATGGGCGCCACGTCCGACGGCAAGGTCTACACCGTGGCCTACGCCCACTACAACATGGGCGGCGAGATCCAGCAGCTGCTCGCCGGCTACAAGAAGCGCATGAACGACGACCTGACGCAGGCCTCGATCTACCACGTGTTCGCGCTGCTCGACGCCGCCTTTGCCAAGACCAAGTCGACCGACCCCGTGAAGGTGGCCGCGGCGCTCGAAGGCATGAAGATCAAGAGCTTCAACGGCGAGGTCGAGATGCGCAAGACCGACCACCAGCTGCAGCAGGGCCTGTACATCTCGCGTTGGGAAAAGGCCAGCGCCAAGTACCCGTACGACGCGGAGAACACCGGCTACACCAATGTGCCGGTGAAGTACTACGAGTCGTACGTGGCCAGCACGCCCACCACGTGCCAGATGAAGCGCCCCTGAGCGCCGTTGTCCACGCTCGTCGGCAATTCCTACCCGCTGGTAGCAAGGAGCTACCAACGGGTAGCAAATTGGGTGAACGCGGTGTCGCCTGCGCGATAGAAACGGGCCTTCAAGGCCACCCTCTTACGGGCATTCCCTGAGGGGAGGGGCTGGGAACGCTTGTACGCTCGTGTTGCGTTTTGATTCGGTTCTGATTCGGTTTGACCAGGAGATATAGATTGAAGTTCGCTCTGAAAATCGCTGCCGCTGCCGTCATTGCGGCCACCGCCACCGGTGCCCTCGCCCAGAAGGGTGAAACCGTCAAGATCGCATGGCTCGACCCCCTGTCCGGCCTGATGGCCGCGGTGGGCACGAACCAGCTCAAGACCTTCCAGTTCTTCGCCGAAGAGTTCAACAAGAAGAACGCGGCGGGCGTGAAGTTCGAGATCATCGGCATCGACAACAAGCTCAGCCCGCAGGAGACCACCAGCGCGCTGCGCTCGGCGCTCGACCAGGGCGCGCGCTACATCGTGCAGGGCAACGGCTCCGGCCCCGCGCTGGCCATCATCGATGCGCTCGAGAAGAACAACGCGCGCAACCCCGGCAAGGAAGCGCTGTACCTGAACTACGCCGCGGTCGACCCCGAGCTGACCAATGCCAAGTGCAGCTACTGGCAGTTCCGCTTCGACGCCGACACGTCGATGAAGATGGAAGCGCTGACCACCTGGATGAAGGACCAGCCGGAGATCAAGAAGGTCTACGTCATCGGCCAGAACTACTCGCACGGCCAGCAGGTCTCCAAGTTCGCCAAGGAAGACCTGAAGGTCAAGCGCCCCGACATCCAGATCGTGGGCGACGACCTGCACCCGCTCGCGCAGGTGCGCGACTTCTCGCCCTACATCGCCAAGATCAAGGCTTCGGGCGCCGACACCGTCATCACCGGCAACTGGGGCTCCGACCTGGCACTGCTCATCAAGGCGGCCAACGACTCGGGCCTGAACGTCAAGTTCCTGACCTACTACGCCGTGACCACCGGCACGCCCACCGCCATGGGCGCGGCGTCCGACGGCAAGGTGTACCAGGTCGGCTACGCGCACTACAACATGGGCGGCGACATGCAGAAGTACGCCGACGACTTCAAGAAGAAGTTCAACGACGACCTCTACACCACCGACGTGTTCACCGTGTTCCAGGCACTGACCGAAGCCTTCGTGAAGACCAAGTCGACCGACCCCGTCAAGGTGGCCGCCGCCATGGAAGGGCTGAAGTTCAAGAGCTTCAACGGCGACGTCGAGCTGCGCAAGACCGACCACCAGCTGCAGCAAGGCCTGTACATCACCAAGTGGGAGAAGGCCAGCACCAAGTACCCGTACAGCCCGGAGAACACCGGCTACACGCTGGCACCGGTGAAGTACTACGACGCCTACGTGGCGAGCACGCCCACGTCGTGCCAGATGAAGCGTCCTTCCTGACCTCCCGAGTCCTGGCTCACTGAGCTCCGGAAAACGCCAACGCGGTCGAGGCCCGACTTCAACACTCGGGCCTTTTTCTTTTTTCACCTGACACGAAAGACCGATGAACGTCGAATTCTTCGTCATCTCGCTGCTCAACGGCGTGAGCTACGGCTTGCTGTTGTTCATGCTGAGCTCCGGCCTCACGCTGATCTTCAGCATGATGGGTGTGCTCAACTTCGCACACGCCAGCTTCTACATGCTGGGCGCCTACTTCGCCTACACGATCTCGGGCGTGCTGGGCTTCTGGCCGGCGCTGTTCATCGCACCGCTGCTGGTGTTCGCGCTGGGCGCGGCCTTCGAGCGCTACTGCCTGCGCCGCGTTCACAAGTTCGGCCACGTGCCCGAGCTGCTGGTGACCTTTGGCCTTTCGTACCTCATTCTCGAACTGGTGCAGCTGGTGTGGGGCCGTTCCACGGTGCCCTACGGGCTGCCGCAGGCGCTGCAGGGCCCACTGTTCACGCTCTACGGCACGCAGTTCCCCAAGTCGCGCTCGTTCATCATGCTGGTGGCCGTGCTGATGCTGGTCTCGGTGTGGCTGTTGCTCACGCGCACGCGCATCGGCCTGGTGATCCAGGCGGCGCTCAAGCACCCCGACATGGTCGAGGCGCTGGGCCACAACGTGCCGCGCGTGTTCATGATGGTGTTCGGCGGCGGCGCCGCACTGGCGGGGCTGGCCGGGGTGGTCGGCGGCAACACCTACGTCACCGAGCCGGCCATGGCGGGCTCGGTCGGCTCCATCATCTTCGTGGTGGTGGTGGTCGGCGGCATGGGGTCGCTGGCCGGCGCCTTCCTGGCCTCGCTGATCATCGGCGTGGTGCAGACCTTCGCCGTGGCCATGGACCAGTCGCTCGCGGGCGCGCTGCAGTGGTTCGGCATGGCCGTGACCGACCAGACCTTCGGCTACGAGCTGCTCAAGCTCACGATCTCGCAGGTCGCGCCCATCCTGCCGTACCTGTTCCTGGTGCTGATCCTCATCTTCCGCCCCAAGGGCCTCCTTGGCACCCGGGAGGACTGACGCCATGATCACCGCAACCACAACCACCCCCGCGACCACCGGCACCGGCACCCCGCCGAAGAAGTACTACCGCTTCAAGCCGCTGAACATCGGCCGCATCCTGATCTGGTCGCTGTTCGCGCTGCTGCTGATCGTGGCGCCGATGCTCTTCAAGAGCAGCCTGGCGCTCACCATGCTGTCGCAGATCGGCTACCTGATCATCATCTGCCTGAGCTACAACATCCTGCTGGGGCAGGGCGGCATGCTCAGCTTCGGGCATGCGGTGTACGTGGGCCTGGGCTCGTTCATCGCCATCCACACCATGAACCTGGCCAGCGCCGGCAAGCTGCCGATTCCGCTGGTGCTCATTCCGCTCGTGGGTGGGCTGGGCGGCATGTTCTTCGCCATGGTGTTCGGCTATGTGTCGACCAAGAAGTCGGGCACCACCTTCGCGATGATCACGCTCGGCCTCGGCGAGCTGGTGGCGGCCATGGCGCTGATGTTCCCCAGCTTCTTCGGCGGCGAAGGCGGCATCACCACCAACCGCGTGTACGGCACGTCGTTCTTCGGCATCACCTTCGGGCCGCAGAACCAGGTGTACTACCTGATCGCGGTGTACTGCTTCATCTGCACCGCGCTGATGTTCGCCTTCACCGGCACGCCGCTCGGACGCATGCTGAACGCGGTGCGCGACAACCCGGAGCGCGTGGAGTTCATCGGCTACAACACGCAGCGCGTGCGCTACTTCGCCTTCATCATCGCGGGCTTCTTCGCGGGCATCGGCGGCGGGCTGGCGGCCATCAACTTCGAGATCGTGAACGCGGCCGACAGCCTGAACGGGCTGCGCTCGGGCAGCTACCTGCTGTTCACCTTCCTGGGCGGTGCGACCTTCTTCTTCGGGCCGATCATCGGCGCGGCGCTGCTGGTGTTCGCGCTGGTGCTGCTGTCGGAGCTGAGCAAGGCCTGGCTGCTGTACGTGGGCCTGGTGTTCCTGCTGATGGTGATGTTCGCGCCCGGCGGCGTGGCCAGCCTGATCATGATGAACATGCGCGTGGCGCTGTTCGGCAAGATCAAGCGCTTCTACCTGCTGTACGTGGGCCTGTTCATCGGCGCGGCCATCATGCTGGCGGGTGCCGCGGCCATCGTCGAGATGATCTATCACATGCAGCTCAACGCAGCGCTCGGGCCCATGGTGCCGTTCGCGGGTCTGCAGCTCGACACGTCGTCGGCCACCAGTTGGGTCGTCGCTGCGGCCTTGCTGGCAGTGGGCCTGGGCATCTTCGAGGTGGTGCGCAGGCGCTTCGCGAAGGCATGGGGCCAGGCGCAGGAAGAAATCGAAGCCGAGATCAAGCGCCGGGAGGTTGCACAGGCATGACTTACTCACTCGAACTCAAGGGCCTGCGCAAGAGCTTCGGCAAGACCGACATCATCCGCGGGGTCGACCTGGCGGTGAACGCGGGCGAGCGCATCGCGATCATCGGGCCGAACGGCGCGGGCAAGTCCACGCTGTTCAACCTGATCAGCGGGCGCCTGGCGCCCACCAGCGGCGAGGTGCTGCTGAACGGCCAGCGCATCGACGGCAAGCAGCCCTACGAAATCAACCGCATGGGGCTGTCGCGCAGTTTCCAGATCACCAACATCTTTCCGAAGCTGAGCGTGTTCGAGAACCTGCGCTGCGGTGTGCTGTGGAGCCTGGGCTACAAGTACACCTTTCTGCGCTTTCTGTCGAACCTGGACGACGCCAACGAGCGCACCGAGGAACTCATCAAGCAGATCGGGCTGGAGAAGAAGCGCGACGTGC
This sequence comes from Variovorax sp. AC103, assembly GCF_979254005.1. Lineage (NCBI taxonomy): Bacteria > Pseudomonadati > Pseudomonadota > Betaproteobacteria > Burkholderiales > Comamonadaceae > Variovorax > Variovorax sp. AC103. The sequence goes on along the minus strand of NZ_CEEDFC010000001.1, from coordinate 367,937 downwards.
ACGCGGTGAACCTCACGTACGCCGAGCAGCGCGCGCTGGAAATCGGCGTGACCATCGCGGGCGGTGCGAACGTCATCCTGCTGGACGAGCCCACGGCGGGCATGAGCAAGACGGAAACCTCGCACTTCATCTCGCTGATCAAGCACGTCACGGTCGGCAAGACGCTGCTGACGGTGGAGCACGACATGGGTGTGGTGTTCGGGCTGGCCGACAAGATCGCGGTGGTGGTGTATGGCGAGATCATCGCCTTCGATTCGCCGGCTGCCGTGCGTGCCAATGCGCGCGTGCAGGAGGCATACCTGGGCTCGTCGGTTGCCGATGCGCAAGGGGCGGGACACTGACAACATGCTGAAGCTTCAAGACATCCACGCCTACTACGGCAAGAGCCATGTGCTGCATGGCGTTTCCTTCGACGTGAACCCCGGCGAGATCGTCGCACTGCTGGGCCGCAACGGCTCGGGCCGCTCGACCACCGCCAAGGCCATCATGGGCCTGGTGCATGCCGAGGGCGGACTGCACTGGAAGGGGCAGGACATCCTGCGCCGCAAGGCCTACGAAATTGCACATTTCGGCATCGGCTACGTGCCCGAGAACCGCGACATCTTTCCCAAGCTCACGGTGCACCAGAACCTGCTGCTGGGACAGAAGGGCACCGGCAAGGGCAGCCGCTGGCAGTTCGACGACATGTACGGCATGTTCCCGCGCCTGAAGGAGCGCCAGCACACCGAAGCCGGCGTGCTGTCGGGCGGCGAGCAGCAGATGCTCACGCTGTGCCGCACGCTCATGGGCGACCCCGACCTGATCATCATCGACGAGCCGACCGAAGGCCTTGCGCCCAAGATCGTCGAGCTGGTGGGGCAGTATCTGCGCACGCTGAAGGACAAGGGCATCTCGGTGCTGCTGATCGAGCAGAAGCTCACCATTGCCATGCAGATCTCGGACCGCGCGCTCGTCATGGGCCACGGCAGCATCGTGTTCGACGGCACGCCCGACAGCCTGCGCGCGGATGCCACCACGCGCAAGGAATGGCTGGAGGTTTGACACCCCCGGAATCCGGGCCACGCCCCGGATTCCCCTTGTCCCGGCAGCGACTGCATGCCATTGTTGCGTCGCGACAAAAGCCTAGAATCCCCCGAAAAAGAACACTCGTGCTTTTTCTTCTTTTTCTTCACACACCAAGGAACGCAGCATGACGGCTGAATACAAAGTGCTCGGCGACGTCGCCGTGATCACCATGACCAACCCGCCGGTCAACGGTCTCGGCTTCTCGACGCGCATCGGCATCACCGACGGCCTCGCCAAGGCCAATGCCGACGACGCCGTCAAGGCCATCGTCATCACCGGCGCCGGCAAGGCGTTCTCGGGCGGTGCGGACATCAAGGAATTCGGCACGCCCAAGGCGCTGCAAGAGCCCAACCTGCTGAGCGTGATCCTCGCGCTCGAAGCGTCTCCCAAGCCCATCGTCGCGGCCATCCACTCGGTGTGCATGGGCGGCGGCCTCGAGCTGGCGCTGGGTTGCCACTACCGCGTGGCCGCGCCCGGCACCAGCGTCGCACTGCCCGAAGTCAAGCTGGGCCTCATTCCCGGCGCCGGCGGCACGCAGCGCCTGCCGCGCGTGATCGGTGTCGAGACCGCGTTGAACATGATCGTCAGCGGCGAGCCCGTGAAGAGCGAACTGCTCGCGAGCCTGCCTGGGCAGAAGCTGTTCGACCGGCTGGCTGCATCGACCGAATCGGTGTTCGAAGAGGCCGTGGCCTTCGCCAAGAGCGTGGGCGGCAAGACCGGTGAAGCGCATCCGCTGGTGCGCAACCTGCCGTGCAAGCATCCGCAAGGCGACGCCTACTTCCAGTTCGCCAAGAACATGGTCGGCGGCATGTCGAAGAACTACCCCGCGCCGCTGCAATGCGTGGACGCCGTGCAGGCCGCCACCAAGCTGAAGTTCGACGCCGGCATGGCGGAAGAGCGCCGCATCTTCACCTCGCTGATGTTCACGCCCGAATCGCTGGCACTGCGCCACCTGTTCATGGCCGAGCGCGCCGCGAGCAAGATTCCCGACGTGGCCGAAGACACGCCCAAGCGCGACATCAAGGCCGTGGGCGTCATCGGCGCCGGCACCATGGGTGGCGGCATCTCGATGAACTTCCTGAACGCGGGCATCCCCGTCAAGATCCTCGAAATGAAGCAAGAGGCGCTCGACCGTGGCGTCGCCACCATCAAGAAGAACTACGAAGCCCAGGTCAAGAAGGGCAAGCTCAAGCAGGACAAGTACGAGCAGCGCATGGCGCTCCTGAGCACCACGCTGAGCTACGACGACCTGAAGGACGCCGACCTGATCATCGAGGCCGTGTTCGAAGAGTTGGGCGTCAAGGAAAAGGTGTTCAAGGAACTCGACCGCGTCGCCAAGAAGGGCGCGATCCTGGCCTCGAACACCTCCACGCTCGACGTCGACAAGATCGCCGCCTTCACCGACCGTCCGCAGGACGTGGTCGGCATGCACTTCTTCAGCCCCGCCAACGTGATGAAGCTGCTCGAAGTGGTGCGCGGCAAGGCCACGGGCAAGGACGTGCTGGCCACGGTCATGGCCATTGGCAAGAAGATCAAGAAGACCGCGGTGGTCTCCGGCGTGTGCGACGGCTTCATCGGCAACCGCATGATCGAGCAGTACTCGCGCCAGGCCGGTTTCCTGCTGGACGAAGGCGCGCTGCCGCAGCAGGTCGACAAGGCCATCGAGAAGTTCGGCTTTGCCATGGGCCCGTTCCGCATGGGCGACCTGGCCGGCAACGACATCGGCTGGGCCATTCGCAAGCGCCGCGCCACCGAGCGCGCCGACATGAAGTACAGCCGTACGGCCGACAAGCTCTGCGAGCTGGGCCGCTTCGGCCAGAAGACCGGCGCAGGGTGGTACGACTACCAGGCCGGCAAGCGCGACGCGATTCCTTCGGAGCTCGTCAACAAGATGATCGAGGACCACCGCAAGGAACTGGGCATCACGCCGCGCAAGATTTCCGATGAAGAAATCGTGCAGCGCCTGGTGTACGCGCTGGTCAACGAAGGCGCGCACATCCTCGAAGACGGCATCGCCTCGAAGTCCGGCGACATCGACATGGTGTACCTCACGGGCTACGGCTTTCCGATCTGGCGCGGCGGCCCGATGCACTACGCATCGCAGGTCGGCCTGTACAACGTGGCCGAGACGATGAAGCGCTTTGCGAAGAACCCGCTCGACGACGCCGAGTTCTGGCAGCCCGCGCCGCTGATCCAGAAGCTGGTGGCCGAAGGCAAGTCCTTCGGCTGAGACTGAACCGCGCCCAGGGCCAAACCGCCAATGTTGAAACGCATCTTTCTCGGGCTGCTGCTGGCCATCGTGTTGCTGGTGGCCGCCGTGGCGGTGAAGACCTGGACCACGCCGACGCAGCAGCTGGCGGTGGCGCCGGCAGCCAAGCTGAACATCGACCTGCAGGCGGCCGCCAAGCGGCTGTCTACAGCGATCACGTTCCGCACCGTTTCCAGCCTTGACGACTCGGCCGCCAACCTGGCCGAGTTCGACAAGCTGCACGCCTACCTCGAGCAGCAATTCCCCAAGGTCCACGCCACCCTGAAGAAGGAAGTCGTGGGCAACAAGGCGCTGCTCTACACATGGACCGGCACCGATCCGCAAGCCAAGCCCATCGCGCTGATGGCGCACCAGGACATGGTGCCCATCGCTCCGGGCACCGAGAAGGCCTGGACGGTCGACCCCTTCGCGGGCGAGATCAAGGACGGCTTCATCTGGGGCCGCGGCACGCTCGACAACAAGAGCAATCTTTTCGCGCAGATGGAAGCCATCGAGCTGCTCATCGGCGCAGGCTTCAAGCCGAAGCAAACCGTCTACCTCGTGATGGGTGACGACGAAGAGGTCAGCGGCCTGCGCGGCGCGCTGCCCATTGCCGAGCTGCTCAAGTCGCGCAACGTGCGCCTGGACTGGGTGCTCGACGAAGGCCTGCTGGTGCTCGACGGCGTGCTGCCGGGCCTGAGCAAGCCCGCGGCACTCATCGGCCTGGCGGAAAAGGGCTACGGCACCTTCTTCCTGTCGCTCGATACGGCCCCCGGCCATTCGTCGATGCCGCCGCAGCACAGCGCCATCGGCAGCATGAGCGCGGCGCTCGCACGGCTCGAAGCCCACCCGATGCCCGGCAACATCCAGGGCGTGGCCGGCCAGATGTTCGGCGCGCTGGCCCCCGAGATGAGCGGCGTCAACCGCGTGATGCTGTCCAACCTGTGGCTCACCGAGCCGCTGGTGCGTGGCCAGCTCGAGAAAAGCCCGAGCAGCAACGCCATGCTGCGCACGACCACCGCGCTGACCATCGTGCGCGCCGGCAACAAGGACAACGTGCTGCCCGGGCGCGCCGAGGCCGCCGTCAATTTCCGCATCCTGCCGGGCGACTCGCTGGCCAGCGTCGAGGCGCACCTGCGCAAGACCCTGGCCAACGACGACATCAAGATCAAGCAGTATCCCGGCAACGCCGAGCCGTCGCCCGTGTCGTCGACCGACAGCACCGGCTACCGCGCGATCCAGCAGGCGGTGCGCCAGAGCTTTCCCGACGCGGTGGTGGCCCCCGGCCTCATGACCGCCGCGACCGACTCGCGCCACTTCAGCCTCGTGAGCGACGCCGTCTTCCGCTTCTCGCCGTTCCGGGTGAAGGGCGAGGACCTGGCACGCTTTCACGGCAACAACGAACGCCTGGCCATCTCGAACTACGGCGAGATGATCGGCTTCTATCACCAGCTCCTGAGCAACACCCTCGCTGCTCCGGCGCCATGACGACCCCCTCTTTTCCCTTCCATCTTCAAAGGACCTCACCATGACCAGCGCCGTCATCGTTTCCACCGCCCGCACGCCGCTCGCGAAGAGCTGGAAGGGTGCCTTCAACATGACGCACGGCGCTACGCTCGGCGGCCATGCGGTACAGCATGCGGTGCAGCGCGCCGGCATCGACCCCGCCTCGGTGGACGACGTGATCATGGGCTGCGCCACACCCGAAGGCGCGACCGGCTCCAACATCGCGCGCCAGATCGCGCTGCGGGCCGGCCTGCCCATCACCACCTCGGGCATGACCATCAACCGCTTCTGCTCCTCGGGCCTGCAGACCATCGCCACCGCCGCGCAACGCATCATTGCGGGCGAAGGCGAGGTGTACGTGGCCGGCGGCGTCGAGAGCATCTCGTGCGTGCAGAACGAAGCCAACAAGCACATGCTGGCCGACCCCTGGCTCGTGAAGCACAAGCCCGAGATCTACTGGAACATGCTGCAGACGGCCGAGCAGGTCGCCAAGCGCTACAACATCGGCCGCGACGCCATGGACGAGTACGGCGCCGCCAGCCAGCAGAAGGCCACGGCCGCGCTGGAAGCCGGCCGCTTCAAGGAAGAAATCGCCCCCATCACCGTGCTGGCCGGCGTGGCCGACCCCGTGCTGGGCCTGCGCACCAAGGAAGTCACCGTCGAGAACGACGAAGGCATTCGCGCGGGCACCACCAAGGAAGGCATCAGCGGCATCCGCCCGGCCATGCCCGGCGGCCTGATCTCGGCCGGCAATGCCAGCCAGTTCTCCGATGGCGGCGGCGCCTGCGTGGTGGTCGACGAAAAGTACGCCGAGCAGAAGGGCCTGAAGCCCCTGGGCCGCTTCCTCGGCTTCGCCGTGGCCGGCTGCGAGCCCGACGAAATGGGCATCGGCCCGGTCTTCGCCATTCCGAAGGTGCTCAAGCGCCTGGGCCTCACGGTCAACGACATCGACCTGTGGGAGCTGAACGAAGCCTTCGCCGTGCAGGTCATCTACTGCCGCGACAAGCTGGGCATTCCGGCCGACCGCCTGAACGTGGACGGCGGCGCCATCGCGGTAGGCCACCCCTACGGCGTGAGCGGCCAGCGCCTGACGGGCCACGCGCTCATCGAGGGCAAGCGCCGCGGCGCGAAGAAGGTCGTGGTCACGATGTGCATCGGCGGCGGCATGGGCGCCGCGGGCGTGTTCGAGGTCCTGTAAGCATGTCCGGCTTGGGCCACGACCAGCAGGTCTCGCCCGAAGCCGTTCTGGCCTACGGGCGCGGCGTGCTCGCATCGCAGCCGTTCAGCGTGCTGATCGGCGCGCAGCTGCACGCGCTCGCGCCCGGCCATGCCGAAATCCAGCTGCCGCTCGGCGCGCAGCTCAAGCAGCAGAACGGCTTCGCCCACGGCGGCATCGTGAGCTACATGGCCGACAACGCGCTGACCTTTGCCGGCGGCACGGCGCTGCGCGTGCCGGTGGTGACCTCCGAATTCAAGATCAACTACGTGCGGCCCGCCCTCGGCGAGCGGCTGGTCGCGCGTGCCAGGGCCGTGCACACCGGCAGTTCGCAGGCGGTCTGCACCTGCGAGATCTTTGTGCTGGCCGACGGCGTGGAGAAGCTCTGCGCGCTGGCGCAGGGCACCATCGCGAAGTTGCCCGATTCCCCGAAGAAGCAAGACGACCGAAGAGACACACCATGAGCCTGCGTTCCACCCTCGACTTCCTGCTCTACGACTGGCTCGACGCCGAGTCGCTCAACCAGCGCGAACGCTTTGCCGATCACTCGCGCGAAACCTTCGACGCGGTGCTCGACACCTGCGAGCGCATCGCGCGCGAGAAATACGCGCCGTTCAACCGCACCGTGGACACGCAGGAGCCGCACTTCGACGGCGAGAAGGTCGTTCTTCCGAAGGCCACGCACGACGCGCACAAGGCCTTCGTCGAGTCGGGAATGATGAGCGCCGCGCAGGACTACGACATCGGCGGCATGCAGCTGCCCTACACGCTGTCGGCCGCGGCCAACAGCTTCTTCGCGATGGCCTCGGTGAGCATCGGCTCCAACATGCTCACCAGCGGCAACGCCAACCTGCTGATGGTGCACGGCACCGAGATGCAGAAAGAGGTGTTCGCCAAGAACGAGTTCTCGGGCCGCTGGGCCGGCACCATGTGCCTGTCGGAGCCGCAGGCCGGCTCGTCGCTGAGCGACGTGGCCACGCGCGCGGTCCCCGACGGCGCCGACTTCCAGGCCGACCCGCTGGGCCCGCGCTATCGCCTCACAGGCAACAAGATGTGGATCTCGTCGGGCGACCACGAGCTGACGGAGAACATCGTGCACATCGTGCTGGCCAAGATTCCCGACGAGAACGGCAAGCTGGTGCCGGGCACGCGCGGCATTTCGCTGTTCATCGTGCCCAAGCGCATGGTCGACACGCAGGGCGCGCTGACCGGCGAGCGCAACGACGTGGCGCTGGCGGGCCTGAACCACAAGCTGGGCTGGCGCGGCACCACCAACACGCTGCTGAACTTCGGCGAAGGCAAGTACCCGGTCGACGGCAAGGCGGGGGCGGTGGGCTACCTGGTCGGCGAGCCAGGCAAGGGCCTGCACTGCATGTTCCACATGATGAACGAGGCGCGCATCGGCGTCGGCACGGCCGCCACCATGCTGGGCATGGCGGGGTACCACGCCTCGCTCGAATACGCGAAGAGCCGTCCGCAGGGACGGCTGGTGAAGAAGCCCGAGACCGCCGGCACCGCCGTCGCCAAGGACTCGGCCGCGCCGCAGGTGCGCATCATCGAGCACGCCGACGTGCGGCGCATGCTGCTGGCGCAGAAGTCGTATTGCGAGGGCGCGCTGGCGCTGGAGCTGTACTGCGCACGCCTGGTCGACGAGCAGAAGACCGGCGACGCGCAAGCCGCCGACGACGCCCGCCTGCTGCTGGAGGTGCTCACGCCCATTGCCAAGAGCTGGCCCAGCGAGTGGTGCCTGGAGGCGAATTCGCTGGCCATCCAGGTGCACGGCGGCTACGGCTACACGCGCGATTTTCCGGTGGAGCAGTACTGGCGCGACAACCGGCTGAACATGATCCACGAGGGCACGCACGGCATCCAGGCGGCCGACCTGCTGGGCCGCAAGGTGCTGATGGAAAAGGGCCGTGGCCTGCAACTGCTGGCCGGGCGCATGACCGGCACCATCGGCCGCGCGGCCAAGGTGCCGTCGCTGGCGGCCCACGCCAAGGCGCTGGGCGCCGCGCTGCAGCGCATCGGCAGCGCGACCGAGGCCGCCTGGTCCACCGGCGACCCGGCGGATGCACTGGCCAATGCGGTGCCCTACATGCAGGCCTTCGGCCACACGGTGCTGGCCTGGATCTGGCTCGACGTGGCGCAAAGGGCCCTGGACATCGACGGTGAAAAGGCGAGGGCGGTAACAGCTGGCAAGATTGGCGCCACGGACTATTTCTTCCACTACGAGCTGCCCAAAATCGGTGCCTGGCTCCAGGTGGTCGAAACCCGCGACCCGACCTGTACCGCTTTGCCCGAGGACGCCTTTTGATGGCCATCAACAATTCGCCGAACGCCAACCCCACCCCGAACACCTCGCCCCCCGCCGCCAAGCCGCCGAAGCCGCATGCGCGGCTCGAAAAGTGGATCTGGATCCTGATCTACGGCGGCCTGTTCGTCATGATCCTCGGCATTGCCACCGGCCGCACCGATGCGGCGCTGGGCTGGACCATCGCCGTGCCCGGTGCCATCGTGGCCGCCGTCGGCTTCGTGCTGATCTACGTGCGTTCGCGCCTGCCCGACAACGTGACCCCCGGCACCAAAAAGTAAGAAGAGAACGACGAGGCCCCGCCATGCTCAAGCACATCGTGATGTGGAAGTTCAAGGAACACGCCGAGGGCGCCGACAAGGCGACCAACCTTCTGAAAGCCAAGGCGTTGCTCGACGCCTGCGCCAAGCTGTCGCCCGGCACGCATTGCTTCGAGGTGGCCATTGCCCAGCCCGGGCTGGAAGCCACTTACGACCTGGTGCTGTACGCCGAATTCACCGACGCCGCCGCGCTCGCGGCCTATGCGGACCATCCGCAGCACGTGGCGCTCAAGCCTTTCATCGGCGCGGTTCGCGAAGCCCGCCAGTGCATGGACTACGAGACCTGAACCCGACCCTTCCACAAGCAACGGAGACACCCCATGACGCCCCGCAACATCAAACAGCTGTTCGACCTCACCGGCAAGACCGCACTCATCACCGGCGGCTCGCGCGGCCTGGGCCTGCAGATGGCCCACGCGCTGGGCGAAGCCGGCGCCAGGATCATGCTGAGTTCGCGCAAGGCCGACGACCTGGAACAAGCCGCCGCCGAGCTGCAGGCCGCCGGCATCGACGCGCGCTGGATCGCCGCCGACTGCTCGAAGGAAGAAGACACCCGCCGCCTGGCCGACGAGACGCTGGAGCGCATGGGCGCCGTCGACATCCTCATCAACAACGCCGGCGCCAGCTGGGGCGCGCCGGCCGAAAGCCACCCGGTCGAGGCCTGGGACAAGGTGATGAACCTCAACGTGCGCGGCTACTTCATCCTGTCGCAGCAGATCGCCAACGGCTACATGATTCCGAAGAAGACGGGGCGCATCATCAACATCGCCTCGATCGCCGGCCTCAACGGCAACGGCCCGGGCATGCAGACGCTGGCCTACAACACCTCGAAGACAGCGGTCATCGGTTTCACCAAGACGCTGGCCGCCGAGTGGGGCCGGTACGGCATCAACGTGAACGCCATCTGCCCGGGCTTCTTCATGACGAAGATGGCCGCGGGGCTGATCAAGTCGCTCGGCGAGGACAACATGGCTGCCGCCGCACCGCTCGGGCGCCTCGGCGACGAGGAAGACCTGAAGGGCATCACGCTGCTGTACGCGAGCGATGCCGGCAAGCACATCACCGGCCAGTGGATGGCGGTGGATGGCGGCGTCAGCGTGGTGCTCGGGGCCTGAGATGTCTGCTTCCGATTCCAGCGACATCAACATCCGCTCCTACACGAGCCAGATTCCGTTCGCCCGCCATCTCGGCTTCGAGTTGACGAAGTTCGAGGGCGGCGAGTCCGAGATCCTGTACACCGCCAAGCCCGAACACCTGAACACCTTCGACGTGACACACGGCGGTGCCTGCATGACGCTGCTGGACATCACCATGGCCGCCGCCGCGCGCAGCGTGTCGCCCGAGTCCGGCGTGGTCACCATCGAGATGAAGACCAGCTTCATGCAGCCCTCCGTCGGCCCGCTGCACGCGCGCGGCACGCTCATTCACCGCACCGCCACGCTGGCCTTCACCGAAGCCAAGATCTACGACGCGCACGAGCGCGTGTGCGCCCATGCCACCGGCACCTTCAAGTACGTGAAGCGGCGCCTCCCCACGAGCCCGACGAGCGTCAACGAGATGCGCCCGCCTTCCACCGATTAATTGCATTTCCCAGCAGGAGCCATTCATGCCCACCAACAAGCAGATCCATCTCGACAACCGCCCCGAAGGCGAGGCCACGGCCTCCAACTTCAAGCTCGTCACGAGCGAGACGCCCGCGCTCAATGACAACCAGGTGCTGGTGCGCCACCACTACATGAGCCTCGACCCGTACATGCGCGGGCGCATGAACGACTCGAAGAGCTACACGGCCAACCAGCCCGTGGGCCAGGTCTTCCAGGGCGGCACCGTCGGCGAAGTGGTCGAGAGCAAGCACCCCAAGTACGCCGTGGGCGACAAGGTGGTCGGCTTCGGCGGCTGGCAGGAATACAGCGTGGTCGATGCCTCGCAGCCCGGCGCGCTGAAGAAGGTCGACACCACGCACGTGCCGCTGTCGCACTACCTCGGCGCGGTCGGCATGCCCGGCGTCACCGCCTGGTACGGCCTGGTGAAGATCATTGCGCCCAAGGCCGGCGAGACCGTGGTCATCACGGCGGCCAGCGGCGCGGTCGGCAGCGCCTTCGGCGCGCTGGCCAAGGCACGCGGCCTGCGTGTGGTCGGCATCGCGGGCGGCCCCGACAAGTGCAAGTACGTGACCGACGAACTCGGCTTCGACGCATGCATCGACTACAAGCAGCACCCCGACGTCAAGAGCATGAGCGCCGCCTTGAAGGAAGCCTGCCCGAACGGCATCGACGGCTACTTCGAGAACGTGGGCGGCTACATCTTCGACGCCGTGCTGCTGCGCTGCAATGCGTTCGCTCGCGTGGCGCTGTGCGGAATGATCGCCGGCTACGACGGCGCGCCGCTGCCGCTCGCGAACCCGGCGCTGATCCTCATCAACCGCCTGAAGATCGAAGGCTTCATCGTCAGCGAGCACATGGAGGTGTGGCCGGAGGCGCTGGCCGAGCTCGGTGCGCTGGTGGGCAGCGGCAAGCTCAAGCCGCGCGAGTCGGTTGCGCAGGGCATCGAGGCGGCACCCGAGGCCTTCCTGGGGCTGCTGAAGGGCAAGAACTTCGGCAAGCAACTGGTCAAGCTGATCTGAGCCGATTCTTTCAAAACCACCTCACCGGAACGACCATGGCAGACCTCATCCTTCACCACTACCTGACATCGCCGTTCTCGGAGAAGGTGCGGCTCATCCTCGGTGCCAAGAAGCTGCCGTGGAAGTCGGTCTTCATCCCGCCGATCATGCCCAAGCCCGACGTGGAAGTGCTCACCGGCGGCTACCGCAAGACGCCGTTCCTGCAGATCGGCGCCGACATGTACTGCGACAGCGCGCTCATCGCCGACGTGCTGGAGCACCTGGCGCCCGAACCCACGCTCTACCCGGAGCCCGAGAAGGGCATGTCGCGCATCCTCGCGCAGTGGGCCGACACCACGCTGTTCTGGGCCGCCATGGCCTGGAACCTGCAGCCCAAGGGGGCGGCCGAAGTGTTCGCCAAGGCCCCGCCCGAGGCGCTGAAGGCCTTCGGCGAAGACCGCGGCAAGATGAGCGCGGGCAACATGACCCGGCTGCGCCCGGCCGATGCCACCAGCGCCTACAAGTCGTACCTGCGCCGCCTGTCGGACATGCTCGACGACAAGCCCTTCCTGCTGGGCGAGGTGCCCAGCATCGCCGACTTCTCGGCCTACCACCCGCTCTGGTACACGCGCCGCATCGAGTCGGTGCGCACCATCCTCGACCTCACGCCCGCGGTGGTCGACTGGATGGACCGCATGGCCGCCATCGGCCACGGCGTGCCCGAGAAGTTCACCAGCGACGAGGCCATCGCCGTGGCCAAGGCCGCCACGCCGCACTCGCTGCTGACCGACAGCACCTTCCAGGACGACCACGGCATTCCGCTCGGTACGGCCGTCACCGTTCGCGCCGAAAGCTTCGGCCTCGAGGAAACGCCAGGCACGCTGGTCGCGGCCACGCGCACCCACTACACGCTGGAGCGCAGCGACGAGCGCGTGGGCACGGTGCACGTGCACTTCCCGCGCATCGGCTACGTGCTGAAGAAAGCGGACGCCTGACATCGCGATCGCCCGGCCGGGGCACCTTCGTGACTGCGCTCGCGCGCGTTCCGTATTTCAATGGCAGCTCCAACGTCAGAGACATTCAACAGAAGGACACCGGCAAATGATTCAGGACTTCAAGGGCAAGACGGCCGTACTCACCGGCGCGGGCTCGGGCTTCGGCCTCGAATGCGCACGCATCGGCGCGGCACGCGGCATGAACCTCGTGCTGGTCGATGTGCAGCAGGACGCACTCGACAAGGCCCAGGCCGAGATGGAAGCCGCCGGTGCGCAGGTGCTGGCGCGCAAGGTCGACGTGTCCGACGCCGCGCAGATGGAAGCACTGGCCGCCGCCGTGAAGGAACGCTTCGGCGCGCCGCACTTCGTGTTCAACAACGCGGGCGTGGGCGCCGGCGGCCTGGTGTGGGAAAACACCGTGGCCGACTGGGAGTGGGTGCTGGGCGTGGACCTGTGGGGCGTGATCCACGGCGTGCGCCTGTTCACGCCGATGATGCTCGAGGCCGCCGCGAAAGACCCGGCCTACCGCGGCCACATCACCAACACCGCCAGCATGGCCGGGCTGCTCACGCCGCCGAACATGGGCATCTACAACGCGGCCAAGGCGGCCGTGGTGAGCCTCACCGAGACGATGTACCAGGACCTGAACCTCGTCACCGACCAGATCGGCGCGAGCCTGCTGTGCCCGTACTTCGTGCCCACCGGCATCACCAGCAGCGAGCGCAACCGGCCCAATGCGCCCAAGGACAGCGAGCTCACCAAGAGCCAGCTCATCGGCCAGGCCATGAGCAACAAGGCGGTGAGCAGCGGCAAGATCACGGCGGCCGAAGTGGCGGCCAAGGTGTTCGACGCCATCACCGCCAACCAGTTCTACGTGTACAGCCACCCGAAGGCGCTGGGCAACGTGCGCAGCCGCATGGAGAACATCGTGTCGGGCAGCAACCCGGCCGACCCGTTCATGGAGCGGCCCGAGATCGGGCAGAAGCTGCGCGAGCAATTGCGCTCGGCCTGAACCGCTGCTTTTTCAGGAGCCCTACAACCCGTCCACCAGCGTCTGGACGCGGGTGAGCGCGGCGGCCATCGACTGTTGGAACAGGTCGCCGGGGTCCTCGGCATGCTCGACAGTCACGCTGTGCATTTCCGTGAGCCCGAGCAGCGCCAGCGGGCTCGCGATGCCGGGCGTCAGCAGGTCCATGCTGGCCTGGAGGCCGCCCGGCCCGTAGCCGCTGCTGCCGCATGACGCGAGCAGCACCGTGAGGCGATGGCGTTCGGCCAGCAGCGGCACATAGGGGTTCTCGCGGCTGCGGTCGAAGTCGAAGGTCGCGCCGATGCGCACGATGTTGTCGATCCATGCCTTCAGCGGCGCCGGCATGCCGAAGTTGTACATCGGCACCCCGATCACCAACACGTCCGCACGGCGGAGTTCCGCGATCAGCGCATCGCTTTCTTCAAGCACCGCATGCATCCACGGTTCGCGCCCGGCGGCCGGCGTGTAGCCCGCTGCGATCCATTCACCGGTGATGTGGCCCGGCGGCGTGGCGCCTATGTCGCGGTAGATCACTTCATCGTCGGGCCGCGCGGCGCGCCAGGTCGACACGAAATGGTGGCTCAGCCGGCGCGAATGCGAGCCGTGCACGTGCGTGCCCGAACGGCCGGGGCGGGCGCTGGCGTCGATGTGGAGCAGGGTGGTCATGGTGCGGTCCTCGTTGACGGAGTCGATGGATGAAGTGGATTCAGCTGTCTGCTTGACATGGTTCTCAATCTATCCAAGCATCTAGAGCGTGACAAACGACGATTTTTTTGCGCTGCTGAAAATTGAATTCATTCATGGACAACCCCCGTCAACTCCCGCCGCTGGCGTCGCTGCGCGCTTTCGAGGCCGCCGCGCGGCACTGCAGCGCCAAGCTCGCGGCGAGCGAGCTTTCGGTGACACCCACGGCCATCAGCCACCAGGTGCGGCAGCTCGAAGAATCGCTCGGCGTGGCGCTCTTCATCCGCCAGCCGAGGCAACTGGTGCTTACGCCGCAGGGCCGCGAACTGCAGGCGGTGCTGGGCGAATCGTTCGATGCCATGGCGAATGCGGTGGTGCGGTTGCGCGCACCGCCCCGCCGCCAGGCGATCACGCTGTCGGCCACACCGGCCGTGGCTGCGCGTTGGCTGTTGCCGCGCGTGAGCAGCCTGCGCGAAAAGCATCCACGGCTGGACCTGCGCATCCATGCGTCGCACGAGGCGGTTGCGCTCGACGGCGTCACCGCCGACATCGCCATCCGATATGGCAAGGGGCAATGGCCCGGCATGGTCGCGGAGAAGCTGTTCGACAACGTCTTTGCACCGGCCTGCAGCCCCGCGCTGAAGCTGCGCCGGCGCGGCGACCTGGCGCGGCATGCGCTGCTGCACTTTTCGCTGCCCCGCAGCAGGAACCAGCCCGGCACCTGGCGCGAGTGGCAGCAGGAGGCGCAGGTGCCGGGCCTCGACGTGTCCGCGGGGCCGGTGTTCTCCGACGAGACGCACACCGTGTCGGCCGCGCTGCAGGGGCAGGGCGTGGCGCTGATGAGCCTTGCGCTGATCGCCGATGAACTGCGCGCGGGCAACCTCGTGCAGCCGTTCGGGCCGCAGTTGCCGGGGCTGCCATTCTTCCTCGTGTGTCCGCAGGCGCGGCGTTCGGAGCCCGCCGTGGCGGCGGTGTTCGAGTGGGTGAAGGGGCTGGCGCCGCTGGATGCGATCGCTTCAGTCCGGGATGCTCGGGGTGCGTCCAATTTCAATAAGGGCAACAAGTCTCCATGAGCGAAGTCCCATTCCGGAAAAACCGAATCCTGACCGACGCGCTGCACGCTCGCTTCCAGGGCCTGGCGATTTCAGTGGAATATGGGAGCGCAGCGTTTGACCAGCCCACCATCGAGCGCTAGCATCGCCTCCGTGTTCACCCCCGCATCCTTGTCCTCTCGCCTCGTGCGCGCATGCTGTTTCAGCGTGCCATGGAGCGCTTGCGGCTAGCGAATCTGTTCACGTCCGCATCCTCGATGGCCACCCGTTGCAAGACCGGTGGCCTTTTTGTTGCCTGCGTTTCTTCCGGCATCACGAAAGCTCGCATGTCCCTTGCCCTGTACGACACCTGGTCGCGCGCCGTGCGGCCATTCGCTCCCTTGCAGCCCAGCCACGTGGGGCTGTATTGCTGCGGACCGACGGTGTACGACCACGCGCACATCGGCAACCTGCGAACCTACGTGTTCGAGGACGTGTTGCGCCGTGTGCTCGAGCTGAACGGGTACGCCGTGCGGCATGTGGTGAACATCACGGACGTGGGCCACCTCGTGTCCGACGCCGACGAGGGCGAAGACAAGATGGAGAAGGGAAGCCGGCGCGCCGGAGAGTCCGCATGGGCCATCGCGCAGCGCTATACCGCTGCCTTCCAGGCCGACTGGCGGGCGCTGAATCTGCTGGAGCCCACGGCCTGGCCGCGTGCCACGGACTACATTCCCGAGCAGATGGCGTTCATCGGCGAGCTGGAGCGCAAGGGCTACACCTACCAGACCGCCGACGGCCTCTACTTCGACACCACGCGACAGGACGACTATGGCCACCTGGCCCGGCTGGACCGCGAAGGCCTGCGGGCCGGAACACGCGTTGCGATGGGTGAGAAGCGCAGCATCTCGGACTTCGCGCTCTGGAAGTTCAGTCCGGCGGGCGCCCATCGGCAAATGGAATGGGACAGCCCCTGGGGGCGCGGCTTTCCCGGCTGGCACATCGAATGCTCGGCCATGTCGGCCGCGCTGCTGGGGCCGTGGTTCGACATTCATTGCGGTGGCGAAGACCACGTCGCGGTGCACCACAGCAATGAGATTGCGCAGACGCAGGCCTGCCACGGCACCCGGCTTGCCAATTTCTGGATGCACGGGCACTTTCTCACGCTGGACGACAGGAAGATGGCCAAGGCGGACGGCGGCTTCCTGCGCCTTCAGACATTGATCGACCAGGGCATCGACCCGATGGCCTATCGCTACCTGTGCCTGACCGCGCACTACCGAAGCACCTTGCGTTTCACGGAAGAGGCGATGAACGCGGCGCAGTCGGCACTGGACAGGCTGCGCAGGGCCTACGCGAGCTGGCCTCGGGGCGGAGCGGCCGATGGTGACTTCGTGGCCCGTTTCGACGCCGAGGTGAACCAGGACTTGAACCTGCCGCGCGCGTTGGCCGTCCTGTGGGAGCTGGTCAGGGGCAATTTGCCGCCGGAGGTCCGACGCGCCACGGTCGACCATTTCGATACCGTGCTCGGGTTGCGCGTGGGTCAGTGGACGCCCCCGCCGCACCGTATGCCCGCGGAGGTTGCCGCGTTGCTTGCCGAACGCCAGGTGGCGCGTGCCGACAAAGACTGGGTGCAGGCCGATCGTCTTCGTGATGCGTTGAGGGCGCTGGGCTGGCAAGTGGAGGATGGCGCTAACGGACAGCAGCCGAGTCCGATCTGACATGGAGAAGGGAGGACGGCGCCTTTTTTTGCGAAGACGGCTGTCAAGTTGCGCCAGGGCAACAAGCCCAACCATTCAGCCCAAGCCAACAACAAAGTCACAAAAATGAAGGATTGGTGTTTGAAGCCGTTGGTGCCTTGAAACAATTTTGTAAGAGTTTTAACTACCTAAAGACTACTATTCAAGGCATAAAACAGACAAGGATCCTCATGGAGACATACCCGACCCTGCGCCAGGCCACAGGCGTTGCCCGCACCCTCAGCAAGCGCTCGTCATGCACCATCGTGGTCTACCGCATGGGCGAGGAAAAGTTCGTGGCAGCGCATGCCACCGACCGTGTGGACGGCGGAACCATCGAAGGTGTGTACCGCGACGGGTACGTCGTGAAGACGCTGCTGACAAAGAAGGACTGACGGGCCCGGTTCCTTCGCTTCGAGAGCCTCCTTCGGGAGGCTTTTTTGCGGGCACGGGCAAGACCCTGCCGCCAAAGCAGCCGCTGTCACACGGGCCGTGCAACCGGCCCACTAGAATCGCCGCTCCCTTGGGGAGTAGCCGGCTTCCGGACTTCGGAAGCGCTCACGTCAACATACTCGGTTCGCACCCTGCGACCGTGGCGTGAGCAGCCGAAAGGTTGGCGAGACCAGCGGTGCACGAACGCGGCCTTGGCCGGCGGGTTCGTGTGCCGCGGCGTCTTGAACCGGCCTTGCCTGCTACTCCCAAAATGAACCTTGCCTCCACGATCCTCCTCGCATTCGCCATGTCGACGGATGCTTTCGCCGCTGCTGTCGGCAAAGGCGCAGCCCTGCGCAAACCTTCCTGGCGCGAGGCCCTGCGAACCGGACTCATCTTCGGCGTCATCGAGGCGATCACGCCGGTCATCGGCTGGGCGGCGGGCCTGGCCGCCGCGAGCTACGTCGCGAAATGGGACCACTGGATCGCGGTCACGCTGCTCAGCGTGCTGGGCCTGCGCATGATCTGGGCGGGCTTCGGCGCACCCGACGCCGTCGATGACAAGCCGAGCCGCAACTCCTTCTGGACGCTCGCGATCACCGGCTTCGCCACGAGCATCGACGCCATGGCGGTGGGTGTGGGGCTGGCCTTCATCAACGTCAACATCGCGTGGACCGCGCTGGCCATCGGGCTGGCGACGATGACGATGGTGACCCTCGGCGTGATGGTGGGGCGCGTGCTGGGCGCGGTGATCGGCAAGCGCGCAGAGATCCTGGGCGGCGTGGTGCTGATCGGGATCGGGTTCTTCATTCTTTACGAGCACCTGAACGGCTTGGCTTGAGCCCAGGCTGAACGGCTTCACCGGGCTGCACGCGCTTGCGCGCGCGTGCAGCATCGTCAACCGGCAACGGCCTGCGCCGCGACCCAGTCCCACACCGCGCGAATCGCCGGTTCGTTCTGCCGCCCGTGGGCCGCCGCAAGAAAGTAGCTGCCGGTAGCCAGCGCGGGCCCGAAGGGCTGCACCAGCGCCCCGCTGCGGAGTTCTTCCGCGGACAGCGTGAGGCTCAGCAGCGCCACGCCATGCCCCGCGAGCGCCGCCAGCGTGGCGTGCGTCTCGTCGGAAAACGACAGGCCCGCGGCTTTGATCCCACGCCCCCTCGGTGGCGCGATGCCGGCTTCACGAAACCAGCGCGGCCACACGGCCGGCGCAAGGGCCTGCGGCTGCCAGTCGCAATGAATGAGCTGGTGCTTCGGCAGGTCGGCCACGCGCTTCAACCCCAGCATCGGGCTGCACAGCGGCGCATAGCGCTCGGGCATGAGTTCGCGCGACACCAGCTCCGGCCAGTTGCCGCTGCCGGAGCGCACCGCGATGTCGGCGTCGCCGCGTGCAAGGTCGACCAGCGTGTCGCTCGTGTGCAAGCGCAGTTCGACGTGGGGGCATGACTTGCGGAACGCCTCCATGCGCGGCAGCACCCAGCGCGCGGCGAAGGCGGTGTTGGTCGTCAGCGTCACGGCCTGCGATGCGGCGGGCCGGCGCAGCTTGTCGACACCGGCTTGCAGCACGTCGAAGCCCGTGCGCAGGTCTTCGAAGAGCCGGCGGCCCGCAGGCGTCAGCGCGAGCTGCCGCGTGAGCCTGCGAAACAACGGCTGGCCCAGCGTGTCTTCGAGCGCGCGCACCTGGTGGCTGATGGCCGACGGCGTCACCGAGAGTTCGAGCGCCGCGCGCTGAAAGCTCAGGTGGGCAGCGGCGGCCTCGAAGGCGCGCAGGGACAGCAGCGGCGGCAGCCGGCGGGGAGGGCGAACAGATGAGCCAATCTCGTCCATAGGCAGAGAAATGATCGTTTGTGGGGACGGGCCTGCATGCCTAGATTCGAGGCCTGCAAAGCCATTGTGGCAGCGCAAGGCAGACCAACCCAGCTCACCCATGAAGACCCAGACCCAGACCGTGAAACTTCTTCACATCGACGCCAGCGCCCGCGCGGGCCGCTCCGGCATCGACCCGCACGGCTCGCACACGCGCCGCCTGTCCGCGCGCTTCGTCGAGCGATGGCGCCAGGCGCGGCCCGGCGACCGCATCGACCACCTCGACGTGGGCCAGCACCCGCCCGCGCACGTCGACGGCCGATGGATCCACGCGGCTTTCACGCCACCGGCCGCACGCGAACCCTGGATGTCCGAGACGCTGGCGGAGAGCGACCGCCTGGTCGACCAGCTCATCGCCGCAGACCTCGTCGTCATCGGCCTGCCCATGTACAACTTCAGCGTGCCCGCGCAGTTCAAGGCCTGGATCGACAACATCGTGCGCGTGGGCCGCACCTTCGGCTTCGACCGCGCGCGCGGCGCGGTGCCTTACTGGCCGCTGCTGGCGGATGCGGGCAAGCGCGTGGTGCTGCTGGGCGCGCGCGGGGACCACGGCTACGGCGACGGCGAGGGTGGGGGCGGACGCGTGGCCCACCTCAACCACACCGAGAGCAGCGTGCGCGCGGCGCTGGGCTACATCGGCATCACCGAGGTGTTCGAGGCGGCGGTGGAGTTCGACGAGTTCGGCGGCGAGCAGTTGGCGCAGTCGCTGCGGCGCACCGAGTCGCGCGTGGACGATCTGGCCGACTTCCTGCTGCGCTCGATCACGCGCAGCCAGGCCGCCACGGGCAGTGCGCCGCCAGCGGATGCGCACCCAAGCGGATCAGGCGGCCCGCGTCAACGCGGCGTGTTCGACGCCACCGCCCCCGCCGGCGCATCGTCCCATCCGCCGCCGAGCGCCTTGTAGAGGTTCACGGTGTTCACCGCCTGCTTGAGCTGCAGTTCGATGGCCTGGCGCTGCTCGATGTACAGCTCGCGCTGCGAATCGGCGCCGGCGAAGTAGTCCTCCAGCCCGTTGCGAAAGCGCGTGCGCGAAATGGACGCCACCTTGTCCAGCGCCTGCACGCGCGCCTGCTGCGCCGCGATCTGCGGTCGCAGGTGGCTGTCGGCAATGAGCGCGTTGGCCGTTTCGCGCAGCGCCTGCTGCACCGCGTACTCGTAGCTGGCCATGGCGGCGGCCAGCCGCTCTTCGTTGGCGCTCAGGTTGGCCGAGCGGCGGCCCCAGTCGAAGATGGGCAGCGACACGCCGAGCACGGTGGCCCAGCTGCGGTTGCCCGCGCCCAGCAGGCTGGAGAACTCGGTGCTCAGCCCACCCGCCACGGCCGTCAATGAAAAGCTCGGATAGAACGCCGCCTTGGCCGCGCCCACGCCCGAGTTCGCAGCCTCGACGCGGGCATAGGCGGCCAGCAGGTCGGGTCGGCGCTGCAGCAGGCTGGCGGGCAGGCCCACGGGCACGTCGGCCACCGAACGCTCGGGCCACGGGCGCTGCATGCCGATGGTCGGCGGCACCGGCTGGCCGACCAGCACCGCCAGCCACTGCAGGTCCTGCCCCACGCGCATGCGGAACTCCTCGCGCTGCACGTTGGCGCGCTCCACCAGCGACTGCGAGCGCAGCACGTTCAGGTCCGACGTGCCGCCCACGGTGCGGGCGCGCTGCATCACGCGGGTGCTGTCGCTCTGGCTGCCGAGGTCACCCTCGGCGAGCGCCAGCAGGGCGCGGTCGGCGCGCAGCGTGAGGTAGGCGTTCGACACTTCGCCCACCAGGTTCATGCGCGCGGCCGCCAGGTCGCGCTCGCTGGCCAGGGCCTGAGAGCCGGCCTGCTTCACGCCGGCGTCGACATGGCCGAAGAAGTCGAGCTCGTACGCCGTGACGCCGGCCTGCACGGCGTAGGTGGTGGCCACCCGGCCCACCGCCTGGTTGTTGGTGACGATGCCGTCGGGGCCGAGCGAGGTGGTCACGTTGCCGCGCCCGACCGAGCCGGCCAGGCCGATTTCGGGGAAGAGGCCGGCGCGCGTGCCGCCGTACACGGCGCGCGCCTCGCGGGCCTTGGCGGCATACACGCGCAGGTCGCGGTTCTGCAACAGGGCGGTGGCGATGAGGCCGCGCAGCTCGTCGTCGCGCACGAACGCGTGCCAGGCCATCGGCGCGGCGGCGGCGTTGCCCGTGCCCTCGGCCCACTGGGCGGGCACCACGACGTCGGCTTCCTTGAGCGGGGGCGTGAGGTTGCAGCCCGACAGCACCAGCACGCCGAGCACCAGCACCATGACCATCGGCAGCGGTGCGGCCATGGCGCGCGCAAAGGCCGCCGGAAAGCGCGGCCAGTGCCAGCCGGCGCTGCCCATGAACGCGAGCGCCGCGCGCCCCGGGTTCACCTGCACCGCGACATGGCTGGGCGGCAGGCTGAACACATGGCGGATCAGGTGGTCGTGGAGCACCTCGTCGTGCACGAAGGACAGCGCCACGCCCGCGGCCGAGCGCCCCGTCACCACCGCCGACACCCAGCCCACGTGGTCGACGTGCACGTCCAGCGGTTCGCCGACCGGCATACGCCGCAGCAGGGCGCTTTCGCGCAGCACGGCGCCGTCGACCGCGATCTCCACGAAACGCGTCGCGCCCACGCCGGCGGCGCTGCGCAGCGTGGTGTCGGCCAGATACGGAAAGCGTTCGTCGTGCTCGGGCCGCGGGCGGTCGATGCAGGCGATGAGCGCGGCCAGGCAGTAGAGCGTGGTGACGATGGTCCACAGCACGTTGAGCATGTCGCCGGTGGTCATGGCATTGCCGATGGCGCCGATGGCCGCCGCCTCCATGGCCGCGATGAGCCCGCCGAAGACCAGCACCAGGTTCCAGTGCACCACCGTCTTCGAGCGGTCCTGCCCCTTGGCCGTGACCTTGAAGGGGCGCCCGAACGGCCGCACCAGCGAAGTGACGATGGTGCGCGTGACGGCCATGGCGGCCACGATCTGCGTGACCTCGGTGAACACCGGCAGGCAGCGGCGCTGGCTGATCCAGTAGGTGTAGCCCCAGAACATGACCAGCGGCGGCAGGCCGTACAGGGCGAAGGCGCGCGGCGTGGCGTGGAAGGCCGACACGCCCGTGTACCAGTACAGCGCAGGGGCCGCCAGCATCATCAGGATGAAGGGCTTGGTCAGCCAGTGCAGCAGGCCGTGGACGTAGTGCACGCGCGCCGCAAAGCTGTAGCCGCGGCCGCGCAGCGGGCCGTCCCGCAGCAGCGCCACCTGGATGGTGCCCAGGCACCAGCGGCTGCGCTGGTTGATGTAGTCGACGATGCTGTCCGCCGAGAGCCCGTTCGACAGCCGCTCGTTCAGCCAGCGCGTGACCCAGCCGAAGCGCATCAGCGTGTAGGTGGTGTAGATGTCCTCGCACACGCTGCCGGTGGGGAAGCCGCCCGCCTCGGTGATGGCGTCGCGCCGGATCACGAACGAGGTGCCCACGCAGAAGGCCACGTCGGCCGCGTCCTTGGCGGGCTGCAGCACGTCGAAGAACACGCGCTGCTCGTCCACCCAGCTGTCGGTGGCGCGCAGGTTGTGCTGGATGGGGTCGGCGTTGTAATAGAACTGCGGCGTCTGCACCAAGCCCACTTTCGGTTCGTCGAACAGGCCCAGCGTGCGGTAGACGATGTTGCGGTGCGGCGTGAAGTCGGCGTCCAGCACCAGGATGTACGGCGCGTTGGTGGCCGCGGCCGACTGGCGCAGGCCGTTGTTCAGGTTGCCGGCCTTGGCGTGCGCGTTGTCGGGCCGCCGCGCGTAGTGCACGCCCTTGCGTTCGCAATAGTCGCGCAGCCAGTCGCGCCGCGTGTCGTCGAGCACCCACACGTTCACATGCGGATAGTCGATGGCCTGCGCGGCCAAGATGGTTTTCTCGAGCACGCCCAGCTCTTCGTTGTAGGTGCAGATGAAGACATCGACCGCCGGCACGTTGCCGCCGCGCGCGCGCAGCCCGGCTTCGCCGATGTCGGCCTGCGCGTGGTTGTCGCGCCGGCGCGTGAGCATCTGGATCGACAGCAGCGTGTAGACGATGGCGATCATCTCGAACACCAGGAACACCCACGACACCAGCGTGCCGAAGCCCAGGTCGGCCGGCGGCAGCGTCTCGGCCAGCCGCCACGCCACGTAGCGCACCAGCACCAGCGCGGTGAGAAAGCCGAACAGCACGCGGTGCGAGCCGCGGTCCGCGCGGGCGTGGAAGATCATGATCAGGGCAAGCGCCGCGACCATCAGATTGACCCTGAACTCGGGCGTATCGATCAGTTCGGACATGGCTTTTCTCCTGGGAAAGCAGTGACGAGGTTGCCGGTGAAGGGGTTCCAGCCCGTGGCCGCGAGCGCGATCCAGGCGGTGGCGCCCAGGTGGGGCCAGCGGTAGTAGAAGAAGTCGGCGCCCACCGAGTCGGGGCCGATGGCCAGGCCGGTGGAAATGCGCGGGCTCGGCGTGGCGTAGTAAAGGCCGTTGGCGGCGCGTTGCGAGGCCAGCAGCTGCCACAGTGCTTCGGGCGCGGAGCCCTTGACTGCCACCAGCGTGGCCGCGGCCTGCGCGCTCCCTTCGGTCCAGATGCCGTCGGGCTGCTGCGAAAAACCGTAGCCGTCGCCGAAGCGGTGGTTGCGCTCGACCCAGGCCAGGCCGGCCCGCCAGGCGCACTGGCCGGGCGGCGCCGCGAGCAGCGGCCACAGCTGCGCGTCCAGGCCCGAGCCGGTGGTGGCGATGGTGGCGCCGTCTTCCTTCGTGCCGATGTAGAAGCGCTGCTCGGTGGCGCTCCACATGCGCGAGACGAAGGCCAGGGCAACGCCCGCCTGGCGCGCCTGTTCGGGGCGGGCACTGCCGCGCGCGGCCCAGGCGGCCGTCATCGCGATGTCGATGTTGTGCTCCGTCGATTTCCAGGTCTGGGCCTTCTGGGCGCTGTCCCATCCGTACCACCCGCCCTGGTAGCCGTCTGGGTCCGTGGTGGCGCGCGTGCGTTGCTCGGCCCATGCGAGCAGCCTTGCCGCGGCGTCGGTGTAGCGCGGCGAAGGCGCCACGCGGTCGACGTTCAGCAGCAGCAATGCGGCCCACGCCACGTTGCCCGTCGCGGTGCTGACCTGGTACGCATCGGCGATCCACTGGTTCCTGCCCGCGTCCCAGTAGCCGGACAGCACCGGCTTGCCGTCGGCCAGCGGGCCGGCGCGGTAGGCGTTGCGCACGCGGCCGTCGGGGTACAGCGCATCGCGCTCCATCGCGAGCACCACGGCGTCGGCGATGCGCCTGGCGGAGGCCGTGTCGCCGCACGCGAGCAGCGCGATGCCCGCCAGCGCGTTGTCGTACACGAAGGCCACGTTCGCCAGGCTGGGCGCGAGCTCGGGCACACCGGCAATGGGCTGGTCGGTGCGGTAGCTCGACAGGAGCAGCGGCGACGCCGCATCGCCGCGCGCATCGGTGACAACCGCGCGGCGCAGGCCGTCG
Organism: Variovorax sp. AC103; assembly: GCF_979254005.1. NCBI lineage: Bacteria > Pseudomonadati > Pseudomonadota > Betaproteobacteria > Burkholderiales > Comamonadaceae > Variovorax > Variovorax sp. AC103. Next base: position 343,447 of record NZ_CEEDFC010000001.1, on the reverse strand, counting down.
CAGCTTTGCCGTGCCAGCGCCGGCCGGACGTCGCCGGCAGCCATCGCGGCCTGCGTGACGAGACCGAGCACGGCAGCCGCCAGCAATGCGCACCTGCGAAAGAGGAGCGAGGCGTGATCCATCGTGGGCCTCAATCGGCTTGGTGGAGAGCAGGCCACGCTATGACGCCAGCCGCGCCGATACCACCTTGCCGGGCGCGCACAGCCCGCGCTGCGCCAGCCATTCCGGAGAGCTCGATTCCACATGTGCAACCGCGTACACCGAGCCCTGTTCCGCGAAAGGGAAGGGCACGGCGTAGCGGCTCTGGAAGTCTTCGGGCGCCACGGGCAGTATCTGCGTGACGCGCGCCGAGACTTCGGGGCGCACGTCGTCCGTTTTCACCGCGATGGTCGAGCCCATGTTGAGCCGCTTGGCCACACGCGGCGGAAACACCGCCACCACCTCGACGCGGCTGCAGTCGATCATGCGCACCAGCGTGGCGCCCTGCGGCACGTAGCTGCCTTGCGGCATGAGCACCGTGTGCACCTGTCCGGCCTGCAGCGCACGGATCTCGAATGCCGCCATCTTCTCGATGCGGCGGCGCTCGTCGGTTTCCAGCGCGCTCACCTCGCGCAGTTGCTGCTGCAGGGCTTCGCTGTCGTGCCGCGCGCGCTCGATGTCGCCGGCGAGCGTTTCGCGCCGGTTCGCCATGGTCTGGTAGACGGTGGCGCCGCTGCCGCCCACGAACACGCCCCGGCTCGCGCTGGCCACGCTCTGGCCCAGGCCGGCAGAGGCCTGCTCGGCCACCGCCGCGCTGGCGCGCGAGATGCTCAGCTGCGCCTGCGCGGCGTCCATCGCCTGCTGGCTCACGGCGCCTTCGTCCAGCATGGCGGAGGTATGGCGCACCTTCAGTTCCTGCTCGGCCACGTTGCTCAGGGCCACCTCGCGCTGGCGCTGCGCGATCTGCCAGGCATCGCGCGTCTGCGCCATCGAGGCCGAGCGGTACAGCTTGCCCTGTTGCTCGACGAACTGCAGCTCCTCGCTCGACGCGTTGAGCTGGTTGGCCAGCTGCGCCACCTGGCTTTGCAGCGCCAGGCGTTGGGTGGTGAGCGTGGTGAGGATGTCGCGGTTGATGGTCGGGTTCTGCACCGTGGCCACCACCGTGCCCGCGTCGACCTTGTCGAGCGCGCGAACCGTCATCTGCGTGACCACGCCGCTGATGGGCGAGGTGACCAGCAGCACCGGCGCCTGCAGCACCGTGCGCGTGGCCTGGCGCGAGACCAGCGGCTGGATCAGCGTGGTCACGACGAGCCACAGCACGAACGCCAGCAGGGCGTAGCCCGCAAGCCGCGGCACGATCGATTCCGAACTCGATGGCGGCCCGCCGCTGCCCTTGCGCCTGAGGCGGCGGAACCAGCCGGCGGCTTCGGCATCCGCGATCTCGGCGGATTCCCGGACAGTGCTTGCGTTCATGTGCGCCTCGCAATCGATGACGTGGTGACCTATGTAAGAAACCGTCGTCTCCGCTGTCGCGGCACGTCATTGGGGCGCGCCATCTGCTATTGCTGCAACGCAGCAATAGACATGCCAAAAGTTAACAATTTATGCTTACATTGGCAACAGGATGTAGGGGCCGGGTGGTGGCGCTCTCATTGCCGACAACAGCGGTTACGCAATCGACGCCGGGCGAGCGCGCGCATCCAGGCACTTTCCCACTGCGTAGAACACACCGATACTCAGCCGGCAACTTTCGCCGGCAACGTACCGGTCTCACCCAGATCAATGAACGCAACCGGCTCCTCGAAATTCCGCTTCGGCATGCACACGCGCCTCAGCCTGGGCGTGGCCGCACTGGTTCTGGCGGCAACCTTCGCCATTGCCACCTACGCACTCCACCTGGTCAAGAGCAGCATGCAGGCGTCGATCGCGGCCGAGCAGATGGCCCGCGTGAGCGGCATCTCCGACGCCATCGACCAGAAACTCGGCAGCCGCCGCATCCTGCTGAAGACCTTTGCCCAGAGCGTGGAGTCGCAGGCCTTCGACAGCGCCGAACCGCTGCAGGCCTTCCTGGAAAAGCACGCGTCGCTGCGCGAGGCTTTCGACAACGTCGCGTTCATGGGCACCGACGGCACCCTGGTGGCCAACCTGAACGGCGCGCAGAAAAACGGCAGCGTGAACATCCGCGACCGCGACTACTTCCAGAAGACAGTGGCCACCAAGACCGGCCTGGTGTCGCAGCCGTACCGCAACCGGCTGAACGGGTTGCCGCAGGTGGCCATCACGCAGCCGGTGCTCGACAGCGCGGGGCAGGTCAGGTACGTGATTTCAGGCGCCATCAACCTGAAGGACCGCAACATCCTGGGCGCCCTGGGCGACGTCAAGTTCGGCAAGAACGGCTATCTGTTCATCGTCACGCCGGACGGCGTGATGGTCGATTCCCCTGACACCGCACGCATCCTGAGCGTGGTCCAGCCGAACGGCGGCAATGTGGACATCCTGCGCGCCATGGCCGGCTTCGAGGGCACGGGCGAGGGGGTCGACGAAGCCGGCGTGCCCAGCCTCTACGCCTTCGACCGCACCGAACAGACCCCCTGGATCGTCGGGGCCATGTACCCGCGCGCCGAGGCCTTTGCCCGCATCGACGCCATCGAGCACAACGCATGGCTGGGCGCGCTGGCGCTCTCGCTGTCCGCGGGCGTGCTGGCCCTGGTGGTGGTGCGCCGGCGCCTGAAGCCGCTGGACGCGCTGCACAGCCACATGCTGCAGTCGACGCGCGAAACGCCCGCCGAGGCACAGGCCCGGCGCCCGGCGAGCAGCTACACCCGCGACGAGATCGGCGACCTGTCGCGCACCTTCGACGACCTGATGGCCCAGCGGCGTGCCAGCGAGCTCAGCCTGGCGCGCAGCGAGGCGACGGTGCGCACCATTGCCGACAACATTCCGGCGATGGTCTCGCACGTGGACGCCTCGCTGCGCTACACCTTCGTCAACGAGCGCATCCGCGCGCTGCACAACCATGCGCCGCTGGTCGGGCGCCTGATGCCCGAAGTGCGGGGCGCCGACTTCGCCGTCGTGGAGCCCTATTTCCTGCGCGCACTCGCGGGCGAGACCGTCATTCTCGAGAAGCCCGGCGACCCGGCGCTGGGCATCGGCCACCGCACCTTCCAGGCCCACTACATCCCCGACCTCGACGCCGACGGGGCGGTGCGCGGCGTGTTCGCGATGACCTTCGATATCACGGACGAAGTCAATATCCGCAAAGCCGTGGCCGAGCAGGAGAAGCGGCTGCGCGACGTGACCGACAGCATTCCGGCGCTGGTCGGTTACTTCGACCGCAACCAGGTCTGCCTGTTCGGCAACATCCGGGCGCGGCAGATGGCGGGCCTGGGCGACAAGCCGATCGAGGGCGCCACGCTGCAGACCGTGCTCGGCGACGCCATCTACGAGCAGCACAAGCCTTACCTGCCGGTGATGCTCTCGGGCAAGAAGGTGCGCTTTCCGGTTCGCGCGCCGCTGCACGGCAAGCAGGGCTACTTCCAGGTCAACCTGATCCCCGACACCAACGCGCGTGGCGAGGTGGTCGGCTTCTACCTGATGAGCTTCAACATCACGGCGCTGAAAGAGGCCGAGCTGCGCCAGGCCGAGAGCGAACTGCGCCTGCGCACCATCACCGACAACCTGCCGGTGCTCATCACCTACATCGACCGCGACGAGAAGATCACCTTCGCCAACGCCACCAGCCGCCAATGGCTCGGGCTCGACCCGATGCAGGTGGTGGGGCGCCACCTGCAGGACGTGGCCGGCCGAGAGGTGTACCTGTCGCGCCGGCCCATGCTGTCGCGCGCGCTGGCCGGCGAGCGGGTCGAGTTCGAGGCGCGCACCCAGCGCACGGGGTTCGAGCGCATCACGCAGGTCATCTACGTGCCCGACATCCGTGACGACGGGCTCACGCACGGCATCTTCTCGCTGGCGCTGGACATCACCGCGCTGAAGCTGGTGGAGCACCAGCTCATCGAGCTGGCGCGGCTGGACACGCTCACCGGCGTGCCCAACCGGCTGGCCTTCAACGAGCACCTGCCCGACGCGGTGCTGCGCGTGCGGCTCACGGGCAACGCCATGGCGCTGATGTTCCTGGACATCGACCACTTCAAGACCATCAACGACACCTTCGGCCACGCGGTGGGCGACGCGGTGCTGGTGGAGTACGCGCGCCGGCTGCTGGCCAGCGTGCGGGGCACCGACAAGGTGGCCCGGCTGGCAGGGGACGAGTTCGTGCTGGTGATCGAGAACCTGAGCGGGCCGCAGGCCGCGGCCACCGTGGCCGAGAAGATCGTGCAGCGCATCGGCCAGCAGCCCTTCGTGGTGGAAGGCCAGACCATCTCGGTCACCACCAGCATCGGCATCGCATTCCACTGGGCCGCCGACTCCTCGGCCACGGCCGAGGAACTGCTGGCACGCGCCGATGCCGCGCTCTACAACGCCAAGGCGGCGGGGCGCAACCGGTTCGAGTTCTTCCTGTCGGCGGGCGTGCCCAGAGACCCGCTGAAGCTGGGCGGCGCGGTGCCCGATCGGGCGCCCGAAGACCTGGCGTAGCCCCTGCGGGCCGTCAGTCGGCCGCCGCAAGCTGAGCGCGGTTGCGCCCTTGGGCCTTGGCCTCGTACAGCGCCTTGTCGGCGCGGCGCAAGGCGGTGTCCACTGTGTCGTCGGCGCGCGTCATCTGCGCCACGCCGCAGCTCACGGTGATCTGCCCGACGGTGTCGAACGCGGTGTGCGCCACCAGCTCGACCAGCGCCGTGGCCATGCGCAGCGCCTCGATGGCGCTGGCCCCGGGCAGCATGAGCACGAATTCTTCCCCGCCCAGGCGTGCCGCGATGTCCGACTTGCGCAGGTGCGACTTCAGCACCCCGGCCACCGCACGCAAGGCGCTGTCGCCCGTGGCGTGGCCGAAGCGGTCGTTGATTTTCTTGAAGTGGTCGATGTCGATCATCACGATGCCCAGCGGCATGGCGTCGGGGTGCGTCACGGGCAGCGTCTGCAGCAGGCGTTCTTCCATGCCGTGACGGTTCAGCAGGCCGGTGAGCGCGTCGACGTGCGCCTGCCGGTCGAGTTCGGCGTTCGCGGTTTCCAGCGCCAAGGTGCGTTCCTTCACGCGTTCCTCGAGCTCGGCGTTGGCACCGACCAGCCGGGCCGTCATGCCCGCGAGCGCGAGCGACAGCTGCTTCACCTCGGAGCTGCCCGCGGTGATCGGAATGCCGCTGTCGAGCCGCCCGGTGCCGATGGCCTTGGCCACCGATGCAATCTGGCGAAGCGGCCGCGTGAGTCGCTCCGCCAGCACCCAGCCCAGAAAGAAGGCGAGGGCCGCGGCGAGCATGCCCAGCGTCAGCGCCTTGCGCACGCCTTCGCGCGCGGCGGCGCGCGCCACCTCGGCGGGCTCGCGGGCCACCACCGTCCAGCCCAGGTCGATCGCGCGGTCCGCGGCCTGCGTGGGGCCCACCGATGCGGTGGCCACCAGGAACTCTCCGCCCGAAGCCTCGCGCGCGAACTTCACCGCCCCGTTCGGGTTCACCCCCGACATGCTCAGGGTGGCCGCCTGGTCGAGGTTGGCGTCCGACGCATAGATCACGCGGTCGTTCGCGTCCAGCACCAGCACCTCCAGGCGGCGCGACACGGCGTCGTCGGGGAACAGCGACTCGACGACGCTGCGCGTCCATTCCCAGCTGCCGTGCATGCCCAGCACGCCCACCAGCTGGCCGTCGCGCCGGATGGGCGAGGCGAAATCGACGAAGCGCTGCGGCCCGCCGTCGCTGCCCTTGGGCAGCAGCGAGGCCAGCAGCTTGGCGGGGTGCACGTCGCCCACGTGCGTGCCGCGCAGGCCTTCCTGGAACCAGGGGCGCTCGGCCACGTTGGCGCCGATCAGCAGCTTGCCGGTGGACGTCTGCACCACGCCTTCGGGCGAGACCACGCCGATCCATGCGCTGTACGGCGTCAGAGCCTGGGTGCGCGCAATGCTCTGCGCCACGCGTTCGCCGTCCAGCCCTTCCTGCCAGACCCAGGGCGTGGCGGCGAGCAGTTCGATTTCGCGGGTGCGCGAGGTGAGGCCGCCGGACAGCGCCTTGGCGGCGTTCTGCGCGATGGTGCGCAACGCGGCGGATTCGTCGGCCTCGCTCTTCTGCGCGAACATCGAGCCCAGCGCCAGCGACAGCGTGACCACCAGCACCGCCGCCAGGCCGCCGAAGCCCAGCGCGACCTGGGTGCGGAAACTGCGCAGCAGGTTGCGCATCCAGCCTCTGGAGCGGGCGGAAGAGGGTGTCTCGGGGGCGTCGGGATGAGAGGGGCGGTCTGGGCTTTTGGAAGACATCGAAGGCGCCGGGGGCGGTCCTGTCCGGAAGAGCACCGATTGTCCGCCGTTCCACTCAGGGGCGGCCGAGCACGTTGTTTTCTTGACGGTCTTCGCCGAGGACGAACTCCGGGCGGGGCTGACCCGGCCGGAGGCCGCCGTGATGCCTGAAATGCCTGGATGAAATCAGGCCTGTGCCGAGGCGCACTCCCCCAGCGGGCCGCGCGGCGCGCGCCGGTCCAGCGATCGGCTCCAGAGCGCAATCGCCAGCCCCACCAGCGTGAGCAAAGCCGCCACCCAGCCCAGTGCGCGCAACCCGGGGCCATGGTCGATCACCACGCCGCCGACCCATGCGCCGAGCGCGTTGCCCAGGTTGAAGGCCGCGATGTTCAGGCTCGACGCCAGGTTCTGGCCCGCGCCCGAGGCCTTCTCGAGCACCCGCAACTGCATCGGCGCCACGGTGGCGAAAGAGGCCACGCCGAGCAGGCCCACGAACACCACCGCGGTGAACGGTGTGCCGATGGCGAACTGCATCGCACCCAGCACCACCGCCAGCACCACCAGCGTGCCCAGGACGGCGGCCATCGGCGCGCGGTCGGCCAGCTTGCCGCCGAGGATGTTGCCCACCGCCAGGCCGCCACCGAACACCAGCAGGATGGGCGACACGGCCGACTCCGACAGGCCCGTGAGCTGCGTGAGCAGCGGCTGGATGTAGGTGAACACCACGAACACGCCGGCAAAGCCCAGCACCGTCATCGCCAGGCCCAGCAGCACCTGCGGGCGCGCCAGCACGGCCAGTTCCTCGCGCAAAGGGGCGGGCGCGGCCTCGCCTTTCACGCGGGGCACGAATGCAGCCAGCACCGCGAGCGCCAGCAGGCCGATGAGCGTCACCGCCCAGAAGGCCGAGCGCCAGCCGAAATGCAGGCCCAGCCAAGCGCCGAACGGCACGCCCAGCAGGGTGGCGGCCGTGAGCCCGGTGAACATGATGGCGATGGCCGAGGCACGCCGCTCCGGCGCCACCAGGCCGGTGGCCACCACCGAGCCGACGCCGAAGAAGGTGCCGTGCGCCAGCGAGGTGACGACGCGCGCGGCCATCAGCATCTCGTAGTTGGGCGCCAGCGCACAGGCCAGGTTGCCAAGCGTGAAGATCGCCATCAGCGCGAGCAGCACGGTCTTGCGCGGCAGCTTGCGTGTGGCGATGGTGAGCACGGGCGCGCCGACCGCGACCCCGAGCGCATAGCCCGAGATCAGCAGGCCGGCGGCCGTGATGGAGACTTGAAGATCCGTCGAGACCTGCATCAGCAGGCCCATGATGACGAACTCGGTGGTGCCTATTCCGAAGGCGCCGGCGGTGAGGGCAAGTAGAGCGATTGGCATGATGCCCTGTACTGTGAAGACATCGGCCATCGATGACTAGAATGCCGCCGGTACAGGGACTTGTGAATTGAAATCACAAGCCAGAAAGCAGGAGAGAAAGCCATGCCGCGCCTCGACGTCAACCGCTCCGGCGAAATGGAAGCCTTCGTGCAGGTGATCGAGGCCGGCGGCTTCTCTTCGGCGGCGCGCCTGCTGGGCATGACCCCGTCGGCGGTGAGCAAGCTGGTGGCGCGGCTGGAGCTGCGCCTGGGCGTGCAGCTGGTGCACCGCTCCACGCGCAAGCTGCAGCTCACGCCCGAAGGCACCGCGTTCTACGAGCGCAGCACGCGCGTGCTGGCCGACCTGGACGAGGCCGAGCGCTGTGCCGCAGCCGGTGCCGCGCCGCGTGGGCGCGTGAGCATCAACGCCAGCGTGTCCTTCGGCCACCACAAGCTGGTGCCGCTGGTGCCGCGCCTGCTCGAGCAGCATCCGCAGATCACGCTGGACATTGCGCTGACCGACCGCATCGTCGACCTGATGGACGAGCGCGCCGACATCGCGATCCGCTGGGGCGAGCTGCCGTCGTCCGACCTGGTGGCGCGCCGCCTCGGCGAGACCAGCCAGGCGATCGTGGCCGCGCCTTCATACCTGGGCAAGTACGGCACGCCGCGCACGCCGCAGGAACTGGAGGCGCACAACCGGCTGGGCTGGACGTACCGGCGCAGTTCGCCCGACTGGCCGCTGCGTGTGGACGGGCGCATGGTGTGGTTGCCGGTGGCCGGCCCGGTGCGCGCGGGCGACGGCGAAACGCTGCGCCAGCTGGCGATTGCAGGGGCGGGCGTGGCGCGGCTGTCGCTGTACCACATCCAGCACGACATCGATGCGGGCCGGCTGGTGCCGTTGCTCGAGGAGTTCAACCCGTGCGACGTGGAACCCATTCACGCGGTGTACATCGGCAAGGCCGGCACGCTGCCCGCGCGGGTGCGGGCGGTGCTGGACTTTCTGGTGGCCTGCTCGGGCGTGGGCGGCGGGCGCTACACGCTCAAGCGAACGCTGCCGATGCCGGGGAATGCCGCGCTCACCTGATCGCCGCGGCGGCACGGCAGCACACCTACCCAGGAGCCGGTGGTGACGACGGTGCCCTTGGGCGCGGTCTGGCCGTGGCGCGTGATGTGGCGCAGCCAGATCGGCAGCAGCCAGGCGGGGTCGGCCAGCGGATGCGTGCCTTCGCGCACCACGGTCTCGGCATTGCCGACCTTGGTTTCGCAGCGCTGCGCGGCCCAGTCGACGGCGGCACAGGGAATCCATTCGCCGAGCACCAGCGCGCCATGCACCTGCGAATCGGCCAGGCGAAGCAGGGCGGGCGTGGCGGCCAGGTCTTGCCAGCGCGCATCGACGATTTCGACCGACACGGCCATGGCGTCGATCAGCGATGCGGCGTTCTGGTGGTCGAGCGTTGCGGCCTGCGCGGGCGTGACGTCCTGGCCCAGGCGCAGGGCAATCTCGGCTTCGATGCCCGGCGAGTGGAGCACGAGGTCGCTGAAGTTGGCCGAGTCGGGCCGCACGCCGGCGGGCGGCAGCGGGGCATGCGTGAGGGTCGCGCTGCGCGAGCCGCCGCCGGATTTCCAGGTGCCGGGCACGGGCTGTGCGTCGAACCAGCCGAGCGCGGCGGCCACGGCGTCCTGCACTTCGTACGCTTGCTCGGCGGTGGCGAGCGCGTCGGTCCAGGGCGAGGCATCGAGGGTTCGGTTGCCGCGGCGCGCGGCGACGAGGGCGTCTGTGAGGGCGGTCTGGGAAGGGTTCATCCGCAGGATCTTCTCAGCTTTCGACGTGAACGTTGCCGTCTTTCACGACCTTCGCCCATTTGGCGATCTCGGTGCTGATGAACTGCTTGAACTTGTCCTGCGAGCCGCCACCGTCTTCCGCGCCGTAGGTGTCCATCCGCTCCTGCACATCGGGCATGGCGAGCACCGTGTTCACGTCGCGGTTCACCTTCTGCGCAATGGACGCCGGCAGTTTGCCCGGCCCGGCAAGCCCGTACCACGTGGTCGCCTCGAAGCCCTGAAAGCCTTGCTCCTGCATCGTCGGCACGTTGGGGTGCCCCTTGGCGCGCTTGGTGCGGGTCTGGGCGACGGCGATCACGCGGCCGTTCTTCACATGCGGCGTGGCGGCCGTCATGGTCTCGAAGCTGTACTGGATCTGCCCGCCCATCAGGTCGGCCAGCAACGGGCCGCTGCCCTTGTACGGCACATGCAGCGCGTCGACGCCGCCCTGCAGCTTGAACATCTCCAGCGCCAGGTGCTGCGCCGAGCCGGCGCCCGCCGAGCCGAAGCTCACCGTGCCCGGCGCGGCCTTGCAGGCGGCCACGATGTCCTTCACGCTGAGCGCTTTCTGGCCGGGGTTGGCGATCAGCAGGTTGGGCGTGACGCCCACCAGCACGATCGGCACGAAGTCGCGCTCCACGTTGTAGCGCAGCTTGGGCTGCAGGCTGGGCGCGAGCGCGTGGCTGTTGATGTGGGCCATCAGCAGCACGCTGCCGTCGCTGGGCTGCTGCGCCACGTAGTCGGCTGCGAGCACCCCGGCCACGCCGCCCTTGTTGTCGACGATGACCTGCTGGCCCCACATGATCGTGAGCTTCTGCGCGACCACGCGCGCGAGCGCATCGGTGCCGCCGCCCGGCGGAAAGCCCACCACGATGCGCACCGGCCCCGAAGGCCACTCCTGCGCGAAGAGCCGGGGAACGCCCAGCGTGGCGGCCGCGGCGCCTGCGGCTTGAATGAGGGAGCGTCTTTGCATCATCTGTGTCTCCGTGGTGTTGAGGTCCGATGCGTGCCGGGCGCGATGTGTCGCGGCCCGGCAAGGCGGCCGCCGCATCGTTCGAGCGATGCGCTGCGGCCTGTGTGCTGTCTTTGAGCGGTCTTTGGGGAGTCTTCGGAGGTGAGGGCGCTAGGCGGCCTTCTGCAGCGCGGCAGGCGCGGCATGGCTCGCGAAATGGTCCATCGCCGCGTGCACGCCGCTGCCGGCCAGCTTGATGCCCGTGAGCTTCATGCCCATCTCGACGCCCGCGACCATGGCCACCAGCGTCAGGTCGTTGCTGTCGCCCAGGTGGCCCATGCGGAACATGCGGCCCTTGAGCTTGCCCAGGCCGGTGCCCAGCGACAGGTCGAAGCGCTGGTGGATCAGCCGGCGCAGCGCGTCGGCGTCGACCCCCTCGGGCGTGATGACGCCGGTGAGCACCGGCGAGTACACGGCCGGGTCGGCGCACTGAATGGGCAGGCCCCAGGCGTTGACCGCGGCCCGCACGCCCGCGGCCCAGCGCTGGTGCCGCGCGAACACGTTGTCCAGCCCTTCGCCCAGCAGCATGTCGAGCGACTCCGACAGGCCGTACAGCAGGTTGGTGTTGGGCGTATAGGGCCAGTAGCCGTCCTTGTTCATCTCGACGATTTCGCTCCAGTCCCAGAAGGCGCGCGGCAGCCTGGCGTGCTTGGCGGCGTCGAGTGCGCGCGGCGAGAGCGCGTTGAAGCTGATGCCCGGCGGCAGCATCAGGCCCTTCTGCGAGCCGCTCACGGTCACGTCCACGCCCCATTCGTCGTGCCGGAAATCGGCGCTCCCCAGGCCCGAGATGCTGTCGACCAGCAGCAGGGCGGGATGGCCCGCCGCGTCGATGGCCTTGCGCACCGAGGCGATGTCGGAGGTGACGCCGGTGGAGGTCTCGTTGTGCACCACGCACACGGCCTTGATCTTCTTCTCGGTGTCCTTGCGCAGGCGCGCTTCGATGAGCTCGGCCTGCACGCCACGGCGCCAGCCGGGCGCGTTCGGGAGTTGCGCGTCGGTGCCCGTGAACGCGAGGAACTCGGTGGAGAGGCCCAGGCGCGTGGCCATCTTCTGCCACAGCGAGGCGAAGTGGCCGGTCTCGTACATGAGCACGTGGTCGCCGGGGCTCAGCGTGTTGGCGAGCGCGGCCTCCCACGCGCCGGTGCCCGAGGCGGGGTAGATCGCGACCGGATGCCTGGTCTTGAACACCTGCTGGATGCCGCTCAGCACCTTCAGCCCCAGCGTGCCGAACTCGGGCCCGCGGTGGTCGATGGTGGGCAGGCTCATGGCCCGCAGGATGCGGTCGGGCACCGGGCTCGGGCCTGGAATCTGGAGGAAGTGGCGGCCGGTGGGATGGATGTCGAGTTGCAGCATGGACTGTCCTTTCGCTTTTCAGTTTTGCATTCAAAATTCATTTTTGCTTGGTGGTTTACCCTTAATCCGCGAGGTTGTGGTGCTCATTTTTTGCATTCAAAATGCAATCAAGGAAGAACCATGACTGCCGAAATCATCGAAATCTCCAGGCTCGCGCTGCACGACCAGGTGGCCTCGCGCCTGCGCACCATGCTGGTCGAAGGGCGCATCGCGCCCGGTGCCAAGCTCAACGAGCGCGAGCTGTGCCTGCAACTGGCCGTGTCGCGCACGCCGCTGCGCGAGGCCATCAAGCTGCTCGCGGCCGAAGGGCTGGTCGACCTGCTGCCCAACCGCGGCGCGGTGGCGGTGAAGCTCACCGAGGCCGACGTGCTCAACACCTTCGAGGTGCTGGCCATGCTCGAGGGCATGTCGGGCGAGCTGGCCGCCAGGCGCATCACCGACGAAGAACTGGCCGAGGTGCGCGCGCTGCACTACGAAATGATGGCCTGCTTCTCGCGGCGCGACCTGTCGGGCTACTACCGGCTGAATGCGCGCATCCACACCGCCATCAACGACGCGGCGGCCAACCCGGTGCTGTCGAACACCTACCGCTCCATCAACGCCCGCGTGCAGTCGCTGCGCTTTCGCACCAACCAGAACGAGGCCAAGTGGAAGCACGCGGTGCAGGAGCACGAACAGATGATCGACGCGCTGGCCGCGCGCGACGCCGCCGCCATGCGCAAGGTGCTGGTGGCGCACGTGCTGCGCAAGCGCGACACCGTGCTGGAGCTGCTGCGCGCCGGCGAGATCTATCTCTCGGCCAAGTCGAGCTGAGACCCGTCTTCAAGAAAACAACGACTCACCATGCGCATAGATCCCGCCAGCCACATGCAGCCAGCCGGAACCGTTCTTCCGCCCAACGACACCTGCGAGCTGCTCGCGCGCCGCCTGCGCACCGACACGCAGGGCGAGGTGCTGTTCGACGATGCTTCGCGCGGGCGCTACGCCACCGACGCGTCGATCTACCAGATCACGCCGGTCGGCGCCTTCGTGCCGACCAACGAGCGCGACATCGCCACCGCCATCGACATCGCGCGCGACCTGAAGGTGCCGGTGCTCGCGCGCGGCGGCGGTACCAGCCAGTGCGGGCAGACGACGGGCGCGGCGCTGGTCATCGACAACAGCAAGCACTTTCGCCGCGTGCTCGAGGTGAACGTGGAGGAGGGCACCGCCACGGTGGAGCCCGGCCTGGTGCTCGACCACCTGAACGCGCAGCTCAAGCCGCACGGCCTGTGGTATCCGGTGGACGTGTCGACCAGCGCGCAGGCCACGCTGGGCGGCATGGCGGGCAACAACTCGTGCGGGTCGCGCTCCATCGCCTACGGGAACATGGTGCACAACGTGCTGGGCGCGAGCGCGTGGCTGTCGAACGGCGAACTGGTCGACTTCGGGCCGGTCGGTTCGCTCGGCGTGCGCGCCGCGGGCATCGCGCAGTTCGTGCGCGGCCTGGCGCGCCAGCACCGCGAGCAGATCGCCGAGCACTGGCCCAAGGTGATGCGCCGCGTGGCGGGCTACAACCTGGACATCTTCGACAACCAGAGCGAGCGCCCCTACACCGCCGACGGCAGCGTGAACCTGGCGCACCTGCTCATCGGTGCCGAAGGCACGCTGGCCTACACGCGCAGCCTGAAGCTCAAGCTCGCGCCGCTGCCGCGCGCCAAGGTGCTGGGCATCGTCAACTTCCCGACCTTCCATGCGGCCATGGACGCGGCGCAGCACATCGTCAAGCTGGCGCCCACGGCGGTGGAGCTGGTCGACCGCACCATGATCGAGCTGGCGCTCACCAATCCGGCCTTCAGGCCCACGGTGGAGACCGCGCTCATCGGCAAGCCGGCCGCCATCCTGCTGGTGGAGTTCTCGGGGGCGGACAAGGCCGCATTGCTGCCGCAACTCAGGCAACTGGTCGAGCTGATGGGCGACCTCGGCCTGCCGGGCAGCGTGGTCGAGATGCCCGACGACGCACGCCAGAAGAACCTGTGGGAGGTGCGCAAGGCGGGCCTGAACATCATGATGAGCCTGAAGGGCGACGGCAAGCCCGTGAGCTTCATCGAAGACTGCGCCGTGCCGCTCGAACACCTGGCCGAGTACACCGACGCGCTGACCGAGGTGTTCGCCAGGCACGGCAGCCGCGGCACCTGGTATGCGCATGCCTCGGTCGGCACGCTGCACGTGCGGCCGATTCTCGACATGCGCGTGGACGGCGCCGCCAAGATGCGCGCCATCGCCGAAGAGGCCAGCGCACTGGTGCGCAAGTACAAGGGCGCCTTCAGCGGCGAGCACGGCGACGGCCTGTGCCGCGGCGAGTGGATCGAGTGGCAGTTCGGCCCGGCCATCAACGAGGCCTTTCGCGCCATCAAGCGCAAGCTCGACCCCATCGGCCTGTTCAACCCCGGCAAGATCATCGACCCGCCGCGCATGGACGACGGCGCGCTGTTCCGCTTTGCGCCGCCCTCCGCGCCCAAGCCGTACCGCCGCATCGAGCTCAAGCCCGTGCTCGACTGGTCGGCCTGGAACGTCAACGCCGACCCGGTCACCGAAGTGACCACCGCGCCCGGCACCGGCGGCGACACCACCGGCGGCCTGGCCAAGGCCGTGGAGATGTGCAACAACAACGGCCACTGCCGCAAGTTCGACGCCGGCACCATGTGCCCCAGCTACCGCGTGACGCGCGACGAGCAGCACCTGACGCGCGGACGCGCCAACACGCTGCGCCTGGCGCTCTCGGGCCAACTGGGCCCCGACGCCTTCACCAGCGAGGCCATGCACGACACCATGGACCTGTGCGTCGGTTGCAAGGGCTGCAAGCGCGACTGCCCCACGGGCGTGGACATGGCGAAGATGAAGGTCGAGTTTCTCGACCACTACAAGAAGCGCCACGGCCACACGCTGAAAGACAGGCTGGTGGCAAACCTGCCCGACTACGCCCACAAGGCCAGCCGCATGCCCTGGCTGCTGAACCTGCGCAACAGCGTGCCCGGCGCGGCATGGCTCGGGGAAAGGCTGCTGGGCTTTTCGGCACAGCGCTCGCTGCCCGCCTGGCGCAGCGACACCTTCTGGCGCGCCAGGGCCAACGAGCCCGGCCTGTTCGTCGAGCGCGACGTGGCGCTTTCCATCGCGCGGCGCGGCGGCAAGGCGGCGGTGCTGTTCGTCGACACCTTCAACGGCACCTTCGAGAGCGAGAACGCCTTCGCCGCCGCGCGCGTGCTGCAGGCCGCGGGCTACGTGCTGCACACGGTGGAAAAGCGCGGCGGGCACCACTGCTGCGGGCGCACCTTCCTGGCCAGCGGCATGGTCGCGCAGGCCAAGGAAAAGGCCGAGGCGCTGATCGATGCGCTGCTGCCGCTCGCGCGGGCCGGCGTGCCCATCGTCGGGCTGGAGCCGTCATGCCTGCTCACGCTGCGCGACGAGACGCTGGCGATGGGCTTCGGCGAAAAAGCCGAGATGGTGGCCAGGCATGCGCTGCTGTTCGAGGAATTCATCGCGCGCGAGATCAAGCTCGGCCGCTTCGCGCTGGCGCTCAAGCCCGCGACCCAGCCCATCCTGCTGCACGGCCACTGCCACCAGAAGGCGTTCGGCGCGGTGAGCCCGGTGATGGAGGTGCTCCAGCTCATTCCGGGCGCGAAGCCCGAACTGATCGAGAGTTCGTGCTGCGGCATGGCCGGCAGCTTCGGCTACGAGGCCAGCCATTTCGAGGTGTCGATGCAGATGGCCGAGGCCAGCCTGCTGCCGGCCATCCGCAAGCAGCCCGACGCCATCGTGGTGGCCGACGGCACCAGCTGCCGGCACCAGATCGGCGACGGCGCGCAGCGCGAGGCGGTGCATGTGGCGGTGCTGCTGGAGCGGCATCTGCTGCACAGCGACCCGGTGGACGACGCGGCTTGAACGGGTCGCCCTGCGCAATGGGGCAGGGTGCCGCAGAATAGGCGCCGCCCCTTTCCGATGTCGACCACGTTCCCTTCCACCGCCCCCGCGCAGCCCACGCTGCGGCTCGCCTTTGCGCTCTCGATGGGCGCGGCCGTGTCGCTGGGCATCACCCGTTTCGCCTACGGCCTGCTGTTGCCGCCGATGCGCGCCGACCTGGGCTGGAGCTACGCGCTGGCAGGCGGCATGAACACGGCGAACGCGGTCGGCTACCTGATCGGCGCGTTGATCACGCCGGCGCTCATGCGGCGCTTCGGCGTCACGCGGTTGCTGGTGGTGGGCGCGGTGCTGGCCAGCGTCTTCATGGCGGGCAGCGGCTTCGTCACGGCCGCACCGGCCTTGCTGCTGCAGCGCCTGCTGGCCGGCGTGGCCAGCGCCTGGGTGTTCGTGGCGGGCGGGCTGCTGGCCGCTCGGCTCGGCGAGGCCGACGCAAGAAGCGGATCGTCGCGCGGTGGCCTGCTGCTGGGCATCTACTACGGCGGCACGGGCTTCGGCATCCTGCTGTCGGCGCTGCTCGTGCCGCAGGTGTTGAAGGCCGCGTCCGACGTGCCGCATGGCTGGGCCTGGGCGTGGTGGGCGCTGGCCATGGCCAGCGTGGCGGCGACCTGCCTGCTGGCCTGGGCCGGGCGGGCCATGCCGGTCAGCCCGCCGCATCCGGCGCGGGCGGCCGCAACCGGCACTGCACCCCCCGTGGCGCTGCGCCGCTTCGGCTGGGCACTCGCGGGCTATGCGCTGTTCGGCATGGGCTACATCGGCTACATGACCTTCGTGATCGCGCTGCTGCGCGAGCAGGGCGCCAGCGCCTCGTTCGTCACGCTGTTCTATGCCTTGCTGGGCATCGCCTGCGTGGCCTCGTCGCGGCTGTGGGCCGGCGTGCTCGACCGCTACCGCGGCGGGCAGCCCCAGGCGCTGCTGAACGGCCTGCTGGGCGTGGCCACGCTGTTGCCGGTGTTGAGTTCGTCCGCCCCCGTGGCGCTGATTTCGGGCGTGCTCTTCGGCGGTGTGTTCCTGTCGGTGGTGGCGTCGACCACCGCGCTGGTGCGCCACAACCTGCCGTCCGAGCGCTGGGCGCAGGGCATCAGCATGTTCACCATCGTCTTCGCGCTCGGGCAGATCGTCGGGCCGACGGTCACGGGCTGGATCTCCGACGGACCGGGCGGCCTGGCGCGCGGCCTGGTGGCTTCGGCCATCGCGCTGTGGCTCGGTGCGGTGCTGGCATCGCGCCAGCATGCGTTGCAGGAGCCGCAATGAGCGGCTTCGCCCTGTTCGAGACATCCATCGGCATGTGCGCGCTGGCGTGGGGGCCGCAGGGCCTGCTCGGCGTGCAACTGCCCGCGGACGATGGCGAGCCGGCCACGCGCTCGCGCATGAAGCAGCGCTTTGCGGATCTGGACGAAGGCCCGCCGAACGAGGCGGCGCAACGTGCCATCGCGGCCATCCAGGGCCTGCTGCAGGGCGTGCACGACGACCTGATGCACATCGAGCTCGACATGCGCGGCGTGTCGGCCTTTCACCAGCGCGTCTACGCCATCGCGCGGCGCATTCCGCCGGGGCAGACGCGCACCTACGGCGAGATCGCGCAGGAACTCGGCGACAAGACCCTGTCGCGCGCCGTGGGTCAGGCCATGGGCCACAACCCCTTCGCCCCCGTGGTGCCTTGCCACCGCGTGCTCGCAGCGGGCAACAAACCGGGTGGCTTTTCAGCGGGCGGCGGCGCCCTGACCAAGCTGCGCATGCTCGCCATCGAGGATGCGCGGCCGAACGGCATGGCCTCGCTGTTCTGACGCCGGCGTTGCCTCGTGGCTGCGCGGGCCTTGCCGCCGCCGGGGGGCGCAATCGACGGCCATCGGGTGCGCGGCGTTCACTGGCTGGCGCGCGCGCCCATGCGGTGGCGCAACTGGTCGGCCACCACGGCCACGATCAGCAGCACTCCCAGCACCACCATCTGCAGGTAGGAGCCCACGCTGGCCAGGTTCATGCCGTTCTGCACCAGTCCGATGAAGATGGCGCCCATCACCACGTTGGGCACGCGGCCGATGCCGCCGCGCAGGCTCACGCCCGCGATCACGCAGGCCGCGATGGACTCCAGCGCGACCGTGCCGCCCAGGTTGGCCTCGCCGGTTTCCACGCGCGCCGTGAGCAGCAGTCCGCTCACGGCCGCAAGGCCGGCGCACAGCAGGTAGGCCATCAGCAGCACGCGGCGGGTGTCGATGCCCGAGAGCGCCGCCGCCTTGGCGTTGCCGCCCACCGCCAGCAGGTGCGTGCCGGTGGGCATGCGCGCCATGAGCACGCCCATGCCGGCCACGCACACGGCAGTGACCGCTATCGGTACCGGAATGCCCAGCAGCGTGCCGAAGCCGAACAGCTCGCTGAACGCGCCCGGCATGCCCGACACCGGGACGCCGCCCGTGAGATACAGCGCAAAGCCGAAGCCGATCGACTGCACGCCCAGCGTCACGATGAAGGGCGACACACCGATGAACGCCACGCCGATGCCGTTGACGAGGCCCACCGCGAGGCCCGCGAGCAGCCCGCAGGCGCACCCCGCAATCACCACCACCCAGGTCGCATCGGGCAGGGCGGCACCGAAGGCCTGCATGGCGAGTGCCGAGACCACCGAGGTGATGGCCATCACCGTGCCCACCGAGAGGTCGAAGCCGCCCGTGACCAGTGCCAGCATCTGGCCCATCGACACGAGGATCAGGTACACCGACTGGCGCAGCAGGTTCACCAGGTTCTGCACCGTGAGGAACTGGTCCGACAGCGTGCTGAACACCACGAAGGCGATGAGCAGCATGAAGGGCAGCACGCCCAGCCTCAGGAACAGGTCGCGCAGCAGGCCGAGGGCACGCCCGCCCGGGCCGGAAGGGGTCGGCGCCGCGGCGGCAACGGTGGAAGACGGAGTCATGGCTTTCTTTCGCTGGAACCGAAAAACAGATTGAGCACGGCGCTCTCGCGGATGGCATCGCCCTGCAGCTCGCCGGCAATTTCGCCGCGGCACATCACGTAGACGCGGTGGCTCAGGTGCAGCACCTCGGGCAGGTCGGAAGAGATGACGACCACCGCCGCGCCGCTTTCGCAGAGCGTGCGGATCACCTGGTACAGCGCGCTGCGCGTGCCGATGTCCACGCCCACCGTGGGCTCGTCGAACACATAGAGCGCGGCTTCGCGCGTCATGCCCTTGCCGAACAGCACCTTCTGCTGGTTGCCGCCCGACAGCAGGCCCACCGGGCGATCGAGGTTGCGCGGCGCGAGCTCCACGCGCTCGGCCGCCGTGGCCGACAGCCTGCGGCCCAGCCGCCTGCGCAACCAGCCGCCGCGACCGCGCAGCGGCCCGTGCACCAGCGGCAGCGTGATGTTGGCGCGCGACGTGAAGCCGAGCACCAGCCCTTCGCCCTTGCGGTCGGGCGGCAGGTAGAACAGGCCCTCGCCGAGGAGCTGGCGCACCCTGGCGCCCGTGCGCGGCTGGCCCTTGAACAGCACGCGGCCCTCGCTCACCGCGTCGAGCCCGTAGATCGCGCGAAACAGCTCCGACTTGCCGCAGCCCACCAGGCCCGCCAGCCCGACCACTTCACCGCGCCGCACCGTGAGGCTCGCGCGGCGCACGCCGTTGGGCGAGCTCAGGCCTTCCACCTGCAGCACCACCTCGCCGGGGTTGCTGGCGATGTGCGGATAGATCTGCGAAATGGCGCGTCCGCTCATCAGCTCGATCAGCCGGTCGGCGCTGGTTTCGCGGGCCTGCACCGTCGTCACCTTGCGGCCGTCGCGCAGCACGGTGATGCGGTCGGCGATCTGTGCAATCTCCTGCATGCGGTGCGAGATGTAGACGATGCCCACGCCGCGCGCCTTCAGCCGCGCGACCAGTTCGAACAGCCGCTGTGTCTCGGTGTCGGTGAGCGAGGCGGTGGGCTCGTCGAGGATCAGCACCGACACCTCGCCGCGCAGGCCCTTGGCGATTTCCACCATCTGCTGCTGCGCGCGCGACAGGCCGGAGACGGGCGCGTCCACGTCGATCTCGAAGCCCAGGTCGGCCAGCATCGTTCGGGCGCGCTCGCGCACGGCGGTGCGGTCGAGCAGGCCCGCCTTGCGCGGCTCTTCGCCCAGGCTCAGGTTCTGCGCCACCGAGAGCGTGGGAACGAGCGAGAACTCCTGGAACACCGCGCTGATGCCGTGGCGCCGCGCGTCGTGCACGTTGGAGAACCGCACCGGCGCACCGTGCATGCGGATCTCGCCGGAAGTCGGCACGTTGGCGCCAGCCAGCAGCGAGATCAGCGTGGACTTGCCGGCCCCGTTCTCGCCGAACAGCACGTGCACCTCCCCGGCGCGCAGCTCGAAGTCCACGCCGTCGAGCGCCAGCACGCCCAGATAGCGCTTGCCCAGCCCGACGGTCTGCACAAGGAGCGGCTGCATGGGCGGCGGAATGACCGGCGACACGGCGAGGCCTACTTGACCTCGAACACCGGCTTGAAGCCCGGCGGCGGCAGGATGTCGTCGAGCTTCACCGTCTTGATGTTGCCGCTGTCGACCACGAAGATCTTCGGGCCCACGTGTTTCACCACGTCCTTGTTCTCGAGCAGGCGTACGGCCTGGTCGACCGCGATGCGGCCCTGCACCACCATCGAGTCCGCCGGGGAGGCCACGATGCGGCCCTTCTGTATGCCGTCATACACGCCCGGCGTCATGTAGAAGGACAGCACCTGAACCTTCTTGTCGAGGTTGCGCGAGCGCAGGATGCCGGTGGCGGCTTCGGCCGTCACCGCGGTGCCGGCCACGTAGGCGAGGTCGGGGTTGGCCTGCAGCACGTCCTCGACCAGCTTGCTCTGCGCCTCCTTGCCGGTGTCGCCGTACTTGGGGTCGAGCACCACCACGGCGCTGCCCTTGACCGCATCCATGAAGCCCTTGTGCGCGGCCTCGACCCAGCCGGCGCCGGCCGGGCCCGGGAACCAGCCGACCTTGACCGCGGCCGAGCCGGCCGGGTGCTTCCTGGCGAGGTACTCGCCGGTCGAGTGGCCCATCGTGTAGAACGACACGAGCGACTTGGCCGACAGGTCGGGCGAGTTGATGCCGTTCACCAGGTCGATCACGGGCACCTTCTTCGCGGCCGCGGCCTTGACGACGTTGTTGAGCCCGTCGCCTGAAATCGCGCCGATGATCACCGCGTTGGCGCCGCGCGCCACGCAGTCCTCGATCTGCGAAACCTGCTTGGCGAGGTTGGTGTAGCCGCCCGCGTCCACCACCTGCAGCTTTACGCCCTGGCGCCGGGCCTCTTCGATCACGCCGTAGTCCACGCCCAGCCAGTAGGCGTCCTTCATGTGCGGGAACGACACGCAGATGTCCCACTTCTTCGAGGCCTTGGCCAGCGGCGTGTAGTCGATGGGCTTCTTGGCGCCCTCGGCCGAGAAGGCGGGCTCGGTGGCCTCGGCCTTGTAGGGAAACCAGTCGGCGGCCGAGGCACCGGTGTGCCACAGCAGGGCGGCGCCGAGCGAAGCGGCGATCAGGGAAACGCGCAGGGGCGAGCTGTTCATGAAGAACTCCTAGGTGGGCAACAGAGAGAAAACGAAAAAAGGGAAAGCGGCGGCGGTTCAGGGCGCGAGCGCGGCCCGCAGGCGGGCGATGCGTTGTCGTCGCTCGGCGCGCGCTTCCAGCGCCTGGGCCATGTCGACCTCGACGAAGCGCGCCTTGTGGTTGGGCTGCATCTGGGCGATGAGGTCCATGTCCGCGCTGATCACGGTGCCGACCATGGCGTAGCCGCCGCCCGACACCGCGTCGCGGTGCAGGATGATCGGCTCGCGTCCGCCCGGCACCTGGATCGAGCCGTAGGGGTAGCCCGCATCGACGATGTTCGATGGATCGGCGCCCGCGCCGAAGGGCGGCTTGCGTTCCAGGAACGCCAGCGGCGTGCCGTTCTTGTAGCGGTAGCCGATGCGGTCGGCCTCGGAGCCGACGGTCCAGGTGTCGGCGAAGAAGCTGCGCACCGACACCTCCTGCAGCCGGTGAAAGTAGATGCCGGGCAGCACGCGCAGGGTCACTTCCTTCGCAAGCACCGGCAGCAGCGCAGCGTCGACCTTGCGCCCCGGCTTGGCCGTGGAAGAGGGTGCGCCGACCGGCAGCCGGTCGCCCGCCAGCAGCTTGCGGCCGTTGAAGCCGCCGAAGGCGCCCAGCCCGTAGGTGGAGCGGCTGCCGAGCACCACCGGCACGTCGATGCCGCCGGCCACCGCGATGCACATGCGGGCGCCGAGCTTCATGAAGTCGAAGCCCAGCGTGTCGCCGGCCTGCACCGCGAAGGATGCGTTGCGCGGCGCTTCGGTGCCGTTGAGCCTGACCTTGGCCTCGGCCCCGGTCACGGCGACGATGGCCGGCGCGTCGAAGCGCAGCTCGGGCCCGAGCAGCGTGCTCTCGATGACCGCCGCGCCCTCGTCGTTGCCCACCAAAAGGTTGGCCAGCACCAGGCTTTGCTGGTCGAGCGCGCCCGACAGCGGAATGCCCAGGTGGTAGTAGCCGGGTCGGCCCGCGTCCTGCACGCTGGTCGCGAGGCCGGGCTTGAGGACTTCAATGGCCATGGAGCACCTTCAGCAGCTGCCGGTTGTAGCCGTCGGGATCGGCCAGGAATTCGTCGAGCGAGAACGACACGGGTTCGATGCGCAGCGTGTACGTGCCGGCGTCCACCTGCGCCACCAGCCGGTCGTACTCGGCGCGGTCGATGGGCTTCCACTTGACGATGTCGCCGGGGCGGAAGAACACCATCAGCTCCTTCAGGTACGACAGGCGCTGCGCCGGGTCGAAGATGGGCGCGGGCGTGACGCCGAACATCTGGTAGCCGCCCGCGCCGCGCACCGAGTAGATGCAGCTGAAGCAGCCGCCGTGGCCCAGCGTGAGCCGGGGCGTGTCGGTGCGCGGGCTCAGGTACTTGGGCACCTGGATCTGCCGCTCGCGCTCGACCATCTGGAACAGGAAGGGCAGGCCGGCCACGAACCCGACCATCGACACGAACCACGGCGCGCCCGAATGCGCGGCGATGAAGGCGTCGACCGAGGCATGGCCGTTGATGCGCGCGGCGTACTCGATGTCTGTGCTCGACGGGTCCTGGTGCCGCTCGCGAAAGGGCATGAGCGTTTCGTGGGTCCACGGGTCGTTGTAGAGCACCGGTACCTCGACGATGCGGGTCTGCATGTGCAGGTCGGCATCGCCCAGGCCGGCCTCGATGTCCTTCAGCGCGGCGAGCAGCACGTCGGGCACGATCAGGTCGGGGTCGAAGCGCACGAGGTAGGCCGCGTTGGCGGGGCAGATCTCGGTGACGCCCGCGATCTCGCCCGCGTCCACGCGGCGGCGCAGTTCGTTGCAGATGGCCATGCCCTTGAAGAAGGCGGGCAGCGACATGTCCTCGCTGATCTCGACGAACAGGTGCTCGTCGCCGCCGAAGCTGTAGCGGGCTTGCGCGGGCAGTGTGGTGTGGGCGGTCATGCGGGCACCTTCGGGCTTGGCTGGACAAGGGGCGGGAGGGGCGCAGCATCGGCCAGCGGGTTCTTCGCGAGCCAGGTCTCCAGAAAGCCGGTGTGGAAGGCGGCCCGGGCGACGTCCGGGTCCTCGCACAGCGCGCGGTGCAGCGCAATCGTCGTGTGGATGCCTTCGACCTTCAGCTCGCCGAGCGCGCGCCGCATGCGGGCGAGCGTGCTGGCGCGGTCGGTGTCGTGCACGATCAGCTTGCCCAGCAGCGAGTCGTAGTAGGCCGGCACGGTGTAGCCGGGATACAGCATGGTGTCGAAGCGCACGCCCGGGCCGCCCGGCACCACCAGCTGCGACACCAGCCCCGGGCTGGGCATGAAGTTCTTCGCGGCGTTCTCGGCGTTGATGCGCACCTCGATGGCCGCGCCGTTCAGGCGAATGTCCTCCTGCTTCAGGCGCAGCGGCTGGCCCAGCGCGATGCGCAGCATTTCCTTCACCAGGTCGACGCCGGTGACCATCTCGGTGATCGGGTGCTCCACCTGGATGCGGGTGTTCATCTCGATGAAGAAGAACTCGCGCGTGTCGTCGTCGTACAGGTACTCGAGCGTGCCCGCGCCGCGGTAGGCCACGGCACGGGCCAGGCGCAGCGCCGATTCGCACAGCGCGGCACGGGTGGCCTCGTCGATGGCGGCCGAGGGCGCTTCTTCCCAGACCTTCTGGCGCCGGCGCTGCAGCGAGCATTCGCGCTCGAAGCAGTGCACCACGCGCTGTCCGTCGCCCAGGATCTGCACCTCGATGTGGCGAGCCTGGCGGATGAAGCGCTCCAGGTACACCTCGCCGTTGCCGAAGGCGGCCTGCGCCTCGGCGGTGGCGGTGGCGAACTGCTGGCGCAGCTCGGCCGCGTCGTGCGCCACGCGAATGCCGCGCCCGCCGCCGCCGGCCGAGGCCTTGATCATGATCGGGTAGCCGATGTCCTTGGCCACCTCGACGGCCGTCTCGGGGTCGCTCACCACGCCCGCGCTGCCCGGCACGGTGGGCACGCCGGCCTTCATGGCGGCGGCGCGCGCGGCGGCCTTGTCGCCCATGGTGCGAATGGCGTGCGGCGTGGGGCCGACGAACACCAGGCCCGCGGCCTCGATGCGTTCGGCGAAGGCGGCGTTCTCCGAGAGAAAGCCATAGCCGGGATGCACCGCGCCGGCGCCGCTGTCGGCGGCGGCCTGCAGGATGGCGTCGACGTTCAGGTAGCTTTTGGTGGCGTGCGCGGGGCCGATGCGCACGGCCTCGTCGGCCATTCGCACGGCCAGGCTCTGCGCGTCGGCGTCGCTGTACACGGCGACCGTTTTCAGGCCGAGCTCCTTCGCGGCGCGGATGATGCGCACCGCGATCTCGCCGCGGTTGGCGATCAGCAGTTTGTCGAATGCGGCGGTCATGGGCTCAGGCGGTCTCGATGACGGCCAGCACCTGGCCGGGGTCGACCGGATCGGCGTTCTCGACCGCGAAACGCACCAGCCGCCCGGCCGCGTCGGCCGTGACTTCGCTGAACTGCTTCATCACCTCGACCAGGCCCAGCACGTCGCCGACGGCCACCGTGTCGCCTTCGGCCTTGAACAGCGGCGCGTCGGGCGCCGATCGGCGGTAGAAGGTGCCCGGCAGCGGGCTCAGGACTTCATGGGTAGCGGACATCGATGCACTCCTGGAACAACAAGAACGGGAACGAAAGCAGAAAACTCACGCGGCGGCGGCCAGCCCGGCCAGCCCTGCCACCTGGATGCCGTGGTCGGCCAGCGCGCGCCGCGTGGCCTGCACCAGCGCCAGCGCGCCGGGCGTGTCGCTGTGGATGCAGACCGAATCGAAGCCGATAGCAACATCCTTGCCTTCGACGGTGCGCACCAGGCCTTCGGTGCAGGCGCGCAGCACCTTGGCGGCCACCGCGTCGGGGTCGAGCGCGCCGACGCGGCGGGTGAACACGATGGCGCCGCTCAGGTCGTAGTCGCGGTCGGCATAGAACTCGCGCACCACCGGCTGGCCCATGTCGCGCGCCACCTGGAAGGTGAGCGAGGCCTCCATGCAGAACAGGCGCAGCGTGGGTTCGATCCGCTGCAGGGCCGTGACCAGTGCGCGCGACAGGGCCTCGTCGCGCGCCGCATGCATGTAGAGCGCGCCGTGCGGCTTGATGTGCTGCAGCCGCAGGCCTTCGAGCCGCGCGAATTCACGCAGGGCGCCCAGCTGGTAGACCATGTCGTTGACCAGCTCGTCGGCCGGCGCGTGGATATGGCGGCGGCCAAAGCCGACCAGGTCGCGAAAGCCCGGGTGCGCGCCGATGGCCACGCCGTGCTCCCGGGCCAGCGCGACCATCCTGCGCATGATGTTCGGGTCGCCGGCATGGAAGCCGGTGGCAATGTTGGCCGAGGTGATGAGCGGCATGAGCTGCTCGTCGACGCCATCGCCGATGGTCCAGGGACCGAAGCCTTCGCCCATGTCGGAGTTCAGATCGATCAGCGTTTTCTTCACGGAGCGCAGCCTTTGGTTCGTGAACACCGCCGAAGGGGCGGTGCGGGACGAAACGAAGATTAGTGAGCGGCCTTCGTGCTGGAAAGCAATGTTTTCAGGCGGCCCGGTATCTGAAAAACAGATGCTGCAATGTGGCGGGTGGGGCGCTACGCTGGGGGGCACGATTTCGCGATATCGGGTTTGCGCCTGGCGCCTGCCGCCGGCGGCAGCGCCCGCAATACACCCCGGGAAACTTTCACCATGTCCCTGACCCTGCGCCAGCTCAAGTACTTCTCGGCCGTGGCCGAGGCCGGGCGCATTTCGCACGCGGCCCTGCAGCTCAACATCTCGCAGTCGGCCGTGACCACGGCCATCCGCGAGCTGGAGGACATGATGGGGCGGCAGCTGTTCGAACGGCATCCCCACGGCGTGGAACTCACCAAGGCGGGGCGGCGCTTTCTGAGCCATGCCTATGCGGTGCTGGCCGCGGCCGACGAGGCGCTGCGCATGCCGCACGAGGGCGCGAGCGTCGAGGGCTCCATCACCGTGGCCGCGAGCTACACCGTGCTGGGCTACTTCCTGCCGCACCACCTGCAGCGCTTCGAGCAGCTGCATCCGCAGGTCACGGTGAAGGTGCACGAGGTGGCGCGCGAGGCCATCGAGGAGGGGCTGATCACCCAGCGCTACGACCTGGGCGTGATGCTGACGTCGAACGTGGTGCTGCGCGAGCTGTCGCTCGAAACCTTCTTCGGCTCGCCGCGCCGGCTGTGGGTGCCGGCCAAGCACCCGTTGCTCGACAAGGCCGAGGTGACGCTGGCCGACGTGGCGGCCGAGCCCTACATCATGCTCACGGTGGACGAGGCCGCGGCCACCGCGCTGAAGTACTGGAGCAAGACGCCGCTGCAGCCCAAGGTGCGGCTGCGCACGAGCTCGGTGGAGGCGGTGCGCAGCACGGTGGCCAACGGGCTGGGCGTGACGGTGCTGTCGGACATGGTGTACCGGCCCTGGTCGCTGGAGGGCAAGCGCATCGAGACGATCAACCTGCGCGACACGGTGCCGACGATGAACATCGGGCTGGGCTGGAAGCAGGGCATCGAGTTCTCGCCGGCCATGACGGCGTTTTGCGAGTACTTCCGCCAGCAGTTCCTGGAGCCCGCGTCGGCGCGGCAGGTGCGCAGCCGCGCCTGAGGGCGCCGCTCACGCAGCAGCCACCGGCAGCCGGTGCAGCGCCGCGATGCGCGAGGCGAAGATGATCGCGGCCTGCAGCACGAAGCCCGCCAGCGCCAGCAGCAGGCAGGCCGGCTCGCCCCACGCGGCACCGACCGCGCCGCCCAGCGCCGCGCCTGCAGGCCGCGCACCGGTGTTGATCGTCAGGAACACGGCCGACACGCGGCCCAGCATGGTCGCCGGCGCGACGCTCTGGCGCAGCGTGGTCGAGGTGATGGTCCACACCATCGGCCCCGCGCCGAACAGGAAGAACGACAGCGCGGCCAGCGCGGCGCTCGGCACCACGAGCGTGGCGGCCATGGTCGCCGCCGCGAGCACGGCGACCGCGGGCCCGACCTGGATTGCGCGGCCGAACGGCAACCGTGCCACCACACGCGCGGTCAGCAGCGCGCCGGCGACCATGCCCACGCCGTACATCGCCAGCGTGAAGCCGACCGCCTGCGCGCCCAGCCCCAGCACCCGCACCGCATACGGCACGTAGCCGGCCTGCAGCACGAACCACGAGACGTTGAAGACCGCACCGGTCATCAGCATGGGGCGCAGCAGCGCGTGGCGCCAGACGAACTGCGCGCCGTAGCGCAACTCCAGCAGCGGATGCCGTCCCGTGGCGGGGGCGCGCGGCGCCTCGGCCAACCGCCACAGCAGCCCCACGGCCGCGACCGACAGCACGGCCGCGAGCACGAACGCGGCCGGCGCGCCCGCCCAGGCCACCAATGCACCCGCGAGCGCCGGGCCGGCCGTGAACGCCGCGCTGCGCGCCAGCTCCAGCCGCCCATTGGCCGCTGCCAGCGACGCCCGGGGCACCAGCGAGGGCACCAGCGCGGGCGCGGCGACGCTGAAGCCGACCGTGCCCACGGCGCCCAGAAAGCCGAGCACCGCCAGCCAGCCGATGCCCAGCTTCGACGCGAGCACCAATGCAAGGAGCAGGAGCAGCGACACGGCCCGCAAGGCCTCGGCCGCCAGCATCAGCGTGCGGCGCGACATGCGGTCCGCGAGCAGGCCCATCGGCATGGAGACCAGCAGGAAGGGCAGCGTCTGCACGGCTGCCAGGAACCCGATCTCGCCCGGCCCCGCGCCGAGCGCGAGCACCGCGACCAGGGGCACGGCCGCCAGGCTCAGCTGCTCGGCGGACTGGGCCGCGAGGTTGGACCACGCGAGTCGAAGAAAGGGACGGGGCAGGGCGGTGGACATGCGATGAAGGGGCGCTGGGGAAAAAGCCCATCTTCAGGTTCCATCCGCATGCGCGCTGGCCGTTTGCGGACCTGCGAGCATCGCGCGCCGGTCAGCGCGGGGGCCTGGCCTTGCGCGCTGGCGACGCCGCCGGCGGTGGTGCGGTGGCCTCGGTCACGAAGTCGATGAAGGCGCGCACCTTCGCGGCCGGCAGGTGGCGCGACGGGTACAGGGCGTAGAGCGGAAAGCGCTCGTCGGGCCAGTCGGGAAACAGGTCGACCAACTCACCGCTGTCGAGCTGCGGCTGGATGCCCACGGCCTTGATCTGCGCCACGCAGATGCCCGTCAGCGTGGTCGCGAGCACGGTGCCGGGGTCGGTCAGCAGCAGCCGCCCGGTGGCCGGCACCTTCAGCAGCTTGCGCCCGCGCTGGAACTCCCACGCATAGGGCTGGCCGGTGGCCGGGTTGCGCACCTGCAGGCAGGCGTGGCCGACCAGGTCCATCGGCTTGGCGGGCCGGCCGTGGCGCGCCAGGTAGGCGGGCGTCGCGACCGTGACCACGCGCGAGTCCATCAGCTTGCGCGACACCAGCGAGGACGAGGGCGGCTCGCCGAAGCGCACGGCGATGTCGAAGCCTTCGCCCACCAGGTCGCCGAGCTGGTCGCGCGCGACCAGTTCCAGCGACAGCTCGGGGTAGAGCGCGAGAAAGCGCGGCAGGTGGGGCGCCAGCAGCAGGCGCGAGGTGAAGGCGTCGGTGTTCACGCGCAGCCGGCCGCGCACCGTGCCGGATGCGCCCGACGCGATCGTCACCGCGTCCTCGATGCCCAGCACCAGCGGATTGATGTTGGCGTAGAGCAGCCGGCCTTCGTCGGTGAGGTTCAGCGAACGCGTGGTGCGGTCGAACAGGCGCACGCCGATGCGCGCCTCCAGCCGGGCAATGGCGCGGCTCACGCCCGACGGCGTGAGGCCCAGCGCCGTGGCGGCGCTGGCGAAGCTGCCGCCTTCGACCACGGCGGCGAGCACGCTGACGTTGGAGAGGAGTCTTCCGTCGAGAGTCATCTGGAGGAGTGCGGAAATTGGTGATTTGGTGTCATGAATGATATGCCTTGAGGTCGCTTTACTCAAAGGCGAACGGTTTCTAGCATTCCAGCCATCGCCATCGAAAAGGAAGATGTCATGTACGCAATCACCGGAATCACCGGCAAGGTCGGCGGCGCCGCCGCACGCCATCTGCTCTCGCTGGGCCTGCCCGTTCGCGCCGTGGTGCGCGACGCCGCCAAGGGCCGCTTGTGGTCCGACCAGGGCTGCGAAGTCGCGCTGGCCGACATGGAAGACGCAGAAGCCCTGGCGCGCGCCTTCACTGGCGTGGCGGGCGCCTTCGTGCTGCCGCCTTCGGAGTTCGACCCGCAGCCCGGTTTCCCGGAGGCGAGGGCGGTCATTGCCGCGGTGCGGCAGGCGCTCGACGCGGCCCGGCCGGCGCGCGTGGTGTGCCTGTCGACCGTCGGCGCCCAGGCCGCGCAGCCGAATCTGCTGAGCCAGCGCACGCTGATGGAAGAGGCGCTGGCCGCGCTGCCGCTGCCGGTGAGCTTTCTGCGGCCCGCGTGGTTCCTGGAGAACCTGGCCTGGGACATTGCGCAGGCGCGAGAGCAGGGGGTGCTTTCGAGCTACCTGCAGCCGCTGGAGCGCGCCGTGCCGATGGTCGCCACGGCCGACGTGGGCCGGGTCGCGGCGCAGTTGCTGGTGCAGGAGGGCAGCGTGCCGCGCTTCGTCGAACTGGAAGGGCCCGAGCGGCTGAGCCAGCACGACATTGCGGCCGCGCTGTCGACGGCGCTGGGCCGGCCCGTGCGCGCCGAGGCGGTGCCGCGCGAGAACTGGGGCGCGATCTTTCGTGCGCAGGGCATGCGCGACCCGGTGCCGCGCATCCAGATGCTCGACGGCTTCAACGAGGGCTGGATCGCTTTCGAGGGCGGCGATGCGACGGTGCGCAAGGGCTCGGTCGGCGTGGCGCAGGTGCTGCGCGCACTGGCGGGCTGACCGGCTGACGGGCTGATCAGGTGGCCGAAGCCTGCATCTGCTCGAACCACTCGGCCACGTACGCCGCTTCCGGCGCGGCGTCGGGCGCCAGGCCGTAGTAGTAGCGGTCCAGCGTCATGCGCAGCGCGGGCAGCGGCGACTGCAGGCGGCCCGAGGCCAGGTCGTGCGCCACCAGCGAGGTCGGCGCCAGCGCGATGCCCAGGCCGTCGACCGCGGCCTGCAGCACGAAGTGCAGGTGGTCGAACTGCAGCCGGCCCGCCGGCCTCGCGCGCGGCGCGCCGAACTGCTTCTTCCAGGCGTCCCAGTCGTCCTTGCGCGTCTTGGCCGACAGCAGCACGTGCGAGGCGAGCGAGCGCAGGTCCGCGAGCGGATGCGCATCGAACAACGCCGGTGCGCCGACGACCATGACTTCGTCCTTCAGGAACGGCTGCAGCGCGATGGACGGTGGCCAGCCCTCGCGCCCTCGGCGCACCGCGATGTCGAAGCTGCCCGTGGCCTGCTCGGGCATGACGGTGCTGGTGACCACCTGCGGCTCGATGTCCGGAAAGCGCTCGACGAACGAGGGCAGGCGCGGAATGAGCCAGCGCACGGCAAAGGAAGGGCGCACGTTGATGCGCACCGCGCGGGCCACCCCTTGCGCCTGCAGCGCGCGCGCCGCCGCGCCGATCTGCGCCAGCGCGGGGTCGACCTCGGCGAAGAACTGCTGCCCCTCCGCGGTCAGTGCGACCTGCCGGACACGCCGCTCGAACAGCGCGACGCCCAGGAATTCTTCAAGGCTCTTGATCTGCCGGCTGACCGCGCTGTGCGTGACGTGCAGTTCGATCGCGGCGCGCGTGAAACTCAGGTGGCGGGCCGCCGCAGCGAAGGCGCGCACGGCATTGAGGGGAGGCTCTGGTGACGGCATGTGTGCAATTTTCTCACGCATGGCGGGCGTTTATGTCGTTTGTCAGCCGGGCGTGGCGCGGCGCACCATCGGGGCTCGATGTCCAGCACCACACCCGCCTCACCCCCGATCCCCCAGATCCCTTCGACCCCCCCGACATCCACCGACCTGAATTCGCGCCACGCGGCCATGGCGCTGGGCCTCTCGCTGCCCGCCGATGTGGTGCTGTACCTGCTGCTGCCGATGTACGCCAGCCAGTTCGGCGTGACGCTCGCCGAGGCCGGCATGCTGCTCGCGGCCAACCGCTTGGTGCGCATCGCGGGCTACGGCTTCGTGGCGCGGTTCTATGCACGCAACGGCGACCGGCTGACCTGCACCCTCGCCGTCCTGGCGGCCGCGGTCTGCGGGGTGGGCTATGCCACGCTGTCGGGTTTCTGGGCGCTGCTGCCGCTGCGGTTGACCTGGGGCCTGTGCTTCGCGGCGCTGAACCTGTCCACCCAGGCGCTGGCCACGGCCGACCCGGTGGGCGCGGCCCGGCGCAACGGCCGTTCGCGCGCCTTCATCGCCATGGGGCCGGTGCTGGCGCTGCCACTGGGCGCGCTGCTGGCGCACTGGAGCGGGCCGCGCGCCGTCTTCGGCATCCTCGCGGTGTTCTCGC
Organism: Variovorax sp. AC103; assembly: GCF_979254005.1. NCBI lineage: Bacteria > Pseudomonadati > Pseudomonadota > Betaproteobacteria > Burkholderiales > Comamonadaceae > Variovorax > Variovorax sp. AC103. The sequence goes on along the minus strand of NZ_CEEDFC010000001.1, from coordinate 311,724 downwards.
TGCTCGCGTGGTTCGTGACGCGGCGGCTGCCCGCAGTGCCGCATCCTGTGAGCAAGCCCACCAGGCGATTCAAGTGGCCCAACAGCCTCGACAGCTGGTCGTTCATGGAAGGGCTGGCGCTCGACGGGCTCTTCATCGTCGGCCTGTCGTACCTGGGCAAGGACCTGATGCCGGGCGGCGCGGTGATCGTGGCCGGCTTGCTGATGGCGCTGCGCTATTTGGCGGAGATCTTGCTGAGCCCGGTGGGCGGCCACATGGCGGAACGCTTCGGCGCCGAGCGGCTGCTGGTGTGGCTGTCGCTGGTCACGGCCATTGCGCTGGTCGGCTTCGGGCTGGGCTGGCTGTGGAGCTGCGCGGCGCTGATCGTGGTGCTGCGCGCCCTGCAACTGCCCTTGCTGCCGCCCATCGTGGCCCGCCGCACGCCCGGCCCCGAACGGGTGCAGGCGCTGGCGGCGCGCTCGGTGTGGCGTGACATCGGCGCCGGCACCGGCCCGCTGATCGCCGGCTTGCTGCTGCCGGTGGCGTCGCCGCCGTGGATCTACGGCGTGGCCGCGCTGCTGCTCGCGCTGACGGCGCTGGCCTGCGGCTGGAGCGCGTCGCAACCCTCCGTCAACATCCAGGAACGAAGCACATGAGCCCGTCGCATGCCTCCCACGCCATCGAAACCATTGCGCAGCTCGAAGCCCTGTTCGGCCAGCCCGGCGAGGCCTCGCTGAAGAAAGAGGTGCCGTACCTGCACCCGGCTTACCAGGCGCTGATTGCCGCATCGCCCTTCGCGGCGCTCGCCACCCTCGGCCTCGGCGGGCTCGACGTGTCGCCCCGCGGCGATCCGCCGGGCTTTGTCGCGGTGCAGGACGAGAAGACGCTGCTCATGCCCGAGCGGCGCGGCAACAACCGCATCGACAGCCTGCGCAACATCGTGGCCGACCCGCGCGTGGCGCTGCTGTTCCTGATTCCCGGGGTGGGCGAGACGCTGCGGGTGAACGGCAGGGCGCAGATCACGGTCGAGCCCGAGCTGCTGGCGCGCTTTGCCATGGAGGGCAAGCCGCCGCAATGCGTGATCCGCATCCGCGTGGACACGGTGTTTTTTCAGTGCGCCCGGGCGATCCAGCGTTCGAAGTTGTGGGCGCCGCTGCCGCCGGAGGCCAGGCGCGAGGTGCCCACGCCGGGGGCCATCCTGTCGGCGCTGACCGAGTCGGCCTTCGACGGTGCGGCGTATGACAGGGAGCTGCCGGCGAGGCAACGCTCGACCCTGTATTGAAAAAGCCCGCTGGCGCGGGCTCTTGAGTGGGTGCTCCCGGGGCGATCAACGCACCCAGTGGCACACGCGGTGGTGATGGCGCGCGTCCCACTTGCACACCTTGTGCGGGCGGTGGTTGGGCGCTGCCGAGGCAATGCTGGGGGCCAGCACGGCTAGGCCGGCGAAAGCGAGGATGCTGGAGAGGATGAGCTGCTTGGTCTTCATGTGGTTCTTTCTAAGCAATGACATCGAGGGATGGGAGGTGCGTCTTTCAACGGGCGCCCTCGTAGAACGAGTCGAGGGCGCATTCAGATGACGACCGTTTACAAATTTGTCGCGAAATATCTCGCGAAAGATCTGGCGGACGGCGACGCCCTCAGGCCCGGCCGGCCGCCGCGGACTGCTCGGTGCGCGCGTCGTGGCCGATGATCAGCACCAGCGCGAACGCCACCACCGACAGCAGCGCCAGGAACACCACCGCATAGACGTCGTTGCCCATGCGGTCCTTCAGCGCGCCGAAGATCGTCGGGCCGATGTAGCCGCCCAGGTTGCCGATGGAGTTGATCCAGGCGATACCGGCCGCCGCCGCGGTGCCGCTCAGGATGGCCGTGGGCAGGGTCCAGAAGGTGGGCAATGCGCTGAAGATGCCGAAGGCGGCCAGCGTCACCGCGGCCATCTTCGGAACGGGCGCGCTGATCTGCGAGGCCGCCACCAGGCCCACGAAGATGCAGGCCAGCGGAATCAGCAGGAACCACTTGCGCTCCTTGCGGGCGTCCGAGGCACGCGTCCAGAACAGCATGGCGATGGCGCCGACCAGGTACGGAAAGGCATTGATGAAGCCGATCTGCACGTTGCTCAGCCCGCCGAAGCCCTTGATGATCTGCGGCAGGAAGAAGCTCAGCCCGTACAGCGGCACGGTGATGCCCATGTACACGAAGCCCAGCCCGATCACGCGCAGGTTCAGGAGCGACTGCTTCCACGAGATCTTGTTGATCGACTCGCGGTTGCGGCGCTCCGAGTCGAGCGTGGTCTGCAGCCAGCTGCGTTCCTCGTCGGTGAGCCACTTGGCGTCCTTCGGGCCGTCGGGCAGGTAGGCCAGGATGAAGAAGGTCAGGATGAGCGAGGGAATCGCCTCCAGGATGAACAGCCACTGCCAGCCGTGCATGCCGCCGACGCCGTCCATGTTGAGGATGTAGCCCGAGATCGGCGAGCCGATGACCGTCGAGATCGGAATGGCGAACATGAACCAGCCCACGATGCGCGCGCGGTAGGCCGCCGGGAACCACAGCGTGATGTAGAAGATCACGCCCGGGAAGAACCCGGCCTCGGCAATGCCGAGCAGGAAGCGCACGATGTTGAAGCTGGTCGAGCCACCCACCCAGGCCTGCGCCGCGGACAGGATGCCCCAGCTGAACATGATGCGGGCGATCCAGCGGCGCGCGCCAAAGCGTTCCAGCGCCATGTTACTGGGCACCTCGAACAGGAAGTACGCGAGAAAGAAGATGCCGGCCGCGCTGCCGAACACGGCGGCGGTGAAGCCCAGGTCCTTGGACATGGCCGCGCCGGCAAAGCCGAGGTTCACGCGGTCGAGGTAGGCGATGAAGTAGCTGACCATCAGCAGCGGCAAGAGCCGCCAGCTGATTTTCGAGATGGTTCTTTGTTCGACGGGGTTCACTGCATGTCTCCTGTTATGTAGAGGTTTTGTGGAGCCTGTCCAGTGACAGGTGGGGCGCCTGGGGCGCCGGTTGGATCATGAGGCCGTTTGTTCGTTTTGCTGCGCCCTCATGATCTGGTGCCGTTGCCAGTAGCGGCCGATCGCACCCTTGAAGTTGTCTTTCTGCTTGCCGAGTCCGCCCAGCTTGACCTTGGTGGTGCGCGCGCCCAGCAGCGCCTTGTCGTGGTGGGCCACGACCAGCGTGTCGCCGAAGCTGCTGTCGTTGTAAGTCAGGCCTTTCACCTCGTCCCACGGGATCGACGAGCCGCCGTCGGCGCTCGGGTGCAGGCCCTCGTGATCGATCTCGATGTGCCCGCCGTTCTTCAGCGCGAACCTGACCGGCGGAAAGTGGCGCAGCACCACGGCGCGCTCTTCCTCCGTGGCAGGCTCGTAGCGGTAGGCCAGGCTCAGTTCGTGGTTCTGGACGAAGCGTTGCTCGTACTCGCTCCACAGGCGTTGCTCGATGGCGGCGGCGGTCTCCATGTCGTCGGCCCAGCTGGCCTCGGGCACCGTGGAGACGATGACGCCGTAGGCGCTTTCAGGCACATGGTGGTCGACGTTGCGCATGCGCTCGAGCAGCGGCGGATGGCTGTCGAAGGGGTGGGGCACGTCGGCGGTCTTCATCGTCTCGATGAACGCTTCCGAGCTGGCATAGGGCGGCAGCCCGGAGGCCACGAAGCCCGCGATGCCCAGCGCGCCGTCGTGCTGGCGGTTCTGCGCAAAGAGCTGTCGCTCGACGTCGTTGCGGTAGCTGGCGTAGGCCGAGATCTTGATCAGCGACTGCACGATGGCGCTGGGGGCCGTGAGGCTCGCAGCGACGCGGTCGGCCTTGTACTCGCGCTCGCGGCTGTCGCGCGCCAGCGCGAACTCGAAAATCATTCGGTAGAGGCGCAGCAGGTAGTGCGCCACGATGGTCAGGCCGGCGCTGCGCATGTTCCAGGTGTACAGGTCGAACTGCCGCAGCTTGGGGCCCAGCGCGGCGCTGCTGCGGGTGTCGCCGCCGCCCAGGTGGGCAAGCTCGTGCGCGAGCACCGCGTCGGCTTCGGACTGGTCGAGCACGCGCAGGAGCGGAATGCTCACGAACAGCGTGCGGCCCTGCAGGATGCGTCCGCCGACCTCGCAGCGCGCTTCGGTCACGAAGAAGTTGGTGTCGATGCCCGCCACGATCTGGTCGGGCGGCGCGGTCTTCACGCGGCCGGCGAGCTGGCGGATGCGCTCCCACAGGCGCGGCGCATCGGCCTCGGCGATGAGTTCGCCGTCGATCGCGTTGATGGACGGGAGCTTCTTGAACAGCGTGTAGACCGCATAGAACACGGCCGCCGCGGCGGCGATGCCGGCAATGGCGATCAGCTTGACGTAGTAGCTCTGCCAGAAGTAGGCGGTGAGCCAGAACGAGAGCCACACCAGCATCGAACTCTGCAGCACCACCTCGACCGCGCTGGACACCGTCATGAGCCGCCAGCCCGCGACAAAGCTGGCATAGCGCAGGCCCCGGTTGGCGAAGGCCAGCGCGCCCAGCACCAGGGCTGCCGCCAGCAGCGCCGCGCCGAGCGCCAGCGTCCAGATGGCGGCACGGTCGGCCCAGTGGAACTGCCAGTGCATCGAGTAGGGGCTGCACACCTTGTCATGGAAGGTCCTGTCCTCCGGCGCGGTGGCGTCGCAGGCCTTGGAGAGCTGGTGGCTGCGGTAGAACTCGGTCGTCCGAGCCTTTTCATCGGCGGACAGGCGGGCATCCGAGGCGATGCGCTTTTCGATGGCTTGCAGGAATTCGGTGTCCTGCGAGCGCAGTGCGTATTCGGTGAAGACCAGCGTCGCCGCCGGAATGGCGAAGAGCGACACCAGGGTCAGCAGGAACACGCGAAAAAGATCGGCATGGATCGTTCGGGCGATGGCCATGGGTAACTCCTCCTGGAAAGCGATTGCTTTGGGCTGTTATGGAAGCGGTCCGGGAAGCCGATAGCGTAGCCGCCGTTGGCGCCGAAGCGAAATCGGCGATGCCGTAAGCCGAAGGGCGGGACGCGTCAAGCGGGCCTTCGCGTCGACCAGTCGTCAAATAAGGTTATCGCTTTTGCGTCGTTCCACACCCCGGGGCGCAGGTATAGCCTTCGCGCTCATCCATGGCTGTCACCTCCGTCACTCCCTCCGCTTCTTCTTCCAGTTCAGCGCCGTCGCCGGTCGCATGGATCGCCGGTGTCGGCGCCAGTGCCGGGCTCGGCGCCGCACTGGCACGGCGCTTCGCGGCCGAAGGCTTCGTTGTCGCACTGACCGGGCGCACACAGGCGCAACTCGACACCGTGGTCCGCGAGATCGCGGCGGCCGGCGGTCGGGCCCAGGCTTTCGCGGGCGACGTGGCGAGCGAGGCCGAGATCCATGGCATTGCGCAGAAGGTGCGGGCGCTGGGCCCGCTCACCGTGGCCATCTTCAACGCCGCGAGCGCGGTGCGCGCGCCGACGCTGGAGCTCTCGGTCGACCAATTCACCCAGGCCTGGCGTACCAGCGCGCTGGGCGGCTTCGTGTTCGGGCGCGAGGCGCTGGACGGCCTGCTGGCCAACAGCTTCGAGCCGGCCGGCGCCGGGCCGCGCGGCACCTTGCTGTTTACTGGCGCCACCGCGGCGCTGCGCGGCAAGCCGCCGTTCGCGGCCTTCGCCGCGGCCAAGGCCGCCTTGCGTTCGCTGAGCCAGAGCCTGGCGCGCGAGTTCGGCCCGCAGGGCATTCATGTGGCGCACGTGGTGATCGACGGCGGCATCGACGGCGAGCGGCTTCGCACCGGCGCACCGCAGCGCGTGGCACAGGCCGGCGACGACGGCCTGTTGCAGCTCGAGGCCATCGCGGAAAGCTACTGGCAGCTGCACGTGCAGCACCGCAGCGCATGGACGCAGGAACTCGACCTGCGGCCGTTCAAGGAGCCGTTTTGAGAATTCTCGGGAGTCACGCGGCATGAGCGTCGGATCGAATGGCCAGATGCTGGCCGCAACGCTGCCGGGAGTGGAGGCAGAACTCAACTACCTGAAGGCAGGGCAGGGCCGGCCCGTGAGCTACACCTTCGAGCCGCCGCCCGGCACGCCCTGGGTCACCGGCGAACTGGAGGCGCGCCGCGTGACCATTCGCGACGGCCGTCCGCTGGTGGCGCTGAACGAACTGTCGCTCGACCGCAGCGGTTTCACGCAGATCTCTCACCGCAGCGTGGTGGCCGACTTTTCGCACGACGCCACCATCCGCGACATCTACTACCGCGAGGCCGAGGCGCTGCTGCGCGACGTCACGGGCGCCGAGAAGATCGTGGTGTTCGACCATACGCTGCGCGACAGCGCGCAAGGCGCGCGCGGCACGCCCGACCTGCGCGAACCGGTGCGCCGTGTGCACAACGACCAGACCCCCGCCTCCGCGCTGCGCCGGGTGCGCGACCACCTGCCGGCCGAAGAGGCCGAAGTGCGCCTGAAGCGCCGCTTCGCGATCGTCAATCTGTGGCGCCCGCTGGCGACGGTGGAGCGGCTGCCACTGGCGCTGTGCGACGCTCGCTCCATCTCGAGCGGCGACCTGGTGCCGAGCGACCTGGTCTACCCCGACAAGGTGGGCGAGACGTACTCGTTCACCTGGAACCCGAAACACAGCTGGTACTGGTTTCCGCGGCTGCGGCCCGACGAGGCGCTGCTGCTGAAGATCTTCGATTCGCGCGAAGACGTCGCGCGCTTCACGGCCCACACCGCCTTCGAAGACCCCACCGGCGCGCGCGAGGCGCCCGCGCGCCGCAGCATCGAGCTGCGCGCGCTGGTGTTCTGGCCGGTGGGCCAATGAGGGCCGTGCAATGAGTTCGGCCAAGCAACTTCGGCTCGGCGCCTTCATGCGCCCCGTGAGCATCCACACCGGCGCCTGGCGCTACCCGGGCGCGTGGCCCGACGCCAACTTCAACTTCGCGCACCTGAAGCAACTGGCGCAGACGCTGGAGCGCGGGCGCTTCGACGCGTTCTTCATGGCCGACCACCTCGCGGTGCTGAACATGCCCATCGAGGCGCTGCAGCGCAGCCACACGGTGACGTCGTTCGAGCCGTTCACGCTGCTGTCGGCGCTGGCGCAGCACACGCGGCACATCGGGATGGTGGCCACGGCGTCGACCACCTTCGACGAGCCGTTCCACATCGCGCGCCGCTTCGCCTCGCTGGACCACCTGAGCGAAGGCCGCGCGGGCTGGAACATCGTGACCACCTCCAACCCCGACGCGGCGCTGAACTTCGGCCGCGACGACCACATGGAACACGACGAGCGCTATGCCCGCGCCCGCGAGTTCTACGACGTGGTCACGGGCCTGTGGGACAGCTGGGCCGACGACGCCTTCGAGCGCGACGTGGACAGCGGCCGCTTCTTCGACCCGGCCAGGCTGCACGTGCTGGACCACAAGGGCAAATACCTGTCGGTGCGCGGACCGCTGCACATCGCGCGGCCGGTGCAGGGCTGGCCGGTGATCGTGCAGGCCGGGGCCTCGGAAGCCGGGCGCCAGCTCGCGGCCGAGACGGCCGAGGCGGTGTTCGCCGCGCCGGGCACCCTGGCGGCGGCGCGCAGCCTGTATGCGGACATCAAGGGCCGCATGCGCGCGATCGGCCGCGACCCGGACCACCTGAAGATACTGCCGGCCGCCTTCGTCGTGGTCGGCGACACCCTGGAAGAAGCACGCGCCATCCGCGCGAAGCTCGACAGCCTGGTGCACTACGACAGCGCCATCGCCTCGCTGTCGATCGCGCTGGGCCACGACGCCTCGAAGTTCGACCCCGACGGCCCGCTGCCCGAGGTGCCCGAGACCAACGCCAGCCAGAGCGGCCGCGCGCGCGTGGTCGAGCTGGCCCGCGCCGAAGGCCTCACGGTGCGCCAGCTGGCCCAGCGGCTGGGCGGCTACGGCGGCCTGGCCTTCGTCGGCACGGCGCAGACCATTGCCGACCAGATGCAGGAGTGGCTGGCCACCGAAGGCTGCGACGGCTTCAACGTGATGTTCCCGTGGCTGCCCGGCGGGCTCGACGCCTTCGTCGACAAGGTGGTGCCCGAGCTGCAGCGCCGCGGCATCTTCCGGCGAGAGTACGAAGGCCGCACGCTGCGCGAGAACCTCGGCCTGCCGCGTCCGGGCAACCGATTCTTCGAACAGAATTAGCCACGCGGGCTGAGCCCCCACGCCTGCACCGATCGCCGCCGTTGGCGACAATCGGGGCAATGCGTTCTTCTCCTTTCTTCAAGATGGCCCTGCTGCTGGGCCTGCTCTCGGCCATCGGGCCTTTCGCCATCGACATGTACCTGCCGGCCTTGCCGGCCATCGGGCAGAGCCTGCATGCCGACATCGGCGCGGTACAGATGAGCCTCACGGCCTTCTTCCTGTCGCTGGGCGCGGGCCAGCTGCTCTACGGTCCGGTTTCCGACATGTTCGGGCGCAAGCCGCCGCTGTATGTGGGGCTGGTGCTGTTCGCGCTGGCGAGCGTGGGCTGCGCCATGGCCACCGACATCCAGACGCTGATCGTGCTGCGCTTCATCCAGGGCCTGGGCGCCGCCGCGGGCATGGCCATTCCGCGCGCCGTGGTGCGCGACCTGCACACGGGTACCGACGCGGCGCGGCTCATGTCGCTGCTGATGCTGGTGTTCAGCGTGTCGCCGATCCTCGCGCCGCTCGCGGGCAGCGTGGTGATTGCCTTTGCCGGCTGGCGCGGCGTGTTCTGGGCCGTGACCATCGCCGCCGTGGCGGGCCTGGCCATGACGGTCAGGCTGCTCGACGAAACGCGCCCCGCGTCGCAGCGCGTCGAAAGCAGCCTGGGCAGCGCGCTCGCAGCCTACGGGCTGCTGCTGCGCGACCGGCACTACCTGGGGCTGGTGTTCATCGGCAGCTTCGCGATGGCGGGCTTCTTCACCTACCTGGCCAATTCCTCGTTCGTGATGATCGACCACTACGGCCTGTCGCCCGCGCTGTACAGCGTGGCCTTCGGCGTGAACGCGGCGGCTTTCATCGCGGCCTCGCAGTTCACCGGCGCGCTGGGCGAGCGCTACGGCCTGGTCAACATCGTCAAGTTCGGCGTGGCGTGCTGCGGGGCGGCCATGGTCGCGATGTTCATCTACTTCGCGGCGGGCGGCGACAGCATCTGGGTGCTGATCGTCCTGTACTTCATCGCCTCGGGCTTCATGGGCCTGGTGATTCCGACCACCGGCGTGCTGGCGCTCGAAATGCACGGCGCCATCGCCGGCACGGCCTCGGCGCTGCTGGGCACGCTGCAGATGCTCACGGGCGCGCTGGCCATGGCGGTGGTGGGCTTCTTCACCGACGGGCGCCCCTTGCCGATGGTGGCCGGCATGGCTGCCGGCGCCCTGATCGCGGGGGTGCTGACCTGGCTCACGCTGGGTGGCGCGCGCTCCGAAACCACACGAAGGACACAGCAAGCCTGATGAACACGGCACGCGCAGGCGCCACGCTCCCGGCGACCGAAGACAACTCCAAGTCCAGGCATATCGACGGGCTGGCCCAGCCGGAGCGGGCGTGGGCGATGCTGGTCATCATCCTCGGGCTGATCGTCGCGGTGCTCGACGGCACCATCGTCAACCTGGCGCTGCCGGGCATCGCGCGCGAGCTGCAGGCCAGCCCGTCGCAGGCCATCTGGGTGGTCAACGCCTACCAGATCGCCACGCTGGTGATGCTGCTGCCGCTGGCGTCCCTGGGCGACCTGGTGGGCTACCGGCGGGTGTACCTGGTGGGCATGGCGGTGTTCACGCTGTCTTCGCTGGCGGCCACTTTTGCCAACTCGCTGGGCACGCTGATCGCGGCGCGCGCCTTCCAGGGCCTGGGCGCGGCGGGCATCATGAGCGTGAATGCGGCGCTGGTGCGGCTCGTGTATCCGTCGTCGCAGCTGGGCAAGGGCATGGCGGTCAATTCGCTGGTGGTGGCCACCTCGTCCGTGGCGGGGCCCTCGGTGGCGGCGGCCATCCTGTCGGTGGCCTCGTGGCCCTGGCTCTTCGCCATCAACGTGCCGCTGGGCATCATCACCTTCGCGCTGGGCATGCGGGCGCTGCCGTTCAACCGCGTGGCGCCCGCGGCGGGCTTGCGGTTTTCGCCGGTCGACGTGACGCTCAACATCCTGATGTTCTCGCTGGTGTTCCTGGGCGTGGACCGCCTGGGCGTGCGCGAAGGCCCGGTGCAGGGCGCCGCGGGGTCGCAGGCTTCGGCCTGGGGCATCCTGCTGGCGGGCGTGCTGGTCGGCTTCATCTACCTGCAGCGCCAGCGCAAGCAGGCGGTGCCGCTGTTCCCGGTCGACCTGCTGCGCATTCCGGTGTTCGCACTGTCGATGGGCACCTCGGTCGCCGCGTTCTGCGCGCAGATGCTGGCCTACATCGCGCTGCCGTTCCTGCTGCTGGAGGTGTACGGGCGCAGCCACATCGAGGCCGGGCTTCTCATCACGGCCTGGCCGCTGGCCATCGTGGTGATGGCGCCGATTGCGGGCCGGCTCATCGGCCGCTATCCCGACGGGCTGCTGGGCGGCATCGGGCTGGCCCTGCTGGCCGCGGGGCTGGCACTGCTGGCGGCACTGCCGGCGCACCCGGGCAATGCCGACATCGCCTGGCGCATGGCGCTGTGCGGGCTGGGTTTCGGGCTGTTCCAGTCGCCCAACAACCACACCATCGTGACCTCGCCGCCGGCGCATCGCAGCGGCGCGGCCAGCGGCATGCTGGGCACGGCCCGGCTGACCGGGCAGACGCTGGGCGCGGTGGTGCTGGCGGCGGTCTTCAGCCTCTGGAGTCCGCATGGCGGCCACGGCCCGGTGGTGGCGCTGGTGCTGGCCGCCAGCTGCGCGGCGGTGGCGGCGGTCTTCAGCACGCTGCGCCTTCGGACGACAAGCCACGGCGGCTGAATGGGTTAGGGTACCCACCCATGAAGGAAGTACCCGACACCGTGGTCTGCCCGGGATGCGACGCGGTCTATAGCCGCGCGCCGCTGCATCCGCGCGACGTGGCGCGCTGCCCGCGCTGCGGCACGGAGCTCGACCGGCACCCCGGCCAGCAGGAGCGCCGCATTCTTCCGCTCACGGTGGCCAGCCTGATCATGTTCGCCATTGCGAACCTGTTTCCCATCGTCGAGATCGAACTGCGCGGCCTGACCAGCCAGACCACACTGGCCGGCGCGGTGGTGGCGCTGAGCGCCGAGGGCATGTCGCTTGTGGCGCTGCTGGTGCTGGCCACGACCATTCTTTTTCCCTTGCTGCAGCTGTGCATCCTGGCCTACCTGCTGGTGCCGCTGAGCCGTGAGCGGCGGCCGCTGGGCTTTGCACTGCTGGTGCGGTCCATGCAGTCGCTGCGGCCCTGGGGAATGATCGAGGTGTTCCTGCTCGGTGTGCTGGTGGCCATCGTCAAGCTCTCCAGCATGGCGACGGTGGTGCCGGGGCCGGCCTTGTGGGCCTTCATGGCGCTGACGGTCCTGCTGACGACGGTGCTGTCGTTCAACCCGGGTGCGTTCTGGGGGATGACGTTTCGCCCCAAGGGCCAGGAAGAGGGCGGGGAAGAGGGCGAGGCCGGCGAGCCGCGCACCGAAGACAACGGGACAGCGTCATGAAGCTGTTCGCTTTCCTGCGCCCGCGGGCATCGCGCGCGCCTGAAGAAACCCAGGACATCGACGACGAAGACGCGCCGGTGCCTACCGCGGCCGCGCTCGGCCTCATGGCCTGCCGGCACTGTGCCGTCGTCTGGCAGGACGCACGCGAGGGCGACGCCTGCGGGCGCTGCGGCACCCGGCTGCACACGCGCAAGCCGCAGAGCCTCACGCGCACCTGGGCCTTTCTGATTGCGGCCTGCGTGATGTACATCCCGGCCAACCTGCTGCCGGTGATGATCACGCGCACGCTGTTCGGCGCGCAGTACGACACCATCCTGAGTGGTGTCATCTATTTCTGGGTGTCGGGCGCCTACGGCCTGGCGGCCATCGTCTTCATCGCGAGTTTCCTGGTGCCGCTGTTCAAGCTGGCGGTGCTTTTCTTGCTTGTGGTGACGGCGCAGCGCGGCAGCACCTGGCGCCAGCACGAGCGGGCCAAGCTGTATCACATCATCGAGATCATCGGCCGCTGGTCGATGCTCGACGTGTTCGTGGTGTCGCTGCTGACCGGGCTGGTGCAGATCCAGGGCTTCGCGGTGATCACCGCGGGCGTGGGCATCGCGGCCTTCGGCGCGGTGGTGGTGCTGACCATGCTGGCATCGCTGAGCTTCGACCCGAAGCTCACCTGGGACAGCAGGCAGGCGCAGGCCGATTTTCAGGACAGGGACGGTGCGTACGCACATGACAACAAAGACCGGAAACCAGCATGAGTGAAGAAGACCAACCCCAGGACAAACCGGCACCGCAGCCGGCGCCTTCGGCGCTGCCCAGGCCCCGCGTGGCGCGGCGGCGCGAATGGCTGCCCTCGCTGATCTGGCTCATTCCCATCGTGGCGGCGCTGGTCGGCATCACGCTGGTGGCGCGCATCCTGATGGAGCGCGGCCCCGAGGTCGTGCTCACCTTCAAGACCGCCGAAGGCCTGGAGGCCGGCAAGACCGCCGTCAAGTACAAGGACGTGCAGATCGGCCTGGTCACCCATCTGCGGCTGGCGCGCGACCGTTCGCACGTGCGCGTGCTGGTGCAGTTCAACAAAGACGCCGAGGGCTTCACCGCCAGCGACTCGCGCTTCTGGGTGGTGCGCCCGCGCTTGGACACCTCGGGCATCTCGGGCCTGAACACCTTGCTGTCGGGCGCGTACATCGGCGCCGACGCGGGCGTGTCGAAGGAAACGGCGGGCGAGTTCACCGGGCTCGAAACACCGCCCATCGTCACGCGCGACGACTCGGGCAAGCAGTTTCTGCTGCGCGCCAACGACGTGGGTTCGCTCGACGTGGGCTCGCCGGTGTACTACCGGCGCATCAAGGTCGGCCAGGTGGCGGCCTACGAGCTCGACGGCGACGGGCGCGGCGTGACCCTGCGTGTGTTCGTCAACGCGCCCTACGACAAGTTCGTGGGCATGAACACCCGCTTCTGGCAGGCCAGCGGCATCGACGCGCAACTGAGCGCCAGCGGCTTCACGCTGCGCACGCAGTCGCTGGCCACCATCCTGCTGGGGGGGATCGCGTTCCAGGCGCCCGAGGGCGTGATGGGCCCGGTCGCCACGGAGAACGCTTCCTTCGCGCTGACGCAGGACGAGGCCACCGCCATGAAGGAGCCCGACGGCCCGTCGCAAACCCTGCTGATGTACTTCAACCAGTCGCTGCGCGGCCTGGCGCCGGGCGCGCCGGTCGACTTCCGCGGCGTGGTGATCGGCGAGGTCAAGTCGATCGGCGTGGAGTTCGACCGCGCCGAGCGCGAGTTCCGCATGCCGGTGCTGGTGCAGGTCTACCCCGACCGGCTGCGGCGCCGCGAAGCGCCGGGCGCCGGGCAGCCCGAGTCGCGCGCCACGCAGCAGGAGCGGCTGCGCTTCCTGGCCGAGAAGGGCCTGCGCGCCCAGCTGCGCAACGGCAACCTGCTGACCGGCCAGGTCTATGTGGCGCTCGACTTCTTCCCGAAGGCGCCGGCGGTCAAGGTCGACGTCACGAAGAACCCGATCGAGCTGCCCACGGTGGCCAACAGCCTCGACGAGATCCAGTCGCAGGTGCAGGAAATAGCCACCAAGCTGAACAAGGTGCCCTACGAGCAGATTGCCGCCGACCTGCGCACCACGCTCGCCACGCTCAACAAGACGCTCACCAGCGCCGAGCAGACCGTGACCCGCATCAACAACGACGTGACGCCCGAGTTGGCCGCCGCCATGAAGGACGTGCGCAAGACCGTCAACACGGCCGAGCGCACGCTGGCCGACGACTCGCCGCTGCAGCAGGACATGCGCCAGACGCTGCAGGAACTGACGCGCGCCGCGGGCTCGGTGCGCGTGCTGACCGACTACCTGGAGCGCCACCCCGAGTCGCTGCTGCGCGGCAAACCGGACGACAAGAAATGAAGAAGAACCTCGCATTCCTGGCCATTCCCGCGCTGGTGGCCGTGCTGGCCGGCTGCGCCAGCAAGCCCGACAGCTACTACACGCTGGCCAGTCCCGTGGCCGCCGCCGATGCGGCGCCTTCCACGCTCGGCGGCGCCGCGCCGCTGTACATCGAGCTGGCGCCCGTGGCCGTGCCCGAGCGCTTCGCGCGTCCGCAGATGGTGGTGCGCCAGCCCAACGGCAGCGTGCAGGTGGAAGTGCTGGAGCAGCACCGCTGGGCCTCGTCGTTCGAGAACGAACTGCGCGATGCGCTGTCCAGCGGCATCTCCGCGCGGCTCGGCGCGCTCGACGTGACCAAGGGCGGGCGGCAGACCTCGCAGCCGGTGTGGCGCATCGCGGTGCAGCTGCGCCAGTTCGATGCGGTCGACGGCGCGCGCGTGGATGCGAGCTTCAGCTGGACGCTGCGGCGCTCGGACGAGGCGCGCACGGTGGTCTGCCAGATGAATTTTGGCGAAGCCGTGGGCGGGGGCATGGACGCGGTGGCGCAAGGAACGCAGCGCGTGACCGCGGCGGCGGCGGCGGCCATGGCGCGCAGCGTGGCTGCGGCGCGGGCGAATCCGTCGGCGAGCGCCTGCGCTTCCTGATTTTTTCTTTCTCCCTCCCCCTCTGGGGGAGGGCATGGGTGGGGGCACGACGGCGCTTGCACATGCGTGGCGTCCAGTTGGAAGATGCCCCCATCCCAGCCTTCCCCCAGAGGGGGAAGGAGCGACACCGGGAATCCCACCACAAGGAGACCTCATGGCACAGATCGGCAAGGCGCCCTGCGACGACACGCTGATCCTGCATGGCCACAAGGCCGACGAGGCCCGTTGCCCCGAGGCCTCCAAGCCGTGGGTGCTCGCCGCGGCCATCGTCGGCTCCAGCATGGCCTTCATCGACGGCACCGTCGTCAACGTGGCACTGCCGGCCATCCAGGCCGACCTGCATGCCACGGCCTTCCAGGCGCAATGGGTGGTCGAGTCGTATGCCTTGCTGCTGGCGGCACTGCTGCTGGTGGGGGGCGCGCTCGGCGACCACTACGGGCGGCGGCGCATCTTTGCGGTCGGGGTCGGCATCTTCGCCGTGTCGTCCGTGGCCTGCGCGCTCTCGGTCAGCGTGCAGCAACTCATCGCGGCGCGGGCAGTGCAGGGCATCGGCGGGGCACTGCTGGTGCCGGGCAGCCTGTCGCTCATCAGCGCGTCATTCCCCGCGAAGGAGCGCGGCAAGGCCATCGGCACCTGGTCGGGCTTCAGCGGCATCACCGCGGCGGTGGGGCCGGTGCTGGGCGGCTTCCTGGTCGATCACTTCTCCTGGACCTGGGCCTTCCTCATCAACGTGCCGATGGCGCTGGGCGTGCTGTGGATCGTGTGGCGGCACGTGCCCGAGAGCCGCGGCGCCTCGGCCGGCGGCGGGCTCGACCTGTGGGGCGCACTGCTGGCGACGGCCGGGCTCGGCGGCATCGTGTATGCCTTCATCGAGGCGCCGACGCAGGGCTGGCGGTCGCCGGCGGTGCTCGCCGCGCTGGCCGTCGGCGTGGCGGGGAGCCTGGGCTTCATCGCGGCCGAGCGCAAGGTGCGCGCGCCGATGCTGCCTCTGGGGCTGCTGCGCATCGGCAACTTCAGCGGCGCCAACCTGCTGACGCTGCTGCTGTATGCGGCGCTGGGCGGTGCGCTGTACTTTCTTCCGCTCAACCTGATCCAGGTGCAGGGCTACTCGGCCACGGTGGCCGGCGCAGCGCTGTTGCCGTTCATCTTCATCATGTTCGCGCTCTCGTGCTGGGCCGGGCAACTGGTCGACCGCTTCGGGCCGCGCATGCCGCTGGTGGTGGGGCCGTCCATTGCGGCTGTCGGCTTCGCGCTGTTCGCGATGCCGGGCGTGGGCGCGAGCTACTGGAGCGGCTTCTTTCCGGCCGTGGTGGTGCTGGGCTTCGGCATGACGGTGACGGTGGCGCCCTTGACCACCACGGTCATGAACGCGGTCGGGCCCGAGCTGGCGGGCGTGGCCTCGGGCGTGAACAACGCCGTGTCGCGCGCGGCAGCGGTCTTGGCGATCGCGGTGTTCGGCGCGATCATGGCCTGGGCGTTCGACATGGCGCTGGCCGGCCACCTGCGCGACATGGGTGCGTCGGCACAGGTGTCGGCGTTCCTCGAAGGCGAGCGCAGCAAGCTGGCGGGCGCGGGCGTGCCGCCGGGCGTGGATGCCGCCACCGCCGCCGCGCTCAAGCGCGCGGTGGCCGAGTCGTTCGTGGCGGGGTTCCGGTGGGTGATGCTGCTGGGCGCCGGGCTGGCCGTGCTGAGCGCGGCCAGCGCGTGGCTGATGATCCGGGGCGGCCCTGCTGCGGGAGGCCCGGGCAAGACATAAGGAGACGACATGCCGGTGCAGGAAGAACAACACGTCGATGTGCTGATCGTCGGCGCGGGCCTCTCGGGCATCGGCGCCGCCTGCCACCTGCAGGAGAAATGTCCGGGGCGCAGCTACCTCATCCTCGAAGGGCGCGAGCGCAGCGGCGGCACCTGGGACCTGTTTCGCTACCCCGGCGTGCGCTCCGATTCCGACATGTACACGCTGGGCTACCGGTTTCGCCCCTGGACGCAGCCGAAGTCGATCGCCGACGGGCCGGCCATCCTGAACTACCTGCGCGACACGGCGGCGCAGCATGGTGTCGACCGGAACATCCGTTTCAACCACCGCGTGGTGCGCGCTTCGTGGTCGACGGCCGAGGCCTGCTGGCGCGTCGATGCCGAAATCGGACCCGAGCGGCTGCCGCTGCGCCTGCGCTGCAACTTCCTGTTCCTGTGCAGCGGCTACTTCCGCTACGACGCGGGCTACACGCCCGAATTCAAAGGCGCCGCCAGCTACGCCGGGCGCATCGTGCACCCGCAGCACTGGCCCGAAGGCCTCGATGCGAGCGGCCAGCGCGTGGTCGTCATCGGCAGCGGCGCCACTGCGATGACGCTGGTGCCCGCGCTGGCGAAGACCGCCGCGCACGTCACGCTGCTGCAGCGCTCGCCGACCTACGTGGTGGCGCGTCCGGCCGAGGACCCGATCGCCAACCGGCTTCGGCGCGTTCTGCCCGCGAGGCTCGCGTACGGCATCACGCGGTGGAAGAACGTGCTGCTGGGCATGTTCTTCTTCCGCCTCGCGCGCAGCCGGCCGCAGCGGGTGAAGCGGCTGATCGTCGGCGGCGTGCGCCACGCGATGGGCCCGGGCTACGACGTCGGCAGGCACTTCACGCCGCGCTACAACCCGTGGGACCAGCGCGTGTGCCTCGTGCCCGACGGAGACCTGTTCGCCGCGCTCAAGTCCGGGCGGGCCTCGATGGTGACGGAGCGCATCGACACCTTCACGCCGCGTGGCATCCGGCTGGAATCCGGCAAGGAACTGGAGGCCGACCTGGTGGTGACGGCCACGGGTCTCGAACTCGAAGTGCTGGGTGGCGTGCAGCTCGAAGTGGACGGCGTCGCCGTGAACCCCGCCAACACCTTCAACTACAAGGGCATGATGTTCAGCGACGTGCCGAACCTGGCCTCGTCGTTCGGCTACACCAATGCCTCATGGACGCTCAAGAGCGATCTGACCTGCGCGTACGTCTGCCGGCTGCTCAACCACATGGAGAAGCACGGCTGGGCGCAATGCACGCCGCGCAACGCCGGCGCCGCGCTGGTGCCGCAACCGTGGCTGGATTTCTCGTCGGGCTATGTGACGCGTGCCGTGGGCAAGTTTCCGAAGCAGGGTTCGCGCACCCCGTGGCGCGTGCACCAGAACTACCTGCGCGACCTGTTGAGCCTGCGCTTCGGCAAGGTGGACGACGGGGTGATGACGTTCTCGAACCCGCCGCGCCCGCACCCGGCTCAAGCCGGCGCGTGAGCGGGAGACAGCAGGGTGTCGAGCTCCGCCCACAGCGGATCGCAGTGCCCCGCACGGAACGCCGCCGTCCGGAAGGTGGGGTGCTCACCCTGGTACGTGTCCCACAGCTTGCGGTGGCCGTCGGCCACGCAGGCCCGCACATTGGCCAGCCGGTCGGCGGCCTTGACCACCAGGGCCAGTTCCTCGTCGCCCGTCACCTTCGCGAGCGCCGCATAGGTCTTGGCCTTGCGTTCCTTGCGGTCGGCGCCGGGTGCGTCGGTCAGCAGCGACACGCAACGGGCGACCAGGTCGCCGAAGCGCGATTGCACGTCGGACACCGTGGCGTCGGTGTCCTCGACCACGTCGTGCAGGTAGCCGATGACCTGCGCCGTCGCGCCGTAGGGCTGGAGCAGCGCGACCACCGCGTCCAGGTGGTGCGCGTAAGGGTGCGCGCCGTATTTCTGGTCGCCGTGCATCGCGATGGCGTAGGCACGTGCGTCAGCGGGAGGTGGAACCTGGGCGGGGTTGCTGGAGGCAAGGGTCATGCGGTGTTGTCCTTTTGCTTTTTTCCATTCTGCCTTTGCGCACAGCGCGCCAGGGCGGCCCTGGCGCATCGCCGATGTCGGCGGGCGCGCCGCTAGGGTGCGGCGCATGTGCCGCGAAGCCGCAGATAGTCGGCGCTTTCCGTTTTCTGTATCGCATCAGGTCAGCCACGCGCCGTGTCGAAGCCAACCTGTCTCTGGACTTCGATCCACCCTGCTCGGGTGTGCTGCGCCTGTGTTCGAACGCTATTACCGCGAACTGCTGAGCTTTCTCTCCCGCAAGGTGCCGGACCGCGCGACCACGGCCGACCTGGCGCAGGAGAGCTGTGCCCGCGATGCAACGCCCGCTGGCAATCGTCAGCGGTGCCGGGCGAGCAGATGCCGCCCCAGCGCCTCGAAGGCGGGCAGCGTGACCGGATCGTTCGCCGCGTTGCTCGCCACCGGGTGCGAGGCATAGCGCACGATGACCATCTCGGCCTTCGGGTCGACGTAGATGCGCTGGCCGTGCACGCCGCGCGCCATGTAGGCGCCATGGTCGTTGTGCGTGACCCACCACATGTTCCTGTAGCTCCAGCCCTGCAGCAGCGCATAGCCGCCCTTGGCGAACGCGGCCTTGTCGGCGCCGCGGCGGATGTCGTCGACGGCGGCTTTGGGCACCACCTGGCGGCCGTTGGCGCGGCCGTCGTTGCGCATCATTTCGCCGAAGCGCGCGAGGTCGCGCAAGCCGGTGCTCAGGCCGCCGCCGGCAAAGGGCGTGCCGATGGAGTCGACGCTGAAATAGGCGTCCTGCTCGGCGCCCAGGTGGCGCCAGATGCGCTCGGACAGCAGTTGCGCCACGTTGCGCCCTGTGGCGCGCGCCATGACCCAGCCCAGCACGTCGGAGTTGACGGTCCGGTAACCGAAGGCCTCGCCGTGGCGGCCTTCGGGCTGCACCGTCTGCAGGAACTCGTAGTAGCTGCGCGGGCCGGTGTAGTCCTTTGGCTTGGGCAGCGGGTTGCCGGCCTGCGCGTGGGCCCAGACCTCGGCGTTCGGGTCGGCGTAGTCCTCGCTGAACTTCAAGCCGGTGGTCATGTCGAGCACCTGGCGCACGGTGGCATCGCCGAAGGCGGACCTCGCGAGCTCGGGCACGTAGTAGGCCACCGGCTTGCTCGCATCGAGCGTGCCGTCGGCCACCAGCATCGCGCCCAGCGTGCCGACCACCGACTTGGTGACCGACATGGCGCCGTGCTGGCCGTCGTCCTTCAGCACGCCGAAGTAGCGCTCGTAGACGATGCGCCCTCGGTGCAGCACGACGATGCCGTCGGTGTACGTGGCTGCCAGCGACTGCGCCCAGGTCATGGGCGCGGTCGCGCCAAGCGGCGTGAAATCCAGCGCATCGATGTCCGAGCGCAGGGCGTAGCGCAGGCCGGCCGGCGCGCCCAGGCCGCGCGAGACGTTCATCGTCGGCATGAGCTGGCGAAAGTTCGCCACGCTCCAGCGCATCGCCGGAAACCGGAAATAGCTGCCGTCCTCGAAGCGCAGGGTGCGCTCGGGCGCAGGGGGCGAGCCGGTCATCCAGCCGAGCGCCGCGGGGTCGCTGGCCGCCGCGTCGGGAACCTCGGTGGCGTCGGCCGCGTGGGCCGCCGACATCGATGCGAACACGCACGCGAGCATCGCGGCACGGCCCTTGAAGCGGCTGAAAATTGGTGTATGCATGCGGCATTGTGGACCGCATCCGCGCATGGGAACTCCCCACTGACAGGCCCTTGCTCGGGTTGACAAGCGCGCTGCGCCGCTCCAATACTGAACTTTCCGGTTCATCGTCACAGCAACGGAGACACCCATGCAAAGGATCGTTCCCTGCCTCTGGTTCGACGGCAACGGCGGGGACGCGCTGAAGTTCTACAGCGCCATCTTCGCGAATTCGCGCGTGACCGACACGCTGCTCTGGGGCGACGTCGACCCCGCCAAGAAGGGCCAGTTGCTCACCGCGACCTTCGAACTCGACGGGCAGGAGTTCATGGTGCTCAACGGCGGGCCGCAGTACAAGTTCACCCACGCCATCTCGATGTACGTGAGGTGCGAGACGCAGGCTGAGGTCGACAGCTACTGGGAGAAGCTGCTCGAAGGCGGCGGCCAGCCGGTGCAGTGCGGCTGGCTCACCGATCGCTTCGGTGTGTCGTGGCAGGTGGCGCCCACGCCGGTGATCCGCATGTTCCAGGACAAGGATCCGGCCAAAGCCGCTCGCGCGATGCAGGCGATGATGAAGATGGTCAAGCTCGACATCGCCGAGGTGCAGAAGGCCTTCGACGGAAACTGACCCCGGCCGGTGCCGCGCCGGCTACACCAGCCGCTGGATCGCCTTCTTGCGCCACACCAGCTGGTAGTACCCGGTCTGCAGCAGCAGCATGGCGCCGAAGGTGGCGGGGTAGGCGATCCAGATGCCGTCCAGCCCCATGCGATGGCTCATCACGTAGGCCACCGGCACCTCGACGCACAGGATGCAGACGATGGAGATCAGCGTGGGCACCAGCACCGAGCCGCTGGCCCGCATGATCCCCGACAGGGCCGAGGCCATGCCGAACATCACCAGGCTCCACAGCATGATGTGCAGCAGCGTCTGTGCAATTTCGATGACCGGCGCGCTGGTGATGAAGAAACCCATCAGGTGGCGCGAGAACAGGTAGCCCAGCAGCACCAGGCCGCCCGTCAGCACCAGGTTCATCAGCAGCGCGGTCTTCGCGATGGCGCCCAGGCGATTGGCGCGGCCCGCGCCGATGGCCTGCGCGCCGAGGATCGACGCGGTGATGGCAATCGAAATGGCCGGGAACTGCACGTACGCGACCACCTGGTTCACCGCACCGTAGGCCGCCGTGGCGTTGGAGCCGTAGCTGTTGACCATCGACAGCAGCACCACCTCGGCCAGTGCCACCACGATCATCTGCACGCCCGTGGGCACGCCGATCTTGAGCACCGCCTTCAGCAGCTGCGGCTGGATGCGCAGGTTGCGGAAGAACTCCGCGTCGGGTGCCAGCGGGCTCTTGCGCTGGCGCAGCCGAAAGCCCAGCCACAGGGTCGCCACCACGAAGGCCACCACCGTCGCCCACGCCCCGCTGGCCACGCCGAGCTGCGGCAGGCCGCCCCAGCCGCGAATCAGCGCAGGCGTCACCAACAGGCCGACCACCGTCGAGATGACCAGCGTGAACAGCGGCGTGACGGTGTCGCCCACGCCGCGCAGCATGGCGGTGGACATCAGGAACACGAACAGGCCCGGCATGGCGATGAGCATGATGCGGGCGTAGCGCGTGGAGTCGGCCAGCACGTCGGGCGGCGTGCCCAGCATGGCGAGCATCGGCGTGGTGAAGACACCGCCGAACACCGCGATCAGCAGGCCCATGAGGATGCCCACCGACAGCGTGGTGCCGGCCACGGCCTTGACCTTGGCGACGTCGCGCGCGCCCCAGGCCTGGCCGATGAGCACCGAGGCGCCCGCGCCCAGGCCGATGACGAAGGCGATGAAGAAGAACATCACCGGGAAGAAGCTCGACACCGCCGCCAGCGCGCGCACGCCCAGCATCTGCCCCACGTAGATGTTGTTCAGCGTGCCCGACAGCGACTGCAGGATGTTGCTGAGCAGCATCGGCGCCAGGAAGAAAAGAAAGACCTTCCACAGCGGGCGCGACGCATTGACGGGCGACACGGGCATGCCTTGCAGGCCGCTCTGGCCGGCAGTGCTGCTGCCGGGGGTTTCGGGGGTTGTTCTCATGAAGGGGTGTTCCAGCCGGCGGCCGAGATTTCTTGCAAGTGGACGCGCAGGTCGGCGGGCCAGGGTTCGATCAGGGTGTTGAAGCGCTGCGCCTCGCCGGCGAACAGCGCGCGGGTGGCTTCCTCGAAGCCGGGCAGGTTGCCCGCGATGGCGGTCATGAAGCGGTAGGTGGCTTCACGCGCGGCACGCACGGTGTCGCGCTCGGCGTGCACATGGCGCGCGTCTTCGACCAGCTTGCGCAAGGCGACCGACGCACCGCCGGGCTGGCGGCCCAGCCAGTCCCAGTGGCGCGGCAGCAGCGTGACCTCGCGCGCGACCACGCCGAGCTTGGGCCTGCCGACGCCGCGCGGGGCCTCGTCACGGTGCGCGGCGCGGTGGGGTGGCGCTGCGGAGGGGCCGGACACCGGCCGCTCCTGCAGGTCGTGCAGGTCGAGGTCCAGCTGCTCGCCGGTCTGGTCGTCGAACGCGAGGTACGGGCCGGGGTCGTCGCGGCGGCGCAGCTGCTCGATCACGTCGGTCTTGCTGCCCTGCGCAACGCGCTGGAAACCGAAGAACACGGTCAGGGTGATGGGGGGGGTGTCTGGTGACATTCGGGGTTTTTGTCTCCCGGTGTTTGGGCGAAACGAGGTGCGTAATCTACTCGCTGCGGCGCTCAGGCGTGCAGCCCGGTGTCGCCGCACATGGCCCTCAGAACCTGCCGGGCCCCATGCAGGCGCTCGACGGCGATCGGCCGCAAGGCCTCCCTGCAATGGGCCTCCACGGTGGCGACTGCGCCCTGCGCCAACTGCCGGCCGCCGGGGCGCAAGGCCGCGTGGCGTCGCGGGTCCGCGTCGGGGCCGGCCACGCGTTCGGCCAGCCCGGTCTTCTCGAGCAGCACCATCCGGCGGACGAGCGCCGACATCGGCAGGCCCAGGGTGTGCGCGAGGCTGTCCAGGGGCAGGCGGGCGTCGTGCGCGCCCATCAGCAGGTGGAGGAGGGTGAAGTCGCTGAAGTTCAACCCGTGGAACGCGCCAAGGTCTTCGTCGAGCCTCCGGTGGAGCCGGGCGTGGGCTCGGCCCAGGGTCAGGCAGAAGTCGAGTGCGTCGATGTGGTCCGTGGCGTTCATGGGGTGTTGTAGCCCTGCGCGCCGAAGCACTGCAATTCTTCCTGCCAGAGCGCCAGGAGCTTTTCGAGCTCGGCGGCGCGGTCGAAGGCCGGGTCTTCCGGGCGCTCCTTGACCCGGTCGATCACCTCGAAGTCGAAGGCACCGGCGCCATGTGCGAGCCAGTCGGCCTGCAGGGCCTTGTTGCGGTGCGAGCGCAGGTTGAGCTCGAAGCGCGCGCGGTTCATGGCGCCTCCCACGTCGAGGCTGCCGGACACATGGACGCGGCCGTCGGGTCGATGGCGCACGACGAAGACGCCAGCCGGTCGCACGTTGTCCTTGTACTGGCGTGTGAGGGCGCGTCGGGATTCGGTCGAGAGGTTCATGCGCCAAATATTACCCGGGCAAAATTAAATTCGCAATATACCCGGGTAAAAATAAAGCGCTCAACCTTCCCGCAGCCGCCGCCAACCGCGTGAGATGCGCCGGTTGATCGCCCGCACCAGCCGCCAGGGCCGGCTCTGGCGAACGAGCGCGAACACGCCGTCCTTCCATGCCTTCCAGCGCGGGTACCAGCGCGCGAACCAGGGAATGCGCATCAGCGGCCCTTCGACCAGTTGGAAGATCCGCGCAACGAGCGCCGTGCCCACCAGCTTGGCCAGCACCAACACGGTCAGCGCGGTGGCGGCGTGCCCGCTGCCGAACAGGAAGAGCGCCAGCACCTTGACCGGCAGCAGCAACACCACCGGCACGAAGAACGCCAGCAGCGCGCCCCAGGGCGGCAGGCGCCGCAGGCGGTCTTCGAGAGCCGCCCAGAAGGGGAGTCGGGACAGCCGCGCCACGAGCGCGGCCAGCGGCTCCCATCCCCATTCCTCGAACAGCAACAGGGGGACGACGAGGGCCGTGGCAATGACGCGAAGAAGGCCGCGCAGGAAGCGCGCGAGGGAGGTCATGCGCGAAGGGTACGGCAAGGCGCGCCCCGTGGGGCGCGTGCCGTGCGGCCGGTGTGCGCTATTTCTGCTGGGCCGGCACGAAGAACAGGTACTCGCCGCGGCCGAGTTCCGGCGTGACCTCGTAGCCCGCGCACAGGTCGGTCGCGCACTGGATGATGACCACGCGCGGCCAGATCGTCGCCGAGGTCGGGTAGCCCGGCATGTACTGCGGCACGTGCCACACGCCCAGGTCGCCGACCGGCTCGGCGTTGTCGGTGCCTCGTGCGTTCTGCAGGCCGCTGCCCATGGGCAGCCGCTCGACGCGCAGCACGTAGGTGGGCGGCGGAGCGGCCGCCGCGGCCGTTGCCAGGGTCGCCAGGCAACAGGCCGCCGTCCACAAGCGCAGGGTCCTGGTCATCTTGGACTCCTGGCGTTCATTGCGGGTAGACCATCGAGCGCGGCGCGGCCGCCACGTCGCCGACCGACTCGCCCAGCAGGCGGGCGGCGCGAATGGCGGCAACGTCGGTCGGGTCGATGGCCGTGACGGTGGCGCTGGCGACCGGCATCACGCTCACCTCGGAGGCCGGCGTCGCGGGCGCGGCCACCAGTTGCACAGCGGGCGCCGCTTCGGCCATGGGCGCAGGCGGCGCGGGCAACGGTGCCGTCGCAGGCACGGGGCCCGGCAGGGCGACCGGTTCGGGTGGCGCGATGGCGGCCACGGGCTGCTGCACCGGCTGTGGTGCCTGCGCCGCCGGGGCTGGGGGAGCGATCGGCGCCACCGGGGCCGGCGCCAGGGGAGCCACCGGCGCCACGGGGGTCACCGCCACCGGTCGCGGCGCCGAGGGGGGCGCACCTGCGGACGAGGCCTGCGGACCGTAGGCGCTCACGCGCTCGTCCGCGCTCATCGACTGCGGGCACTTGGTGCCCGTCATCTCCAGCGCGGCCTGGGCCGCCGCGTCCATGCAGTCCATGGCGAGCGACGCGGCCTTCATGCCCTTGTTCCAGAGCTCGCGGCTCATCTTCAGGCGCTTGCAATGTTCGTCCGTCCAGGTGGTGCCGAAACTCAATCCGACGCCCGGGCCGTTCGCGCTCGCGCTGGTGCTGCCCATGCAGGTGTCGTTGCTGGTGGTCAGGTTGGGCCCGTTGACCGACGGCACGTTCTTGATCGTGTAGCTGCCCTGGTAGTCGACGGTGCTCGTGGTGGCACCGCTGTTGTTGACGTTCTGCGTGCTGGTCAACGTGGAGTTCACGGTGCCGGGGCTGGTGAACGTCACGGCCTGGTTGTTACCCTGGGCCGACGTGGAGGCCGTGCTGGACGCCCCGTTGTTCGCGCCGCCGTTGTTGGTCGTTTGCGCCATGGTTGCCGCGGACACCGTCAGCAACGCAAAGAGAATCAGCTTCTTCATTTTTCGTCTCCTTTGATGACCGGGGAGGGGCGGGAGCCCCTCCCTATTTCTGGTTCAGCAACCGATGCGCATGCCGCTCAGGGAGCCGATGCGGCTGCGCCGGACAGCGCGACGCCGCCGGTGCCGCCACCGTTGCTGAAGGTCCCTGCATTGCCGAAGTGGAAGTTGGTCACGCCGCTGGAGCCGCCGGTCGAACCCGCGGTGGCGGAAGTCGTGGTGCCGTTGATGAACCCGTTGACCGCGCCGGACGAGGCGTTGAAGCTCGACGTGGTGCCCGAGGTGCGCGTCACCACGGCCAGGCCGCCGCCAGGACCTGCTGCCGTCGCGGCCGTGTTGTTGGTGAGCGAGCCGGCGGTACCGCCTGCATTGCCGCTCACGCCGTTGGCTCCGCCCGCGGCGTAATTGGCGTTGGCCATCGAGCCTGCATTGGCGGAAGCGTTGGCGCCACCCGAAGCCGCAGCGTTGCCCGTGGTCGCGGCCATGCTGGTCACGCTGCCCATGGTGGTCGCGGAACCGTGCGCGGTGGCGCCACCCAGTGCGAAGCCCGGAATGGCGAATGCGCCGCCCGAGGCACCGGCGTTGGCCGCCGAGCTGGAATTGGCCGCGTTGTAGCTCAATGCACTGCCCGTTCCGGAGCTGGCCGCCGACGAACCTGCCGAGCTGGAGGAGCCTGTCGTCGTGCTGGTGGCCGCAATGGCCGAGCTGCCAGTTGCCGAAGCAACGCCGCCAACCAGAACCACAGCGATGGCGATGAGAGTCTTCTTCATGATGCTGCCTCTATAGGTGTGTTGAAACAAACCTGATCAACCGGACCATCCGGCCATCAGCTACCGGTCAGTGCCGCGGAAAAAAGAAGCTTCCGTGACGACCGAGGTGCAGTTTCTGCGTCCACCTGGCGATGAAAAATGCCCCAGGCTGGGTAATGCCAGGCTATGGCGAAAGGAGTGCCTGAAGCGGCTGCGGACGGCCACAAGAAACCGCTTCCCCACGCGGCCAACAATGTAAAAACTACCACTTTCGTTGGACATTTGAGGGTAGTCGCAACAGAATGCAACCGAAGTAATCAAAAAAGCTGGAAGTCAATATTTGAGTAGAAATGAATTAACTTTTGGTCACGAACACGGTGTTCTCGTTGTTACAAAGGGGCTGGAATGGAAAGCGAAATCGACAATTCGTTGACAGACGTCGGAGCCAGGGGAACTAAATACTCCAATCCTGGACAGTTCGGAGGACTGCTCTCGCCGTCCGCCGACACCCTTCCCTGGCCGGACTTTCTGACCGGCCAGCAGACCAAACCAGTGCGCGTTCTGCTGGTCGACGACGACCCCTTCGTGCGGCGCGTCATCGCCCAGGAATTGCTGGGCGACCTGCGCATCCAGCTCGAAGGGCAGGCGGGCACCCTGCGCGAAGGACGGCGCCTGCTGCTGCAGCACGAGTTCGACGTGCTGATGGTGGACATCCGCCTCGGCGACGGCAGCGGATTCGAGCTCATCGAAGAGGCCAAGCGGCACCGCAGCGCGGCCGAGATCATCGTCATCTCGGCGCTCGAAGACGAACCCCAGGTGCTGCATGCCTTCGAGCTCGGCGCCTCGGGCTACCTGGTCAAGAACGCCTGGTTCCAGAGCTATGCGCAGGCCGTGCTGCAGGTGGTCAACGGCGGGGCAGCCATCACGCCGCGGCTGGCGCGCCGGCTGCTCGTGCATCTCGACCACAAGCGCTCGAATGTCAACCCGGTGCGCCCGCCGGACAGCAAGGCGACGTTATCGGCGCGGGAGCGCGAAGTGTTGCGACTTGTAGCCACCGGGTATGTGACCGAAGAGATCGCGCTTCAGCTCACCATCAGCGCACAAACGGTTAACGCACACGTCAAGAACATCTACCGCAAGCTGCACGCCCACACCCGGGCGCAAGCGGTGAGCTTTGCCTCCCACCGCGGTCTTTTGTAGGGCATGAGATGTTCGCGCAGCAGGTCCTTTTCCTACCGCACTTTCTGGAAGACCAGTATGTGTGGCTGTCGATCGGAACCTGGGTTGTCTTGCTGACCTGGCTGCGGCACCGCGCTTCGCGGCGCCGGGTGCTGATGTGGGCCGGCCTGGCCGGAGCGCTGCACCTGACGCCGGTGGCGGCGCAGGTGATCCGGGGCAACGCGGCCATCAACGTCATGGCGCACGACGTGCCGTTCGCGTTCTGGACGCTGCAGGCGGTCAACCTGATGGTGCTGGGCACGATCGTCAGCATCGGCTATTTCTCGCTGCGCCGCGTCGCGCAGGGGCGGCAGGCGCAGGCGGTGATGGCCGAGCGCCGGCGCATCGCCAACGACCTGCACGACGGCGTCGGCTCGCGGCTGCTGGCCCTGCTGGCCAGCCAGGACCCGAAGGCAGCCCACTCCAACGGGCTCTCGATGGCGCTGCAGGCCTGCCTGCTCGAACTGCAGATGACCGTGGACGACCTGGACGACCAGAGCGAAGCCACCGTCTTCGAGCGGCTGGGGCACCTGCGCTACCGGCTGCGGCCCGCGTTCGAACGCATGGGCATCACGCTCGAATGGAACATCGCCTCCGAAAGCCTGGAATGCAGGGTGCGGCCCGACACGGCAACGCAGGTCTGCCGGGTCGCGCAGGAAGCCCTGTCCAACGCGCTGCGCCATTCCCGCGCAACCCACGTGGAGTTGCGCGTCGGCGCGCAGGACCGCGCGCGCTCGCTGGTGCTCGAGGTGCGCGACAACGGCCGCGGCCTGGACGCGCCCGCCGGCGCGCCGGGGAGCCTGGGCAAGGGGCTGCGCAGCATGCGTTCACGGGCCGACGCCATCGGCGGCGAGCTGGCCGTCATCGACATCGAGCCGCACGGCCTGTGCGTGCGGCTGGTGGTGCCGTGCCAGGCCTCGGCGAGCGAGCCGCACAGCGTGCTTCCCGCGACCGAACGCATGCTGTAACACGCACGCCGGGCCACCCGGGCGGGGCGCGGGCGCGCCTATGGCAAACTCCCGCGCTTTGCCAGGGACGCGCTCAAGCATGCAGAAAATCATTCGCCAGCTCGCCGCCGAAATCAAGGTCGGCGAGCATCAGGTGAAGGCCGCCGTCGAACTGCTCGACGGGGGCGCCACGGTTCCATTCATCGCCCGCTACCGCAAGGAAGTCACCGACGGCCTCGACGACGTGCAGCTGCGCGAGCTGGAGGCCCGCCTTTCCTACCTGCGCGAACTCGAAGACCGCCGCGGCGCGGTGATCAAGGCCATCGACGAGCAGGGCAAGCTCACGCCCGAACTGCGCGCCGCGATCGAATTCGCGCCGACCAAGCAGGAACTCGAAGACCTGTACCTGCCGTTCAAGCAGAAGCGCCGCACCAAGGGCCAGATTGCCCGCGAATTCGGCATCGAACCCCTGGCCGACAAGCTGCTGGCCAGCCCCACGCTGGACCCCGCCGCCGAAGCGCAGGCCTTCCTGAAGCCCGCCACCACGCTGGACGACGGCAAGCCGGGCCCCGATTTTTCGACCGTCCCGCTGGTGCTGGACGGTGTCCGCGACATCCTTTCCGAGCGCTGGGCCGAAGACGCGGCGTTGGTGCAGGGCCTGCGCGAGTGGCTCTGGAACGAAGGCCTGCTCAAGTCGAGCCTGATGTCCGGCAAGGACGAGAACAACGCCGACGTCGCCAAGTTCCGCGACTACTTCGAATACGACGAGCCCATCGGCCGCGTACCGTCGCACCGCGCGCTGGCCGTGTTCCGCGGCCGCGCGCTCGACATCCTCGACGCCAAGCTGGTGCTGCCCGTGGAGCCCGAGCCGGGCAAGCCCAGCATCGCCGAAGGCCGCATCGCGCTGCACCTGGGCTGGAGCCATGCCGGGCGCCCGGCCGACGACCTGCTGCGCAAGTGCGTGGCCTGGACCTGGCGCGTGAAGCTGGCTCTGTCGACCGAGCGCGACCTGTTCACCCGCCTGCGCGAAGACGCCGAAAAAGTCGCGATCAAGGTGTTTGCAGACAACCTGCGCGACCTGCTGCTGGCCGCACCGGCCGGCCCGCGCGTGGTGATGGGCCTGGACCCCGGCATCCGCACCGGCGTGAAGGTGGCCGTGGTGGATGCCACCGGCAAGCTGGTCGAGACCGCCACCGTGTTCCCGCACGAGCCGCGCAAGGACTGGGAAGGCTCTCTGCACACGCTGGGCAAGCTGTGCGCCAAGCACGGCGTGAACCTGATCGCCATCGGCAACGGCACCGCCAGCCGCGAAACCGACAAGTTGGCCGCCGACCTCATCAAGCTGCTGGCCAGGATGGCCGAGCAGGCCGGCGCGCCTGAAATGAAGGTCGACAAGGTCGTGGTGAGCGAGGCCGGCGCCTCGGTGTACTCCGCCAGCGAATTCGCCTCGCAGGAAATGCCCGACGTGGACGTGAGCCTGCGCGGCGCTGCGTCCATTGCCCGCCGTTTGCAAGACCCGCTGGCCGAACTCGTGAAGATCGACCCCAAGAGCATCGGCGTGGGCCAGTACCAGCACGACGTGAACCAGAGCGAACTCGCGCGCACCCTGCAGGCCGTGGTCGAAGACTGCGTGAACTCGGTGGGCGTGGACCTGAACACCGCCAGCGTGCCGCTCCTGAGCCGCGTGTCGGGCCTGTCGGGCAGCGTGGCCAAGGCGGTGGTTCGCTGGCGCGAAGCCAACGGCGCGTTCTCCACCCGCAAGCAGCTGCTGGACGTGAGCGGCTTCGGCCCCAAGGCCTTCGAGCAGAGCGCGGGCTTCCTGCGCATCCGCGGCGGCGCCGACCCGCTGGACATCACCGGCGTGCACCCGGAAACCTATCCGCTGGTCGAGCAGATCATCGTGAAGACCGGCAAGCCCATCGCCGAGCTGATGGGCCGCGCCGACATGCTCAAGACCCTGAAGCCCGAGCTGTTCGCCAACGAGAAGTTCGGCGTCATCACGGTCAAGGACATCCTGGGTGAGCTGGAAAAGCCCGGCCGCGACCCGCGCCCCGACTTCAAGGTGGCGCGCTTCAACGACGGCGTGGACGACATCAAGGACCTGGTCGAGGGCATGATCCTCGAGGGCACCGTGAGCAACGTGGCCCAGTTCGGCGCCTTCATCGACCTGGGCGTGCACCAGGACGGCCTGGTCCACGTGAGCCAGCTGAGCCACAAGTTCGTGACCGACGCGCGCGAGGTCGTCAAGACCGGCGACATCGTCAAGGTCAAGGTGATGGAAGTGGACGTGGCGCGCAAGCGCATCGGGCTGTCGATGAAGCTCGATGCGGCCCCGGCACGGCGCGACGGGCCACGCGACAACCGCTTCGAAGGTGCGGGGCGCGGCCAGCAGCAGCAAGGACGGCGCGACAACTCGCCGCAGCCGGCGGGGCAGATGGCCAGCGCGTTTGCGAAGTTGCAGGGCCTTCGTAAGTAGCAAATGCGCAGGAGTGACCCGCCTGATAGACTAGTCATCTAACTAGTTTGATGGAGGTCGCAATGAAAAGCTGGCCCGTTCAGGACGCCAAAGCGCGTTTCAGCGAGTTTCTCGAGGCCTGTCTGGTCGATGGGCCGCAGATGGTCACGAAGCGTGGCACTGAGGCGGCCGTGCTAGTGCCTGCTGCCGAATGGCGGCGATTGCACGCAACGGCCAAGCCTTCGCTCAAGGCGTTGTTGCTTTCCACCGAAGCACGCACCGAATTCCTGGTTCCGCCGCGGGGCGCTGCCCGCAGGCGCCACATCACGCCACTGCGCTGAGGCTGGGATGTACCTGCTGGATACGAATGTCATCTCAGAACTTCGCAGGCCTCGCCCTCATGGCGCAGTCATCGCGTGGCTCTCGCCAATTGCAGACAGCGATCTCCATCTTTCCGCGGTGACGCTGGGGGAAATCCAGGCCGGCATCGAGCTCACGCGCGAACAGGACGCCGCAAAGGCTGACGAAATCGAGCAGTGGGCCGCATTGGTTGCAGCGTCCTACAACGTGTTGCCCATGGACGCGGAAACCTTCAGGCTGTGGGCGAAGCTGATGCATCGCAGTTCGAACACCCTGTACGAGGACGCAATGATTGCCGCCACGGCCAGGCAGCATGCGCTGACCGTGGTAACACGCAACGTGAGCGATTTCGCCGGGTTCGGCGTCGACGTGTTCAACCCCTTCGAGCAAACGCAGGGATGAAAGCCCTGCGCATCTACGCCGGCCCCGCGGCCCGCAAGCACATCGAACAGCACGGCCTGCGCCCGCAGGACGTGCGCACCGTCCCCGGTGCGGCAGGCGGGCCCAAGGGCCTGATCCTCGGGCCGCTCGACCGGTTCATCTTCGGGCGCTGGCTCGCGCGGTCGAGCCAGCCGGTGCACCTGGTGGGCGCCTCCATCGGCGCCTGGCGGCTTTCGACGGCCTGCCTGTCCGACCCCGAGGCGGCGTTCCGGCGCTTCGAGCACGACTATGTGCACCAGCAGTTCGAAGTGCCTTCCGGGCAGAAGCGGCTCAGCCCGCGGCAGCTCAGCGACCAGTTCGCCCAGGGGCTCGAAGACTTCTACGGCGGGCGCATTGCCGAGGTGCTGAACCACCCGCGCTACCGCCTGCACGTGGTGACCTCGCGCGGGCGCCACATCCTCGGGCGCGAGGGCAGGGCGCGCACGCCGGTCGGCTACCTGGGTGCCTTTGCCACCAACAGCCTGCACCGCAAGAGCCTGGGCGCCTGGCTGGAACGCTGCGTGTTCTCCACGCCCGGCGCGGCGCTGCCTTTCGGCACGCGCGACCTGCGCACGCGCCAGCATGCGCTGAGCGAGGCCAACTTCAACATGGTGCTGCAGGCCTCGTGTTCCATTCCGTTCCTGCTGGCGGCGGTGCACGACATTCCGGGCGCGCCGCGCGGCGCCTACTGGGACGGCGGCATCACCGACTACCACCTGCACCTGGACTACCAGCCCGCGGACGAAGGCATCGTGCTGTACCCGCACTTCCAGCAGGCCGTGGTGCCGGGCTGGCTCGACAAGGGCCTGCGCTGGCGCCACAAATCCACCGGCTTCCTCGACCGCATGGTGGTGCTGGCGCCCGACCCCGAGTGGGTGCGCTCGCTGCCCAACGGCAAGCTGCCCGACCGCAAGGACTTCATTCACTTCGCCCACGACGCGCAGGCGCGCATCGCGGCCTGGGACCAGGCCACGCGCGAGGCGCAGCGCCTGTCCGACGAGTTCGAGGGCTGGCTTCAGCGCGACGGCGTGCCCGAACTGCTGCCGCTCTGAGCCGCCACCAGCGGCGCGGCGCAATCGAGGATGTTCACATGCACCTCGTCGCCGAGCCCGAGGTCGGCGCCCGCGGGCAGGCGCGCCGTGCCCAGCGAGCGGGTGTGAACGCCGCCGTTGCGGTAGCGCACGACGGCGTAGGGGGCGGTGCCGCCGCCCGGCGCGCCGCAGTCGCGATCGACGGTGCCGGCCAGGTCGGCGGCCCGGCCCAGCGCCACGACCTGCGCGGCGCGCCAGCCGGCGGAATGATCGAAGGAATGCGCGTCGAAGGCCGTGCAGCCGCCCAGCGCCAGCGCCCACAGCACGGCGGCCCGGCCGGCGGACCTCACGGCAGAGCTCCAGCCGCCGGCCCGATGGCTGCCGTGGCCTGGATCTCGACGCGGTACTCCGAATCGATGAGCTTCGCGCCCACCGTGGCGCGCGCGGGCGCATGGCCCTGGGGCACCCATTCGTCCCACACCGAGTTCATGGCCGCGTAGTCGCCCACGGTGCGCAGGTAGATCGTCACGCTCACCAGGTCTTGCTTGGTCGCGCCCTGGGTGGCGAGCATGTGGTCGATCTGGTGCAGGATCTCGCGCGTCTGCCCCGTGATGTCCAGCGACGGGTTCTCCGCCACCTGGCCCGACAGGTACAGCAGGCGGGCGCTGCCCAGGTCGACGGTCACCATCTCGCTGAAGCGGGGGCCCATTTCGTGGCGAAGGATGTTCATGGCTGTGCCGGTTCTTGTGGTGTGCGGGATGACTCGGCGAGCTGCGCCGGCGCTGCGTTCCACCAGCCGCCGCCCAGGGCCTGGAAGAGGGCGGCCGCGTCCGTCAGCCGCAGCGCGCGTGCCTGCACCAGGTTGAGCTGCGCCTGCTGCTGGGCCTGCTGCGCCACGCGCAGCGACAGCGCGCTGGCGTCGCCCAGCCGCACCTGCGTGCGTGTGCGCGCCAGGCTTTGCGACGCGGTGCGCTCCGCCGTCACGGCGGCCTGCAGCGTGCGCGTGTCGGCGGCGATGGCTTCCAGCGTGTTGGCCACGTCCTGGAACGCGCCCAGCACCGTGGCGCGGTATTGCGCGGCGGCCTGGTCGAACGAGGCGCGCGCGGCGGCCTCCTTGTGCCTGAGCGCGCCGCCGTCGAACACCGGCTGCGTCACGCTGCCCGCCAGCGTCCAGAACAGCGACGACGACTTGAACAGCTGCGACAGCGTGTACGCCGACGAGCCGTAGTTCACGCCCAGCGTCACGTTGGGCAGCCGGGCCGCCACGGCCACGCCGATGGCGGCGCTCGCGGCCTGCAATTGCGCTTCGGCCGCGCGCACGTCGGGCCGGTGCTCCACCAGCGTGGACGGCAGCGTCAGCGGCAGTTCCGCGGGCAGTTGCAAGGCATCGAGCTCGAAATGCGCCGCCACGCCTTCACTGGGGTAGCGGCCCGCCAGCGTGGCGAGCAGGTTGCGCTGCTGCGCCAGTTGCTTGTCCAGCGGCGGCAGCGTGGCCTCGGTGGCGGCCAGCGAGGCCTCCTGCGCATCGACGTCGGCCAGCGCCACCTGGCCCAGCTGCTGCTGCTTGCGGTAGGCCTGCAGCACCTCCTTCTGGTCCGCGACGATGGCCTGCGTGGCGCGCTGCTGGGCGCGCAGCGAAGCCTCGGTGATCGCCGCGGCCACCACGTTGCTGCTCAGCGAGAGCTTCGCGGCCAGGGTCTGAAAGCGCTGCTGCTCGGTCTGCGCCTGCGCGCCCTCGACCTGCCGGCGCGTGGCGCCGAACACGTCGGGCGTGTACGACACGGTCACCTGCGCCGTGTGCAGCGTGTACAGGTTGGCGTTCGACGCCACCGGGCTCGCGACCGCACCGGCCACGCGCTGCCGCGTGGGCGAGTAGCCCACCGCCACGCTGGGCCAGAAGGCGGCGCGGTCGGCGGCCTCGTTCTCCTGCGCCACGCGCAGCGCGGCGTCGACGGCCTCGAGGTTCGGGTTGCCCGCCAGGCTCTGCACGATCAGCGCGTTCAGCGGCTCCGAGCGGAAGGCCTGCCACCACTGGGCCGGCACGTCGAGCTCGGGCGACAGGCGGGGCAGGGGCACGCCCTCGGCCTGCGTGGGCTCGGGGGGCGCAGCGGTGTACCCGCTCGGCAGGTTCAGCGGCGGGCGCACATAGTCGGGCCCGACCGCGCAACCGCCCAGCAGCAGCGCGATGCCTGCGGCGAGGGGTGTCGCAAGGTTTGTGTTCTTCATGGTCTTGTCTCCCGCCTTCTCACCGGTCACGCCGGGAGCGCGCACCCCAGCCCTTGCGCTCGAAGAACCGTTCGAGCGCGAAAAACAGCGTCGGCAAGATGAACAGCGTCAGCAGCGTCGACACCACCAGCCCGCCCACCACCACCGTGGCCAGCCCGCGCTGCACGTCGGTGCCCACGCCGGTGGCCAGTGCGGCAGGCAGCATGCCGACCGAGGCCACCGTGGCCGTCATCAGCACCGGGCGCAGCCGCTCGGCCGCGCCTTCGAGCACCGACGCCTGCAGCGCCAGCCCTTCGCCGCGCACACGGCGGAAGTTCGCCACCATGATGATCCCGTTCTGTATCGACACGCCGAACAGCGCGATGAAGCCCACGGCCGTGGCCACGTTCAGCGTCTCGCCCGCCACGTGCACCGCGATCAGCCCGCCCAGCGTGGCCATCGGCACCACGCCCAGGATCAGCGCCACCTGGCGGATCTTGCCGAACTGGAAGAACAGCAGCACCGCCATGATGCAGACCACGATGGCCAGCGAAATGCCCAGGCGCGACTGCGCGCGCTGCTGGTTCTCGAACTGGCCCGCCCACTGCAGGCGGAACTTCGCCGGGTCGAACTTCACTTCCTTGGCGATCCGGTCCCGGGCTTCGTCGAGGTAGGAGGCCAGGTCGCGGTCGCGGTTGTCCACCCGCACGGTGATCTGCCGCTCGTTCATCTCGTGCGAGATGGTGCTTTCGCCGGTCTGCAGCCGGATGTCGGCCACCTGCGCGAGCGGCACCTTCGCCCCGCTGGAGCTGTTGAGCAGCAGCGCGCCGATGGCCTCGGTGTTGCCCTTGGCGCTCTTGGGCATCTTCACCGACACGTTGTAGGTGCGGTTGCCCGCGTACACCGTGATCACCGGCGCGCCGCCAATGCCGGTCTGGATGAGGTTGGCCACGTCGTTGGCGTTCACCCCGAAGCGCGCCGCCGCCTCGCGGTTCAGCGCGATCACCACCTGCGGAATCGGCGGCTCCTGGAACAGCGACGCCGACGCCGTGCCGCGCACCGTGCCCAGCAGCTCGACGATCTGGTTGCCGATGCGGCGGCTCTCCTTGAGGTCGTCGCCGTAGATGCGCAGCACCAGCGGGCTGTGCGCGCCGCCCACGGCGTCGTTCACGCCGTCGATGATCGGCTGGCTGATGCCCACGTCGAAGCCCGGCATGCGCGCGAAGCGCTCGGTGAGCGTGCGCACGAAGGCGCCCTTGTTCACGCCCGCCGGCCACTCGCTGTAGGGCTTCAGGCCCACGGGCACTTCCATGTGCGAAGGCGTCCATGGGTAGGTGCCGTCGTCGTTGCGGCCCAGCTGCGTCACCACGTACGACACCTCGGGATATTCGAGCAGCACGTGCCGCATCTCGGTCGCCATCTCGCTGGCCTTGTCCAGCGACAGGCCCGAGGGCAGCTGCACCTGCAGCCACAGCGCGCCTTCGTCGATGTCGGGCAAAAACTCGCGCCCGGCCGTGGCGCCGAGCACCACCACCGCGGCCAGCGCCACGGCGCTCAGGGCGTAGGCGATGGACGGCGTGTTCAGCAACCGGCCAAGCACGCGGCGGTACGCCCCCGTGAGCCACA
The DNA here is from genome assembly GCF_979254005.1 of Variovorax sp. AC103. NCBI lineage: Bacteria > Pseudomonadati > Pseudomonadota > Betaproteobacteria > Burkholderiales > Comamonadaceae > Variovorax > Variovorax sp. AC103. Next base: position 275,225 of record NZ_CEEDFC010000001.1, on the reverse strand, counting down.
CCAGCGGCTTGTTGACGAAGGGCTTGCTCGGCTTGCGAAGCGCCACGTAGGCCAGGCTCGGAATGAGCGTCAGCGCGCACAGCAGGGCGCCCACCAGCGCGTAGCCCACGGTGAAGGCCATCGGCTTGAACAGCTTGCCCTCCGCGCGCTCGAAGGCAAAGAGCGGAAAGTACGCCGTGATGATGATCAGCGTGGCGAAGAAGATCGGCCCCGACACATGGCTCACGGTTTCGAGGATGTTGCCCTCGGTGAGCGTGGCGTTCGGCTCCTCTTCACGCCGGCGAAGAATGGCCTCCATCACCACGATGGCCCCGTCCACGATGATGCCGAAGTCGATCGCGCCCAGCGAAAACAGGTTGGCCGGCATGCGCGTGAAGTGCATCACGATGAACACCGTGACCAGCGACATCGGAATGGCCACGGCGGCCACCACCGCGCTGCGCGGGCTGCCCAGGAAAAGAATGAGCACGAAGCACACCAGCGCCATGCCTTCGAGCACCGTGTGCGTCACCTTGTCGACCGTGAGCTTCACCAGGTCGTCGCGGTCGATGTAGGGCACGATCTTCACACCCATGGGCGCCAGCTCGGCCTGCAGCTCGTCGATCTTCTTATGCACGCCTTCGAGCACGCGCGAAGGGTTTTCGTACTTGAGCATCAGCACGATGCCTTCGATGGTGTCGGGGTTGGTGTCCTTGCCCAGGATGCCGCCGCGCTCCTGGTGGCCGAACTGCAGCCGCCCCAGGTCGCGCACCAGCACCGGCGAGCCGCCGTTCTGCGCCACCACCACCGTGCCCAGGTCGTCCAGCGTGTGGATCTGCCCGATGCCGCGCACCACGTAGCTCTGGTCGCCGCGCGCGATGCGCCCGCCGCCCGCGTTGGCGCTGTTGTTGTTGATGGCCGTGACCACGTCGTTCAGCACCAGCCCGTATTTCTGCAGCCGCGCCGGGTCCAGCTCCAGCTGGAACTCCTTGGTGAAGCCGCCGAAGTTGTTGATGTCCACCACGCCCGCCACCTGCTTGAGCGCGGGAATCACCTTCCAGCGCTGCAGCTCCGACAGCTCCATGAGGTTCTTGGTGTCCGACTCCAGCGTGTAGCGGTAGATCTCGCCCGCCGGCCCCGCGACCGGCCCCAGGCCCGGCTGCGCGCCCGAAGGCAGCGTGACCTGCCCGATGCGCTCGGTCACGCGCTGGCGCGCGAAGTAGTCGTCGGTGCCGTCCTTGAAGCTCAGGTTGATCAGCGACAGCCCGAAGGTGCTGCTCGAGCGGATCGAGGCCAGCCCCGGCGTGTTGCTCAGCGCGCGCTCCAGCGGCGTGGTGATCTGCTGCTCGATCTCTTCCGCGGCCAGGCCGTTGACCTGCGTGGTGACCTGCACCGTCACGTCGCCCAGGTCGGGATAGGCCTCGACCGTCATCTGCGTCCACGACCAGGCGCCGAACAGCAGCAGCGCGATCGACATCGCCCAGGCCAGGTGCCTGCGGCGAAAGAACTGGGTGATGATGAGATTAATCATTCAGCAGCACACCGCCACGCACCACCACGCGCTCGCCCGCGGCCAGGCCGCTGCGGATGCGCACGCTGTCGCCGTCCTCGCGGCCCAGCTCCACCATGCGGCGCACGAAGGTCCAGGGTTCGGCCTCCACGAACACGCTCACGCTGTCGTTGTTCATCAGCAGCGCCGAGGCCGGCACCTGCGCCTGCGCGGCCTGCGGCACGCCGAGCACGGCGGTGGCGTACATGTTGGGCTTGAACAGGCCCTCGGGGTTGGCGAACACGATGCGCGCGCGCGCGCGGCGCGTGTCCGCGTCGAGCACCGCGCTCACGAAGCCCACCTTGCCGCTGAAGCTGCGCCCCGGGTAGGCCGCCAGCGTGACCACCGCGTTCTGCCCCGGCGCCACAGAGCCCACCACGCTCTCGGGCACGTTCACCGTGACCCAGACCGAATCGAGGTTCGACACCGTCATGAGCGCCGCGGTGGCGTCGTTCAGGTTGGCGCCCGCGGCGGCGTTCAGGGCCGTGACCGTGCCGGCCAGCGGCGCAACGATCTTCAGCACCTGCGCGGCCTGCCCGATCTGCGTGTTGACAGCTTCGGCACCCAGGCTGCGCAGGCGCGCCTCGCTGCGGCGCAGCTCGGCGGTCTGCTGCACGACGCTGCTCTGTGCGGCCTCCACGTCCTTGGCCGCGTTGGAGCCGGCCTCGTTCACGCCGCGCGCACGCACCAAGGCGCGCTGCGCCAGGTCGAGCGCGTCGCGCGCCTTTTGCGCATCGGCCACGGCCTGCGCCAGGTCGGGCGCGCTCATGGTGGCCAGCACCTGCCCGCGCTTCACGCTGTCGCCCAGATGCACCTTCAGCTCAAGCAGCTTGCCCGTCAGCGGCGGCAGGATGTTGACGGTGTTGGCCGGGTTGGCCTCCACCGTGGCCGGCAGGCTCACGTCGTGCGGCGAGGTCTGCTGGCCCACCGTGGCCACCAGCAGCCGGTCGCGCAGCGGGGAGCCGGCGGGCACGCTCAGGCGGTTGCCCTGGCGCACGAGCATCGGCGCGGGGGCGGCGGCCACCGCGGTGGCCGCATGGGCCGTGTTGTCGAACGAGTCGACGCACAGGGCCGCGCAGGTCAGCACGCCGAAAAAGATGCGGGCGTTGGTGACCTGGTACAGCGATTTTTTCTTCTTCATCATCTCGGGCTCCATCTCAGGCGAGCGGGTCAGCAGCTGGACAGGCGCGCCGCGCACGGAATGCCTTTGCGTGCCCTCGATCCGCTCCCGTCCCCTGCCGGGGAGGGTAGAAAAAAGTGCCTGAAGAAGCGCCCAAGAAATCCTGAAGATTTCTTCAGGATCGGCCGGTGTGGCGGGTGCGCCCTGTGCTGCATGCCGGCAACGGCCTGCAGTCAGGAAGACGCGGCATGATCCGCGCCATGAGAATTCTGCTGATCGAAGACGACCGCAAGGCCGCGCGGCTGCTCGCGCGCGGGCTGCAGGAAGAGGGCTTCGTTGTCGACGTGGTGCACACGGCCGAAGAGGGCGACGAGGAAGCGTTCGTGGTCGCCTACGACCTCATCGTGCTCGACTGGATGCTGCCCGGCAAGGACGGCCTCACCCTGTGCCGCGACCTGCGCCAGCGCGGCTGCAGGACGCCCGTGCTGATGCTCACCGCCCGCGACGCGCTGAGCGACCGCGTGGCCGGCCTGAACACCGGCGCGGACGACTACCTGACCAAGCCCTTCGCCTTCGACGAACTGTTGGCGCGTGTGCGCGCCTTGCTGCGGCGCTCGGAGATCATGCGGCCCGTGGTGCTGTCGCTGGCCGACCTGAGCCTGGACCCCCTGAGCCAGCGCGTGCTGCGCGGCAGCATGGTGATGGAACTCACGCACAAGGAGTTCGCGATCCTGCAGATATTGCTGCGCCACGTGGGCGAGGTGGTGAGCCGTTCGCGCCTGGCCGAGCAGGTGTGGAAGGACGACCTGATCGCCATCGACAACCTGATCGACGTGCACATCGGCAACCTGCGCCGCAAGGTCGATGCGCCGCCGCACGTGCCGCTGATCCAGACCGTGCGCGGGCGCGGCTTCAGGCTGGCCGTGGCCGACGAGAACGGCGGCGGCCCCGGCAGCACGGCAGTGCATGCTTAGCTTTCGCAAGCGGCTGGCGCTGGCCCACGTCAGCGCGATCGTGGTGGTGATGGCCATCGCCGCCTTCGGCTCGTACCTGGTGTTTGCGCGCAACGTGCACCGCGAGCTCGACGCGGCGCTGCTCGCGCTGGCCGAAACCGAGCTGGGCATGCTGCTGTCGGCCGGCGAGGGCGACACCGTGATCGTGCACGAGGCCCCGCCCGGGCCCGGCGCGCCGTCGTTCGTGCGTCTGGACCGGCTGGTGCAGATCGTCGATGCGCAAGGCCGCGTGCTGGCGCGCAGCGCCAACCTGGGCGAGGCGCAGTTGCCCATTCCCCCGGTGCTGCGCGAGCGGCTCGCCGCAGGCGAGACCGTGTTCGAAACGCTCAACGGCTTCGGCGAGGAGCCCACGCGCATGGTGTCGGTGCCGGTGCCGCAAGTCGCATCGGGCAATGGCACCTTGCTGGCCGTGCAGGTCGCAGGCTCGCTCGACGACGTGAACCGCACCGTGGCCATGGCCAGCGTGCTCTTCGTCATTCTTGGCGGTGCGTTGCTGCTGGCGCTGGGCGCGGCGGGTGCATTGATCACGCGGCGCGCCTTCGGCGCCATCGACGACGTGGTGCTGCAGGCGCACCGCATCGGCGACGCCAACCTCGGGGAGCGGCTGCCGCACCCGGGAACGAACGACGAGATCGGCCGGCTGGTCGACACCCTCAACGCCATGCTGGCGCGCATCGAGCACGGCATGGAGGCGCAGCGGCGCTTCACCTCCGATGCGTCGCACGAGCTGCGCTCGCCGCTGTCGCGCCTGCGCACCGAGCTGGAGCTGGCCCTGCGCCGGCCGCGCGAGCCGGCCGCCTATGTGGAGACGCTGCATTCCTCGCTGGAGGAGGTGGAGTCGCTCACGCTGCTGGTCGAAGAACTGCTGGTGCTGGCCCGGCTCGATGCGGGTCAGGAGCGCGACGCGGTGGAGACCGTGTCGTTGAACGTGCTCGCGGAAGAGGCCGTTCGGCGGCTGGAGCCGATGGCCAGGGAACGGCGGCTGGAGCTGCTGCTGGAGCCCGCACCGCCCGTGGCCGCGCGGGTGGCACGCGGCGCGGCGAGCCTGGCGCTGGCCAACCTGCTGGACAACGCGCTCAAGTTCTCGCCGGCCGGCACCACCGTGCGCGTGAGCCTGCGCGCGGACGTGGAGGCGAACGAGGCCGTCATCAGCGTGTCGGACCGCGGCCCCGGCATTCGCGGCGACGAACTCCCGCACCTGTTCGAGCGCTTCTACCGCGGCGCCACCGCGCGCTCGGACGAGAAGACGCCGGGCCTCGGGTTGGGCCTGGCGCTGTCGCAGGCCGTGGTGCATGCGCACGGCGGGCGCATCGAGGCGGCGAACGAAAGCGGCGGCGGTGCGCGCTTCGACATGCGCTTGCCGCTGGCGCGGTGAGCGTGCTTCGTTGCCGAGAGCGTTTTTTCAGGGTTCTTGTTCAGGGCGACGCTCACGCCGACGATGCGGGAGCGAATGTGGCCTTGTGTGACACGCTGGCGTAGCGCCCAAGACGCCTGCACGCGGCGCATTGCAGAAGCTGTATTTGTTGGCGGTTGCCGAGACTTTCGTGCCCTGCGGACGGCTACTTCGCTGAGCTCTTCTCTAAAGTGAATGCCCCTGTCACTCAACAACCCAACAAGGGAACACGGAAGGGCGCCACACGCATAACCACTGAAATTCTGGAAGGCTGCTTGCCTCGCGGCAGGTTGTCGGTGCGAAAGCATCGATGCGTATGCGAGGTATCAAAGGCGACGGCCGGGGTGTAACGAGCACCCCGACCGTCTAACCAAATCGGTGCAACACCCTCTAAAGGACCGCACAAAAATGGCTACCAAGACTATAGCCCGGCCTCGCACGCCCGGAGCTTCCGAAGACAACGCCCAAGACCCGGCCGATCTTCTCGAAAAAACCCTCTCTCAACTCGAAGCGCTCCTGTGGGTCTGCTGCGGGGAAGACATCGACTGGTGCAGCGGCAGCGGGCCTCGACAGCTGGACAACCTGCTTTGGCTTGCGGCGGAGCTGGCGCGCAAGGCGGCAGAACTGTTTCAGGCGAGTGAGAAGGCGCGGCGCGGAGCGCCTGAGACCGGCAGTTAGCGGCCGGTCGGCGGGCCGCGGATTTCGCGGCCCGTCTGGAGAGCGGGGAATCCCTTGAACAGCGGCGCAAAGAACAACGGCGACAAGAACAGCACGGGCAAACCCTGACCGCCCCCCAACCCCGCACTTCGAGAATGCCCCGATCCATTCCGGAACAACGAAGAGGGGTTCGCACCACATGTCTCACGCCACGCTGTCTCGCCGCAGGTTCACGCTCGCCACCGCCGCCGCAAGCCTTGCCTTGCCTTCCTTTGCGCAGACCGCATGGCCCAGCAAGCCGATTCGCATCGTGGTGCCGTACACGCCGGGCGGGTTCACCGACCAGATGGCGCGCCTGGTGCAGATCGGCCTGCAGACGCGCCTGGGCCAGCCCGTGCTGATCGACAACAAGCCCGGTGCCAACAGCCTCATCGGCGTGGACGCCATTGCCAAGGCGCCGCCCGACGGCACCACCTTCGGCGTCGTCATTGCCGCCTACGCGGCCAACACCACGCTGTACCCCAAGCTGCCCTACGACCCGCGCAAGGACCTCGCCGGCGTGTCGCTGATGGGCGTGTCGCCGCTGCTGGCCGCGGTGAACGTCGATGCGCCGTTCAAGACCGCGCGCGAGCTCATCGACTTCGCGCGCGCGAACCCCGGCAAGGTGAGCTTCGGTTCCTCGGGCAACGGCTCGGCCGCGCACCTGACCACCGAGCTGTGGAAGTCGCTCACGCAGACCTACATGATCCACATCCCGTACCGCGGCGCCGTGCCCGCGCTCACCGACCTGATGGGCGGGCAGATCCAGCTGTTCTTCGACGCGCCCACCGGGCTCATCAACCAGGCCAAGGCCGGCAAGGTGCGGCTGATCGGCGTGGCGGGCGACAAGCGCCTGGCCGCCGCGCCCGACGTGCCCACCTTCATCGAGCAGGGCTTCGCGGGCTTCACCGGCAGCACCTGGGCGGGCATGCTGGCGCCGGCGGCCACGCCGCGCGACATCGTCAAGCGCATGTCCGAGGAAGTGGCGCGCATCGTCAAGAGCGACGACACCCGCGCCAAGCTCGACGCCATGGGCACCATTCCGGCGGGCAGCACGCCCGAGGAGTTCGACGCCTTCATCACGGCGGAAACCGCCAAGTGGGGCAAAGTCATCCGCACGGCCGGGGTCAAGGCGGAGTAGGGGCCGGCAAGCGCGCGGTGGCTGGCACGGCAGGTGCTTCGCCAAATGCATGAAGCACTTCATCGTCGAAATCAGCTACCTCGTGCCGCTGGCGCGCATCCAGGAATCGGTGCCGGCGCACCGCGCCTACCTTCAACTCGGCTATGACGCCGGCCTGCTCCTGTGTTCCGGGCCCAAGGTGCCCGCGACCGGTGGCTTTCTGCTGGCCCGCGCCACTTCGCTGGAGGCACTGCAGACCTTCTTCGCCGAAGACCCGTTCAGCACCGGCAGGCTCGCGAGCTTCACGTTCAGCGAGTTCAACCCGGTCAAGCGCCAGGGCTGGGCCGAAGCCTGGTTCAGCGAACCCTGACATGTAAAGCCCGCCTCAGCGGCTCAAGATCCGGGCGGCGCTGCCGATAAGCAGAAGTACCTCACTCCCTGTTGTCTGCTGCCCTCCATGAAGCTCCGAACCCGAATCCTCCTTCTGTGCGCCGCCGCATTGCTCGGCATGGTCGTGCTGGCCTCCGTCTCGTTGTCAACGCTGCGGCAATCGATGATGAAGGAGCGCACGGCGCAGCTCTCCACGCTGGTGGTGCTGGCCCATGCCTCCCTCGAGCGCCTGTACGAGCAGGAAAAGTCGGGCGAACTCACGCGCGACCAGGCGCAGAAAGAAGCGAAGAAGCTCATCGGCAGCCTGCGCAAGGACGAGCTCTACTTCTTCGTGCGCGGCTACACCAACGACGTCAACTACGTGCACCCCAACCCCAAGCGCGTGGGCATCGTGGACGCCAAGGGCGGCAAGGAAGCCGGCGAGCGCTACCGCGCCGCGCTGGCGGGCCACACGGTTGCCACGCTCATCGCCTACGGCACCCGCCCGGGGGCCAAGGAAGAGGTGCAGAAGCTCTACGCCATCGTCAAGTTCGAGCCCTGGGACTGGATCGTCGGCTTCGGCGACTACATCGACGACATCGACACCGCCTTCTGGCGCAACACGGTGATCCTGCTGGGCATTGGCGGCGTGCTCATGGTGGTCGTGGGCGGCATGGCCTGGGGCATGGCGCGCAACCTGTACCGCCAGCTCGGCGGCGAGCCCGACTACGCCTCCGAGGTGGTGCGCCGGATCGGCGCGGGCGACCTGGGCGTCGAGGTGCGGCTGCGCCCGGGCGACACCGCGAGCCTGCTGCACGCCATGCACCAGATGCAGCAAAGCCTGGCCGGCACCGTGACGGAAATTCGCAGCTCCACCGACACCATCGCCACGGCCAGCGGGCAGATCGCCTCGGGCAACCTCGACCTGTCTTCACGCACCGAGGAACAGGCCAGCTCGCTGGAGCAGACCGCCGCGTCGATGGAAGAGCTCACGAGCACCGTGAAGCAGAACGCCGACAACGCGCGCCAGGCCAACCAGCTCGCCGTGTCGGCCTCCGAGGTCGCGGTGCGCGGCGGCAGCGTGGTCGGGCAGGTGGTGGACACCATGGGCTCGATCAATGCGTCGTCCAAGAAGATCGTGGACATCATCGGCGTGATCGACGGCATCGCGTTCCAGACCAACATCCTGGCGCTGAACGCCGCAGTGGAAGCCGCGCGCGCCGGGGAGCAGGGCCGCGGCTTTGCGGTGGTGGCGTCGGAAGTGCGCAACCTGGCGCAGCGCTCGGCGGGTGCGGCCAAGGAAATCAAGACGCTCATCGACGACTCGGTCGACAAGGTCGGCACGGGCAGCGACCAGGTGGCCGAGGCCGGCAAGACCATGCAGGAGATCGTGGCCAGCGTGCGCCGGGTGACCGACATCATGGGCGAGATCATGGCCGCCAGCCAGGAGCAGACCACCGGCATCGAGCAGATCAACCAGGCCATCAGCCAGATGGACCAGGCCACGCAGCAGAACGCCGCGCTGGTGGAGCAGGCCGCCGCGGCCGCCGGTTCGCTGCAGGAGCAGGCCGGCAGCCTGGTTCACGCGGTGAGCGTGTTCAAGGTCTGACGCGGCCCGCGGTCGACCCGGTTCACCCAGGGGTCAGGGCGCCAGCACCAGCACCTTGAACTGGCTGGGCACGATGCGCATGCCCACGATGTTGCTGCGGTTCTGCACCGTGAGGCTGGTCATGCGGGTGCACGGCGAGCCTTTCAGCAGCACCGTGAAGGCGCCGGTGATGTGGCGCGACGGCCCCATCACCGTCTGCGACACCACGCCCATCAGCACGCCCGCGTTGTCGCCGTTGGTGATGGGCGTGGTCGTCGCGAGGTTGTGCGCGGGCGTGCCGCCGTAGAGGATGTTCCAGGCGTTGGGAATGGCGGTCGGCCCCAGCGCGAAGTTGGGGTAGGGGATGGGCACGGCCGGCGGTGTCTTGCAGACATCGGGGAACGCGAGGTCCATGCCCATCATCTGGGAATTGGCAAACATGGCGGGAGCTTTCTTGCGGGTTGAATCAACCCATGTGGATCTGTTCGGCGTCCACCTTGACCAGTTCCTTGCTGGTCACCAGGGTGTTGTTCGCATGCAGGCGCAGGGTGCCCGAGGCCTGCATGTCGATCTGCCCCGCGCGCACCTGCTCGACGTCTTCGGTCAGCCGGAAGCTGGAGCGGGTGAGCAGGTGCAGCCGGTCGAGCACCACCTCGCAGGCACGGCCCACGAAGCGCGACACCAGCACGCTGAACCGCACCTCCGCGCCCTGGTAGTCCAGCGACGCGACATGGCACTGGCCGCGCTCGGCGTTCAGCTGCCATTCGGGCGCGCGGGTGGCAACGGCCGTGTCCGATTGCAGCTCGAGCGCCCCGGCGCTGCGCACCGCGACGGCGCCGTGCCGCGACGCCAGCGTCAGGTCGCCGTTCACCGCGAGCACCGCCTGCCGCGCATCGGCCTGGGCCACGACGGCGATGAGGTAGAGCTCGTTTTCGTTTTCGGCTTCGCTGTGGCTGGGCCCCGCGACCATGACCGTGTCGCCCGGCGCGGGCACCAGCAGGCAGCTGGCCGCGCGCAGGCAAGCCAGCGCGCGGCTGTCGCCCGCGACAAGCACCTCGTGCCTGTCGTCCGAATGGCTGGCCACGACCTTGGCCATGGAAATGCGGGAGGGGGGCGCACTTTGCCGCTTTGCGGGCGGGACCTTGCGAAGAAGCGGTGCCAGTTCGCTCTCGGCCACTGGCGCGGCGTGCGGGGCGGCGGAAATCGATCGGCCAGTCTGCATCGTCATGCGGAGTCCTTCGGTTCGGAGGGAAAACGTTCGACCGGTGGCCTGCGGCCCTGCGCATCGCGGTCGAGCCGGACAGCGCGCGTGGGGCGTTGCGCGGCGATGCGTTCGGCCTCGTGCAGATGCGGGTCGTTGTCGAGCACGCCGAGCCGGTCGCTCCAGCGCGCGCCGGCCTGGTCGGCGCGGTGCAGCTGGGTGCGTTGGAACAGGGCTTTCTCGAAATTGGCACCGCGCAGGTCGGCGTAGGAGAAGTCGGCGTAGTTCAGGCGTGTGCGAGAAAAGTCGGCGTCCTGGCAATGCGCGCGGTGGAACACGCCCTGCACCAGGCTGGCGCCGGAGAAGTCGGCCTGGCCCAGCTGTGCGTCGATCCACAGCGTGTGGTCGAGCAGCGCGCCGCGCAGGTCGGCCCGGCGCAGGTCCGCCTCGGGAAACAGCGACTGCGGTGCCTGCGCGCGGGCCATGCGGGCGCCGGCCAGCGTGGCGCCCTTGAAGTTGCATTGCGTGAGCTGCGCGTCTTCGAACACGCAGTCCGACAGGCGCGCATCGGTGAACTGGCACAGCGCGAACGACTGGCCTGCGAACGACTGCCCGCGCAGGTCGGCCTCGGAGAACACGACGTTGTGAAAGCGCGCGCCCTGGAACGCGACTTCTCGCAAGTCGGAGCGGAAGAACACCGCGCCGGCGAGCGCCGCGTCGCGCAGGTCTGCATCGCCCATGTGGTTGTCGTTGAAGATCGTCTGCTTCAGCGTGGCGCGCTCGAACACGGCGCCCTGCAGCTCGCAGTTCTGGAATGCGGCGTTCGCGAGCAGCGTGTCGGCGCAGCGTGCGCCGCGCAGGTCGCACTCCGCGACCACCGCGCCTGTCCAGTGGCTGGCGTCCGCGTCCACCTCCCGCAGGCTGCAGCGCAGGAAGGTCGCGCCGTCGAGCCGGCCCGCGTCCAGCGCCGCACCGTCGAAGGTGCAGCGGTCGAACACCGCGTCGTTCAGTTGGCTGCCCGCAAGGCCGGCGCGCGTGAAAAGGCACTCGCTGAACATGCCGCCCGACAGGTCCAGCCCGTGCAGCGCCATGCCGCTGAAGTCTTCTGCATCCATGCGCTCGCCGTTGCGGACCTTGGCTGCAAGCTCCTGCGGACTCATCGCTTCGGTGCCGCGGCCAAGGCCGGCACGGTCTTGGTCTGCGCGATGTAGGCGCCCCGGGTTTCGGTGATGCCGTCGATGCGGATCTGCGACATGTCGGCGCGAAACAGGTTGGCCTCGCGCAGGTCGGTGCCGGCCAGCAGGGCCTTGTTGAAGTTGGCGGTCATCAGGTTGGCGCCCCGCAGCGAGGCGCGGCTGAGGTCGCTGCGGATGAACAGGCTTTCGGGCGCCTGCACGTCGGCGAGGTCGGCCGCGCTCAGGTCGCAGGACGACAGGTCGCAGGTGTCGAGCGTGGCACGGGCCAGGCGCACGCCTTGCATCGGCATGGCGCGCAGGCTGCATTGCACCAGCGTGGCCGCCTCGAAATTGACTTCGCGCAGGCTGGTGCGGCCCGCGAAGCAGGTGGTGTGGAGCAGCGCGCCGGCGAACACGATGCCGTCGTCGCACACGGTGTGGGTCCAGGCGCAGGCTTCGAGCGAGGCGCCGGTGAAATCGAGCCGTGCCACGCTGCAGGAAAGGAAACCCACCTTCACCAGCCGGGCGCGGCGAAAGCTGCATTGCGCCAGCGCGGTGTCCGACAGGAAGCCGGCGTAGGCGATGTCCGCCTCGTCGAAGCTGCAACCGGTGATCTGCGACTGCAGCACATGCACATGGTGCAGCCGCGCGCCCGTGAAGTTGCACTGCGCGAACTTCACCTGCTCCAGCTTCGTGCCTTCCATCTGCGCGCCCGAGAAGTCGGCGCGCTCGCAGTCGATGCCCGCCAGGTTGGTCTGGTGCAGCGCCGCTCCCCGGAGGCTGGCATCGGTCAACTGGGCCCGCACCAGCACCGCGTCGCTGAAGTCGGCACCGTCGCATACGGCATGCCGCAGGTCGGCGCTTTCGAGCAGGGCGCGGCGAAAGCAGGCGCCGCGCAGGTCCATGCCGTAGAGGTCGGCGCCGGTCAGGTCCATGTCGGTGAAGTCGCGGCTGCCTTGCAGCGTGGCCGTGACCTGGGCGCGCAGCGCGGCCAGGCGTTCCGCCGGCAGCGGGTCGATGCGGGCCTGGTGCTGTGCCGAGCCGCGGTACAGCGCCATCAGCCCGCGCTCGCCGGCCTCGGTCATCTGGCGCATGGCCTCGACCTGCTTCGGAGGCGCCGGCGCGGTGCCCGTGGCGGCGGCGATGCCGGTGAAGCCGCGCAGCACCGACGCACCGTCCACGCGCGGCGGGCCCTTGAGCTCGGTGCGGTCGTGTTCGCGCACCAGCTTGCCGGTGTCGAAGCCGACCTTCATCGACTCCTTGGCATTGGCGTCGGCCTCGCGCTGCAGGCGCTGGCGCTCGACCGCGCCCTGCTCGCGCTGCGCGCGGGCGTAGGCATCGGCCTGTTCCACGAACTCGGGCAGCTCGCGCAGCGTGGGCATGCGCCTGAAGGGCTCGGGCAGCGGGCGTTCCCTGAAGTGGCGGGCCTTGTGGCCGGCTTCCAGCGCCATCTGTTTGAGCTCTTCGCGGGCCTGCGTGCCGCGCTCGCGCATGTTGCGCACCAGCGCCGACTCGGCGGCTTCGGGCTGGTCGAGCCAGGGGCCGATAGCATCCTGCGGCACCAGTTCGTCGTCGCGGAACATGTAGAGCGCACCCTTGTCAGGGTCGCAACGCTGGCGCAGCACGGTGGCGTAGTGCGCCACGCCGCGCGGCGCATCGACGGCTTCGAGCGCGGGCATCACGTGCGTGATGTCGGAGGCATCGTCTTCCTCGATGCGCGTTTCGCCGTGGAAGATCAGCGCCACGCGGTCCAGGTGCGGGAAGAACCAGGCCGTGGTCAGCCGCTGCGCGATTTCTTCTGCGTGCTCAGGCGCATGCCGCCGCACGACGAAGGCGAGGGCGCGCCAGTGCGGCAGCCGGCCCTGCTGAATGGGCTGCGTGGGGTGCATGTTCCAGACCGCATAGGGCGTGCCCGGTGCAATCTCCGCCGAGTCGGCCAGGTGCTGGTCGGTGGGCGCGGCATTGAACAGCCGCCAGTCCATGTCCTCGGCGAACCCGGGAAACAGATGCGCCCGCCAGTGCTCGTCGTACTGCCTGCCGATCAGGCGCATGCGCCGCGGCCAGGCGATGTCGATGGGGCCGAAGCCGGCCGGCTCGGGCTGGTCGCCGGGGCGGTGCACGTGCGCAGTCGGGTTCTCGATGTTGGGCAGTCGCTGCACCGCTTGGCCGTTGACCTGCTCGAGCGCATGGCCACGGCCCAGCGGGTTGTCGGCGAAGTCGGGGCCGCCATAGGCGCGGGTCCAGTCCATGCGCATCGCCTCGAACGGTTGCGGCTCGGTCGCGCGCCCGCCGAGCCAGTAGCGGTCGCCGAAGACGGCCAGGTCCTTGCACAAGCCGCCCAACTGCAAGCGCACGGCGCACCGCGTCTTTTCGGGCTGGTGCGCGGTGTAGGCGAAGCCGGTGGCGAGCACCTCGGCGCGCGCCTTCGGCAGCCCCAGGTCGATGGCAGTGGCGGCGCCCAGCTCGTCGGACAGCGTCTTCCAGAACGCGGGCTCCGGCGTCAGCACGGGCGCGCCGCCCATCGACACCATGCACAGCGTGGTGACGGCCAGGTGCTGTTCGCCCTGGCGCAGGAAAGGCCGGGTGGTGGTGCTCAGGCGCAGCGGCTTGACGGTCTTCATCGATGTTCAGGGCGCACGCGGAATTTCCAGCGGCGTGCGCTCGCGGTCGATGGCGACCGATGCAGGGTCTTGCGGGTCACGGCGCAGGTGAACGCGCTTGCCCGGCGCCTGGAAGCTGGGGACCAGCGCGTCTTCGATGAAGGTTCGGATCGACGCGGTGCGGGGCGTGCCGGTGCCGTCGGTGTAGTCGACGTCGAGCACCACGGCGCACACGGTCTGCCCGCGCGAGCCGCCGCGCGTCATGTTGCCCGGGTGCATGCGAAAGTCGCGCACCGTGCCCTCGACGGGCCGGCCCAACTGCGCGAGCACGGCCCACCGCTTTTGTTCAGCGGTGTACAGCCTGTTCTCGCGGCGCATGTGGCCGACCGCGCCGATGCTCGCCACGATGACGCCGGTCATCACGACCGCGAAGAAGATCCACAGAAGCGTTTCCCACTCAGGCATGCCGTCCTTCACATCACGATGTGCATGGCCTGCGCATAGGTTACCAGGCCATCCATGTAGAAACGCAGCGCCGCCCGCGCCACCGAGGTGGCCTGGGTGGTGATGTCGATGCCCTTGTTCGCGATCTTGAAGGTGATGAAGTCCACCTTCAGCACCGCGTACTGCGAGTTGACGCCGTAGAACTGCTGGCGCACGCCCCAGAAGTCCAGCGACAGGCCCACCGCCCCGAAGCGGAATCCCGCGCCGCCGGCCCGCGCCAGGCGCCAGTCGCTGCTCTTGGCGTAGTTGTTGGTGTAGCTGACGGAGTTGTTGGTGTAGTTGTTCGTCAGGTTGTTGTAGGTGTTCGACGTCGTGTTGTAGACGTTGGTGTTGATGACGTGCTGCGTCGTGTTGTGGATGTGGTTGGTGGTGTTGAAGGTCACGTCCGGCGAGGTGTGCACGGTGGGACCGGTGACGGTGGTGGTCGAGGGGCCGTTCACCAGCACGGTGTTCGAGGTGTCGATGGTGTCGTCGCGGCCCGCGCTCACGTAGCGTATTTCCTGCCCGTCGATGGTGCCGCGGTAGCCGCCCGTGATGGCGGAATCGACACCGCCCGTGACGGTGTCCTTCAGCCCGCCGCTGAGCACGCGGGTCTTGCCGCCTGCAATGTTCTGGTTCACCCCGCCGGTCACGGTCTCGGTGAAGCCGCCGCTCACGCTGCGCGTGTCGCCGCCGGTGATGGTTTCCTTGGCGCCGGCGATGATGTCGCGGGTCTCGCCGTTCTGGTAGGTGGCCGACTCGTGGCCCTTGACGAGGGTCGTGCGGGTGCCGTCGGTGGTGTGCGTCTCGTCGGCCTCGACCTCCACGTCGAGGTTGCGCTCGGCGTGCAACAGGATCTGCTCGGCGCCCGCGCGGTCCTCGAAGCGCAGCATGTTGGCCTGGTTGGCCGCACCGCCGCTGCTGGAGCGCGTGAGGATGCCGCTGGCCGTGGCGTTGGCGGGCAGCTCCCAGGGCGGCATCTGGTCGCTGTTGTAGACGCGTCCGGTGATGATGGGGCGGTCGGGCGCGCCGCCGATGAAATCGACGATCACCTCCTGGCCCACGCGCGGCATGTGCATGGTGCCGAAGTTGGCGCCGGCCCAGTTGCTAGACACGCGCACCCAGCACGAGCTGTTCTCGTCCGACTGGCCGTAGCGGTCCCAGCGGAACTGCAGCTTCACACGGCCGAAGCGGTCGGTCCAGATGTCCTGCGGGCCCACCACGGTGGCGGTCTGCGGGCCGTTGGTGCGCGGGCGCGGCGTGGTGCGCGCGGGGCGGTAGGTCACGCTCGAGGGCAGCACGGTGAAGTCGAACGCGCACACCGATTCGCTGCTGCCGCCCGAGGAGTACTCGGGCTCGCGCAGGTCGTAGCGGGTTTCGGTGACCAGGTACTCGCGGTTGTCCGACTCGCGCGGGCAGTGCGTCATCTCGAACAGGTAGCCCGGCGCCATGGCGAGCACGTTGGTGTGGCCGGCGGCCAGCTCGTGCGCGCACTGCAGCTCCTGCAGGCGGATGCGTGCGTAGGCGTCGCCCTGCTGGTGCTCGCTGTAGCCGCCCAGCCATTCGTAGACCTCGTAGCTCGAATGCTCGTGCGGCTTCGGGTCTTGCTGCACGCTTTGCAGCGAGGCGCGCGACTTCTTGAAGTCGAAGTCGTCGAGCATCACCCGGCCGGAGGTGATCTGCTCGGTCGCGCGCCATTGGTCGATGCAGGGCTCCAGCGCGTTGAGCACGCGGTCGCGCGGCCGGTACGGAATGCTGGCGTGGCCGGGCAGGGGCGTGTAGCTGCCGGTGTCGTCGGCCAGCACCAGCAGGTGCGTGCCGTCGCCGTGCTCGAAGTGGTAGGCAATGCCTTCCTGCTCCATGAGGCGGCTCACGAAGGCGAAGTCGCTCTCCTGGTATTGCACGCAGTATTCGCAGGGGGCGTAGCTGCCGGTGAGCCGTTTCTCGAACTGGAAGCCGTACTTGCCCAGCACCTCGTCGAGCACCTCGGGCACGCTCTTGTTCTGGAAGATGCGGCAGTCGCTGGTGCACGTGAGGTACCACAGCCACGGCTGCACCAGTGCGCGGTAGATGTAGTGGCGGCCGGTTTCGTTGGCGCGGCCCACCAGCTCGAAGCGCACCACGGTGCCGTTGAGAAAGCGCGGACCGGCTTCGTCGGCCAGCTCCATGGTGAGCGAGGTGCCGAGCAGCTGCTTCAGGTCGAGGCTGAAGCTGGTGCTGACCATGTCCACCTCGAACTCGAAGAGTTGCGAGAGTCCTTCGCGTCCCCGCATGGCGCGGAACTTGAGCTGCTCGGCGCTCAGGACGGTATGGACTTGGACGGTACGCGGCATTCGGAATTTCCCCTGACCCTTTTGGGCTTTCGCGGAAGCGAAGCCTTTCATGTCAGTCTAGAAATCCCTCATGTCATCGGCATGACTCGGCGAGCGTAGAAAAAGCGCTTACATGGCGCCCGCAAGGGCCTCACATCGAGGCTTCGAGCATGGCCGTGTAGTCGTCGCGCGAGGCGAGCCGCGGGTTGGTCTTGTGGCAATGGTCGGCCATGGCGCCGTCGATGATCTTCTCGAACATTGCGGGCGTCACGCCCACTTCGGCCAGGCCCTTGGGCAGTCCGAGCCGTGCGTTCATGTCGCGGATGGCGTCGCCCAGGTCGCCCGCCGAATCGAGGTGCATGGCCTGCGCCATGCGTTGCAGGCGTCGCTCTTTCTGCACCGACTCGGCACCCGCGTTGAAGTGGATCACCGCGGGCAGGAAGAGGGCGTTGAGCGTGCCGTGGTGCAGGCGCGGATCGACCCCGCCCAGGCTGTGGCTCAGCGAATGCACGCAGCCCAGGCCCTTCTGGAAGGCCATGGCGCCCTGCATCGAGGCGCTCATGAGGTTCAGGCGCGCCTCGCGGTCGCTGCCGTCCTTCGTCGCGCGTTCGATGTGGCCCCAGGCGCGCTCCAGGCCGTCCAGGCCGATGCCGTCGGCCGGCGGGTTGAACGCGGCCGACATGAAGGTTTCCATGCAGTGCGCAATGGCGTCCATGCCGGTGGCGGCCGTGAGCCTGGGGGGCAGCCCCAGCGTGAGCTCGGGGTCGCAGATGGCGGCCTTGGGCATCAGGAACCAGCTGTGAAAGCCGAGCTTGCGGTGGTCGTCCACGATGACGATGGCGCCGCGCGCCACTTCGCTGCCGGTGCCGCTGGTGGTGGGCACCGCAATGAGCGGCACCGCGCGGTCGGTGATCCTGGGCGAGCCGCCTTCTATGGTGGCGTAGGTCTTGAGCGGGCCTTCGTGCGTGGCCGCGATGGCCACGCCCTTGGCGCAGTCGATGGCCGAGCCGCCGCCCACCGCGATGAGTCCGTCGCAGCGACCGCTGCGGTACAGCTCGACGGCTGCGCGCACGGCGGCTTCGGTCGGGTTGGAGGGCGTCTGGTCGAACACCGACACCTCGAGATCGGCGATGGCGTCCAGCGCCTTCTGCAGCACGCCGGCCGCGCGCACGCCGGCATCGGTCACGATCAGCGGGCGGTTGATGCCGATGCGGGCGCACTCGCTGGACAGCAGCCGGATGGCGCCGAATTCGAACTGGATCTGGGTGAGGTATTGGATGAGGGCCATGGGTGTGGGAATGCTCCGGGCAGTACGATTGCCGACCAGCCAAATCTAACAAGAGCGAACCGTCTTGCACACGAAAGAAACCCTTGCCGCTGTCTCGCCCGGAACAGCCCACGCTGCACGACTCACACCGAAGATGGCCAGCGTGGTCGAGCGCATGGCGCGTGCCGGCCACCCACCGCTCGACCAGCTGACGCCCGAGGAGGCCAAGGCCTCGTACGAGAAAGGCGCGGGCGTGCTCGAGGTGCCCAAGCCCGAGTTGGCGCGGGTCGAAGACTTCGTCATTGCGGCGCGCGACGGGTTCGCGATGCCCGCGCGCCTGTATGCGCCATCGACCGATGTGCTGCCTGCGCTGATGTACTTTCATGGCGGCGGCTTCACGGTCGGCAACATCCGCACGCACGACACGTTGTGCCGCGTGCTGAGCCACAAGAGCGGTTGCGCGGTGGTGTCGGTGGACTACCGGCTGGCGCCGGCGCACAAGTTCCCGACCGCGTCGAACGACGCGTGGGACGCCTTCCAGTTCATCGCCAAAGAAGGCGCGGGCCTGGGCCTGGACCCGGCAAGGCTGGCGGTCGGCGGCGACAGCGCGGGCGGCACGCTCGCGGCGGTGTGCGCCATTCTTGCGCGCGACGCCGGCCTGCCGCTGGCGCTGCAGATGCTCATCTATCCGGGCACCGCAGCGCACCAGGACACCGCCTCGCACGCGCGCCATGCCGAGGGGCCGCTGCTGACGAAGGCCATGATCGATTTCTTCTTCGCGCAGTACGTTCGCACGCGCGCCGACCGCGACGACTGGCGCTTTGCGCCGCTGCTGGCCGACGACGTCGACGGCGTGGCGCCGGCCTGGATCGCGCTGGCCGAATGCGACCCGGTGGTCGACGAAGGCATTGCCTATGCCGACAAGCTGCGCGCCGCGGGCGTGCCGGTCGACCTGGAGATCTACCGCGGCGTGATCCACGAGTTCATCAAGATGGGCCGGGCGATTCCCGAGGCGCTGCAGGCGCAGGACGATGCGGCCCGGGCGCTGCGCGAGGCCTTGCAGCCTTGAGCACGGTTGCTGCGTCCGAACCAAGTCCGCTTTTCCCCACCATCCAAGACCTTTCCGGAGACAAAGAATGCAACGCAGCGATTTCCGCTTTTTCCACCGCCTGCGCGTGCGCTGGGCCGAAGTCGACATGCAGAAGATCGTCTTCAACGCGCACTACCTCATGTACTTCGACACCGCCATCTCGGACTACTGGCGCGCGCTCGCACTGCCTTACGAAGAGGCGATGCAGTCGCTGGGCGGCGACCTGTACGTGCGCAAGGCGACCATCGACTTCCGTGGCTCTGCGCGCATGGACGACATGCTCGACGTGGGGATGCGCTGCACGCGCATCGGCACGTCGTCGATGGTGTTCGAGGGCGGACTGTTCCGCCAGGACCAGTTCCTGGTCGGCTGCGAGTTGGTCTATGTGTTCGCCGACCCGGCCACGCAGACCTCGAAGCCTGTGCCGCAGGTGCTGCGCGACGTGCTCACCGGCTATGAAGCCGGCGAGCCGATGCGCACCGTGGAAACCGGCGGCTGGGACGTGCTGGGCGACGGCGCGGGCGCACTGCGCCGCGCCGTGTTCATCGAGGAGCAGAACATTCCCGAGTCGCTGGAGTGGGACGAGAACGACCCCGTGGTGCTGCACGCAGTGGCGCGCAACCGGCTGGGCCAGGTCATTGCCACGGGCCGGCTGCTGCACGCGGAAGACGGCGTGTCGCACATCGGTCGCATGGCGGTGCACCGCAACCTGCGCAGCGGCGGACATGGCGCCGCCGTGGTGCGGGTGCTCGAGGAGGCCGCGCACGCACGCGGCGACCGCGAGGTGGCGCTGAACGCGCAGCGCAGCGCCGAGCGCTTCTATGCGCGGCTCGGCTATGCGGTGCACGGCGAAGGCTTCGAGGAAGCCGGCATCCCGCACATCGAGATGCGCCGCGCCCTGCGCTGAGCCTCAGTAGCGCGGCGGCGGGTCGGGCACGTAGCCCGCGTCGGAACCCGGGAACGCCGACGGGCCCGCCGGACGCGGCCAGCGCGGCGGAGGCGGCATCGGGATCACGCCCGCGGCCACGAGGTTCTCGCGGCTGTCGTAGCGGATGCGCACCACCTCGTCGGGCGATGACTGCGCGCGCTCGAAGGTGGTCTTGCCGACGTAGGAGGTTTCGCGGCGGCCGTGCGCGGTGCCCAGGCTCGGGCTGGGCGCTGGCTGGCGGGCCATGCTGCCGGCGGGGGCCTCGGCGGCAGCGGCGCTGTCGGCCGGCGCTGCCTTTGCACGCGCATCGCCCATCGACGACGACTCGCTGCGCCGTTCGCGGCCGCCGTAACCGTCGCGCTGCGGATAGGGCGTGACGACGGGCGGTGGCGGTTCCGGCAGGCGCTCGCGGAACATCGCGACGCCGATCACGCCCACGTCGTCGGGGCGGCCGGTGCGGCTGGCGTAGGAGTTGCCGGCCGCGGCGAACTCGAAGGCCGCAATCTGCGAATCGCTCTTGCGCCAGCCGGTGATGTCGCTGCGTTCGCGCGGGCCGTACACGTAGCCGTTCTGCCCGACGCCCGCGGTTTCGCCGGTGACGACGTTCACGCCGTCCACCGACATCACGGCCATGACGCGTTCGCCCATCGCATTGCGCGCCCGGATGGCGTAGCGCGCGCCGGGGCGCCCGGCCACCCAGTAGTCGCCGCGGTGGCGGTAGATGGGCAGCTCGGCGCCGGTGCCGCGGTCGACCACGCTGATCTGCATGAGCGAGCCGATGCGCCCCGAGGGCTGGCTCTGCGCCCAGGCCGGGAGGCACGAGGCCGCGGCCAGTGCGCCCAAGGTGCCCAGGGCCAGGGCGGTGGAAAAGAATCTGCGCTGCATGGTGTCTTCCTTGCCGGGAGTGGATCGATGCAGGCTTCTACGGCGCAGCATCCGCGGCGGGGTTAAACGGCACGCAAAAAAATGGCGCTATCATTTCGATAGCGCCATGTGCCCGACGGACGGGCGTGAGCGAGGGAATGCCCTCAGATGTCTTCGAGCAGGGCGTAGGGCAGCGGCTCGACCGTGAGCGCGGGCCCGTGCGCCGAGCCGGCACGCAGGCCGCCGGCTTCGAGGGCCGAGATCTGCATCGAGATGAGGGCGGCCCAGCCACCGCCGGGCGCGGAGGCAGCCTGCGCCACGGTGCCCACGGGCTGCTCGGCGTCGCTGGCGGCAAACACGTCCTGGCCGGCGGCCAGGGGCGCATCGGCCTGAACGAGGTAGGTGCGGCGCTTCAGCGTGCCGCGGAACTGACTGCGCGCCACCACTTCCTGGCCGGGGTAGCAGCCCTTCTTGAAGTTGACGCCGCCCACCGATTCGTAGTTGATCATCTGCGGCACGAAGGCCTCGATGACCGGTGTCGTCAGCGTGACGATGCCGCTGCGCACCTCGCTCCATTGCCACAGTTCGGCGTCGAGCGGCGCGCCCACGGGGGCCGGCTGGCCGACCGGCGCGATCCACAGGGCGCGCGGGATGCGGTCGGCCGGGTACAGCGAGACCACGCTCACGTCGTCTCCCACGGCGGTGCGCTTGCCGGGCAGGGCGGCGGCGTCGAGGCCGTTGGCGGTCAGCGCGGTGCCGGCCAGGCCGTAGAGCGAAAACTGCTCGGTGGCGTCGGTCAGCTTGACCTTGGCGCGCAGCACGAACATCGACAGGCGCTTGAGCGTGGCGGCCAGGATGTCGCGGCTGCACACGAGCAAGACCAGTTCGGCTTGCGGCTTGATGCCGATGAAACTTGCGATCACACGGCCCTTGGCGGTGCACAGCGCGGCCAGGCGGGCGTCGGCGCCGCCGAGCAGCGAGAAGTCCTGCGTGAGCTGGCCGTGCAGGAAGCTGGCGGCGTCGGGGCCCTCTGCACGGATCACGCCGAGCTGGCCCGAGGCGGCCGATGGGCTGGACAGGGAGAGGGCGGTGACGCCATTGAGAACGACTGTGGTCATCGCTGAATTATCATGGCCGGGCCTGTTCCTTCCGGACGGCAGGGACTCCCGCTCCGCGGCCCGCCGGGCCACGCTCTTTCTTCCGTCTTCCCCACATCGGATCCGTGCGCAGCTTCTTCCTCACGCTCTTCCTGCTCGCCGCCCTGGTCGCTCTTGCGCTCGGCGGCGCCGGTCTCTGGTGGGTGCACCAGCCGCTCAAGCTGCCGGCGCCCAGCGTCGACCTGTCCGTGGAACCCGGCACCACGCCGCGCGGCATCGCGCAGGCGGTGGCCGACACGGGTGTCGACGTGCAGCCGCAGCTGCTCTACCTGTGGTTCCGTGTGTCGGGCCAGGACCGCCAGATGCGTGCCGGCAGCTACGAGCTGGAGCGCGGCGTCACGCCCAAGCTGCTGCTCAACGTGCTGGTGCGCGGCGAGGAGGCCACGCGCAGCCTGGTGCTCGTCGAGGGCTGGAACTTCCGCCAGGTGCGCGCCGCGCTCGCCAAGGCCGACCAGCTCAAGCCCGAGAGCGTGGGCCTGACCGACGAGGCGCTCATGACCAAGCTCGGCAAGCCGGGCGTGCACCCGGAAGGGCGCTTCTTTCCGGACACCTACACCTACTCGAAGGGCTCGACCGACGTCGCCCTGCTGCAGCGCGCGATGCGCGCCATGGACAAGAAGCTCGAAGCCGCCTGGGCTGCCCGCGCCTCCGACCTGCCGCTGAAATCGGCCGAAGAGGCGCTGATTCTCGCCAGCATTGTCGAAAAGGAGACAGGCAAGGCCAACGACCGCGCGCAAATCGCCTCGGTCTTCACCAACCGCCTGCGCATCGGCATGCCGCTGCAGACCGACCCGACGGTGATCTACGGCATGGGCACCGGCTTCGACGGCAACCTGCGCAAGAAAGACCTGCAGACCGATACGCCCTGGAACACCTACACGCGCGGCGGCCTGCCGCCCACGCCGATTTCGATGCCCGGCAAGGCCGCGCTGCTGGCGGCCGTGCAGCCGGCGCAAGGCAAATCGTTGTATTTCGTTTCGCGCGGCGACGGCACCAGCCAGTTCAGCAGCTCGCTCGACGACCACAACCGCGCGGTCAACCGCTACCAGCGCGGCGGCGGCGATTCCAAACCCAAGGCCACGCAATGAGTGACAACGGTTCCGGTCTTTTCCTGACGCTGGAGGGCATCGACGGCGCGGGCAAGTCCAGCCACCTCGACGCACTGGAAGCGCTGTTCAGGGCGCAGGGCCGCGCGGTGGTGCGTACGCGCGAACCCGGCGGCACGCCGCTGGCCGAAACGCTGCGCGGCCTGATCCTCGAGCAACCGATGGACCCGCTGACCGAGTCGCTGCTGGTGTTCGCCGCGCGGCGCGACCACGTCGTGCAGGTCATCGAGCCGGCGCTGCTGCGCGGCGATGTGGTGCTGTGCGACCGGTTCACCGACGCCACCTTCGCCTACCAGGGCGCGGGGCGCGGTTTCGACGAACGCGTGTTGTCGACGCTCGAACAATGGGTGCAGGCGGGCAGGGCGGGGCACTCAGCCGCGACGCTGCTGCAGCCGCACATCACGCTGTGGTTCGACCTGGCGCCGCAGATTGCCGCGCAACGGCTGGCCGGCGCGCGCGTGCCTGACAAGTTCGAGGCCCAGCCGGTCGAGTTCTTCAGCCGTGTCGCACAGGGCTATGCCGATCGCGCGGCCGCCGATTCGCAGCGCTTCGTGCGCATCGACGCCAGCCAGGCACGTGACCAGGTCTGGCAGCAGGTGGAAACGGCGCTGCTGACGCGCGGCGTGCTGGGAGGGCCTGCCCGATGAGCGCCCCCCCGTTGTCCCCTTGGCTGCGCCGCCCGCTCACCGAATTGCTGCGCCAGCGCGGCCATGCCTGGCTGCTGCAAGGCCCTTCGGGAATCGGACAGTACGAACTGGCGCTGGCGCTGGCCTCTGCCTGGCTGTGCGAACAACCCGCGCCGGAGGGCACCGCCTGCGGCCATTGCGCCAGCTGCCACGCCATCGAGGTGCGCACGCACGCCGACCTGTGCGTGCTGATGCCCGAGGTTGCCATGCAGGAACTCGCATGGCCGCTCGACGAAAAGGCGCAATCCGACATCGACGACAAGAAGCGCAAGGCCAGCCGCGAGATCCGCGTCGAGGCAATGCGCGACGCGGTCGGCTTCGCCCAGCGCACCAGCGCGCGCGGGCGCGGCAAGGTGGTGCTGGTGTATCCGGCCGAGCGCATGAACAACATCACCGCCAACGCGCTGCTGAAGACGCTGGAGGAGCCGGTCGGCGACGTGCGCTTCGTGCTGGCCAGCGAAGCCGCGTGGCAGCTGCTGCCGACCATTCGCAGCCGCTGCCTGGGCTTCACGCTGCCGTGGCCCGAGACCGCCGAGGCCGAGGCCTGGCTCGCCGCGCAGGACGTCCCCGCCGCCGATGCCGCCGCGCTGCTGCGCGCCGCCGGCGGCCGGCCGAGCGATGCGCTGCGGCTCGCGCGGTCGGGCCAGTCGCCCAAGGCGTGGTCCTTGCTTCCGAAAGCCATGACGCGCGGCGACGTGGGGGCACTGTCCGATCACGCACCGGCGCAGGCGGTCGGTGCGCTGCAAAAGCTCTGCCATGACCTGATGGCGGTCGGCAACGGTGCCGAACCCCGGTTTTTCGAGGCGGCCGACCTGCCGGCCGCGCCGTCGCGGCTGGCGCTGGCGCGCTGGTCGAAGTCGCTGGCGAGTGCCGCAAGGACCGCCGAACACCCCTTCAATGCGGGCCTGATGCTGGAAGCGCTTGTGAGCGAAGCGCGAACCACCCTAAACTCTGCCGCTCGCCGCCCATGAACCAACCTGTTGCCCCCGCAGCCCTCGCAGCGTCGCCCGCCCGGCCGAGCGTGATTCAGCTCGCCATCAAGGAAAAGGGCGCGCTCTATGCGGCGTACATCCCTTTGTTCGCGGAGGGCGGCATCTTCATTCCGACCTCGCGCGAATACCGGCTCGGCGACGACGTCTACGTGCTGCTCACGCTGCCCGAAGACCCGCAGCGCTACCCGGTGGCCGGCAAGGTCGCCTGGATCACGCCGCAGCGCGCGGCCGGCAACCGGGCGCCGGGCGTGGGCATCCGCTTTCCGTCGGACGAGAAATCGCGCCAGCTGAAGGCGCGCATCGAGGCCGCGCTCGGCGGCTCGATGGCCTCCGACCGCCCGACACAAACCATTTGAGCGTCCCGCCGTCCTTGGGACGCGGAACTCTGTACACGGCGCCATCTCCCACAGGAGCGAGCGTCGCAGCTCGCCATTTCCGATGTTCACAGACTCCCACTGCCACCTCACGTTTCCCGAGTTCGCGGACCAGATGCCGCAGATCCGCGCTGCCATGGCCGCGGCGCAGGTCGAGCGGGCACTCTGCATCTGCACCAAGCTCGAGGAGTTCGACGACGTGCAGGCGCTGGCCGCCAGCTATGACAACTTCTGGGCCAGCGTGGGCGTGCACCCCGACAACGAGGACATCGCCGAGCCCACCGTCGAAGACCTGGTGCGGCTCGCGGCCCGGCCCCGCGTGGTGGCCATCGGCGAAACCGGCCTCGACTATTACCAGATGGAAGAACGCAAGGGCGGGCGCAGCATTTCAGACATGGAGTGGCAGCGCGACCGTTTCCGCGTGCACATTCGCGCTGCCCGGCAAACGCGCAAGCCGCTGATCATCCATACGCGGGAGGCCTCGGCGGACACGCTGGCGATTCTGAAAGAGGAGGGCGAGGACGCCTCTTCCGGCGCGGCGGGCGGTGTTTTCCATTGCTTCACCGAAACCGCCGAGGTGGCGAGTGCCGCGCTCGACCTGGGTTTCTATATTTCGTTTTCCGGCATCCTGACCTTCAAGAAGGCCCAGGACCTGCGCGACGTGGCCGCTTTCGTGCCGCTGGACCGCATGCTGATCGAGACCGACAGCCCCTACCTGGCGCCCGTGCCGTACCGCGGCAAGACCAACAATCCGTCGTACGTGCCTTTTGTGGCGCAACAGATCGCCGAGCTCAGAAAGATGCCCGTCGAAGCCATAGCCAAGGCCACGAGCGACAACTTCGAAACCTTGTTCAGGGACGTCAAATCATGAAAAACTACTTTAAGAATTCGATCTATCTCCTTGTCGTTGCTGCAGCTTTTGCGGCACATGCGGGTTCGTTCGAAGACTTCTTCCGGGCCGTGCGCGGCGACAACGGCAGCGGTGTGCGCACCCTGCTGCAGCGCGGTTTCGACCCCAACACGCTCGACGAGCATGGCCAGACCGGCTTGATGATCGCGCTGCGCGAGCCGTCGCCCAAGGTCATCCAGGTGCTGGTCGAGTCGCCGCAGACCAATGTGGACCTGCCCAACGCCAAGGGCGAAACGCCACTGATGCTGGCTGCCATCAAGGGCCAGCAGGACCTGGTCACGCAGTTGCTCAAGCGCGATGCGGCAGTCAACAAGACCGGCTGGACGCCGCTGCATTACGCGGCCACCAGCGGGCAACTGACCATCATGAAAGTGCTGCTCGACAACTACGCCTTCATCGACGCGCAATCGCCCAACGGCACCACGCCGCTGATGATGGCGGCAATGTACGGATCGGGCGAAGCCGTGAAGCTGCTGCTGGCCGAGGGTGCGGACACCACGATGAAGAACCAGTTGGGCATGACGGCAGTCGATTTCGCAAACAAGGCGGGCCGCGCTGAAGCGGCGTCGTTGATCACGGCGGCGGCCACGGCAAGGGCCAACGCGCCCAAGGCGGTGCCGAAGGATGGGAAGTGGTGAGGTCTGGGGATGTTTTGGGTTAGCATGTAATGCACACAATGTGCATTATGTTAAATAACGGAGAGGCATAGTAGGCCCGATAGGCCAACCAGCCCTCCACCCTGGAAGGCTGTGGCTCCCTACGCAATACTCCTCGCGACTACCCCCAGGTCGCGCCAAGCCTCCGGATGGCAACTCAGGATCAGGATCTGGTGCCGCGTTGCCGCGTCGTACAGCACTCGCTTCATCTGTCCGAGCCGCTCTTCATCGGTGTGCACCAGGGCATCGTCAAGGATCAGCAAGGTCGGCTTGTGCGCCTCCTTCAACAAGTCCGCATACGCCAGCCGCGCCACGACGCCCATCTGTTCACGCGCACCCACGCTGAGCTCTTCGAACGCGCCGCTTTGCACGCCGCGCACGCCTTGCCGTGTGATGCGCCCAGGTGACAGGTCGTCGCCGACTTCGACCTGCGCACCGGGGAAAAGAATCTGCAAGTAGTGGTCGAGGTGCTTCTGCAACGGCGCCCGCAGCCGACGCGCCAGTGCCGAGCGCTTGTCGCGCAACAGCTTCAGCAGGTGGTCCAGCGCCCTGGCGTGGCGCCCGAGCTCGGTGCAGCGCCGCGTGGCGTGCTCTAGTTCGCGCTGCCTTTCGGATGCGATCTCTTCCTGGCCCAGCGCGCCTTTCGTGACGAGTTCGACTTCGAGCCGCATGATCTCGTTGGCCCTGGCGCTGTGCGCCGATTCGGCCTGCCTGACGCTGCGCTCCAGCCGTTCCACGTCCTGAGCCAGCACCGGCAGGTTGACCGTCTGCAACTGCAGGGCGAGTTCACCGGCCTTCTGCTCGATGGCCGATTGCTGCGCGAGCGCATCGGTCAAGGCCTCGCCGGCTTCGCGCTTGCGGCCGGCGCGCATCGGGTCGGCCAGCGTCGTTCGCACTGCCGCGAGTTCGTCCTCGGCAGCCTTGACCTGTTCGCGCGCATGGCCCGCCTGCACCTTGGCCGCGTTGAGCGCCGAAGAGGCCGCTTCCAGTGCGGTGCGTGCGGCGCCCTCCTCCGATTCGGCCTGCGCGGCCGACGGCACCGGCGCGTCGGGCGCGGGGGGCATCGCCCGCAGAACCTCCTTTGCCTCGGCCAGGCGGGCCTCGCGCAACGCGACATCGGCGGCAAGAGCGCCCAGGCCCTGGGGCGCCAGCGCCGACAGCACCGCCTCCGCCGCATGGGCTTCACCCTTTCGCAAGGCATGCAGCCGCACGCGTTCCTCCACGGCGGCCACGCTGTCCGCGCGCAGGGCCTGCAACTGGGCGGCCAGTTCGTCGCGGGCCCGGTCACGTTCGACGCCCAGGCTGTCCAGGTCCGAGCCTCCCGGCAGCACCGTGATGCGCCCGATGCCTTCGATGTCGATCTCGGTCCGCGCGATGACGGTCTGGCGCGCCGAAGCCGCCACGTCGACGCCGCCCACCCGAACCCGGGCGCCGGGCTGCAGATCGAACGCCAGCGCGGTCGACACCGCATCGAGCCGGGCCTGCGCCGTGCGCAGCAGGTCCGCGCTGCGGTGCAGGCGCTTCAGCTCGCCGTCGGGCACGCCCAGCGCGTGTGCGTCGGCCTGCAGGCGGGTGACTTTCTCCTGCTCGCCCTTGGCCTTGTCGAGGCTGTTCGCCAGCGCGGCGAGCTGCTCGGCCAGGCTGTCGACCGTCTTTTCCTGTGCGGTTCGCGAGGCGGCCTGTCGCGCCAGCCGCAAGGTGTGGCGTGCGCCGGCGTCCGCCTGCGCCGCGGCCGCATGGCGCGGCTCCCAGGCCATGAGCTCGCCGAGTGCCTTCTCCAGGCCTTCCTTCACGGCCTGCAGGTTCTTTTCGCGCTGGCCGACGGTGGCTTCCTCGCGCTCCATCGCCTGCAGTTGCGTGCGCCACGAGCCCACCTGCGCCACGATCGGCTTGAGCGCCGCGTCCTGCGCGGCCTTGCGCTCGGCCAGGCCCTTGCCGTCGTTCAGCCGCTGCTGTGCCACGGCAAGCTGCTCGCGCAGCGCCACCCAGGGCCGCGCCGCGTCGTCGCGTTGATGCTCGCGGCGCAGGCCCGACAGCCGATCGACACCCGCGCGATAGGCCTCGATCTCGGCATGCAGCCTGGCCAGCTCGGACTCGAGCTCCGTGCGCAGCTTGAGCGCATCCGCGAAGGCGCCGCGCGGCGCGCCGCCGGCGGGCGTGAGCAGTTCGTTTCGCTCGGTCTCCACGGCTTTCAGCACGGCATCGCCGTGGCTGGAGGCCAGCTCGCCCAGCGACTCGCCGAGCGCGTTGCGCAGGTGGTCGCTGGCAAAGCCGACGGCGTTCGAAATGTCGTGCGAAGTGCCCTGCCTGATCCACAGCAGCCCCGGAATGCCCATGTGCTCCGGCGTGCTGGCGCCCTTGCCCGGAAAACGAAAGCCGAGCAGCGCCGCCAGGTGGTCTTCCGCCACGGCGCCGTCCATCGCCTTGCCGTCGATGACGAGCTCGCAGCGCTTCTTGCCGAGGAAGGCCTTGGTGAGCCTGCAGGGCTTGCCGTCGAGTTCGAAGTCGAGCGCCACGGTGGGCGTCGCCGAGCTTTCGCCCCAGGGCCTCAGGTGCTCCACCGCGCTGGACCGGTGGCGCTCGAAGAACGCGGCGCGTATCGCCTCGGCGATGGTCGACTTGCCCGATTCGTTGGGCGCCGTGAACAGGTTGAGCCCGTCCGTGAAACCGTCGATCTCCAACGGTGCGCGAAACAGCTTGAAGTTCTCGATGCGAAGGCGTTGCAGCTTCATGCGCCCGCCCCCGTGCGTGCACCCTGCGCGTCGAGGATGCGGGCCAGCGTGAGCAAGGCATCGCGGGCCAGCTCTGCTTGCGTGTCGCCTTGCTGCGTGCGCAGTTCCTGCAGCGCTTCACCGACGAAACCGTCGGCGTGCAGCGCCTGGATGTCTTCTTCCGTCGGCTCCAGCCGCAGCGCCTCGCCGTCCCACACCAGCGCGCGGGCGCGGGCACGGGCGGCATCGAGCGCGGCGACCAGCCTGGCGTGTCCGCCCAGGTCGCAGGTGCCCTGCACACGCAGCTGAAGCACGTCGCCGCTCTCGACCGAGGCCAGCTTTTCCACCAGTTCGTCGATGTCGGACGCCACCGTGAGCCGCGGCTCCAGCTGCTGCCAGCCGAACTGGCCTGTGCGGATGGTTTCGACCTCCGGCACCGCCCCGACGCCCGCAATCGACACCCGCAGCGCCTGCCCCGAATCGTTGGCCCGGAAACGGTCGGTCTCGGGCGTGCCCGCATACCAGGTGCGCTCGTCGATCTGCCGCGTGCCGTGCCAGTCGCCCAGCGCCAGGTAGTCCAGACCGGCCTCCCCTGCCCGCCCCGCGGCAATCGGGTTGGCCGAATCGATGTCCTCGGACAGGATGCCTTGCACGCAACCGTGCGCCAGCCCGATGCGCGGCAACCCGGCCTCGCTGGGGGCGGCGGCAAACCAGTCGGTGAGGTCGCCGTAGGTGTGGCGCTGCGTGAGCGGCGCGGGCAGCAGAACGAACTTGCCGGCCACCGTGTGCGGCTTCGGCTCGAGGCAGCACACCGCGTTCGGCGGTATCGCGCCGAGGCGCTCTGCACGGCGCCAGACCGATTCGCTGAGCGCCGAGTCGTGGTTGCCCGGAATCAGCAGCCACGGCCCGCTGAAGCCCTGCATGGCATTGAACATGCGCCGGATGGTCTTGTCGGACACGGTCTGCAGGTCGAACACGTCGCCCGCGACCAGCACGGCGTCGACCTTGCGTTCGGCCGCGATGCCGGCCAGCCGCTCGACCACTTTGAAGCGCGCCTCGAACAGCGCCGCGGCGTCGTCGGGCTCGAACTGCGAGAACACGCGGCCGATCTGCCAGTCCGCCGTGTGGAGCAAAGAAATCATGCGTGGCCCTCCCTTTGCCTCTCGCGTCTTCCCAAAACAGCGAGCATCTTAGAGGGCCGCAGGCCATCACCCCGAGGCGCCCGCCGGCATGGCGGGGCGCAGGTCTGTCAGACGCGCGGCGAAGCCCCCGACGCGCACGCTTCCACGAGGGCGGCCGACTGCGTGACCTGCTCGGCGATCTGGTCCCTCATCGGCTGCCAGCTGCGGCTGAACGGGGCGAGCAAGAACCATTGGGTCGTCAGCGCCAGGCCGACGCCGCCAATGACAAACATCCAGTGCGTGAGTTCCATGTAGGCCCTTTCCGACAGACAGAGGGCGAGAGTCTGCGCATTTCGCGGCCCTTGCGATATCACCAATTCGGGGGATACCTTTTGTCAGATGGGCCGGTGCCCTGGCGTTCAGCGGGCCGTCAGGTATTGCCGTGGATCGACCGCGTTGCCGCGGTAGCGGATCTCGAAGTGCAGCTTGCTCGTGCCGCCGTCTCCACCGCCGATGTCCGCGATCTTCTGGCCCCGCTCGACGCGCTGCCCCTGCTTGACCATCACCGTGCGCAGGTTGGTATAGACCGACATGTACGAGCCACCGTGGTCGACCATGACCACGCTGCCGTAGCCGCGCAGCATTTCCGTCACAGCGACCTTGCCCGCTCCGATCGACACCACCGCTTCGCCCGGGCTGGCTGCGATGTCGATGCCTTTGTTGCTCGAGCCGTTGAAGCCCGCGATCACCTGTCCCGGCGCGGGCCAGCCCCAGTCGCTGCGACGGGACGCGGGCGGCGCGGCGGGTTCGGGCTCCCTGGCTTCCCGGGTCCGGGGCGGCCTGGCGCGTTCGCTGCCGGCGCCTCTTGCAGGCGGGGGCGCATCGGACGACGCGCCCGCCGGCGCGCCGCCGGGCGGAACCACGCGCAGCACCTGCCCTGCCTCGAGCTTGTCGGGGTCCTGCAGGTTGCTCCAGCGCGCGATGTCGCCGGCCGAGCGACCGGTTTTCGATGCGATGCGATACAGCGTGTCGCCTGGCTGCACCACGTACTCGCCGGGGCCCGCGACGGGCATCCTGGGCGATGTGGAGCACGCGGCCAGCATCAACGCCGCCATCAGCGCGATGCCTGCACGCCGGCGCCCGCCTGTCCCGCCTGTTCGTTCCGTATTTGAATTGCCCGTGTCTGGAATGTTTGTCCCTGCTGTCACAACCACTGCTGGAGTCCTTCCTGGATGCCTGGAGAGCGCGCCCCGTTGGCCGGGGGCGCATTCGAAGAATCCGGGGAGGCTACCAGCAGTCGCGGGCCGTCAGTCGGTCACCCCATGGCGGAGGCGTGGGCCGCCTTGTCCGCGGCCCTCTTGCGCGCAATGCACATCAGCGACAGCGCGCTTGCCGACGCGCCCGGATCGCGGCCCGACAGCGCATTGCCCACGCGGTACTTCCAGTGCGCGGGGCCGACCTGGCCCCTGAGCGCGTCGGCGCCGATCTGGTGGTTGTGCGGATGCACGCTGACCTGAAAGCCCAGCGGCTCCAGCGTCGACTTGAAGAACTCCCGCGTCACGCCGTCGCCGGGCCGGTGATGCACTTCGGTCTTCAGTCCCCATGACTGCTGGCTGCCGGTCTTGTGAAAGCCGTGCCGCGTCACGCGGTAGATCCACAGCCGCGCGTCCCACATGAACTTGGCCAGCCCCTTGTAGTCCCAGGCGGTCAGTTGCGGGTCGTGGTCGGTGATGAGCAGCCCGCCGGGCTTGACCAGTCGCGCGCCCTCCCGCAGCACCGCGTCCATGTCGTCGCAATGATGCAGCGAGGCATTGATGGCCACGATGTCCGCCACCCCCGAGCGAAACGGCGTGTGCGCCGCATCGGCCAGCACCGCCGTGTAGCCCAGGCGCGAGGCCAGTTCGAGCGAACCCGCGGCCACGTCCACCCCGACCAGCAATCCGGGCTTGCCGCCCAGCGTGGCAAATACGTTGCCGGGGCCGCATCCCAGGTCGATCACCGTCTTGTCCGTCCAGTCGCCGCCGGCCGCCAGCCAGCGGCTTCTGAAGTGCTCGTCCCGATGACAAAAGTCCAGGTATTCCTGGGCCCATCCCAAATTGCCGAAATAAGTCGCATTGGCTGCCAATGCTTCTGACTTATTCGCAATATCAGATTCGAAATAGAGATTGCGACGGTTGAGAACTACGTCGGGTAATAGGATGTCGTTGAGCATTGGGGACTTTCAATTGGATTGATTTTTGATCGACACCGCCCTTCCTGAAGTCTTTGCCGTTTTTTCGGCTTGTACAGCTGTTTTTTATCTGGTTACAGACTCGCCAATTTGATAACAGCCCATTCGAGGGCGATGTTTCATTTTCCTGGCACCACACCCGTGCGTTCCACGCATGACTCCCAGCGAGACGCGCGCACCAATCCCGTTATGTATGCAAACCATCGGGTAAGCCCGGCTTTCGCCTTTTTGCCCCGTGCGTCTGCCTATGAGTACCCCGCCTCGGACCGCCCTTTCGGCGCCTCGGAGCGACCGGAGTGATTGCTCTCTTTCTCCAAAACACGCATCAGTTACCTTGTTCGGGACAGTTCGGGTAGTACGTTTCAGAAATAACCTTGTCTGAATGTAACGTAGACCTTAAGACCTCACATTGACCCCTTCAAAGCTCCTAGGATCGCATCAAGAAAAACGAGCAGATCAATTTCAGAAGGCCAATTGAGTGGGCGATGTCTTCGCGCATTTTATTAATTCCATCGTATTTTTTCCGCGGGTAATTACATGGAAATTCAAACTGTTTCGACGGCGCACCGCGCAGCACCCGACCTGCTTCTGGGCGAGTTGTTCGTGCCGCGCGTCCATGCAGGCACTGCCGATGCGCCGCACGCACGCCACGCCGCCTCGCTCACGCTCGACCTCCCGCCCGCCGCTGATCTGCTGCCCGACACCCTCTTCGCCGGCGCCTGGCTGCTGCTGCAGGCGCGCTGGCTCGGAAGCCTCTGGCCCGTGCTGCACGAGGCTGGCAGCGCGCACCGCGGGGCGATCACCGTCGCCTACGACGCCACGCGCGCGGCCGGCGACTGGCTGAGCGAACTGGACACCGCACGCCGCGCCGCCGCCGATTCGACCCCGGCTCCCGTCCAACCCCACGCGCTCTGGCTGCGCGACGACCTCGGCACTGCATATACAAGCGCCACAAGTGCCGATGCGGTGCTGCGTCTGCGCTTGGACGCCGCACGGGCCTGCCTTCACGTCGATGCCGCGGCCAGCCTGATGGACGCCGACGCACTCGCCCCCTTGCTCGCTGCCCTGGCCGACACCGCCGCCGACCTGCAGGCGCGCCCCGACGCCGCCCTCGGCGATATCCGCACGCTGCCGCGCGCCGACAGCACCGACCAGCTGGCCACGTGGAACACCGCCGTCTCGCCGCTGGACCGCTCGCTCACGGTCACCGGCATGTTCAGCCTGCAGGCCAAGGCCGCGCCGCACGCCGTGGCCCTCGCGGAAGGCGACATGCGGATGAGCTACGCCGAACTGGATGCCCGCTCCGACGAGCTCGCCCACCGCCTGCAGCGCCTGGGCGTGCGCAGCGGCGACGCCGTGGGGCTGCTGCTCGACCGTTCGATGGCAGCCATCGTCGCGCTGCTCGGCATCCTGAAAGCGGGCGCCGCCTACGTGCCGGTACCGACCGATTTCCCGGCCGAACGCATCGCCTACATGCTGGGCGAGGCGCGTGCGCACCACGTGCTGACCACGCAGGCGCACCACCACCTCGTGCCGGCGGAGCGGGGCGAACACGCCGTTCTGCTGCTCGACGAATATGCCAACAAGGCAGAACGCAGTTCTTGGAATTTCCCGGCCATCGACGGCGAGTCGGTGGCCTACGTCATGTACACCTCGGGCTCCACGGGCACGCCCAAGGGCATCGAGATCTGCCACCGCGCCATCCTGCGGCTGGTGATCGGCGTGGACTACGTCGAGCTCGCCCCGGGCCGCGCCGTGCTGCATGCCGCACCGCTGGGTTTCGACGCCGCCACGCTCGAGATCTGGGGCCCGCTGCTCAACGGCGGCTGCTGCGTGATCCATCAAGAGCGCGTGCCCACCGGCGCCGGCCTGGCGCGCACCATCGCGCGCCACGACGTGCACACCGCCTGGCTCACGGCGGCGCTCTTCAATGCCGTGGTCGACGACGACCCGGCCCACCTGGCCGGCCTGCGCCACCTGTTCACCGGCGGCGAAGCGCTCTCGGTGGCGCACGTGCGCCGCGCACAGGCCGCGTTGCCGGCCCTCGCGCTCAGCAACGGCTACGGCCCCACCGAGTGCACCACCTTCGCGGCCACGCACCGCATCCCCTCTCCCCTGCCCGACGACCTGCGCTCCGTGCCGCTGGGCCGGCCCATCAAGGACACCGTGCTGCGCGTGCTCAGCCCGTCGATGGCGCTGCTGCCGACCGGTTTCGTGGGCGAGCTCTGCATCGGCGGGCACGGCCTGGCGCGCGGCTACCTGCGGCAGCCACGGCTCAGCGCCGAACGCTTCGTGTCCGACCCCTTCGGCGGCCCGGACGACCGCCTCTACCGTACGGGCGACCTCGCGCGCTGGCTGGCCGACGGCACCCTCGAGTTCATCGGCCGGCGCGACGGCCAGGTCAAGATCCACGGCCACCGCATCGAGACCGGCGAAGTCGAGGCGGCCATCCTGGCGCACCCGGGCGTCCAGTCCTGCGCCGTGGTCGCGCAGCCCGACGCCGGCGGCCAGCTGCGCCTGGTGGCTTACCTCGTCGCCCGCACGCAGAAGGTGTCGTGGGACGCCCTGCGCACGCACCTGGCCACGCGCCTGCCCGCGGCGCTCGTGCCGACCGCGCAGGTCTGGCTCGCGCAACTGCCCGTCACGCCCAACGGCAAGCTCGACCGCAAGGCCCTGCCCGAACCGGCCGCCGAACGCCCCGACCTCGCCCAGCCGTTCGAGGAAGCGCACGACGCCGTCGAACAGCAGGTGTGCGACGCCTTCGCGCGGGCGCTCGGCATCGACAGAGTCGGGCGCAACGACAACTTCTTCGACCTCGGCGGCGATTCCCTGCGGGTGCTGCAGGTGCTGGGTGACCTGCAGCGCGACACCGGCCTGGCGCTGTCGAGCAATCTTTTCTTCCGCAATCCCACGCCAAAAGCAATGGGGGCGCGGATGCAGCCGGCGGGCGACGAGCCCGCCACGGCCGCTGCGGCGGGGTCCCAAGCACGACCGACCGCAGCGGCCCCTTTTTCGGCAGCGGCGACACACCCGGCCACTGGCCTCGATGACGCCGTCGCACTGATCGGCACCGCCGGCCGCTTCCCCGGCGCGGCCGATGTGGAACAGTTCTGGGCCAACCTGGTCGCCGGCCGCGACACCATCAGCTTCTTCGACGACGCCACGCTCGACGCAGGCATCAGCCAGGCGCTGCGCAGCGACCCTTCGTATGTGCGCGCACGCGGCGTGATCGACGGCATCGAGGACTTCGACGCCGCCTTCTTCGGCATCAGCCCCAAAGAAGCACAGCTGATGGACCCGCAGCAGCGCGTGTTCCTGGAGATCTGCTGGGAATGCATCGAGCGCGCCGGCTATGTGCCCGACGCGGCACCCGGCCCGGTCGGCGTGTACGCCGGCATGTACAACGCCACCTACTTCCAGCGCCACGTGAGCACCCGGCCCGACCTGGTGGAGCCCGTGGGCGAGTTCCAGGTGATGCTGGCCAACGAGAAGGACTACATCACCACGCGCGTGGCCAACCGGCTCAACCTGACCGGTCCGGCCGTCAGCGTGCACACCGCCTGCTCGACCTCGCTGGTGGCCGTGGCCCAGGCCTTCCATGCGCTGCGCACGGGCCAGTGCTACATGGCGCTGGCCGGCGGCGCCTCGGTCACCTGCCCGCCGCGCAGCGGCTACCTCTACAACGAGGGCTCCATGCTCTCGCCCGACGGCCACACGCGCAGCTTCGACGCGCAGGCGCAGGGCACCGTGTTCAGCGACGGCGCGGCCGTGGTGCTGCTCAAGCGCCTGGCCGACGCGCAGGCCGACGGCGACACCATCTACGCCGTGCTGCGCAGCGCCGCGGTGAACAACGACGGCGGCGCCAAGGCCAGCTTCACGGCGCCCAGCGTCGACGGCCAGGCCGCGGTGATCCGCGCCGCGCTGGCCGCGGCCGACATCGACGCGCGCAGCATCTCGTACGTGGAGGCGCACGGCACCGCCACGCCGATGGGCGACCCCATCGAGGTCGAGGCCCTGGCCGTGGCCTACGCCGAGCACACCGACGCGCTCGACTTCTGCACCCTCGGCTCGCTCAAGAGCAATGTCGGCCACATGGTGACCGCCGCCGGTGCGGCCGGGCTCATCAAGACCGCGCTGGCGCTGCACCACGAAGTGCTGCCGCCGACCGCGCACTTCACTGCGCCGAACCCGGTGATCGACTTCGCCCGCACGCCGTTTCGCGTGAGCAACCAGCTGCAGCCCTGGCCGCGGGCCGACCTGCCGCGCCGCGCGGGCGTCAGTTCGTTCGGCGTCGGTGGCACCAACGCCCACGTCATCGTCGAGGAAGCACCGCCGCGCGCGGCCTCCCCCGCAGCCGTCGGCGACCAGCTTCTGTCGCTGTCGGCCCGCTCCGAGGCCGCACTCGCCGTGGCCACGGCGCAGCTCGCCGCGCACCTCGAAGCCGAGGCCGGCCTGCCGCTGGCCGACGTGGCCTACACGCTGGCCGTCGGCCGCAAGGTGCACGCTTTCCGCCGCGTCGTGGTGGCCGGCGACACGGCCGCTGCCGTCGCGGCCCTGCGCACGGCCGATTCACCGTGGCGCGCCAGCGGCCGCACCGCCTCGCGCGCGCCGCAGTTGGTGCTGATGTTTCCCGGCCAGGGCGCGCAGTACGCCGGCATGGGCCGGCACCTGCATGCGGGCGACCCGGTGTTCGCCGCCGCCTTCGACGACTGCATGAACGCCTTCGAAGGCGCGGTCGATTTCGATCTGCGTGCGCGCATGTTCTCGGACGATGCGCAATCGCTGGCACCCACCGCCGCCACGCAGCCCGCCATCTTCGCGCTCGAATACGCGCTGGCCCGTC
The DNA here is from genome assembly GCF_979254005.1 of Variovorax sp. AC103. Taxonomy (NCBI): domain Bacteria; kingdom Pseudomonadati; phylum Pseudomonadota; class Betaproteobacteria; order Burkholderiales; family Comamonadaceae; genus Variovorax; species Variovorax sp. AC103. The sequence goes on along the minus strand of NZ_CEEDFC010000001.1, from coordinate 237,692 downwards.
GCGTGCTGTCGCTGGGCGCACGGCCGCAGGCGCTCGTCGGCCACAGCGTGGGCGAGTTCGTCGCGGCGGTGCTCGCCGGCGTGATGCGCCTCGAAGACGCCGCGCAACTCGTGGCCCGGCGCGGTGCGCTCATGCAGGCCCAGCCGCCCGGCGCCATGCTGTCGGTGCGCCTGGGCGCGGCCGAACTGCAGGGCCGGCTCGGCCCGCAGCTGTCGCTCGCCGCGGAGAACGGCCCCACCGCCTGCGTGGCCGCCGGCCCCTTAGACGCCATCGCGGCGCTGCAGGCAGCGCTGGAAGCCGATGGCATTGCGTGCCGCGCGCTGCAGACCTCGCACGCCTTCCACTCCGCCATGATGGACGCGGCCGTCGCGCCCTTCGAGGCGCTGGTGAACGGCGTGGCGCTGCATGCGCCGCACACGCCGATCTACTCGACCATGACCGGCCGCCTGCTCGAAGCCGCCGAGGCCACCAGCGCCAGCTACTGGGCGCAGCACCTGCGCGGCACGGTGCATTTCTCGCCGGCGGTGCGCAGCGCCATGGCGCAGCTGGCGAACCCGCTCTTCGTGGAAGCCGGCCCGCGCAACATGCTCGGCACGCTGGTGCGCCAGCACGGCGCCAGCGGCGTCGTGTCGTTGCTGCATGGCGAGCCGGCCGACGAGGTCCGCACCCTGCACCTGGCCCTTGGGCGCCTGTGGACCTGCGGCGCCGACGTCGAGCTGTCGCGCCTGTGCGCACGCGCCGGCGCACAACGCGTTCGCTTGCCCACCACGCCGTTCGAGCGCAAGCGCTTCTGGGTCGACATCGCTGCCGTCCCGGCCACCGGGACGCTTTTTACCGCGAGCGCGCCTGCCGCCGCCGCGCCTCCCGTTCCTGCTTTTTCCATTCAAACCATTCCATCGGAGCCGATCGTGACTGCTACGCCTTCGCCACTTTCTTCTGCCGCCTCGTCCGTGGATGCGCGCCTGCGCACGCTGTTCGAAGACATCTCCGGCCTCGACATGGCGCAGGCCGAAGGGCATGCGCCCTTCGGCGAGCTGGGACTGGATTCGCTTACGCTGACCCAGGCCGCCACGCAGATCAAGAAGCACTTCAAGGTCAACCTCAGCTTTCGCCAGTTGATGGAGACCTACCGCAGCTTCGACACGCTCGCCGCCTTCCTGCGCGCAAGCCTGCCCCCTGAAGCGCCGGTACCGGTCGCTGCGGTGCCGGCAGCGGTCGCCGCGCCTTCGGCGGCGCAGGTGCAGCAGGCAGCCCCGCCGCAGCCGATGGCCGTGCCGGTCTACATGCCGATGCAAGCCGGCATTTCCGCGGGCGGTCCATTGAACCAGTTGATTTCGCAGCAAATGGAATTGATGCGCCAGCAGCTCGCACTGTTGTCCGGTGCGCCGCAAGCCGCGCCCGTGATGACGCTGCAGCCCGCGCTGCTCGAGCCCGCAGCCCAGCCGTCGGCATCCGGGCCCGTGGCCGTCGCCGCCACGCTCGCCGCTCCGGTTCCCGCAGATGACGACGGGCAGTCCAAGGAGCCGGTGCGCTACGACGTGAAGAAAGCCTTCGGCGCCATCGCCCGCATCCACACGCAGCGCACCAGCGAGCCCAGCGGCCGCCAGAAGGCGCGCCTGGCGGCCTTCATGCGCCGCTATGTGGAGCGCACACAAAAGAGCAAGCAGTTCACGGAAACCCATCGTGCGCACATGGCCGACCCGCGCGTGGTCAACGGCTTCAGGCCGGTGACCAAGGAGATCACCTACCAGATCGTCGTCGACCGCTCCAAGGGTTCGAAGATGTGGGACATCGACGGCAACGAGTACGTCGACGTGCTCAACGGCTTCGGCATGAACATGTTCGGCTGGCAGCCCGACTTCGTGCAGGAGGCCGTGCGCAAGCAGCTCGACGCCGGCTACGAGATCGGCCCGCAGCACCCGCTGGCGGCCGAAGTCACGGCACTGATCTGCGAGCTCACCGGCAGCGAGCGCGCCGGCCTGTGCAACACCGGCTCCGAAGCCGTGATGGCCGCGCTGCGCATCGCGCGCACCGTCACCGGCCGCAGCACGGTGGTGGTGTTCACCGGCTCCTACCACGGCACTTTCGACGAGGTGCTGGTGCGCGCCGGCAAGGCCGGCAAGGGCCTGTCGGCCGCGCCGGGCGTGATGAGCGGCATGTTCGGCGACATCCGCGTGCTCGACTACGGCACGCCCGAGGCGCTGGCCTTCATCCGCGAGAACGCCGACGACCTGGCCGCCGTGCTGGCCGAGCCGGTGCAGAGCCGCCGGCCCGACTTCCAGCCGCGCGAGTTTCTGCACGAGGTGCGCGCCATCACCGAACAGCACGGCTGCGCGCTCATCTTCGACGAGGTCATCACAGGCTTTCGCGTGAGCCTGGGCGGGGCGCAGGAGCTGTTCGGCGTGCGCGCCGACCTGGCCACCTACGGCAAGGTCATCGGCGGCGGCTTTCCGGTCGGCGTGATCGCCGGCAAGCGCGCGTTCATGGACGCACTCGACGGCGGCGCCTGGCAATACGGCGACGACTCCATTCCCGGCGTGGGCGTGACGTACTTCGCCGGCACCTTCGTGCGCCACCCGCTGGCGCTGGCCGCGGCCAAGGCCTCGCTCACGCACCTGAAGGAGGCCGGCCCGGCGCTGCAGGCCGGCCTGAACACCACCACCGCGGCCATGGCCGCGGAGCTCTCGCGCTGGTGCAAGGAGGTGGGCGCGCCCATCGAGATCCGCCACTTCGCGTCGCTGTGGCGCGTGAGCTGGCTCGAGGACCACCCGCTGCAGGACCTGCTGTTCGCCATGATGCGCAGCCGCGGCGTGCACATCCTGGACAACTTTCCGTGCTTCCTCACGAGCGCGCACACCGCACAGGACATCGTCTTCATCCAGCGCGCCTTCAAGGAGTCGGTGGACGAAATGCAGGAGTCGGGCTTCCTGCCGCGCCGCGCCGCCGTGCTCACCGGCTTCGACAGCCGCAAGCCCGCCGAAGAAGGCTCCGTGCTGGGCCGCGACGTCGACGGCCAGCCCATCTGGTACGTGCCGGACACCGCTTCTTCCTCCTCGCCCTCCCCCAGTCACCACTTCCTCAACGGAAAGGCCGCAGCATGAACGCCGTCCTCAAACCCGCCGCTGCAGGCAGCGCCATCGAATGCATCGTTGCGACGACCGAGTCGCAGCGTGAGGTGTGGCTGGGCGCCACGCTGAGCACCGAGGCGTCGATGGCCTACAACGAATCGGTGCTGCTGCGCCTGCGCGGCCCGCTCGAGCGCGCAGCGCTGTCGCGCGCCATGACGCTGCTGGTCGCTCGCCACCAGTCGCTGCGCGCCACCATCTCGCCGGACGGCACCTTCATGCTGGTGAGCCAGCCCGGCGAAGAGCCGCTGCTGCATGAAGACCTGAGCGGCCTCGAACCCGAAGCCCGCGAGCGCGCCCTGCGCGCGGCCCACGCCGCAGCGGTGTGCACGCCCTTCTCGCTGGAACACGGCCCGCTGTTTCGCGCCGTGCTGTTCCAGCTGGGCGACACCGAGCATGAGCTGGTCATGTCGGCGCACCACGTGGTGTGCGACGGTTGGTCGTGGGCGGTCATCACCGAGCAGCTGGGCCACCTGTATGCGCAGGAGACCGGCGTCGGCCTGAAGCTCAAGGCCGCGCCGCTGTTCGCGGATTTCGCGGCCGAGGAAAGCGCCGAGGCCACGCAGCCCGCCATGCAGGCGCATGTGGACTACTGGCTGGAGCGCTTCTCGGGCAGTTCGCTGCCTGTGCTGGAGCTGCCGCTGGACCATCCGCGCCCGGCCACGCGCACCTTCAATTCGCGCCGCGCCGAGCGCCTGCTCGACCGCCGCCTGGTCGCCGCCCTGCGCACCACCAGCACGCGGGCCGGCGTCAGCCTGTTCACCGGCCTGCTCAGCGGCTTCGTGGCCACGCTGCACCGCCTCACGGGGCAGGACGACATCGTGGTCGGCATTCCGGCCTCGGGCCAGCTCGCGCACGACATGCCCGGCCTGGTCGGCCATTGCGTGAACCTGCTGCCGCTGCGCCTGGCCGCGCCGGCCGACCTGCGCTTCGACGCGCTGATGGAGGAATGCAGCACCGCCGTGCTCGACGCCTTCGACCACCAGGCGCTCACCTACGGTGCGCTGCTGGGCGAGCTGTCGCTGCAGCGCGATGCGAGCCGGCTGCCGCTGGTGAGCGTGGCCTTCAACGTCGACCCCGACGTGGCCGCCAGCGCGCAGTCGTTCCCGGGCCTGAGCGTCACGCAGGACACCATTGCGCGCCAGTACGAGAACTTCGAGATCTTCCTGAACCTGCGCCCGCTGGACGGCGGCCTGCAGATCGAGGCGCAGTACAACACCGACCTGTTCGACGACGTCAGCGTGCAGCGCTGGATGGACATGTTCGAGTGCGTGCTGCAGTCCGCCGCGCACAACCCGGGCGAGACCATCGGCCGGCTGGAGGTGCTGTCCGCCGAAGGCGCGCGTGCGCTGGTTGCGCTGCAGCCCGCGCGCGTGCCGCTGGAAGGCGCGCCGCTGGCGCATGCCGGCTTCATGGCGCGCGTGCTGCTGCAGCCCGACCACCCGGCGGTGCGCGACGGCGCGCGAAGCTGCAGCTACCGCGAGCTCGACGTGCTGTCCAACCGCCTGGCGCACGCCCTGCGCGCACGCGGCGTGCGCCGCGGCCAGCACGTGGGCCTGTGCCTGGAGCGCAGCCTGGAGATGGTCGTCGCGATGATGGGCATCCTGAAAGCCGGGGCCTCCTATGTGCCGCTGGACCCCGCCTTTCCGCAGGCGCGGCTGGACTACTACGCCGGCGATGCCAAGCTCGCCCTGCTGCTCACCTCCTCCGACATCGCCGCCGCGCCGCGCGACTGGCGTGCCGATGCGGGCGAGCGCATCTTCGAGATCGACCGCGACACCGCCTGGCGCCAGGCCACCCCCGAGGCCCTGGCACCGAGCGCCGACGACGCGGGCCCCGAAGACGCCTCCTACGTCATCTACACCTCCGGCTCCACCGGCCTGCCCAAGGGCGTCATCGCCCACCACCGGGGCGTGGCCCACCTTCTGCAGTGGATGCAGCGGCAATCGGGCATCGGCCCCGACGACCGCATTGCCGCGGTGACCACCCTGTCCTTCGACATGGCCGTTCCCGACCTGCTGCTGCCGCTGGCCGCCGGCGCCGAGCTGGTGGTGGTGCAGCGCGAGGTCGCCATGGACGGCAACCGCCTGTCGAAGATGCTCGACGACGAGAAGATCACCCTGCTGCAAGCCACCCCCGGCATGTGGCAACTGCTGATGGATGCGCAGTGGCGCGGCGCCCCCGGCTTCCGTGGCTGGACCGGCGGCGAGGCGCTACGCCCCAGCCTGGCGCTGGCGCTGTGCGAGCGCATGGAAGGCCTGTGGAACGGCTACGGCCCGACCGAGACCACCGTGTACTCCACGGCCTGGCGCGTGCGCCCGGAAGACATCGCGTCGCGCGGCGTGTCGATCGGCCAGCCGGTGGACAACACCGAGATCTGGATCCTCGACGCCAACCTGCAGCCCTGCCCGGTGGGCGTGCCCGGCGAAATCTGCATCGCGGGCGAAGGCGTGTCGCTGGGCTACCTCGACCGCCCCGAGCTCACCGCGGAGCGCTTCGTCACGGTGCGCGTGCTGGGCACCGCCAAGAAGATCTACCGCTCCGGCGACCGCGGCCGCTGGCGCAACGACGGGCTGCTCGACCACCTCGGGCGGCTCGACTTCCAGGTGAAGGTGCGCGGCTACCGCATCGAGCCGGGCGAGATCGAGGTGCGCTGCACCGAGGTGCCGGGCGTCTCGCGCAGCGTGGTCGTGGCCCGCGAAGACAACCCGGGCGACGTGCGCCTGGTGGCCTACCTGGCGCTGACGCCGGGCGCCAGCTTCGACCTCGACGCGCTCATGGTGCACCTGCGCAAGCACCTGCCGGCCTTCATGCTGCCGCAGCACGTGGTGACCCTCGCCGCCCTGCCCTGCCTGGCCAACGGCAAGGTGGACCGCGTCGCGCTGCCGCCGCCGCAGGCCGTGTCGCGCGGGGAGGTGCGCCGCGGCGCGGCCCCGCGCAACGACCACGAGCGCCGCGTGCTCGCCGCCATGGAGAAGGTGCTGAGCCTGCCCGGGCTGGACATGCACGACGACTTCTTCACCATGGGCGGCCACTCGCTGCTGGCCGCGCGCCTCACGACGCTGCTGAGCCGCGAGTTCCAGGTCACGCTGCCGCTGCGCTCGCTGTTCGAGGCCCCCACGGCGCAGAAGCTGGCGCTGGCGATCCAGGCCCTGCAGGGCGCGGGCGTCGGGCTGGAGGCCCCCATCGGCCTGGCCGCCGGGCGCGACAGCGCACCGATCACGCTGCAGCAGGAGCGCATCCGCTTCATGGAAGAGCTGCATCCGGGCCGCTCGGTCTACAACGCACCGTCGGCGCAGCGCCTGGTCGGCGCGCTCGACGCGCCGCGCTTCGAGGCCGCGCTGCGCGAAATGATCCAGCGCCAGCCCTCGCTGCGCACCCGCATGGGCGTCGACGCGCAGACCGGCAAGCCGCTGCAACTGATTTCGCAGTCCGTGGAATTTGCCCTGCCGCTGGTCGACCTGCGCGGCCTGCCGGCCGACCAGCGCGAGGCCGAGCTGGCCGAGCGCATGCAGGAGCTGGCCGACCGCCCCATCGACATCCACCAGGCGCCGATGGCCCACGCCACCCTGTTCCAGGTGGACGACAACGAGCACGTGTTCATGTTCGTGCCGCACCACCTGGTGTGGGACGGCTGGTCTTTCGACCTGCTGCAGAACGAGCTGTCGGCGCTGTACGACGCGGCCGAGCGCGGCCGTCCGCACAACCTGCCGGCGCTCGCCACCACCTACGGCGACTACGCCGAATGGCTTGCGACGTGGATGGACAGCCCCGCCTGCGAGGCGCAGGTCGAGTTCTGGCGCCGCCGGCTCGACGGTGCCAAGGCCGCGCGCATGCCGCGCACCGACATGCCGCGCCGCGCGGGCAAGAGCGGCCAGGGCGGCGCGCACTGGATCGCCATCGACCTGCAGACCACGCAGCGCCTGCGCGACATTGCGCGCGGCATGGACGTGACGCTCAGCATGCTGACCTTCGGCGTGTACGCGCTGACCATGGCGCGGGTGATCGGCACCGACAGCATCGTCATCGCCAACCCGGTGCGCGGCCGCCAGCAGGCCGAGACCGAAGACGTGATGGGCTTCTTCAACAACGTGCTGCCGGTGTCGCTCGCCGTCGACCTGTCGCGCCCGCTGCCCGAGTTCATGCGCTACGTGAAGCAGGAGCTGCTGTCGATGATGAACAACCAGCAGGTGCCCTTCGAGCGCCTGATGGCCGAGCCCGGCTACGCCAGCCAGATCAAGACCTCGGGCCCCTACCAGGCGATGTTCTCGTTCCAGGACGCCCGCGAGCGCGCCCGCTCCATCGGCAGCCTGCAGACCCGCCAGGTGCACGTGATGCAGCACGGCGCCACCGACGACATCGGCGTGTGGCTGATGGACAAGCCCTTCGGCCTGGAAGGCTCGCTGATCTACAACGCCGACGTGTACCTGCGCGAGACCGGCGCGCAGCTGCGCGAGCGCTACCTCGAGGTGCTGCGCCGCGTGGTGGACGACCCGCAGGCCACGCTGGCCGACCTTGCCAGCACCGAGGGCTCGACCAGCGCGGCCTACCTGCAGAAGTTGGCCGCCGTCGAGACCGACAGGACAGGCCAGAGCCCGCAGGCGCCCGCGGCCCAAGGGGCGCAACGCAAGGCCGGCATGAGCCTGCTGAGCCCCGAGCACGCGCCGCTCGCGCAGATCTGGGCCGGCGTGATCGGGATCGACGTGGACGACATCCGCGCCAGCGACAACTTCTTCGACCTGGGCGGCGACTCGCTGCTGGTGCTGCGCGCGGTGCAGCAGGGCGCGCAGATGCTGGGCCACCGCGTGGAGCCGCGGCGCTACCTGTTCGAGAACCTCGGGCAGATCGCCTCGTCGGCGCGCAGCGCGCCCGAAGGCGTGCCGTCCGACCTCGCCGAGCTGGCCTCGGGCACGGCCGCCAACGCGCAGCGCGGCGGGCTGCTCGCCCGCACCTTCGGCGGCTGGCTGCGCAAGGGCTGAGATCATGAACAGCTCCGCCTACGCCCTGTCCATCGACGCACCGGTCTGCCGGTACGTGGACCTGGACGGCTTCACCGATCTCCTGCCCGCGCAACTGCTGTCGGCGGAAGAGTGCACGCGCGCCGCGAGCTTTCGCTTCCCGGCCGACCGGCAGCGCTTCGTGGCCGCGCACATCGCCCTGCGCCAGGCGCTGGCCGAGTACACCGGCCTGCACCACGCGGCGCTGCAGCTGGCGACGGGCTCCTTCGGCAAGCCCTCGCTGTCGGGCCACACGCGCACCCAGTTCTCGCTGAGCCACAGCCGCGGCCTGGCGCTGATTGCCATCGGCGGGCGAGGCCCGCTGGGCGCCGACGTGGAGTTGCTGCGCCCGGTGCCGGACATGGCGGCGCTCGCGGCCGAGCACTTCACGCAGCGCGAACAGGAGGCGCTGGCTGCGCTGCCCGCGCATGAACGCGAACGTGCGTTCCTGACCTGCTGGACGCGCAAGGAAGCCTGCCTGAAAGCCATCGGCGTGGGCCTGCTGCTGTCGCCGCAGAGCTTCGAGGTGGGCGTGACGCCCGACTGCCGCAGCGTGGAGCTGTCGGTGGCCGGGCGCATCCTGTGGCTGGTGCTCGGGCCCGCGCCCGAGCGGCTGGACTGCGTGGGTTCGCTCGCCGAGTGGCGCCAGACCGAAGCCCGCGCGGGCGCGGCGGGTTCTGCCGGTTCCACGGCCCGTGTGGCGGAGGCCCACGCATGAGCACCGCCACGCCACTGATGTTCGGGCCGGCCTCGCGCCAGGTCTTCGGCGTGTTCCATCCGGCGGAGGACAACCGCGCCGAGAACACCGCGGTGCTCTTCTGCCCGCCCTTCGGCCAGGAAGGGCTGCGCACGCACCGCTTCTTCAAGGTGCTGGCCGAGCGCTTCGCGCGCTCGGGCATCGCCGTGCTGCGCTTCGACTTCTACGGCTCGGGCGATTCGCCGGGCGACGAGCGCGAAGGCGAACTCGACGGCTGGCGGCGCGACCTGTGCGCTGCGCACGACGAGCTGCGCCGGCGCGCGCCGAATGCCTCCATCGTCTGGATCGGTGCGCGCCTGGGCGCCACCCTGGCCGTGCTGGCCGCGCGCAGCGGGCGCTGCGACCCGGTGCGCCTGGTGCTGTGGGAGCCGGTGATCGACGGCAAGCGCTACGGGCGCCTGCTGCGCGAAGAGCACGTGGCGGCCATCGACACCACCTTCTGCATCCCCGACCTGGCCTGGCGCCGCAGCCTGGTGAACGAACCCGATGCCTTGCCCGAGGAAGCCCTGGGCACGTCGCTCTCGCCCGCCTTGCGCGCACAGCTGGCGGCGCTGGTGCCCGAGTCGCTGCCGCTCACGGCGCTGCACGACACGCTGGTGCTGGCCGGCCCCGACGACACCCACACCGCGCAGTGGGCCGCCGACCAGCAGTCGCGCCACATGCCGGTGCGCCTTGCGTACTTCAGCCACCCGCTGGACTGGACGTCCGACCCCTACCCCAACAGCGCGATGGTTCCGGCCGAAGCGCTCAACCGCCTCCAGGGAGCCCTGCATGAATGACATGACACAGACGCCGGCGCGCTTCGGTCCCGGCGATGCGCTGGTGGGCATGCTCACCGCACCCACGAACCAGGCGCCTGCCGACGTGGCCTGCCTGATGTTCAACATGGGGGCCAACCACCGCGTGGGCCCGCGCCGCATCAACGTGAAGCTGGCGCACATGCTGGCCGCGCGCGGCGTGAGCAGCCTGCGCTTCGACCTGGGCGGCATCGGCGACAGCGACGCGCTGGACACCGCACCCGACGTGCAGGCCCGCGCGGTGCACAGCCTGGAGGCCGCCATGGACCTGGGCGAACGCATGCTGGGCGCGCGGCAGTTCACCATCGTGGCCATGTGCTCGGGCGTCGAGCAGGCCATGGCGGTGGCCGCCACCGATGCGCGCGTGGTCGGCGTCTCGCTGTTCGACGGATTCGCCTTTCCGGAACGGCGCTCGCGCTGGGAGCGCACCCTGCGCCGCGCGCTGGCCGCACCCGCGCACCCGGCGTTTCCGGGCAAGGCCAAGCGCTGGCTGCAGCGCCACTTCCTCAAGGCCCACTCGACCAAGCCGATGCCCGGCTACTTTGCGCAGGAGCGCTCGGCCGCGGAGAACGCCGCCTGGTTCGGCACGACCCTGCAGCGCCTGGTCGAACGCAAGGTGGCGGTGCAGATGCTGTATTCGGGCTCGCTGCACGTGAACGACCGCAGCCGCGACCAGCTCGGCAACTTCGCCCGCGAGCCCTACACCCAAGCGCTGCAGTACGAGTTCATGCGCGAGGTCGACCACACCGTGTGCACCGAGCGCGGACAGCAGCTGTTCCTGCAATGCGTGGGCGACTGGGTGACCGAGCGCTGTTTCGGCGCCTCCACCGACGCCGCCGAGGCCTCCGGGCGCCGCACCCCGAGCCGCGCCACCGCGGGCGGCGAACGCGCCATGCCCACCACCTGGGCCGCGCCATGACCCGTGCCATGGGCCCCGCCCCGCGCCTGCCACTGCCCTCTTTCAGCAACCCGCCCCCCCACCGTCAACCGGCCGTCAAGGAGATCACCATGGAACGCCCCGATCGAACGACGCAGTCACAAGACATGCGCCCCCTCTGCACCAGCGCACCAACCCCGGCGCATGCCCGGGCGGAAAACAAGTTGCGATGGCTGGGGCTGGCCATGCTGCTGTCCCTGGGCATGGCCGCGCTGTCCGGCTGCGCGCCGGGCTTCGGCACGCCGGCCGCGCTGGGCTTCACCGCCACCACCGGCGACAGCACCGCCTCGGCGGAGAGCAGCAGGATCATCCCGATCACGCCCGACCTGGTGCGCGCACAGATGGCGCAGAAGCCCAAGGACGTGCCCGCCGCCGTGAAGCGCCTGTTCGCCACGTCGCCGATCTACACCATCGGGCCGGGCGACGTGCTCGGCATCATCGTCTACAACCGGCCGGAGCTGCTGCCCAACGCCGGCGCGGTGATCGCGCAACAGTCGGACCCGACCGGCGTGAGCGTGGCGCCCGGCTTCATCGTCGGCGCCAACGGCGAGATCAGCTTTCCCTACATCGGCCGCACCAAGCTGCAGGGGCTGACCGAAAGCGGCGCCTCCGAGCTGATTGAGCGCCGCATCAAGGACTTCATCAAGGACCCGCAGGTCACGGTGCGCATTCAGTCGTTCCGCAGCCAGCGCGCCTACGTGCAGGGCGAGGTGCGCACCCCCGGCCTGCAGATCTTCACCGACATCCCGATGACGCTGTCGGAGGCCATCAGCCGCTCGGGCAGCTTCACCACGGCGGGCGACCGCTCGCGCGTCTCGCTGACCCGCGGCGGCGTGACCACGGTGGTCGACCTGCCGCTGCTCGAGTCGCTGGGCTTCGACGGCAACGGCATCGCGCTGCGCAACGGCGACATCGTGAACGTCGGCACCCGCGAGGACAGCCGGGTCTACGTGATGGGCGAAATCAGGGCGCCCTCGGCGCTGCAGATGCGCATCAACGGCCGCCTGAGCCTGAACGAGGCGCTGGGCGATGCCGGCGGGCCCGACCTGCTGTCGTCCGACCCCGGCCAGATCTACGTGGTGCGCAACGCGCCCGGCAACCCGGACGTGCAGCAGATCTTCAACCTGAACGCGAAGAACCCGGTGGCGCTCGCGCTGGCCGACCGCTTCGAGCTGATGCCGCGCGACGTGGTCTACGTCGACCACGTGCCGCTGGTCACCTGGAACCGCGTCATCAGCCTGATCCTGCCGGCCGCGCAGGTTGCCAACCTCAGCCGCGACACCGCACGCCGGTGAGTGCTCCTCCCTCCCATACGAAAAGGTGAACCTCATGAACGCGCGCTGGCAAGCTTCGCTCCCCGGTCCCGCTCCCGCGTCCACGCCCGTGGCCGCGATCGAGGCCGGCTGGGTCCGGGAATCCCGCTTCCAGGAGTACCTGGACATCCTGATCGACAGCCGCTGGCTGATCGCCTCCATCACCGCGCTGGCGCTGCTGCTGGGCGTGGGCTATGCCCTGTTCGGCCCGCGGGTGTACGAGGCCAACATCCTGATCCAGGTGGAAGACCCCGACCGCTCGGGCGGCAACTTCCCGGGCGACTCGACCGCGGCCGCGGGCATCGGCAACAAGACGCCGGTGTCCGGCGAGACGGAAATCCTGAAGTCGCGCATGGTGCTGGGCCAGGCGATGGAGGACACCCAGCTGTTCATCAGCGCGCGGCCCCGCTACGTCCCGCTGGTGGGCGAGTTCCTGGCGCGCCATTCGAGCCAGCTCTCCAGCCCCGGCATCCTGGGCATGGGCAATTTCGTGTCGGGCACCGAGCGCATCGCCGTCGCGCAGATGGACGTGCCGCCGGCCTTCGAAGGCAAGAAGTTCACCCTCGTCGCGGGCGACGGCGGCACCTACACGCTGACCCACCCGGATCTCGAAACGCCGCTGAAGGGCACGGTCGGCGTGCCGCTGGACGCGGCCGTGCCCGGCGGCGCGCTGCACCTGCTGGTGGGCTCCTTCGACGCCCGGCCCGGCGCCGCCTTCGAGCTGGTGCGCCAGTCGAAGCAGCTCACGCTGCTGGGCCTGCAGAAGGACCTGCGCGTGGTCGAGAAAGGCAAGCAGTCGGGCGTGATGGACATCAGCCTGCAGGCCGAGAACCGCAACAAGCTGGCCGACGTGCTCAACGAGATCTCGCGCCTGTACGTGCGCCAGAACATCGATCAGAAGACCGTGCAGGCCGAGCGCGCACTGGCCTTCCTGGGCACCGAGCTGCCGAAGTTCAAGGCGCAGCTGGAGCAGTCTGAAGACAGCTACAACCAGTACCGCAACCAGAACGGCACCATCAGCCTGGACGACGAGGCGCGCAATGCGCTGGCCCAGAGCGTCGACCTGCAGGCCAAGCTGCTCGACGCCAAGCAGAAGCGGCTCGACCTCATGGGCAACTTCACGGCCAAGCACCCCGCCGTGGTGACGCTGGACACGCAGATCTCCTCGCTGAAGAAGGAGCTCGGCGGCGTCGAGGGGCGCATCCGCCGCATGCCCATGATGCAGCAGAACTCGCTGCGCATGCAGCGCGACATCAAGGTCAACACCGACCTGTACGCCACGCTCCTGAACAGCTCGCTGCAGATGCGCCTGGCCAAGGAAGGCAAGGTCGCCAACGTGCGCGTGCTCGACCAGGCGCTGGTGGCGGAGAAGCCGGTGCGCCCCAAGCCGCTGATCGTCGTGGCGCTGGCGCTGGCGGCGGGGCTGTTCTTCGGCGGCGCCGCGGCCATGGCGCGCAAGAACCTGCGCCGCTCCATCGCCAGTCCCGAGGACATCGAGGCCGTCACGGGCCTGAGCGTGTACAGCACCATCGCGCTGAGCAGCCAGCAGCGCGTGCTCGATCGCGCCATCCGCGCCGGCAAGCCGGGCGTGAAGGTGCTGGCCGCGCTGCACGTGGAAGACCCGGCGCTCGACGGCCTGCGCCGGCTGCGCACCGCGCTGAAGCACGTGATGCACGGCGCGCCGAACAACCGCGTCCTGATCGCCAGCGCCACGGCCGGCGCGGGCAAGACCTTCGTGTCGTCGAACTTCGCCACCCTGCTGGCCGCCTCCGGCAAGCGCGTGCTGCTGATCGACGCCGACATGCACCGCGGCAGCCTGAGCGAAGAGTTCGGCCTGCTGCGCAAGGACGGCCTGTCCGACGTCATTGCCGGCGGCGTGCCGCTGGAGCAGGCCATTCACCATCATGTGCTGCCGCACCTGGACGTGATGACCTCCGGCAAGCCGCATGCGGACCCGGCCGGCCTGCTGGCCAGCGAGGTGTTCACGCACACGCTGCAGACCCTGTCGGCGCGCTACGACGTGGTGGTCGTCGACGCGCCGCCCACGCTGGTGGCCACCGAGACCGCCGAGATGGCGCCCATCATGGGCACCCTGCTGCTGGTGGCGCGCGCCGACGCCAGCGAAATGGGCGAGCTGGTGGAAAGCGCCAAACGGCTGGCCCATGTGGGCGCCGCATTCCACGGGGTGGTGTTCAACGCGGTGGACACCTCGCAACGCCAGCACCGCAGCTACAGCTACGGCTACTACGGCTATGCGCCGGCGCGCCGCGAGCCCTCGTATGCCATCGACACGGCCGACACCGTCATGCCCAAGCGCATCGAGCCGGAGCACGCCGCGTCATGAACACGCTTCGATCGACCTCCTCCACGCGGCAGGGCGCCGACAGCGCGGCCGGCGGCGCCGCGGCCGCGGCCAACACGCCCGCGTACGGCCCGCTCGGCGGCGCGGCCTGGCTGCGCCATGCCAAGCGCGCGGCCGACATCCTGATGGCCGGCTCGTTCTTCCTGTTCTTCGGCTGGGCCTATGCGCTCATCTGGCTCGGCGTGCTGCTCACTTCGGGCGGGCCGGCCATCTACATGCAGCCGCGCTACGGCAAGGACGGCAAGGTGTTCAAGTTCTACAAGTTCCGCTCGATGGTGGCGGAGTCGGACGCGGTGCTGGCGCGCCACCTGCGCGAGAACGAGGCCGCGCGGCGCGAATGGGCGGTCTACCAGAAGCTGCAGAACGACCCGCGCATCACCCGCTTCGGCGCCATCCTGCGCAAATACAGCATCGACGAGTTCCCGCAGTTCTGGAACGTGCTCAAGGGCGACATGAGCATGGTCGGCCCGCGCCCCTGCATGTTCACGCAGAAGGATTTGTACGGCGACTACTGGGTGCACTACTGCGCCGTGCGCCCGGGCATCACCGGCCTGTGGCAGATCAGCGGACGCAACGAGATCAGCTACCGCCGCCGCGCCGCCATGGACGCGGAGTACGTGGCGCGGCTGTCGCTGTGGCGCGACCTCTCGATCCTGCTGAAGACCTTCGGCGTGGTGACCGGCGCGCGCGGGTCGCGCTAGGCCGCCCTCCTTCGATTTCGTCTCCCTCGTTTCTTCAACCCCCTTCAACCTCTTCACCGAAAGCTCCTATGCGTATCTTTGTTGCAGGTCACCGCGGCATGGTGGGTCAGGCGGCCACACGTCGCCTGAGCGAACTGGGCCACGACGTGGTCACGCGAACGCGCACCGAACTCGACCTTCTCGACCAGGCAGGCGTGGCGCGTTTCTTCGCCACGGAGCAGATCGATCAGGTCTACCTGGCAGCGGCCAAGGTGGGCGGCATCCACGCCAACATGACCTATCCCGCGCAGTTCATCTACGAGAACCTGGTCATTGCCACCAACGTCACGCACCAGGCCTTCGTGGCGGGCGTGAAGCGGCTGCTGTTCCTCGGCTCCAGTTGCATCTACCCGCGCCTGGCCGAGCAGCCGATCCGCGAGGAGTACCTGCTCAACGGCCGACTGGAGCCCACCAACGAGCCCTATGCGATCGCCAAGATCGCCGGGCTCAAGCTGTGCGAAAGCTACAACCGCCAGTACGGCGCCACGCACGGCATCGACTACCGCAGCGTGATGCCGACCAACCTGTACGGCCCCGGCGACAACTACCACCTGGAAAACAGCCACGTGGTGCCCGCGCTGGTGCAGCGCTTCCACCTGGCGAAGATCAGCAATGCACCCAGCGTGCTGATCTGGGGCAGCGGCCGCGCGCGGCGCGAGTTCCTCTACGTGGACGACATGGTCGAGGGCTGCCTCGAGGTGATGAACCTCTCGCGCGCCGAGTACGAGCAGCAGACCGACGCCATGCGCGGCCACATCAACCTGGGCACCGGCATCGACGTGTCCATTGCCGAACTCACCGAGCTGATCCGCGAGGTGGTGGGCTACACCGGCAGCATCCGCTACGACCTCGCGCAGCCCGACGGCGCTCCGAGAAAGCTGCTGGACGTGTCGCGCGCGGCCACGCTCGGCTGGCACGCGAAGGTGACGCTCGCCGAGGGGCTGCGCCGCACCTATGCGGACTACCAGAAGGCCATCCGGCCGGTCGAGGAGCCCGAGCACCTGCAGACGCCCGCGCACGCCTGATCGGCCTGCACGCCCCGTACGTTCCCCACTACCCGACAGGCCCGCCATGCGAACCCTTTCCTTCTGGTCCGGCATCGTTTGCGCGCTGCTGTGCGGCCTGGTCGACCCGGTGTGGGGCTACGCGGCGGTGGCCGCGCTGTCGCTGGTGCAGCTTTCGATGCTGGGCGCCCCGGGCGCCAGCGTGTTCCTGCTGATCCACTACGCGGCGATCCTCACGTACTTCTCGGTCGCACCGGCGATGCAGATCGCGAGCGACGTCGGGTTCTGGGACGCGGGCGTGCTGGGCACCGCGGCGCACACGCAGGCGCTGATGCTGCTGCTGCTGTACATGGCCGGCGTGGAGGCCGCGCGGCTGGGCGTGCCCGATGTGCCGGTGCGGGTGCACCGGTACATCGGCGCGCATCCCGCGGGCGCGGCGCACCCGGTGCTGCTGCTGGTGAGCTGCTCGCTGTCCGCCTTCGCGGTGCTGTTGCTGCGGCCCGATCTGAACTTCGTGGCGCGCGGCGTCGTGGGCGACGAAGAGAGCGTGCCGGTCGACCTCATCTTCTATTCCACGCTGCCCAAGCTGATCGTGCTGGTGTGCTTCGTGGCGCTGGCGATCCACGCGGCGCGCAGCCGCACGCTGTGGGCCTGGTGCGCCGCGGGCCTGGCGGGCGGCCTGGCGCTGATTGCGGCCAACCCGGTGAACACCGCGCGCCAGGTGCTGCTGATCGGGCTGCTCCCGCTGCTCATCCACGCCTTCGGGCGCGGGCGGCGCTGGCTGCTGGCCGGGGTGGTGTTCGGCGCCATCGCGGGCCTGGGCCCGGTGCTGAACCTGATCTCGCGCGGCAGCCTGTGGGGCGAGGAGCTCACGACCTTTCCGTTCAGCCAGGACTTCGACGCCCAGTATGTGGTGGCCGGCATCCTGGAACGCGCGCCCATTCCCGACCTGGGCTGGGGCCGCTACCTGCTCTCGGCCGTGTCCTTCTTCCTGCCGCGCGACCTGAAGATGTTCCCCGACTTCGACCCGCTCGGCTGGTCGGCCATCCTGGGCAACTTCTCGCAGAGCAACCTGTCGCTGCCGCCGTTCACCACGGCCTACTTCGACTTCGGCCTGGCCGGGCCCGCGCTGTTGGGCCTGGCGATTTCCGCGGGCTTTCGCTGGGCCGACCGCGCCGTCGATCCGAACGGCCCGCTGTCGGGCTCCTACCTGGCGGCCCTGGTGCTGCTGGCGGCCTACGTGCCATTCATGCGCGGCCCCATCCTCGGCTGGGGGCCCTTCGCGGCCTCGGGCCTGATCGCGGCGCTGATCGCCGGGGTGCTGAGTTCGCGCGGCCGGCAGCAGCGGCGCGTCGCGCTGCGCGCGGTGCGGCGCGATGTCCGGAACGTCTGAGGGCGCACACATGGCCACCTACCTGTACTACGACACCATCCGCCTGAACAAGGCGGCCGGCGGTGTGCTGAACGTGTCCGAAGTGCTGCTGCGCAACATGCGGCTGTCGCGCGACGACCGGGTCGAGGCGGTCAGCGAACGCCACCCGCGCATCTATGCAGCGGCGCAGCGCCTGAAGCTCAGCCGCTTCGTGCTGGACACGCTGCTCTACAACTTCCACCGGCTGCGCGCGCTGCTCGCGGGCGAGCGCGTGGTCTCGGTGTTTCCGAACTACTTCCTGCCGTTCACGCTGCTGGGGCGCCATCGCGATTCGGTCACCATCGTGCACGACCTCCAGTACAAGGCCTATCCGCAGTACTTCGGGCGCGCCAAGCGCCTGTTCCTGGACTGGAACCTGTGGCGCGCGGCGCGCAGCGAAGCGGACGTGGTGTTCATCAGCAAGAGCAGCCAGCAAGACTTCGAGCGGCACTTCGGGCGCTGCGCGCATCCGGCGGTGATCTTCAATCCGGTGGACGTGCTGCGCGCCGTCGCGGTGCCTCCTGCCGCACCGGCTGAGCGCTACCTGATCGCGGCCTACCACTACTACCCGCACAAGAACTTCGGCGGCATCCTGGCGCTGTTCGAACGCATGAAGCGCGCGGGCCTGGTCGACTACCTGGACATCACCGGCAACGGCGCGGCCGACGTCGAGCGCATGGTGGCTGCGCTGGCGCCCGAGGTGCGCGGCGCCGTGCGGCACCGGGGGCTGGTGTCGCGCGACGAGCTGATGCGGCTGTACCTGGGCGCCACGGCGTTCATCTCGTTGTCGACCTTCGAGGGCTTCAACCTTTCGGCGGCCGAGGCGGCCACGCTGGGCGTGCCGCTGCTGCTGTCGGACATTCCCGTGCACCGCGAGCTTTTCGCGGGCTACGGCTTCTTCGTGGGCAGCGCGTCCAGCGACGCCTACCAGCTCGCGAAGTACCTGGCGCGCCACGAACGCACCCGCCCGGCCTGGCCGCATGCGGCCACCTGCGCGCCCGCGGCGGTGGCCGGGCGCTACCTCACGCTCAAGCGCGGCGCGTTGTCGTTCACCGGGGCGCTGCCATGAAGACCTTTCCCGCCGTGATGGTTCGCGTGGTCGCGGCGTTGCTCTTCGGCGCGGCGCTGGTGGCGGTGATCGCGCAGCCGAAAGCGCCGGAGGCCACCCAGACCCCGCCGAAAGGAACGGCTACAGCGCAGCAGCAACCCCTGCAAGCCCAGCCCGCCGGCGCGCCCGTGCCCGGCCTCGGCGTGATGGTGCATTACCTGCCCGACAAGCAAAGCATCCGCGAGGTGATGCGCTTCGACGTCGAGTCTTTCGCGAACCAGCTCGCGGAGATGCGGGTGTCGCACCTCATCCTGACGCTCGGGCAGAACAATGGCCAGTACATCGCGCCCAACTCCGCGCTCGAGGTGCTGTGCCCCGCCAGTGCGAAGAACCGCTCGCCGCGCGACCTGCCGCTGGAGATCGGCCAGGCGCTGCGCAGCCGCGGCATCGCGATGATCCTGTACCTGCCGTTTCGCGCCCCGCAGTCCGACCGCTACCTGATGGACTGCCTGGGTGACGTGAACGAGCAGCAGCCGCCGCCGGCCAGGTTCATCGCCGCCTGGTCCAGCGTGATCCGCGACTGGTCGGAGCACTACGGTCCGCTGGCCGCCGGCTGGTGGTTCGACGGCACCTACAACACCACGGGCGTGACGACGGCCGGCTGGGAGCAGCTGTGCGGTGCCGCGCGCAGCGGCGCGGCCAACCGCCTGCTGGCCTTCAACGCCGGCGAAGGCGCGCAGCGCTTCAGCCTGAAGTCGGTGCCCTGCCAGAACCTGATGGCGGGCGAATACATGGAGCCGCCGGCGCACCCCGCGGCGCCGCCCTCGGAGCTGATGTTCCACCTGCTCACGCCGCTCACCGCCTCCTGGGGCCGCGAGGCGCCGGCGCGCTTCACCGCCGGGCAGTTGCGCAACTGGATCTCCGAGGCCGCCGCCGCGCGCGGGCTCGTCACGCTGGACATGCCCGTGGACGCCACCGGCCGCTTCATGCCCGCGCACGTCGCGCTGCTGAAGAGCGTGACCTCGCGCAAGCCCTGAATACCCACGAAATCCTGTCACACGTCCATTTCAAGAAACCACCCCCTCAAACGCCATGAAACCCTCCCTGCCCTTCATCGTCGTGGAAGACCGCCAGAACAAGACGCTCGCGCTGTGCCGTGAATCGGCGGTGCTGGCCGAGGAACAGCTGCTCGTGCTGTCGCAGACCGACGCCGGCGCGAGCTACGAACGTTTCTGCAAGTCGTACGTGCACCTGTCGAGCAACTCCGCCGAGTTCGAAAAGATCTGCTTTCGGCGCTACTTTCTCCTAGCGCAGTTTCTGGAATCCAGCCCGGACGTGCGCGAGTTCGTGCTGATCGACAGCGACGTGCTGCTGTTCCAGGGCGCCGCCGCGCACATTGCGAGCCTGGTGGGCAAGGCCGATTTCTCGGGCTCCTCCATGCAGTCGGCCGACGGCTGGAACCCCTGCCAGATCTCTCCGCACGTGAGCTACTGGACCGCCAACGGCCTGCGCCGCTTCGTGGCCTATGTGCTCGACAGCTACGCCACGCCGTCGGGTCGGCGCAAGCTGCGCGAGATTGCCGCGCGCTTCGCCGCGCGCGGCGTGCGCGGCGGTGTGTCCGACATGACGCTGCTGTACCTGTGGGCGCGCACCACGGGCAACGATGCGCCCATCAACCGCGTGCTGGGCGGCACCGTCATCGACCACAACATCAACGGCATGCAGAACCTGCTGCCGCGGGAGTTCAGGGTTCGCGGCGGCGCCAAGCGCATCACCTACAGCGACGGCAAGGCCTGGCTGACCACCGAAGCCGGGGAAATGACGCGCGTGGTCGCGCTGCACTTCCAGGGCAGCGCCAAGATGGCCATGCCCTATGCGCTGCGCGGCCACATGCACACCGTGGCGGCCGTGACCTACGCGCTGCAGATGGCGCGTCGCGGCAAGAACTACGTGTTCAGGGCTGCCGCGTTCGCGCGCCGGCTGTTCGACACGCGCCGCGTGGTCCACGCATCGACCGGCAAGTGAGCCGCCGCAGCGACGCCATGAAACCCTTCAGCCCTTCCCTCGCCCTGCCCGGCGCCCGCATGGCCTGGCTCTCGGGCCTGGGCGCGCTGGCTTCGCGGCTGTATGTGTACCTGTCGGGCTTCGTGGCCGTGTTCCTGATGGCGGCGACCATTCCGCCCGCGCGCTTCGGCGAGTACTCGGTGTACCAGTCGGTCATCGAGGTGGCGCTGGTGCTGGGCACGCTGGGCAGCTCGCTGCTGTTCTCGCGCCACGCGGCCAGCGGGCCGGCCGGCGCGCACGGTACGCCGGGTGTGACGCGCGGCGACGTGGTGCGCACGCTGGCCATCGGCCTGCCGCTGGCCGCCGTGCTGGTCACGGTGATCCTGGCGGTGCAGCGCCTGCCGGTGGGCGACGCGCCTTTCGCGCTGGTGGTCGCCACGCTGGCGATCTTCTCGTTCAACAGCCTGCGGCTGTCGTTCAGCCGCGGCCTCGGGCATGCGGGCCTGCTGAACCTGGAGGCCGGCATTCGCTCGACCATCCTGGTGGCGGGCGTGGGCCTGTGCGCGGCGCTGAAGTTCGACCTGGGCGTGGCGCACCTGCTGCTCATCAACCTGTTCGCGCTGGTGGTCGTGTGCACGGCCATCGGCCTGCCGGGCAACGGCGCGGCGCCGCCGGCCGGGCGGGCTGCCATCGGCCTGGCGTCGCAGGGCAGCGCCACGGTGTACTCGCTGCTCATGTTCCTGCTGCGCAAGTCGGACCTGCTGGTGGTGGCGTACTTCATGCCGCTGGGCTATGTGGGCGCCTTCAAGATCGCCTTCCTGCTGGCCGAAGCGCCGTCGCAGTTCGTGCAGGCCTTCCTGTTCACCAAGACCCGGGCGATGCTGGAGGCCGACCCCCGGCACTTCGGCGACGCCCAGCTGGCGCTGGCGCGCCATTCGTTCCTGCTCGGCTGCGGCCTGTTCGTCGGGCTCGGGTGCGTCATGGCGGTGGCCGCGCCGCTGCTCAAGCTGGGCGACGAGGCCCGCAGCATCTTCCTTTGCATCGCGCCGTACTTCCTGCTGCGCACCTACACCATCCACCACGAGATGGTGCTGTCGCTGAAGACCTCGATGGGCTCGCTCGGCCGCTGGGCGCTGCTGGAGGTGGCGCTGCGCTTCCTCTCGTACGGCGTGGTGATCGTGCTGTTTCCCGGCAAGCCGCACTACGTGTTCCTGCTGGCCTGCGTGTCCGACTTCGTGCTGTACGAGACGCGCATGCGCCTCGTGTTCGGCTTCTTTCCCATCCAACGGCTGCTGCGCGCGAGGTCGCTCAAGTGAAAATTCTTCTCTACTCGATGAACTTCACTCCCGAGCTGGCCGGCATCGGCAAGTACTCGGGAGAAATGGCGCAGTGGCTGCACGCGCGCGGGCACGACGTGCGCGTGATCGCCGCGCCGCCCTTCTTTCCGCAGTGGTCGGTGTTCGACGGCTACTCGGCCTGGCGCTACCGCAAGACGGTGTGGAACGGCATCACGGTGTGGCGCGCGCCCACCTGGGTGCCGAGGAAGCCGCGCACGCTGGCGCGCATGGCGCACCTGTTCTCGTTCATGCTGTCGAGCATTCCGCTGCTGTTCGCGCAGATGCGCTGGAAGCCCGACGTGGTGTTCGTGGTGGAGCCGCCGCTGTTCTGCGCGCCCTCGGTGCTGTTCTTCTCCAAGATGGCGGGCATCAAGTCGTGGCTGC
This sequence comes from Variovorax sp. AC103, assembly GCF_979254005.1. Classification (NCBI taxonomy): domain Bacteria; kingdom Pseudomonadati; phylum Pseudomonadota; class Betaproteobacteria; order Burkholderiales; family Comamonadaceae; genus Variovorax; species Variovorax sp. AC103. The sequence goes on along the minus strand of NZ_CEEDFC010000001.1, from coordinate 215,476 downwards.
ACATCCAGGACTACGAGGTGGACGCCGCCTTCGGCCTGGGCCTGCTCAGCGGCGAGCGGGTGCAGCGCTTCGCGCGCTCGGCCGAGCACTGGCTGCTGGGCAAGTTCAGCCGGGTGTCCACCATTTCCGCCGCCATGGTCGACAAGGCCCGCGGCAAGGGCGTGGCCGACAGCCGCGTGGTGCTGTTTCCCAACTGGGTGGACGTGAAGTCCATCCACCCCACGCCGGCCAACACCTCGCCCGACGGCTACCGCGCCGCGCTGGGCATTGCGCAGGACGCGGTGGTGGTGCTGTATTCGGGCAGCCTGGGCAGCAAGCAGGGCATCGAGCTGCTGGCCGAGGCGGCGCAGCTGCTGGCGTGCTCGCACGACATCCACTTCGTGTTCTGCGGCAACGGCCCGAGCCGCGAGTCGCTGAAGGACGCGTGCGTGCGCCTGGCCAACGTGCACTTCCTCGACCTGCAGCCGGCCGAGCGGCTCAACGAGTTGCTGGGCATGGCCGACATCCACGTGCTGCCGCAGCGTGCCGACGCCGCCGACCTCGTCATGCCCTCCAAGCTGGGCGGCATGCTGGCCAGCGGGCGCGCCGTGATCGTCACCGCGCATGCGGGCACCGAGCTGAGCAACGTGGTGTCGGGCCGCGGCATGGTGGTGCCGCCCGGCGACGCGGCGGCGCTGGCCGACGCCATCGAGCAGCTCGCCATGTCGCGCCAGACGCGCGAGGAAATGGGCGCGGCGGGCCGGCGTTTCGCCGAGTCCGCACTCGACCAGGACGCCATCCTGCAGCGGCTCGAACGCGAGCTGCAGCGCTGCGTGGCCGTCGGCTGACCCACCCCACTCCTGGAGCACCGACCATGCGACTTCACGACAAGATCCTGGTAACCGGCGGCGCCGGCTTCATCGGCAGCCACACCTGCGTGGCGCTGATCGAGGCGGGCTACCAGCCGGTGGTACTCGACTCGCTCGTCAACAGCGACGCGCGTTCGCTGCAGCGGGTGGCCTGCATCACCGGCGTGGCGCCGGTGCTGGTGCGCGGCGACGTGCGCGACACGGCCCTGCTCGGCCGCGTGCTCGCGGACCCGGCGATCCGCGCGGTGGTGCACCTCGCGGGCCTGAAGGCCGTGGGCGAATCGGTGGCCGACCCGGTGAGCTACTACGACGTCAACCTGGCCGGCACGCTGACGCTGGTGCAGGCCATGGCGCGCGCCGGCGTGCGCACGCTGGTGTTCTCTTCGTCCGCCACGGTCTACGGCGACGCGCAGCACTCCCCCATTCCAGAGAGCGCGCCTTGCGCTGCCGTCAACCCCTACGGCCGCACCAAGGCCATGGTGGAAAGCGTGCTGGCCGACCTGGCCCACGCCGACCCGCGCTGGGGCGTGGCCTGCCTGCGCTACTTCAACCCCGTGGGCGCGCATGAAAGCGGCCTGCTCGGCGAGCGCCCGCACGGCCCGCCCGCGAACCTCATGCCCTACATCTCGCAGGTGGCCGTGGGCGAGCGCGACTACCTGATGGTGCACGGCACCGACTACGACACCGTCGACGGCACCGGTGTGCGCGACTACGTGCACGTGATGGACGTGGCCGAAGGCCATGTGGCGGCGCTGCGCCACGCCGCGCACAGCCCGGGCCTGCTGACGAGCAACCTCGGCACCGGCCGCGGCGCCTCCGTGCTGGAGGTGGTCGCCGCGTTCGAACGCGCAAGCGGCCGGCGCATCGCCATGCGCCTGGGCCCGCGCCGCCCCGGCGACGCACCGGCCTACTGGGCCGACGCGCGGGGCGCGCGCGAGGTGCTCGGCTGGCACGCACTGCGCGACCTCGACCAGATGTGCGCCGACAGCTGGCGCTGGCAGGCCACCAACCCGCACGGCTTCGACGACCCGGTGCCGCCGCAGATACAGCCCGCCTGGGCACCCGATGCCGGGGCCGTCCCGGTCTTCGCCGCGGACATGCCGCGCTTCCATACATCCAACCTGGGGCACTCCAATGTCTGACAACGCATCGCAATCCTTTGGTGAGCAGACCGACGGTCGTTCGGGGTATCCGCCAGGCATCCTGCCGCCGGCGGCGCCCCTGTGGCCCGGCTTCCTGACCGGACAGCAGGACTCGCCCGTGCGCGTGCTGCTGGTCGACGACGACGAGTTCATGCGCCGCGTGATCGCGCAGGAACTGCTGTCGGACCTGCGCATCCAGCTCGAAGGCCAGGCCGGCACCCTGCGCGACGGGCGCCGGCTGATCGCCACCCACGAGTTCGACGTGCTCATGGTCGACCTGCGGCTGGGCGACGGCACCGGCTTCGACCTGATCCGCGAAGCCCGCCAGCTCAACAGCACCGCCGAGGTCATCGTCATCACCGCGCTGGAGGACGAAGCCCACGTGCTGCAGGCCTTCGAGCTCGGCGCCACCGGCTACCTGCTGAAGGACGCGTGGCTGCAGAGCTTTGCGCAGGCCGTGCTGCAGGTGGTGAACGGCGGCGCGGCCATCACGCCGCGGCTGGCGCGCCGGCTGCTCGCGCGGCTGAGCCACCGGCCCGGCGGCGCGCCGCCCTCGGCGGAGGCGCCGCAGCGCGAAGCCACGCTCACGGCGCGCGAATGCGAGGTGCTGCGCTTCGTGGCACGCGGCCATGTCACCGAGGAAATCGGCACCCAGCTGGGCATTTCGGGGCAGACCGTCAACGCCCACATCAAGAACATCTACAAGAAATTGCACGTGCATTCGCGCGCGCAGGCCGTGAGCTACGCGGCGTACTCCGGGCTGATCTGAGCACGCCCCCCCTACACCCACACCTCCGTACTTCCACAGCAGGCGACCATGAACAACACCCTCATCCACCCCGTGGTTCTTTGCGGCGGCAGCGGCACGCGCCTGTGGCCGTTGTCCCGCAAGGCGCTGCCCAAGCAGTTCGCGCCGCTCATCGGCGGCAAGAGCCTGCTGCACATGACGCTGGAGCGCCTGAGCGTGCTGAACCCCGACATCACCTGCATTGCGGCCGAAGACCACCGCTTCATGGTGAAGGAAACGGTCGAGGCCGCACACACCACGGGCCGGCAGATCCTGGAGCCGGTGGCGCGCAACACCGCCGCGGCCATGGCCTGCGCCGCGCTGCTGGCCGCGCCGCAGGACCTGTTGCTGTTCGCGCCGTCGGACCACCACATCCCCGATGCGGCGCTGTTCGCGCGCACCGTGCGCGCCGGCGTCGATGCGGCGCTGGCCGGAAAAATCGTCACCTTCGGCGTGGTGCCTAGTTTTCCGAGCACGGCCTACGGCTACATCGAGGCCGGCCAGCCGTCGGGCGACGGGCACAGCCAGGCCGTGGTGCGCTTCGTGGAAAAGCCCACCGCCGACGTGGCGCAAACCCTGCTGCTGCATGGCGGATACAGCTGGAACGCGGGCATTTTCCTGGTGCAGGCGCGCACGCTGATCGCGGCGCTGCGCGGGCATTCGCCCGACATCCTGCTGGCCTGCGAGCGCGCCACGGCGGCGGTGGCCCCCGACGGCAGCTTCCTCCGGCTGGACAGCGCGGCCTTCCAGGCCTGCCGCAGCGACAGCATCGACTACGCCGTGCTCGAAAAGCACAAGGACATTGCCGTGGTGAAGTTCGAAGGCATGTGGAGCGACGTCGGCAGCTGGAACGCGGTGGCCACGCTGCACCCGGCCGACGAGTCGGGCAACCGCCTGAGCGGCAAGGCCCGCGCGCTGAACTCGCGCAACACCTTCATCCATGCGCCGCACCGCCAGGTGGTGGCGCTGGGCACCGACGGCCTGATCATCGTGGACACCCCCGACGCCGTGCTGGTGGCCGGCGCGGGCTGCGCCGAGCAGGTGGCCGACGTGGTGCGCAAGCTCTCGCTGGACGGCTGCGCCGAGGCCACCGAGCACCGCCGCGTGGTGCGGCCCTGGGGCGCGTACGACAGCGTGGACAACGGCGAGCGCTTCCAGGTCAAGCGCCTGACCGTCAAGCCCGGCGCCAAGCTGTCGCTGCAGATGCACCACCACCGCGCCGAACACTGGATCGTGGTGCAGGGCACGGCCAGGGCCACCTGCGACGGCGTGGTGACGCTGGTGCGCGAGAACGAATCGATCTACCTGCCCTCGGGCGCCGTGCATCGGCTGGAGAACCCGGGCAAGACGATGCTGGAAGTCATCGAGGTGCAGACCGGCGGCTACCTCGGCGAGGACGACATCGTGCGCTTCGACGACACGTACGGGCGCTGCGCGCCGGTGCACACGCTGGCGGACGTGGCGGCGCTTGTGGCGCCACTGGCGGCGGCGGTGGCACCCGCCGGGTCGGCGGGTTCAGGGGCGAATGCGGTGCTGCATGCGCCCTTGGAGCACTGAGCCTCGGGTTCGCCCTGGCCAGATCAGGCGCCGCCCGGCCCCATCGACCGCACGGCCTCGTCCCAGGCCTCGAGCAGCTCGGGGCGGCGAAGCCGCTTCGCCGCCTGCCGCAGGTGCGGGTGGTTCGCCAGGCGCGTGAGCAGTTGCAGCTTCTGCCGGGGCGTGAGGCCGCTGGCCAGGATCGGCGCCAGCCACTGCCGGGCCGCCTCCGCCGCCGTGTCGCGGACCACCTTGGCCGCGCCCGCGACCTGCAGGCCCAGTTCGTTGCAGAACGCCTGCAGCCGCGCGGGGCTCAGGATGGCGTCTTCATGCTGCTTCCCGGCGCTCGGCGCGAGCCGCAGCGCATGGCCGCGCGCCCCGTTGTAGAGCACCGTCGCGGTGATGTCGTAGGCCGGCGCGAGCTCGGCGTGGTGCCGGTCGCGGTAGAGCAGCCCGATGTTCTTCAGGTGCATGTCGGCATTGCCCAGCAGCTCGTTGACCTCGATGCGGCGCAAGAGTTCGTGCACCGCCGCCTCGCCGCATTCGGGCAGGCTCAGCAGCACCGCCGCAATCGCAAGGTAGGACTCGGTGTACTTGTGCTCCGGCGGCACGCCGAAGACCTGTGCGAAGTCTTCGAAGTGGACCTTGGCGCGCCGGTCGGCCACGTCGCGGTCGAAGCGGGTCACGGCCAGGAACTGGCCGTCCACCTCGTCGCCCAGGTCGTAGCGGTGCGGCGCGGCCAGCGCCGACATGGGCGCCAGCTCGAAGCTGCACACATCGACCCCGGCCAGCCCCGCCAGCGTCATGGCGAGGTTCTCGAGCTGCGGCATGCGTGCGTACTCGGACGACGGCAGCTTGGCGATGATGGCGGCGTCACCCTGCGACGTGCGGCCCACGAAGCGGCCCTCGGCGTTCTTGTTGACGCCGATCTTGGGCTGCACGCCGGAGATCGACAGCGCGTCCTGGAACGGTTCGGCCCACACCGAGGCCTCCAGCGCGTCCTGGTTCTGCGTGACCAGGCGCTGCAGCGTGGCACGGGAGATGTCTTCCCACTCCGCGGTCACCGCGCCCGGCATGTTCTTGCCGCAGGCCGCGATCATGCCCATGTGGTCCAGCGGATCGATGTCGGCCTCCTCGGCCACGAAGCGGCGGAACACGCCTTCGGGCAGCAGGTTCTGGAAGAACGGCGGCAGCTGGTAGTCGCCCTTGCCGCCCAGCACCGTGTTGAATTCGGGCCGGGTCACGTCGAGCCAGAACGACTGCTGCTGCGCGGGGTCGGCCGCGCGCATGGACTCCGAGAGCACGTCGGCGTCGTCCCACGCAAGCCGGGCGTAGCTCTCGTCGGCGACGAAACGCATGACGGGCGGCGAGGCGGGCTGCGCGTACTTGAACAGGCAGCCGATGCGCCGGCCGTACAGCTTGATCACGAGAACGGGCACGTTCATGGGCGGGCCTTTCGCGCGGCGGGCGCAGCCGCGCCCTCCTTCAGGCTGGCCAGCCGCCGCTGCACCGCCGACAGCACATGCGGCGACGCGCCAGCGGGCGCCGCGGGCACGGCGCCGGTTCGGCCTGGAGGCGAAGCCGCATCGGAAAGGTCGAGTTCCGGGAGCCCGCGCTTGAGCGCCCTGGGCACGGTCGCCAGGTCGAGCTGCAGCACCTCCATCACGGCCAGAAGGGTCGACACCTGCACGTCGTTGCCCTTGAACAGCCGGTAGACGGCCTGGCGGCTGACGCCGGCCTGCTCGGTGAGCTGCTGGCGCGTCAACCCGCTGGCGAGCCGGGCGGCTTCCAGGCGTTGCGCGAGTTCGAGGGAGGTGCTCATGGCGTTGCGTATTCGGTGTTTGAATGCATAACTTATCGTATTCACAACAATCAAGCAAGTTGCGTATTCGATAAGTCTGTAGAAATTTATCGTATTCGATACAAACGGGCCAGAAAATGTGGCGCGCGCCGGTCAGCGGATCTTCAACACCGCGCTCAACCGCTCGACCAGCACACTCACTTTCGCCAACGACTGCCGGCTGCGCAGCCACACCAGGCTGAGCGGAAGTCCGTCGGTCGACGCCTCGGGCAGCAGCTCGACCAACGCGCCGCTGGCGAGTTCGTCCGTGATGAGCCACGTGGCCAGTTGCCCGATGCCCCAGCCCGCCGTCACGGCCGACGCCAATGCTTCGCCATGCCCCACCACCAGCCGTGCGTCGACCGCGCGCTGCTCGACCGGCTGGCCCGGCGTGGAGAACAGCCACGGGCTGATGCGGCCGTCGCCCCGGCCGTACACGACCAGGTCGTGCCCGGCCAGATCGTCCAGGCTCGTGGGCGTGCCGCGCGCCGCCAGGTACGAAGGCGCCGCGCAGAAGATCAGCCGCTCCAGCCCGAGCTGCCTGTAGCCCAGCGTCGCCGCCGCGGGCACCGGGCCGCCGATGCGCACGGCAATGTCGACGTTGTCTTCCGCCAGGTCCACGAACCGGTCAGAGAACGACAGGTGCGGGCGCAGCTGGGCATGGCGCTCCACCATCGGGCGCAGCAAGGGAAGCACCCGCAGCCGGCCGAACGAGACCGGCAGCTCGAGCCGGACCTTGCCCGCGGGCTCGCTCTGGCGCTCGGTCGCCAGCACGATCTCGGCCGCCTCGAGCTCGCCGAGCACCATCGCGCAGGTCCGGTAATAGACCTTGCCGGCCTCGGTGAGCGCGAGGCTGCGCGTGGTGCGCTCGAACAGCCGCGCGCCCAGGCGCTGCTCCAGCCGCGCCACGCCCTTGCTGACGGCCGAGGCGGTCAGGTGCAGCCGCTGCGCCGCACCCACGAAACTGCCCGCGTCGGCGGTGCAGACAAAGGCTTCGATGCCCTTGAGGCGTTCGGTGGGGTTCATGGGCTCTATTCGGGAAATTGGGGAAGTAATAGCTGGAAATCTTATCTACAACGATCTTTCCTATCGCGAATAAGCTCAGGGTTTACCAGAACCCGCATGCCGATACAGCCCTCCTCCCCTTCCCTCGGTTCAGCGCCCCAGCGCACCGGCGCGGCCGCCCAGAAAGCGGGCGGCATGCTGTCGATCGTGATCCTGGCCATCGCGGCCTTCGTGATCGTGTCCACCGAATTCCTGATCGTCGGGCTGCTGCCGGCCATGGCGGCCGACCTCGGCGTGTCGGTGCCGTTGGCCGGCCAGCTGGTCACGCTGTTCGCGTTCACCGTGATGCTGTTCGGCCCGCCGCTCACCCTGCTGCTGTCGCACCTGGACCGCAAGCGACTGTTCATCGCGATCATGGTTGTCTTCGCCTTCGCCAACGCCCTGGCGGCGACGGCGCCGAACCTGTGGGTGCTCGGCGTCGCGCGCTTCATTCCCGCGCTGCTGTTGCCGGTGTTCTGGGGCACGGCGAGCGAGACGGCCACGCGGCTGGTGAAGCCGGCCATGGCCGGCACGGCGGTCGCCCGGGTCTACCTGGGCATCACGGCGGCGTTGCTCTTCGGCATTCCCCTCGGCACGCTGGCCGCGGGCACCATCGGCTGGCGCGGCGCGTTCTGGGCCTTTGCGCTGCTCTCGCTGCTGACGGCCGTGTTGCTGGCCGCCTGCATGCCGGCGCAGGCCCGGCCCGAGCGCATGCGCATCGGCCAGCAGATGCGCATCCTGCGGGAGCCTGCGTTCCAGTGGCATGTGGCGCTTTCGGTGGTCGTGTTCACGGCCATGTTCACCGCCTACACCTACCTGGCCGAAACCCTTGAAAAGAGCGCGGGCGTCGCACCGGCGCAGGTGGGCTGGTGGCTGATGGCTTTCGGCGCGGTGGGCCTGGTGGGCAATGCGCTGGCCGGAAAGATGATGGACCGCTCGCCCTTGCGCGCGACCGTCTTCTTCACCGTGCTGCTGGGGCTGGGCATGGCGGGTGCGGCCGCAGCGGCGGGCGGCACCTTCGTCTGGCTGGTCGTGGCCCTGGCGGCATGGGGCATTGCGTACACCGCGCTGTTTCCGGTCAACCAGGTGCGCGTGATGAAGGCCGCACCCCAGGCGCAGGCCTTCGCGGGCACCATGAACGTGTCGGCCGCCAACGCGGGCATCGGCCTGGGCGCGGTCGTCGGCGGCCTGGCGATCCGGCACCTGGGGCTGGCCAGCCTGGGCTACGCGGCGGCGGGCATTGCCGCAGTGGCCGTGCTCATGGCGCTGGCGATGGGGCGCATGGCGCGGCGGGAGCGGGCTCCAGCCGCGCGCTGAGTCGATGGCCCGCGGCGGGCCGCTTCACCACCCGTGGAACCGCCCCCAGGTCTGCAGCCCGCCGTCCCCGGACAGCGCGTGGTACTCCGGAAACTGCGCCCCCGTCGCGCACGCATGGTTCGGCAAGATGCGCAGCCGCGTGCCGATCGGGAAGCGCGCGGCAATGTCCCTGTCCGCCGCCGCCGCCGCAGCCTCGTGCGACAGGATGCCGTGCTCCTGGTTCGCACCGCTGAGCACATAGCCTGGCAGCACCGCACCGTCGAGCGTGCACACCTGCCCGTAGCCGAAGTCGCGCTTCTGCTTGTGCGTGCCCCGGTCGCGGCTCATGGCCATCCAGCCGGCATCGACGATGGCCCAGCCCTTCTCGGCCTGGTGGCCGATCACGGTGGTGAGCACGCTCAGGGCCACGTCTTCTTCGCTGCACACGCCCACGTTGCGCATCACGAGGTCGAAGAACACGTACACGCCCGCGCGCACCTCCGTCACGCCTTCGAGCGCCTCGGCCATCAGCGCGGTGGGCGTGGAGCCCACGCTGACCACGGGGCATGGCAGGCCCGCATCGCGCAGCCGTTGCGCGGCGAGCACGCAGCCCGCGCGTTCCTGCTCGGCCATGGCGCGCAGGGCTTCGGGCGTGTCGAGCTCGTAGCTGGAGCCGGCGTGCGTCATCACGCCGCCCAGGCGCATGCCGCCCTCGTGCAGGGCGCGCGCGACGTCGAGCAGCGCGTCTTCTTCCGGCCGGATGCCGGAGCGGTGGCCGTCGGTGTCGACCTCGATCAGCACCTCGAACACCTCGCCGTTCGCGCGGCCGAACGCGGCGATGGCGCGGGCCGACTCGACGCCGTCCGTGATGATGACCAGCGCGCAGCCGCGCCGGCGCAGTTCCATCGCATGCGGCAGCCGGTGCGGCGCCATGCCGACGGCGTAGAGGATGTCGGTGAAGCCGCCGGCAAAGAACTGCTCGGCCTCCTTCAGCGTGGACACGGTGATCCCCTGCGCGCCCGCCTCTCGCTGCGCCTTGGCCACGTCGATGCACTTGGTGGTCTTCACATGCGGGCGAAAGCGCACGCCCAGCGCGTTCATGCGCTGCTGCATGCGTTCGATGTTGCGCTGCATGCGCGTGCGCTCTATGAGCGCGGCGGGGGTGTCGAGGGTCTCCAGGGTGTTCATGAAGTCGTCCATCAGTCCAGGTACTCGCCCTTGGCCTTGAGCGCGGGCACATCGTCGCGCAAGCCGCGCGCGATGAGCGCCGACACGGCCGCGGGCTGCAGCGCATCGGCGCTGGGCAGGTCCACGCCCACGGCCTGCATCTGCCTGCGGAATTCGGGGTCGGCGGCGGCGCCGGCCAGTGCGGCACGCAGCTTCTGCAGCACGGGCTCGGGCGTGCCGCGCGGCGCGAAGACGGCGTTCCAGGCGCGCACGTCGAGCGCAAAGCCCGCCTCGGCGGCCGTGCCCACGTTCGGCAGCTGCGGCAGCCGCGTCGAAGACAGCACGGCCAGCGCCTTGATCTTGCCGCCGGCCACCTGCGGCAGCGCGGTGGTGGTCTGGTCGCACATGAAGTCGGTCTGCCCGCCCATCAGGTCGTTCATGGCCGGGGCCACGCCCTTGTAGGGAATGTGGGCCACGTTCTGCTTCAGCGACGACAGCAGCAGCACGCAGCCGTAGTGCGAGATCGACCCCACCCCCGCGCTGCCGAACGAGGCCTTCGCCTTGTTCGTGCCCAGCCAGGCAACGAATTCCTTCAGGTTGCTGGCCGGCAGGTCGGCGCGCGCCAGCAGCAGCATGGGCGCCGAACCCGCGAGGCCCACGGGCACGAAGTCGGTCTCGGGGTTGTAGGGCAGCTTCTTGTACAGCGCCACGTTGGCCACGTGCGTGCCGATGGTGCCGAAGCCCAGCGTGTAGCCGTCGGGCGCGGCCTTCACCACCTTGGTGAGGCCGATGGTGCCGCCCGCGCCCGCCACGTTCTCGATGATGACGGCCTGCCCCAGCTGCTTGCCCATGTGCAGCGCGAAGCCGCGCGCCAGCGCGTCGCTCGGGCCGCCCGGCGGGAAGGGAACGATCAACGTCACGGGGCGCTGCGGGAAGGCATTCGTCTGCGCCGGCACCGGCGCGTGCAACGCAAGCGCGGCCGTCAGCGCGAGCAGGCCGCGAAGAAGCGCGGCCCGCTTCACGCCTTGCTCCCGAACGACTGCAGCCACGGCAGCGCCGGTGCGAGCGTGTCGCCTTGCAGCTCGGGCGACGGCGCGCCCTGCGGCAGCGACAGGCCCACGCGGTTGTGCCAGTAGGTGCGCAGGCCGACCGCCGAGGTGCCGAACATGTCGTAGCCCGAACCGGCGACGAAGGCCGCGTCCGCGGCTTTCACGCCCAGTTGGTCGAGCGCCATTTGGTAGGGGCGCGGGTCGGGCTTGTAGAAGCCGGCCTCCTCGGAGGTGACGACCACGTCCCAGTCGATGTCCAGCCGCGCCGCCGCCAGGTGGCCGAGCCGCTTCGAGCAGTTGGTGACCACCGCCAGCTTGCAGTGCGGCTTGAGCGCCAGCAGCAGTGCGCGGGCGCCGTCCCACACGGGCAGCGTGTGCCACCGGGCTTCGAGCGCGTCGGGCGCCGAATCGGCCATGCCGGTGTTGCGCGCGGCGTCTTTCACCAACTGCTCGTAGGGCACGTAGGCGCCGCAGCCGTAGGTCAGGCGCAGGTACTCGGCGCGCCAGGCGCGGCCTTTCTCTTCGGAGCCGGCGGCGGCGTTCCACACGGTCCAGGAATCGAGCAGCGCGGTGAGCAGGTCGAACAGCACGGCGCGGGGGTATGACGCGTGGCTGTGCGGGCGGTCTTGCATGGCGGTGGGTGTGTGCATGAGCACGGACTGTACGTTTCAAGACCCTGGTTGTGCTTCAATGCGCGCTCATCAATCGTTAAGCACAAGTTAATGATCCAGATCGAAGACATGCAGCTTGCGGCGGCCCTGCTGCGCGAGCCTTCCCTCAGCGCCGCGGCCCGTGCGCTCGACGTCACGCCGCCCGCGCTGTCGATGCGGCTGCGCAAGCTGGAGGCCACGCTGGGCCTCTCGCTGGCCAGCCGCACCTCGCGGCGCCTGGCCCTCACGCCCGAGGGCGAACGCTTCGCGCGCGAAGCCGCCGCGCTGCTCGGCCAGATCGAAGGCCTGCGCGAATCGATGCAGCGCGACGACCAGCGCCTGACCGGCACGCTGCGCATCGCCGCGCCCTTCGGCTACGGCCGGCAGTACATCGCGCCGATGCTGGTGCGCTTCGCCCGCCTGCACCCCGGCCTGCACATGCAGCTGGACCTGCGCGAGACACCCTGGCCCGACCGGCACGACGCCGATGCGGTGATCCACATCGGCGCGGTGCGCGACTCGTCGTGGGTGGCACGCACGCTGAGCGCCAACGAGCGCTGGCTGTGCGCCAGCCCCGAGTACCTGCGGTTGCACGGCACGCCCCGCGCCCCGCGCGACGTGATGGGGCACGACTGCATCTGCATCCGCGAGAACGACGAAGACGTGACGCTGTGGCACCTGCGTGCGGCGAAAGCCAGGGCGTCTGCCCGTTCGGGCAAGGGCACCGGCCAGGCCACGGCCAAACGCGCGGCCGCCCGCGAGACGCTGCGCATCGCGCCCGCCTACGTGACCAACGACGGCGCCGTGGCCCGCCAGTGGGCCGAGCAAGGCATGGGCCTGGTGCTGCGCTCCGAATGGGACGCGGCCGAGGCGGTGGCGCGCGGCACGCTGGTGCGCGTGCTGGCCGACTGGCAGTTCGACAGTGCCCCGGTCACGCTGCTGGTGCCCAGCCGCAAGGGCCGCACGGCGCGCGTGCAGGCCGTGGTCGCATTCCTGGTCGAGAGCTTCGGCGCCGCCGGAAAGTAGCTGCGCGCATATCCATAGCCGGATTCATTCGTTGTTGGCGCGGGGAGGCGCGCCAACACTGCGGGCTTCCAATATTCCCGGTGGAGAAGCTCCGATGAACGTTCCCTCCGATCACTTGCCGCCCTCGCGCCGCGGCGTGCTGCAGGCCGGTGCCGCAGCCGCCGTGGTCGGCTCCGCGGCCCTGCTCGGCGCCTCTGCCTGGTCGCAGCCGCGCAAGCTCACCTTCGCATGGAGCCAGGCCGGCTTCTGCCTCGCGCCCGTGCCGGTGGCGCTGGAGCGCGGCCTCTTCGAGAAGAACGGGCTCGACGTCGAGTTGCTGAACTGGGCCGGCTCGTCCGACCAGATGCTCGAGGCGCTGGCCACCGGCAAGGCCGACGTGGGCGTGGGCCTGATCCACCGCTGGGTGAAGCCGCTGGAGGCGGGCTTCGACGTGAAGGTGGTGGGCAGCGTGCACGGCGGCTGCCTGCGGCTGATCGGCGCCAAGGCGGCGGGCGTCACCTCGAACGTGGCCAGCCTCAAGGGCAAGACCATCGGCGTGTCCGACCAGAACAGCCCTGCGCGGCAGTTCTATGCGATTCATCTCGCCAAGAAAGGCATCGACATCGACAAGGACGTCGACTGGCGCGTGTACCCCGCCGACCTGCTCGACGTGGCCGTCAAGAAGGGCGAGATCCAGGTGATTGCCGACGGCGACCCGAACGTGTTCCTCATCGAGAAGCGCAATCCGGGCGTGTTCACCGAACTGGCCAACAGCGCCAAGGGCGAGTACGCCGAGCGGCTGTGCTGCATCGTGGGCGCGCGCGGCGAGTTTGCGCGCAACGACAAGCCGCGCGCCGCCGCCGTGGTGCGCGCGCTGGCGCAGGCCTCGGACTACGTGTCGGAAAACCCGAACGAGGCCGCCAGGATCTATGCAAAGTACGCCCCCAAGGTGCCGCTGGAAGACCTGCAGAAGCTGTTGGCCGAGCTCACCTACAAGCACCATCCCGCGGGCAAGGCGCTGCGCAACGAGGTCGAGGCCTTCGCCACCGACTTCCGCAACGCCGGCATCCTGAAGAAGAGCACCGACGTGACGCGCTTTGCCAACCAGGTTTCGCTGGACGTGCTCGCATGACGACCGCCGAACAACTCCTCGATGCGCCGCTGGGGCGGCACGGCGATGCGCCTGTCACGACCGCGCCACGCCCGCAACGCGCACCCACTGCCTCGCCCCAGGCCGCAGACACCGCCGTGCTGCGCCCCGCCGCCCCCACCGGCATCTGGGCCACCGGCCTGCTCGCCTCTGCCGCCTGGCTCGCGCTGGGCCTGCTCACGCTGCTGTGGCCGAACAAGGCGGTGGGTTTCAGCGACTGGGCCTTCACCGAAGAATTCGGCATTGCCACGCTGGTGGTGGCCGCCTTGCTGCTGGTGGTCGCGGTGCTCGGCTCGCGCGCGGGCAAGGTCACGCAGACGCTGCGCCCGGCCGGCCAATGGCTGGTGGCGCTGGCGCTGGTGTTCGCCGTGTGGGAAGCCACCACCGCCAAGCTCGGCGTGCTGCCCTCGCCTTTCTTCGCGCCGCCGCAGAGCCTGATCGACGTGGTCAACGAAGACTGGCAGCGCCTGGGCCTGTCGACCGCGTACTCGCTGCGCCTGCTGGCCAACGGCTTCGTGCTGGGCGCGCTGGTCGGCTTCGTCACGGGCGTGCTGATCGGCTGGTCGCGCATCGCGGGGTACTGGGTGCATCCGCTGCTGCGCTTCCTGGGTCCGGTGCCCGCGTCGGCGCTGCTGCCGCTGGCCTTCTTCTTCGCGCCTTCGAGCTACGTGGCGGCCGTGTTCCTGGTGGCGCTGGCCACCTTCTTCCCGGTGGCGGTGCTCACCTGGTCGGGCGTGGCCTCGGTCCACAAGAGCTACTACGACGTGGCGCGCACGCTGGGCGCGTCGGAGCGCTTCCTGGTGCTGCGCGTGGCCATTCCGGCGGCCTTGCCGCAGGTGTTCGTGGGCCTGTTCATGGGCCTGGGCGCGTCGTTCTCGGTGCTCATCACGGCCGAGATGATGGGCGTGAAGGCCGGCCTGGGCTGGTACCTGCAGTGGGCCCAGGGCTGGGCCGCCTACGCCAACATGTATGCGGCGCTGTTCGTCATGGCCGCGCTGTGCTCGGGCCTGATCACGCTGCTGTTCAAGGTGCGCGACCGCGTGCTGTCGTGGCAGAAAGGTACCGTCAAATGGTGAACGCCGTGCTTCCCCCCGCGCCTGCGCCGACCGACGCCGCGACAACGAGGTCCAAGGGCGCGCACATCGACATCCGCGGCGTCAGCCACTGGTTCGAGGTGTCCGGCGGCGTGCTGCAGGTGCTCGACGGCATCGACCTGCAGGTGCAGCCCGGCGAGTTCGTGGCGCTGCTGGGGCCCAGCGGCTGCGGCAAGTCGACGCTGCTGCGCCTGGTGGCCGGGCTGGAGCCCGCCACCACCGGCACCATCACGCAGGACGGCCAGGCCATCACCCGCCCCGACCCGTCGCGCATCGTCGTGTTCCAGGACCCGACGCTCTACCCCTGGCGCAGCGTGTGGGACAACGTGGCGCTGGGCCTGCAGGCGCGCGGCGTGCTCAAGGCGCAGCGCGGCCGTGTCGACGAGGCGCTCAAGCTCGTGGGCCTGACCGATTTCGCCAAGGCATTCCCGCACCACCTGTCGGGCGGCATGGCGCAGCGCGTGGCGCTGGCACGCGCGCTGGTCAACGACCCGCAGCTGCTGGTGCTCGACGAGCCGCTGGGCAAGCTCGACTCGCTCACGCGCATCGCCATGCAGAGCGAGCTGGTCAACCTGTGGCAGCGCGCGGGCTTCTCGGCGCTGCTGGTGACGCACGACGTGGAGGAGGCGCTGTTCCTGGCCAACCGCGTGATCGTGCTGAGCGACCGGCCGGCACGCATCGCGGCGGAGATCGTGGTCGACCTGCCCTACCCGCGCCACCGCGGCGACGCGCGGCTGGCTGCGCTTCGGCACGAGGCGCTGAAGCACCTCGGGCTCGACGCCACCTGGTGAGATGAGCAGCGTTCCCGAGGCCGATTGGCTCAACCTGCTGATCGGCCTGCTGCAGGGGACGCAACTGCAACTGCTGCGCGTGCTCGATGCGCTGGGCCTGGTCGTGCAAGCCCACGGCCAGCCGGCCTGGCCTTGGGCGCACCGGCTGTCGGGCGAGAACCTGCTGATCGACCTGGGCCAGGCGAGGCGCCTGGGCCTGACGGTGGTGGTGCTCGCCGCCGCTGGCCTCGTGCTGCTGCTGGCGCTGTTCTGGCGCCGCCGCCGGCCGTGGCTGGTGGCGCTCACCACGCTGCTCGTGGTGCTGGCGCCCTGGCCCGAGGCCAACGTGGTGCTGGTGAACGCATACCCGACCAGCTTCCAGCACTCGCCCACGGGCTTCACCGCCGCCAGCATCGAACGGGGCCGCACGCTGTATGCCGCGCAGTGCGCGGCCTGCCACGGCACCGACGGCAAGGGCCAGGGGCCGCTGGCGGCCGCGCAGCCCGTGTGGCCGCCCAACCTGGCCGGCCCGCTGCTGTGGCGGCGCGCCGACGGCGACGTGCTGTGGCACGTGCTGAACGGCGTGCGCGGCCGGCACGGCGCCCTCACCATGCCCGGCTTCGGCGCCACCTTGCGCGACGCGGACGCCTGGGCGCTGATCGATTTCATGAAGGCCCAGGGCGCCGGCGAAAGCCTGCGCGCCGCCGGCCTCTGGACCCGGCCCATCGCGCCGCCCGACATGGCCGTGCAGTGCAAGGGCAAGCCGCAGCGCATGCTGAGCAGCTGGCGCGGGCAGCGCCTGCGCATCGTGGCGGCCGGGGGCGAGCGGCCGCTCGAAGACCCGCGCATGGTCACCGTGTTCCTGCAGCCGAACGCGCAAGCCGGCGATGCGCAAGCCGGCGATTGCGTGGCCGACGCGCCGGCCGCGTGGTCGGCCTTCTCGCTCGTCGCGGCCACCGACAGGCTGGCCGGCACGCAGCTCATCGTCGACCGCGACGGCTGGCTGCGCGCGCGCGGCCAGCCCGGAACACGCGGCAAGGGCGAATGGAGCGACGACGACCTGCTGTGCCGCACCGACTCGCCGGCGCGCGCCGATTCAAAACCCCTGCCCCTGCCCCTGCCGCCCGACGGACTCGGCGCGCTCATCGCCCGCATGGACGCCGAGCCGGTGCGCTTCGTCAAGGGCGGGTTCGTGCACTGAGGCGCGCAAAGGCAGCGGCAGGACTACGATGTTTTCCGGGCCCCTGGCCCATCAACCCTGAAGGAGACCCCGCTCATGTCCAACCACGTCTACAAGACCCTCGAACTCACCGGCTCGTCGCCCACCGGCATCGAAGACGCCGTGCAGACCGCCATCGCCAAGGCGCACGAAACGGTGCGCAACATCCAGTGGTTCACCGTCACCGAGACGCGCGGGCATGTGGTCGAGGGCAAGGTGGCGCACTGGCAGGTGTCGCTGAAGATCGGGTTCACGCTGGAGTGAACAAGAAAGGCGCGTCGCCGTTTCGGCCGCGCGCCTTTCCTTGACAACGCCGGTGGTCAGCGCGCCAGCAACTGGTTGAGCTTCTGCTGCGCGTATTCCTCGTTGGTGGTGCCGTCCGGTGCCTTGGCGCCCCAGAAGTCGGCGTTCCACTTGATGGCCTTCTTCTCCACTTCAGGGCTGTTGGTCCAGTAGTCGCGCAGCTTGGGGTCGGCCGCGGCGTACACGCGCGGCGACGGCAGCGCCACGCTGGTGGCTTCGGCCACGCGGGCGGCGCGCTCGGCGTCCAGGCGGTACGACAGCAGCTTGAGCGCGGCGTCGTGGTGCGGCGCGTCTTTCGGGATCGAGAAGAAGTCGTAGTAGGTGAAGGCCTGGTCCCAGGTCAGTTCCAGCGGCGCGTTGGCGTCTTCCTTCTTCAGGCGCGCCACCGGGCCGGTGTACGACAGGCAGGCAGAAGCTTCACCGTCGAGCAGCAGTTGCGGCGCCTGCGAATTGGTCAGCCACCACTTGACCACGTGCGGCTTGATCTCGGCGATCTTGCGCAGCGCGCGTTCGAAGTCCACCGGGTAGATCTTGTCGGCCGGCACGCCGTCGGCCAGCAGCGCCGACTCGAACACGAAGCGCGACCACTGCGGCAGGCAGCGCTTGCCCGGAAAGTCCTTCACGTTCCAGAAGTCGGCCCAGGTCCTGGGGTACTTCTTCGACGGGAACGCTTCCTTGTTGTAGACCAGCGCCACGCCGATGACCTGCAGCGCCACGCCCTTGGGACGCACGGCCTCCTTGGGCAGCGACGCCACGGTCTTCTGCGCTTCGGGCGAGAGCTTCTTGTAGTCGATCTCGGCCAGGTAGGGGTCGAGCTGGCGCACCTCCTGGTCGAAGATGAAGCTCAGGTCCCACTCGGTCCGCCTGGCCTCCACCTGCGCCTTGACGCGCGGGCCGCCGCGTGCCTCCTGCACGGTCAGTACCTTGATGCCGGTGTCCTTGGTGAAGGGGTCGTACACCAGGCGGCGCAGGTTCTCGCCGTAGGTGCCGCCCGGGTCCTGCGTGACGACTTCCTTGGACTGGCTCCAGGCCGGGCCGACGCCGCAGGCGCTGCCGAGCGCGATGGCCAGGGCAAGCAGGGTCTGCAGCGGACGGGGATTCGATGGCTTCATGCGGATGCTTTCTTTCTTCGGATGACAAAAGGACATGGCGTGGCTCGGCGCCTCAACTGCGCTTGCGCGCCCCCCAGGCCGAGCGCGCGAGGAACAGGCCGACGACGATCAGCGCCACCTCGAAGGTGGCCACCACCGCCGGCACGGGGTCGAGCTTGTAGTTGACGTTGCCCCACAGCCGCAGCGGCAGCGTGGTCATGCGCGCGCCGCTCAGGAACATGGACAGCACCAGGTCGTCGAACGAATGCAGGAACGCGAAGAACGACGCCGCCAGCACGCCCGGTCGAATGGCCGGCAGCGTGACGAACCAGAACACGCGCAGCGGCGACGCGCCGTGCACGGCCGCGGCCTGCTCCTGGCGCAGGTCCACCGCCTGCAGGCTGGCCGCGACGATCACCAGCACCAGCGGAATGCCGCCAATGGCGTGCGCCGCGGCCAGCCCGGGAATGCTGCCCGCCAGCCCGGCGCGAAGGAACAGGCTGTACAGCGACAGGCCGAGCACCACGCCCGGCACGATCAGCGGGCTGACGAGGAAGGTCATCCATGCCGTCTTGCCCGGCAGCGACGAGCGCACCAGGCCGAACGCGGCCGCCGTGCCGAGCACCACCGAGATAGCGGTGGCCAGCAGCCCGACCGCGACCGAGGTGCCCAGCGAGGACATCCACACCGGGTCGGACAGGAACTTCTGGTACCAGCGCAGCGAGTACGCGGGCGGCGGAAAGCGCATGTAGGCCGAGTCGCTGAACGAGATGAGCGCGGCCATGGCGATGGGCAGCAGCAAGGTCAGGAAGGCCACGGCCGCCAGCGCGCCCGACACTCCCCGCCCGAGCCACGCCGGCACCGCGCCGAGCGCGCGCAGCAGCGGCCAGCCGAACAGGTCGGCGGCGCGGTCGAGCACGGCGCGCCGCCATGAAGCGACGGCGCCTTGCGTTGCTCCACGGCTGGGCCTGCTCGCCCGCTGCCCGCCCCAGATGAACTCCAGCCCCAGAAAGCGCGCCGCCACCGCGACCACCAGCAAGGTCACCGCCAGCAGCACGGCGGCCAGCGATTGCAAAAAACCGCCGCTCGCCAGAAAGTCCGCCTGCTGCGTGATGTGCATCGCGAACATCTGGTCGGCCGGACCGCCCAGCAGCGACGGCGTGATGAAGAAGCCCAGCGCCGAGATGAACACCAGCAGCACGCCCGCCAGCAGCCCCGGCAGCGTCTGCGGGAACAGCACGCGCCAGAACACCGCCAGCGGCCCTGCCCCGCTGGCCGTGGCCGCGCGCTGCACCAGCGGGTCGATGCGCGCCAGGCTGCCGCCCACGGTGAGCACCATCAGCGGCAGCAGCACCGCGCCGATGGAGATGAGCACCGACGCGCGGTTGAAGATGAGCGGCAGCGGCGCATCGACGATGCCGAGCCCGACCAGCAGCTTGTTGAGGGGGCCGTTGCGCCCGAGCAGCACCATCCACGAGTAGGTGCGGATCAGCACCGAGATGAAATACGGCAGCACCACGGCGGCCGTCAGCACCAGCTTCCAGGTGCCGCGCGCGCGGTGGATGAGCAGCGCGGTCGGGTAGCCGAACAGCGCGCACAGCGCCGCCACCGCCGCCGCGATGCCGAAGCTGCGCACCAGCGACTCCCGGTACAGCGGCACCTCGAACACCCGGGCGTAGTACGAGAGTCCGGCCTCGCCCGCCACGCTCAGGTGCAGCAGGTCGGCCAGCGGCAGCACGTAGAAGAAGGCGAAGAACAGCAGCGCGGGCGCGAGCAGCCACGCGGGGTTGCGCAGGTTGACGCGGGCCGCCCCGCGCGGGCCCGCGCTCACGGCTGCAGTGCTCACGCCAGCACCCATGCATCGCCGGCCTGCCAGGCCAGGTGCACGGTTTCTCCGATGGCGGGCGGGCGGGCGTTGCGCGGGTCGAGGCAACGCACCTGCACCTTGCCGCCACCGGGCAAGGCGGCGTCGATGCGCAGGATCTCGCCGAGGAACACGGTCGATTCCACCGTGGCCGCCAATGCGCCCGCAGTGCCCGGGGCCACCAGCGACACGCGCTCGGGCCGCACCAGCACCTTCACCTGCTGACCCGCGGCCAAAGGCGTGCCGCCATGCCTTGCCTCGAAGCTGGGGGCTTCGCCGGCCTGCAGCACAGCCGCACCGCCTTCCACTCGCAGCACCCGTGCATCGAGCACGTTCGACTCGCCCACGAAGCGCGCCACGAACTCGTTGCCGGGCTCGCGGTACAGCGCACCCGGCGTGCCGACCTGCACGATGCGCCCCTTGTCCAGCACGGCGATGCGATCGCTCAGCGCCAGCGCCTCGCCCTGGTCGTGCGTGACGAAGACGATGGTGGTGCCCAGCGTGCGGTGCAGCGCGCGAATCTCGATCTGGATGGCCTCGCGCAGCCGCCGGTCGAGCGCGCTCAGCGGCTCGTCCATCAGCACCACGCGCGGGCGGCGCACGATGGCGCGCGCAATGGCCACGCGCTGCTGCTGTCCGCCGCTGAGCTGCGCGGGCAACCGCCCGGCGTACTCGCCCAGGTGCAGCAGCTCCAATGTTTCGCCGACGCGGCGCGCGCTCTGGTCGCGGTCCAGGCCCGCCATGCGCAGCGGAAAGCCGACGTTCTGCGCCACCGTCATGTGCGGAAACAGCGCGTAGTGCTGGAACACCATGCCGAAGCCGCGCTTGTACGGCGGCACGCCGCGCACCGAGCGGCCGTCCACCAGGATGTCGCCCTCGTCCACCGCCGCAAAGCCCGCGATGGCGCCCAGCAGCGTGGTCTTGCCGCTGCCGCTTGGGCCGAGCAGCGTGACGAATTCGCCGGGCTCGATCTGCAGGTCGACGTTGTCCACCGCGGTGAAGCGGCCGAAGCGGCGGCTCAGGCCGCGAATGGCGATGCGGCTGCCGATGGATGAAGACGCCGGGGCGCTGCGCACGCCGGCTGGGGCGCGCAGGGCGTGCGCGCCCAGGGGAATGTCGGTGCCGATGGAACTCATGGAAGAACAGGTTCTGCAAGGGACTGGCCGCGCACCACGCGGCCGCCGTCCAGGGCGAGCGCGGCCAGACCGAGGCCGACCTGGCGGCGGTCGAGGGAATTCGAGGAGGTCATGCGGCGATCCGGAGAGCGAGCGAGGAAGCCGCTCGACGATGAAGCCACGAAGTCTAGAAACGGAAGTGCTCACCCGGAACGAAGAAAACCGCATGAACAAATGCGACCTTCGTTGCGGCCGGGCGCGCCCGGCCGCCCGGCTTGGGATGCGCTCAGGTCGCGGGCACGTTTTCCTGCGGCTCGCCCAGCGACAGCATCAAGCGGTTGGCCCAGTTGAAGAACGCCGCGCCATGGATCACGTCGGCAATCGCCAGGTCGTCCAGGCCCTGCGCGCGCAGGCTGTCGATGTGCGTGCCGTCGAAGGTCGAAGGCGTGGACGACAGCGCGACCGACGCGGCGACGATCGCGTTCCAGCGCTCGCCCAGCCCGGCCAGCTCGCCGTTCACGCCATTCACGCCTTCATCGAGCAGCCGCTGCACGTCGTCGGTGCGGTGCGAGAAATGCGAGGCGAAGCGCGCATGCACCGACGCGCAGTAGATGCACCCGTTGTAGCGCGAGGCCGCGGCGGCCGACAGCTCGCGCTCGGCGCGCGGCAGGCCGGCCTCGGGGTTGTAGAAGATGTCCTTGTCGGTGCGCGTGCGCGCGCCCAGGATGTCGGGGTCGCGCGCCAGCAGGCGGAAGTACGGCGACTTGGCACGCGCGGCGTCCACCAGGCCCGCGAAGTGGCGTTCTGTCAGCTCGGCCTCGGGCAGCGGCGCCAGCCAGGGCAGCCATTCGAGCTGCGCCTGCGTGAAGGCCGTGGGGTGCGTATTGCCGGCGTGGGTCAGGGTCGATTCGGTCGTCATGGGGTTCAATCGATGTGGACTGCGGGACGTTGTGACAGCGCCTTCAAACCGGTGACGACACGGATCTGGAACGCGAGGAAGGCGACGAGCTGCGACAGGGTCACGATCTCGGTGCTGCGCCAGCCGGCATCGAGCAGGGTCTGCAACGCGGCAGGGCTCGCATCGCGCGGATGAAAGACCAGCAGGTGCGCATGCACCAAGGCCGCCGAGAGCCGGGCGCCGAGCACTTCACGGTGCGCATCGCTCACTGCGTACAAAGGCCCGGTCGTGTCTTCGGCGCTGAGTCGGCCGGCCGGGTAGCGGCCGTACGGGCCTTGCGTGGCACCGAGCTTCACCTCGGCCGCAATGGCATCGGCCACGCCGGCGCGTGCGCCCTGCCCGTCCAGTTGATCGGCATAGAAACGCGCCACGTCGGCCTGGCCATGCAGGCCGGTCACGAAGGCAGCCACCGCGAACCGGTCCGCAATGTCGAAATGACCGAACACCGGCGGCGTGGGCGCGAACAGCGACAGGTAGCTCTGCTGGGCGTTGATGCGCGCCTGCTCGCGCTGCACGCGAAGCCGGTCGATGGAATCGCCGGGCGCGATGCCGACCAGCTGGTCGATCACGTCGGGAGCGGGGGAAGATGCAACGGCGGTCATGCGGCCTCGAGGAGTGAAACGGGTTGGGGGTCTGGCGCCTTTGCAGCCTCGGGCGCCCAGCCCAGGGCCGGCGCGACCACGGTGGCGGTCAGTTCGATGGAGCGCAGGATCGCGGCGTGCGGCGGATCGACCGAGTGCACCTGGCACGCCAGGTCGGTCACGCGCGCGAGCGTGCTGTCGGCGCGCAGCGAGGCGATCACGTCGTCGGGGGAGCCGACGTGCACGTCGTATGCGGCAATCAGTTGCTCGAGCGTGGCGTCGGGTCCGGCGCGGTCCGCGAGGCCGGCCTGTCCGGACGCGGCGAAGCGCGCGGCCGAGCGGCGCAGGCCGATGTCGGCCAGGCGCAGCGCCTCCTGGCGGGTGTCGGCCACGAACACGCTGCGCGAGCCCACGATGCGCGGCGCCCTGCCGGCCGGCAGCGCGGCCAGGTAGGCATCGACGATCGGGTTCTGGATGTCGGCGAGCGTGGCGTCGAGCGCATCGACCGGGCGCGGTTGGGTGCGCGACAGCATCAGCCCGTCGCCCGCCTGCCCCGCTCGCGTGCCGCCGCTCACCGAGAAGGTGGCTTGCCAGATGCGGTCGAGCAGCTGCGCGCCCGCGGGGTACAGCGTGTCGCCGCCGGCGAGCGGCTGGCCGGCCCAGGCGGCGCGCACCGCGTCGAGTTGCCGCGCGAAGAGCGCCGGGCGGTCGTTGCCGTCGAGCCCGAAGGCCGCGAACGACTCGGGCGTGCCGCCCGTGCCCACGCCCACGTCGAGCCGGCCGCCCGAGAGCAGGTCGAGCACGACGGCGTCCTCGGCCACGCGCAGCGCGTTCTCCAGCGGCAGCGTGACGATGCCGGTGCCCAGGCGGATGCGCCGCGTGCGCGAGGCCACGTACGAAAGAAACACGAACGGCGACGGCAGGCCGCCTTCGTGTTCATGGAAATGATGCTGCGCGACCCAGGCGGAATCGAAGCCGAAGGCCTCGGCATGGGCGATCTGCGCGGCCACGAGGCGGTAGCGCTCGGCCGCGCTGGTGTCGTCGAGCAGGCGGCTGAAGAAGCCGAGGCGCAAGGGAGGTCGTTGGATGGCGGACAAGGTGCGGCGCAAAGCGAAGGAAAGCGCCGATTGGGCGCGCAACGCCGCGCATGCGGAACGCCGGATTTCGCGTTTGCTTATCCGTTTTTCGTTGCCCCGGCCTCGGGGTGCCGGTACGCCGGCCGGTGCGTGGCGACCCGGCCGCCTGGCGTTTGCGGGTACTGGTACATTTCCCCGGCCTCAGAAACCAAAGGGATATCGGTGTCACTCGCAGCGGCCTTGGCCGGTCTTTCCATCCTCGTCATCGGGGACAGCCACCTCGCACAACCCAGCTACCTGATGTCGTCGCTGCATGACGAACTGCAGCGCCAGGGTGCGCAGGTGCATTCGATCGGCGTGTGCGGCGTGCTGCCCTACGACTGGACCGTGTCCAAGCCCGGCACCTGCGGCGGCGCCGAGCGCATCGGCAACCGCGCGCCCACCACCAGCAGCACCGGCCGTACCACGGCGGTGGCGCAGCTCGTGAAGGCGGAGCACCCCGACCTGGTGCTGGTCGTGCTGGGCGACACCATGGCCGCCTACAAGCAGCCGGACTTTCCGATGAACTGGGTGTGGCAGCAGGTGAGCACGCTCACCGGCGCCATCGCCGCAACGGGCACCCGCTGCGCGTGGGTCGGGCCGGCCTGGGGACAGGAAGGCGGCAAGTATGGCAAGACCTATGCGCGCGCCGAGCTCATGAGCCGCTTCCTGGCAACCAACGTGGGCCCCTGCACCTACATCGATTCGCTGGAGATGTCCACGCGCGGCCAGTGGCCGACCGTCGACGGGCAGCACTTCAGCTCGAACGGCTACCGCGCCTGGGGCAACGGCATCGCCAAGGCGGTGATGCGGCTGCCGCTGCCGAGCGCCAACGCGGCCGGCGCTGCGCGCCCATGAGCCGCGGACCCGGCCTGCCGCTGCTGGCGGCCTTGTGCGCCTTGCTGCCCTTCGCGTCCGGCGCGGCAGCGCCCCGGCTGTACGACACAGGCCCCTCGCAAGACCTTGCGCTGGTGCGCTTCGTCAACGCGGGCACGCAGCCGCTCACGGTGCAGAGCGGCGGCGCCGGCAAGGCCAGCCTCGCGGTGCCGCCCACGGCCCCCGTCACCGACTACCTGCCCGCGCGCTCCGACGCGCCCGTCACCGGCCAATGGCAGCTCGGCGGCAAGAAACTTGCCATCTCGCTGCGCGTGACTGCCGGTGGTTCTGCATCGGCGGTGGCATGGCCCGAGGCCGACGGCACCCTGGCCGGTGCCAGCTTCACGGAGGCGCCCCCGCAGTTCGACCCGCTGCGCGCCTCCCTGGCCTTCTACAACGCCGACGCGCGCTGCACCGCGGGCCTGCTGGCCGCGAGCCAGGCGGGCGCGGCCATCTTCGAGAACCAGGCCGCGCTCGCCAGCGCGCGCCGCGCCGTCAACCCGGTAAAGCTGGTGGTGCAGGCCACCTGCAACGGCCGCGCGGTGGACGGCACGGTGGACCTGGGCTCGCTGCAGGCCGGCCAGCGCTACAGCGTCTTTCTTGTTCCCGCCGGCAAGGGCAGCCGGCTGATGGGCCTGCAGGACCGCGTGGCGCGCTGACCGGCCGTGGTCTTTGCGTCGCTCGAGTTCCTCTCGGTCTTCTTTCCGGCGTTCCTGCTGCTGTATGCGCTGACGCCGGCGCGCGCGAAGAACACGCTGCTGCTGCTGGCCAGCTGGCTGTTCTACGGCTGGTGGAGCCCGCTGTTCCTGCTGCTCTTCATCGGCCTGACGGCGCTGGCCTGGGCGGGCGGGCTGCTCGTGGAGCGGGCCGGGCCGCATCGCAAGGCGGTGACGGCCGGGCTGATTGCCCTCAACCTGGGCGTGCTCGCGTGGTTCAAGTACGCCAACATCGTGGTCGAGACCTTCAGCGCGGGCCTCGTGCACACAGGCGCCATGCCCATCGAATGGCAGCGCATCGCCCTGCCCATCGGGCTGTCGTTCACCGTGCTGCAGGCGATTTCGTACTTCGTCGACATCTACCGCGGCAAGTTTCCGGCCGAGCGCCGCCCCATCGATTTCGCGACCTACCTGGCGATGTTCGGCCACCTGGTCGCAGGGCCGATCATTCGCTACGACTGGATCCGCCAGCGGCTCGCGCACCGGTCCATGCGGTGGTCGGGCTTTGCCAAGGGCGCGCGCCGCTTCATGATCGGCATGGCGATGAAGGTGCTGGTGGCGGACACGCTCGCGCCGGTGGTGGAGCAGGTGTTCGCGTCGGCCGACCCCAGCTTCGTCGATGCATGGCTGGGCTGCCTGGCCTACACGCTGCAACTGTTCTTCGACTTTGCGGGCTACAGCGCCATGGCGATCGGCATCGGGGCGATGCTGGGGTTTCGCTTTCCGGAGAACTTCCACGCGCCGTACCTCGCGCGCAACGTCGCCGACTTCTGGCGCCGCTGGCACATCTCGCTGTCGTCGTGGTTGCGCGACTACCTCTATGTGCCGCTGGGCGGCAGCCGGCGCGGCAACGGCCGCACGGTGGCGAACCTGATGCTCACCATGGGCATCGGCGGGCTCTGGCACGGCGCGGACAGCTGGAACTTCCTGTACTGGGGGCTGGCCCATGGCGCGGCGCTGAGCGTGGTGCACCTGTGGCGCGGCCGCGGGCCACGCCTGCCCGCGCCGCTGGCGCATGCCGCCACGCTGCTGTTCGTGATGCTCGGCTGGACGCTGTTCCGCTCGCCCGACCTCGCGACGGCGGGCGCCATGCTGGGCGGGCAGTTCGGGCTGCACGGCATGGCGCTGGGCGCGGCGCTGTCGAACATGCTGCGCGCACCGGTGGTGCTGGCCTATGTGCTGGGCATGGCGTGGGTCGTGGCCCCGGCACTCGTCACGCGTCGCTGCCCTGCGGGCGGGGTGCGCGCCGTGGCGGCCACTTTCTTGCCCGTCGCCGGGTTCCTGTTGTCGCTGGCGCTGGTGGCGAGCCGCGGCACGGTGCCCTTCCTTTATTTCCAGTTCTGACGATGGCGCGTCCTTCCCGACCCTCCAGACGGCTGCGAGCCTTCCTGCGCTGGACCAGCGCAGCGGTGCTGCTCGCGGCCCTGGGCGCGGCCTTCGTCGCAACCTCGCCGAACATGGGCGGCGTGCTGCACCGCGTGAACGCCTCGCTGCTCGACGACGCCGCCGCCCGCCGCGAACTGACCCGCACGCTCGTGACCACGCCGCTCACCGACGCCCTCGCACGCTGGCAGCGCCAGGCCAACTGGCTGGTGCTGCGCGACCTGGGGCCGGAGGTGAAACGGGGCGACGACAACTGGCTGTTCCTCGACGAGGAACTGCGGGTTCACCGCGATCGCGCGGCCCACGCGGCGGTGCGTGCCAAGGCGGTGTCGGACATCGCCCGCGCCCTCGACCACAGGCACATCGCGCTGCTCGTGGTCGTTGTGCCGGACAAGAGCCGCATCGAAAGCGCGCACCTCGGCGCGCTGCGCCGCCCGAGCGAGCTGGACGCCCGGGTGCGCGGCTGGACCGCGAAGCTGCAGGCCTCGGGCGTCGAAGCGCTCGACCTGTCGCCCGTGCTGGCGGGTGCGTCGCCCTCGCCTTTCCTGCACACCGACACGCACTGGAGCGAGCACGGCAGCTGGCTCGCCGCGCATGCCGTGGCACAGCGCCTGCAAGGCATGCATGCCCTCGAAGGCGACCCCGTTCCCTCGGTCGTCGTGTCGCGCCAGCGCCATGCGGTGTGGGGCGACCTGGTGCACCTGGCCGGCATCGACGGCCTGCCCGCGTCGCTGCGGCCCGCGCCCGACACCGACACGCAGTCGGTGGTGGAAACACGCAACGACAGCACCGACCTGTTCGGCGCGGCGGCCGTGCCTTCCACAGTGCTGATCGGCACGTCGTTCTCGCGGCGAGGCAACTTTCTGCCGTTCCTGCAGCTGGCCAGCCGCGCGCTGGTGGCCGACTTTGCGGTGGACGGCGGCGACTTCGCGGGCGCCGCGCAGCGCTACTTCGCGAGTGAGGCCTTCGTGAACAACCCGCCGCGCACCGTCGTCTGGGAAGTACCCGAGCGCGCCATCGAAGCGCCCGTCGGCGACACCGAAGCGCGCTGGCTGCGCCGGCCTTTCACACCGCGGTGATGCCGTGCAAAAGCCGCGCTGAAGCCGGCTACCGCAGGTAGCCCAGGTCCCGCACGTCGGAGCGCACCGCTGCCCGGTCGCCGCCGTGCAGCGGCAGGCTCACCAGCAGTTCGAGCCGGCGCCGCAGCGAATACAGCAGCTGGACCGCGTCGTGCGCGAGCTTGCCGGGATCGTCGCCGGCGGCCACGTCCGGGTAGGCCCACAGCGCGGCGTCGGGCTGGCCGGGCCACGGGGGCTGGCGCGCCTCGGTGGCCGCGTCCAGCGTGATGATGAAGTCCGCCTTGGGGCTGCTCGAACGCGCCAGCTCATCCCAGCTGCGGGGTGCATGAACGGGAACCGGAATGCCCGCGCTGTGCAAGGCGCCGAGGGCTGCCGGATGAAACTCCTGCCTCACATGGCCGGGCTGCCCGCAGGAAGATGCCGAGAACCGCTTCGGGTCGAGGTGCGAGAGGCACGCTTCGGCAAGGATGCTGCGCAATGAATTTCGCCGGGAGACGAAGATCACGCCTATACGTTTTTGCATGGAAGCTTCACTATAGCCAAGCCCGGTGAGTTCGTCATGACAGCCGCCACCGCTCGCCAGGGGACGCGCCAGCCTGCACAGCGCCGGCCGAACGGTGCAGACTTGGGGGATGGACAAGCATTTTCTGAATCCGCTTTTCGCGCCCGCTTCCGTGGTGGCCTTCGTCGGCCATGCCGACGATCCGGCCGGCCAGACGCCCGCGGGCCGCACCCTGCGCGAGGCCTTTCGCGCCGACCGTTTCGACGGCACCCTTCGCTTCCTGGACGTGCGCACCAAGGGCACGCTCGAAGAACTCTCGCAGACCCATGCCGACCTGGCGCTGATCGCGCTGGCACCGCGCGACGTGGCGGCCGCGCTGGAAATTGCAGGCCGCATCGGCTGCACGGCAGCGGTGGTCATCTCCAGCGGCATCGGCGCCGACCAGGCGGCACAGTGGCGCAAGATCGCGCGGCGCGAAGGCGTTCATCTTCTGGGGCCCAACTCGCTGGGGTTTCAGCGTCCTCTGCTGCACCTGAACGCCAGCGTGGCCGGACCGCTGGCCAGGTCCGGCCCGCTGGCGCTGGTGTCGCAATCGGGCGCGCTCACCGCATCGATGCTCGACTGGGCACGCCAGAACGGCGTGGGCTTCTCGAGCGTGGTGTCGCTGGGGCCGCACACCTCGGTCGACATTGCGCAGGTGCTCGACTTCCTGGCCAACGACCGGGACACGCACAGCATCATCCTGTACCTGGAAGGCATCGACGACGCGCGCCGCTTCATGAGCGCACTGCGCTCGGCCTCGCATGCCAAGCCGGTGGTGGTGCTCAAGGCCGGGCGCAAGCCCGCGGGCAACGAGGCCGCGCAGACGCACAGCGCCGCCATCGTGGGCAGCGACGACGTGTTCGACTCGGCCCTGCGCCGCGCGGGCGCGGTACGGGTGCGCTCCTTCGTCGAGCTGTTCTCCGCCGCCAAGTGCCTGGCCTCGCGCTACCGGCCGGTGGGCAAGCGGCTGGCCGTGGTCACCAACGGTGGCGGGCCGGGCGTGCTGGCGGCCGACTGGATCAACGAGATCGGGCTCGACCTGGGCAAGCTCTCCGCGCCCGCGCAGAAGCTGCTGCTGCCCACCCTGCCGCCGCTGGCGTCGCTGGCCGACCTGATCGACCTGTCGGAAGACGCCCTGCCCGCGCACTACCGCGCCGCCATCGACGCGGCTTCGGCCGACAGCCAGGTCGACGGCGTGCTCGCCATCTTCTCGCCCAAGCCCGGCGCCGATGCCGGCGCGGTGGCCAAGGCGCTGGCCGACATTCCGCGGCCCATGAACAAGCCGCTGCTGGCCTGCTGGATGGGCGACTCGTCGGTGGGCCAGGCGCGCGCGGTGCTGGCCGACGCGACCATCCCGAGCTTTCGCACGCCGGAGGCCGCGGTGGGCGCCTTCGGCAACATCGCGGCCTTCTACCAGAACCAGCAGTTGCTGCAGCAGACGCCCCCGCCGCTGTCGGCGCTGGCCAAGCCCGACATCGAAGGCGCGCGCCTGCTGATCGAAAGCGTGCTGGCCGAACGGCGCAATGTGCTCACGGAGATGGAGTCGAAGACGCTGCTGTCGTCGTTCCACATTCCCATCACGCGCACGCTGCTCGCGCGCAGCGCCAACGAGGCCATGATGATCGCCACGCAGCTGGGCTTTCCGGTGGCGCTGAAGATCGATTCGCCCGACATCGCGCACAAGTCCGACGTGGAAGGCGTGGCGCTCAACGTGCTGAACGGCACCGGTGCGCGCGACACCTTCATCGAGATGATGGAGCGCGTGGCACGGCTCGCGCCCGATGCCCGCATCAATGGCGTGACCGTGCAGAAGATGGTGCGCGCCCGGCGCGGCCGCGAAATCTACGTGGGCATGGTGACCGACGAACCCTTCGGCCCGGTCATCGTGTTCGGCGCGGGCGGCACCATGATCGAGCTGCTGAACGACCGCGCCATGGAGCTGCCGCCGCTCAACCAGTTCCTGGCGCGCCGGCTCATCGAGCGTTCGCGCGTGGCGCAGACGCTGGGCGAATGGCGCGGCGCCAACGCAGTGGACATGGAGGCGCTCGAGGACGTGCTGCTGCGCGTGTCGGAAATGGTGTGCGAGCTGCCCGAGCTGCGCGAGATGGACATCAACCCCATCATCGTGGACGAGAACGGCGCCGTGTCGGTCGATGCGCGCATCGTGGTGGCCAGCAGCACGCAGGCGGTGGCGGGCAATACGGGCTATGCGGGCGGCTCCGGGAGCTCGGCCCACGGTTACCAGCACCTGGCCATCATGCCGTACCCGGCGCGCTACCGGCGCGAGTGGCCGATGTCGGGCGGCGGCACCTACATCGTGCGGCCGGTGCATCCGAACGACGCGCAGATGCTGCAGGCGCTGGTGCAGGGCCTGTCGCCCGAGAGCCGGTGGTTTCGCTTCGTCTCGCGCTTCCACGAGCTGCCGCCGTCGATGCTGTCGCGCTTCACGCTGATCGACTACGACCGCGAGATGGCGCTGGTGGCCGTGGTGCTGGAGCGCAGCGTCTCGCCCGAGGGCACGGTGCTGGAAAGCGAACGCATCGTGGGCGTGTCGCGCTACATCACCAACCCCGACCAGACCAGCTGCGAGTTCTCGCTGGTGGTGGCCGACGAGTTCAGCGGCAAGGGCATCGGCTCGCGGCTGATGGAAAGCATCATCGACGTGGCGCGCGACAAGGGCCTGGCCGAGATGGACGGCCTGGTGCTGGCCACCAACCCCGACATGCTGAAGCTGGTGCGCAGGCTGGGGTTCACCGTGAAGTCCTTTGCGGAAGACCCGGACTTCAAGCTCGTGACCTACATGCTCTGACCCCGGGGCGGCAAGGGCATCGCGACGGCGACGTAAGCTCACGGGTCTCCCGCTTCGCAGACCCTCTGCACCTTCCATGATCCGAACGCTCCTGCGTGTCACCGGCCGCCTTGCGGTCTCGCTCGCCGTCCTGCTGACCTCGCTGTGGGCCTGCCTTGCGCTCTGGTACCAATTGCCCGGCCCCGCCGCCGTGAAGGTCGGCGCAGGCGTGCTGTGGGCTGCCTTCGGCCTGGCCGCCATCGCGCTGCTGTGGCGCGGCCGGGCCCCGCGCGCCCTGCTCTCCTACGCCGTCGGCTTTGCGCTGCTGCTGGGCTGGTGGGGCACCATCCTGCCGTCGCAGAACCGCGTGTGGGCCGACGACGTGGCGCGGCAGGTGAGTTCGCGCGTCGACGGCAGCGTGGTCACCCTGGACAACGTGCGCAACTTCGACTGGCGCAGCGACACCGACTACACCGCACGCTGGGAAACGCGCCGCTACGACCTCGATCGCCTGCGCTCGGTGGACGTGGCGCTGTCCTACTGGACCGGCCCCGCCATCGCCCACACGCTGGTGTCCTTCGGCTTCGACGACGGCCGGTTCCTGACCTTTTCCATCGAGATCCGCAAGGAGCGCGGCGAGAGCTTCTCGTCCATCGGCGGCTTCTTCAAGCAGTTCGAGACCAGCCTGGTGGCGGCCGACGAGCACGACATCGTTCGCGTGCGCACCAACGTACGCGGCGAAGACGTCTACATGTACCGCGTGCGCCTGCCGCAGGCGGAAATGCGCTCGCTGTTCCTGGCCTACCTGGACGAAGGCGCGTCGCTGGTGCGCGCGCCCAGCTTCTACAACACGCTCACCGCCAACTGCACCACCATCGTGTACGCCCTGGCCAAGCGCATCGTGCCCGGCCTGCCGATGGACTACCGCCTGCTGGCGTCGGGCTACCTGCCCGACTACCTCTACGACGTGGGCGGCCTCACGCCGGGCCAGAGCCTGGAAGCGCTGCGCGCGGCCGGCCGCATCACCGACCGTGCCATCGCCGCCGACAGGGCACCGGCCGCGAGCTTCTCGCAGGCGATCCGCCAGGGGTTGCCCGGCGCGGCCGCCGACGCCAAGGCCGCGCAATGAACCCCGTGCGCGCCTTCTCGCTGCCAGCGCTGCTGTGCGCCGCCGTGCTGCTGGCCGGCTGCGCGGGCGTGAAGGTGGGCTCCATCTCGCCGGCCGAGTACCTCGCGCAGCGCCGCGGCGACGTGCTCACCACCGGCACGCTCAGCACCTCGGCGCAGGAGGTGCTGCGCGTGATCGGCACCGACGCCGACCTCTGCCGCAAGGACGGCCCCGCCTGCCGCAACGCGCTGGCCGGCTCGCCCGGCCTGAGCGACGAGCAACGGCTGTCGGCCCTGTCGGAAGTGTGGCTGCAGGTGGCGCTGGCCGCGGACAAGGGCGGCACCGCGGCCGCGCCCGCATCGGCCGACGCCGCCATCGAGGCCTGGCTCGAAACCGCCCGCCACGCCTACGCCTACCTGTTCTTCACGGCCCGCAAGCCGCGCGACCGTGCCTTCGAAGACCGCCAGACGCAGGTGCGCGACTACTACAACTACGCGGTGCAGCAGGCGATCACCGGGCTGTACCGCAGCTACCAGCGTGCCGGCGCTCCCGGCCCTGCGGGCTCTCCGGGCTCCAACGACCCCACGCAGCCGCAGGTGCCGCAGGTCGGCAGCTGGCGCATCGGCACCGACATGACGGCCATGCGCCTGCCCGCCGACGCGGCCCTGCCCGACGAGCTGATCCCCGCCGCATCGCTGACCTTCTCGGGCCTGCGCAACACCTACCGGCGCGACGGTTTCGGGGCCGAGCTGGTGGCGGCCGCCAGCAAGCGGACGTACGAAGAGCCGAAGGCGCCGGCCGACGCGAACGACAGGCGCCCGCCCCCGCCGCCCTACCGCGAAACCCCGTTCCCCGCCGTTACCGCGCTGCTGCTGTTCGACGGCAACACCCTGGACGAGATCCTGCACACGCGAACGCTGCGCATCGCGGCCTACGACCCGTACCGCACCGCCACCCTGCAGCTGGCCGGGCAGGAGGTGCCGCTGGCGGCCAACTTCACCTCGGGCTACGGGCTGTGGCTGGCCCGCTCCGACTTCGCGCTGCAGGCGCTGCGCAGCCTGTTGGGCAGCCCCGACGGGCTCACGCAGCCGCGCATCTACCTGATGCAGCCCTACGACCCCGACCGCCGCACCATCGTCATGCTGCACGGCCTGGCCAGCAGCCCCGAGGCGTGGATCAACGTGGCCAACGAGGTGCTGGGCGACGAGACGCTGCGCCGCCACTACCAGGTCTGGCAGGTGTACTACCCGACCAACGCGCCGCTGCCGCTGAACAACCTGGCGATCCGCCAGGCGCTGGAGCAGACGCTCGCGCACTTCGACCCCACGGGCAAGGCCGTGGCCTCGAACCGCATCACGCTGATCGGCCACAGCATGGGCGGCGTGCTGTCGCGGCTCATGGTGTCCTCGTCGGAGGACAAGCTGTGGGACGCCCTGCTCGACCGCTACCCCATGAAGGCGGCGCAGCAGGAGCGCGTGGAGACGCGGCTGTCGCCCTACCTGCGCTTCGAGCCCTTGCCGCAGGTGAGCGACGCCATCTTCATCGCCGCGCCGCACCGCGGCACGCCGTTCGCCAACAACCGCATCGCGCGCTGGGTGGCCAACCTCATCACGCTGCCCGTCACCATGCTGGGCCAGCTGGGCGACATCTCGCGCGAGCTGATCCGCATCGCGCCCGGCAAGCAGGAAACGGGGCCGCTGCGCATTCCCAACAGCATCGACAACCTGAGCGACCGCGACCCCTTCGTGCGGCTGTCGTCGGGGCTGCCGATGAACCCGCGCGTGCGCTTTCATTCGATCATCGGCAACGACACGCCGGGCCTGGCGCAGGCGCTCTCGAGCGACGGCATCGTTCCCTACGAAAGCGCGCACCTGGACGGCGCCGCGTCGGAGCTGGTGATCGCGTCGCCGCACAGCGTGCAGGAGAACCCGCTGGCGATCCTGGAGATCCGCCGCATCCTGCGCGAGCAGCTGGGCTCGCAGGCCGCGCCGGTGCGCTGAGCGCGAACGCGCCAGACGACATCGACTAACATCCTGCCCGCGGTCCAAGCCGCGTCCGGGCCCGCGGGAAGGGTTGAACCCACTTGGCTTCCTTGTGACGATCCACCGCCTTTTGTGCAGCCGGATTTGCGGGTCATCGGCGTCTGATGCACGGAGGTTTTCATGAAGCGCATTCCCGCCCGGCCCGACATCGGCCACCTGAAGAAACAAGCCAAGGAACTGCTGGCGCTCTACCGCAGCCACGACCCCGCGGCCCTCGCCCGCTTTCGCGATGCCCTGCCGGCAGCGGCGGCCAAGAACCCCATCACCATCGCAGCCCTCGGCCTTCGCCTGCACGACGCACAGTCCTGCGTGGCGCGCGAACACGGCTTCGCGTCGTGGGCCGACCTGCAGGGCTTCGTGCTCGCGCGCAGGGCGCAGGCAGACGACCCGGCCCGCGCGGTGCTGCACTGGCTGCGCCTCGTGTATGCGGGCGACATCGCCGGCGGCAACTACCGCGCGCGGCCTGCAGTGGCGGCGCGCATGCTCGAAGACGACCCGGCCCTGCCCGGCAGCGATCCCTGGCTGGCCTGCGCAATCGGCGACGAGGCCGCGCTGCGCCGGGCCACCGCGCAGGACCCCGGCTGGATACACCGCGCGGGCGGACCGCTGAACCTGTCGCCGCTCGTGGCCGTGACGCACTCGGGCCTGCTGCGCCTGCCGGCCTTTCGCGATCGCCTGCGTGCGTGTGCCAGTTACCTGCTCGAGGCCGGCGCCGATGCCAACCAGTCGGCCGGCAGCCGCTGGCCGCCGGCCTCGCTGGCTGCGCCCTCCGACACCGAACGCCTCAGCGCGTTGTACGGTGCGGCCGGCCAGAACCACGACCCCGTGCTCACGCAGCAGCTGCTCGGCGCGGGCGCCGACCCGAACGACGGCGAGTCGCTCTATCACTCGCTGGCGCAGCCTGCATGCACGCTGTTGCTGCTGCAGGCCGGCGCGCGTGTCACCGGCTCCAACGCGCTGTACCGCGAACTCGACTTCGACGATGCAGCCACGTTGCGGCTGCTGCTCGCGCACGGCGGCGACGCGAACGAGCCGGCGCCGGGTCCACCGTCTTCGGATTGGGGCACGCCGCTGTTGTGGGCGATTCGCCGCCGCCGCTCGCCGGCCCACATCGAGGCCTTGCTGGCCGCGGGCGCCGATCCGGCCGCCACCCTGCCAGACGGCACGCCCGCCCGCCTGGTGGCCCTGCGCTTCGGCCTGACCGAAGTGGCGCGGCTGCTGGAGGCCGCGGTCGGCGACAGCACGCCGCTGCCGCCGGACGAGGCCTTCGTCGCCGCCTGCGCGCGCGCTGACGAAGCGGCGGCGCGGCAAATCCAGGCCCAACACCCCGGCCTTATCGCCACGCTCGGCGACGCCCGCCTGAAGCTGCTGCCCGAGCTGGCGGCCCAGGGCTGCGGCGACGCGGTGAAGACGATGGTTGCGCTCGGCTGGCCGCTCGAAGTGCGCGGCGGCGACATCGACGGCTCGGCGCTGAACCAGGCCGTGTTTCGCGGCGACGTGGCGCTCGCGCGCTTCCTGCTCGAGCACGGCGCGGACTGGCGCACGCTGCACGGCTTTGGCGACGACGCCCGCGGCACGCTGTCGTGGGCGTCGCTGAACGAGCCCGAGCCCGGGGGCGACTGGCT
Source organism: Variovorax sp. AC103 (assembly GCF_979254005.1). Lineage (NCBI taxonomy): Bacteria > Pseudomonadati > Pseudomonadota > Betaproteobacteria > Burkholderiales > Comamonadaceae > Variovorax > Variovorax sp. AC103. The sequence goes on along the minus strand of NZ_CEEDFC010000001.1, from coordinate 179,691 downwards.
CGGCTGCGCGCAGGCGCTCGTGGCGCATGGCATGCCGGGGGCGCGGCCGGACCCGCAGGCGCCCGACAGCGTGCTCGTCGGCAGCCAGCGCTACTGGTTCTCCGAAGAGGTCACGGACTTCCTGCTCGGCGTGTCCCCGGTGCAGGGCTGATCCAAAAAAAACGGGCCCCAGCGGGCCCGCCAAAGATCGCCCATCGCGCGGCGCGAACGCCGCGCGATACCGACCCACCTCGAACTCAACCTGCTCTTTTCCCCCTCGTTCTTTTCTCTTGCTCCTCGGTTCAAAGCGCCCGAAAACGCCCCAGAGAAGAATTGCTGCGAATTCTCTTGGGCATCGCGCGCAGCGGTTGCGCTGAATTCCTCTATCGATAGTTGGGGATTGCGGGTCGGCTCGGGGCGCGCTTCGGCGCGCTACATTCGGCGCACGGCAGCCGCGCCCCGCACCTGCAGTTCCATTTCCTGAGGCGAGTACCAAAGCATGTTCTTGCGAATCCTCAAGCTGTTCTTCGTGATCGTGGCGATGTTCGCCCTGGGTGCTTTCACCTTCCTGCATGGCTTGACGGCATGGCGCGCCGGACAAGTGACCGTCCGGCGAAAGGGAGCCCAGCCTTTTGTCGCAACCGTCGATGGGGAATTCCCCCTCACGTTCGCCACAGAGGTCTGGGGGTTCATGATCATCGGGGCAGCCCTCGTGCTGCTCGGCGTGGCAGGGATCTTCAGTCTCCTCCTCGCCACCCCCGCAGAGCGGCGATCGAGGCTGGACCGCATCGGTGCCGCACCGCATCGCGCCTCCAGTGACATGGACATGTCGTGGAAGACGGCGCTGGCCGTCATCGGCGCGGTGCTGGCCTTGGTCTTCTATCTGGCGTTCCGCGTTCATGCGCCATAGCGTTGCCTGGACCGCCAGTTCAAACCCTTGATTTTTCCGACAGAGGACGGTTCCTTGATTTCAGTGCAGCCAGCGCAACCCGACCAATGGATGACCTATCGCGACCTGCGCCTGCGGGCGCTGCGTGACACTCCCGATGCCTTTGGCAGCACCTATGCGGCGGAAGCGCAAAGAACCGATGCGATGTGGGCCGACCGGATTGCCGCGGCAACCTCCTCCGGCAAGGACCGCGTGCTTCTTGCGTTCGATCGCCAGGACGCCTGCGGCCTGGTGTGGTGCAAGCTGTCGTCCGATGAGCCGGCCGTGGCCGACCTGTTTCAGATGTGGGTCGATCCTGTGTCGCGCGGCGCGGGCGCCGGCCGTGCCTTGCTCGAAGAGGCCATTGCCTGGGCCGAACGCGTCGGAGCGAACCGTGTTCGTCTGGGTGTCACTGCTGCGGAAACGCCGGCGATGCGCTTGTACGTGGCTTGCGGCTTCCGCCCCGTCGGTGTGCTGGAGCCGCTGCGTGAAGACTCGGGTCTCATGGTGCAGCCGATGAGCCTGGCCTTGGGTCCTGGCGCATCGACAGGCTGAATTTCGCGACGTCGTTCGCGCCTCCACCAACCTGCTGTTTGGTTTCAATCTCTTATCGTGATGTGCTCGGGCGGCAGGTTGCTCCGATGCCGCTCCCACATGGCTGCAAGCGCCGCCTCCATGTGCCGGGCGTACGCCTTAGGCTTGAACAGCGGCGAAGCGCTCCGGTTGCGGCCGAGTCGCTCACGCAACCCGCGCAAGCGTTGCGGGTCGGCTGAAAGCGCCAGCGCGGCCGCTTCGTAAGCCTGCACGCTGTCGGTCACCAGCTCCTCCAGCCCGATGGTGCGCAGCAGGCTGGACGCCACGCGCGACGCGAACGTCTGACCCCGCAAAGTCAGCACCGGCAGGCCCGCCCACAGCGCGTCGCTGCACGTGGTGTGGGCGTTGTAGTGGAAGGTGTCCAGGAAGAGGTCGGCGTGCACATGCCGGCCAAGATGCTCGGCCAATGGCGCGCGCCTGGCGAAGACGATTCGATCGGGACCGACACCGCGGCTGGCGGCCTCTGCCCGCAGCGCGGCCGACGCGCTCTCGCTGCCCTGCAGCAGCCACAGAACGCTGCCGGGCGTGTTGCCGAGTATCCGCATCCAGACGTCGAAGGCGTCCGGCGTCACCTTGAAGAGGCTGTTGAAGCAGGCGAAGACGAAGCCATCTCTCGGCAAGCCGAATGCTTGCGGTCCGCGTCGACCGCCGCAATCTGCTTGCGGTCGTCGTTCGGCTGGTAGCAGCCGGGCATCAGCACGACCTTCTCCGTGTAGTGCGGGCAGTCCTCCGGCCCGATCAGGTGCGCGTCCGCGACGATGTAGTCGATGTAGTCGCAGCCCATGGTCCCGGGGTAGCCCAGGTAGTTGACCTGCACCGGGGCGGCACGCGCGGCAAAGATGTTGGGCCTGGCGCCCTCGCTGAACCCGTTCAGGTCCACCGCGATGTCGAGCCCGAGGTCTTGCGCCATTCGGGCGATTCGCAGGTCGCTCTCGCCTTCCACCGTCATGAAGCGGTCGAAGGCGCCGGCAATGCGCCGAGTCATCGCGTCGGCCACCGCCGGCCCGATGGCGAACCCGTACCACTCGAATTGCTCTCGGTCTGCATGCTCGAGCATTCCGACGATCAACTGCGCGGTCGCGTGGTCGTAGAAGTCGCTCGAGAAATAGCCCACGCGAAGCTTGCGTCCCGGCTCGCGCGCCACAGCGGGCGCCGCCGGAGCCTTGGGCGGGTACAGCGCGCGCGCACAGGCGCGTGCGCCGCGCAACTGCGTGGCCGGACCGGCCGGCACAGCCAGAAGAACATAAGGTGGCGCAGCTTTCTCACCGGCATCGACCCGCCTGACGGTGTCTGCAACGAGTTCGCGCCAGCCGTCCCAGCGGCACGCATGCAAGGCGGCCAGCAGCAGGTGGCCCCGGGCGTAGTCGTCGGAAGGTGGCAGCGCCGCCATGCGCCGGTAGCTCGCGAGCGCATCGTCGTTTCGGCCCAGGGCGATCAGCGATTTCGCGCGGTTCATCAGCGCGGCGACGTCACCGGGAAACAGCTTCAGTGCGCGGTCGTAGCTGTCCACCGCTTCGGCGTGGCGTCCCAGGGTGCAGAGCACCTGCGCCCGACCGGCCCATGCCCTGAACGACCCGGCATACAGCGAGGTTGCGCGGTCGTAGTAGCCGAGCGCCTCGGCGTTGCGGTTCAGCTCGCGCAAGGTGCTCGCCAAGTTGGTGTGCAGCTCGTGCGAGCCCGGCCTCTTGCGATCGGCGCGGGTGAAGAAGTCGCGCGCGCGCTCGTGGTCGCCGATGGCGCTGTGTGCCACGCCCAGCTCGTGCAGCCCTTCGAAGAACTCCCCCGCCTTGTGCAGCGCCCGTTGCAGCGAGCTGATGGCGGCGCGGCACCGACCCCGCTCGATCTGGACCTTGCCGAGGTAGTAAAGCGCCTCCGCCGAGCAGATCGGCGAGCGTGAGGCGTCGAGCAGATGCGCCTCGCATTCCTCGATACGGCGTTGGTTGCCGCACACGTAGCCCAGCAGTTCGTGGACCGTCGGGTTGTGCTGGTCGACGGCGGCCAGTTGACGCAACAACGCCTCCGCCTGGTGGTGCTGGCCCGCCCGGAAAAACTGCTGTGCGAGCGACAGTTGCGCACACGCCGACGGCATCGATGTCATGGCGGAGTGAAAGTCGAAGACGGGGCGCATTAGAACCTGACTTGGCTCGTCAGGAAAGTCCGAAAAGCGACGGATCCTCTGCTTCGAAACCCGAGGCGCGCGAGCTCGTCAATGCGCAGGTGGCACAGCGATGCAAACGCATGCGGACTTTGGTATCTAGTTTTCGTGTAATTAATTGCTTTGGCTTATGAACACCCCAGGCGCACGCCTTGCCGGCGTCGAAAGTTTGTTGCGCACGCTGCATTTGCATTGACCGCGTGGTGCGCCGCGCTACGCTGCGTCCGCGATCCACTGCAACGCCTACTTTTTTTCGGAACAGGACATCTTCATGCGACTCACACAGCGGCTACTCATCTTGGTTGTCAGTTGTGCGCTCCTCGGCGCATTGGCAGCGTGCGGAGGTGGGGGTGGTGGAGGCGGCGGTGGCGGTGGTGGCGGCGTTTTCATTCCTCCCGCCGCACCCGTCACCACGACGCCCGCTGCGCCAACGCAGGCCCCGGCAGGCCGCACGGCAGCCGACAGCATCCAGTCGGCGCGCACCGGCGCGACGTACCCGCTCAACATCTACGTGCCCCCCTCTTACGACGGCTCCTCTGCGCAGTTCCCGATCATCTATGCGATGGACGGTGACGCTGCGAATGCACCCAACGGACGGTTCGCGAACTTGAAAGCCATCCTCGAGCGGCGCGGCGTGGAGGCGATCCTGGTGGGCATCGGCAACACGGCACGCAGGAACACCGACTACACCTTCCCCGGCGCCCTTGCGTACCACGACTTCCTGACGACCGAGCTGGTGCCTTACATCGAAACCAAGTACCGCGCCGACGTGTCCAGGCGCATGCTCACCGGGCATTCGCTCAGTGGAAGCATGACGGGGATTGCGCTGTTCCTCGAAGGTGGAAGCAATTCGCTCACCTTTTCGTACTTCCTGTCGTTCGAGGGGTCGTACGGCTTTCAGGAAGCGCAGATCGACGACCTCGAACAGAAGATGTACGACGCCCGGAAGAACAAGACATTGCCTGCGACCCTGATCCTCGCGCGGTGCGACGTCACCGCGACTTGCAACTACGCGCAGGTAGACCACATCTATCAGAAGCTCCTGCAGCGCGCATACCCGGGGTTCACGCTCGTGGAGAACACCTATTCGACCGGTCACGTGGCCACGGACATCCCGGCTTTCGAAGACGCGATGGCGTTGATCTTCAAGTAGGCGCGCGCCATCGAACGGCGCCGAATCCCTGCCTGGCTTCCAGGACCACGATCACGACCATGATCATGACCATCACCAAGACCATGACAAAGTCGCAAGCGATCCAGGACCCGCCCGCATCGGAACTCATCTCGAAAAAAATCGCCGACCTCGGCGACTGGCGCGGCGACACGCTTGCCCGAATGCGCGAGCTCGTGCACGAGGCGGACCCGGACGTTGTCGAGGAGTGGAAGTGGATGGGCACGCCGGTTTGGTCGCGCGACGGCATCCTCTGCACGGGCGAGACTTACAAGAAGGTCGTGAAGCTCACCTTCGCCAAGGGCGCTTCCCTGAAGGACCCGGCCGGCCTCTTCAATTCGAGTCTCGACGGAAACACCCGCCGCGCGATCGACATCCATGAAGGGGAAGCAGTGAATGCGGCCGCGTTCAAGGCGCTGGTCCGCGAGGCGATTGCGCTCAACAGATCCGGCAAGTCGAAGCCGTCCAAGCCGTCGAAGAAGGCCTCGTCCTAAGCGGCATCGCCGCTGAACGGGCACGACGCCGTGGTTGCGGACGTGTCGTTCCGCACCCGGACGACGATGGCGTGCGCCGCCTCGCGCGCGCTGACCGCAGCCGTGTCGATCACAAGGCGCTGCGTGGTCCACGGCAAGTAGTCATGCTGCTGCACGCACGCCCAGGTCGGCGGTACAAGGCCCGGTACATCGACAACTCTCTGCTCGACGCGACGCCGATGCGCATCGGCATCCGAGCACACGACTTCGATCTCCAGGATCTGCGAAGCAGCCTCCACCGCCACGGCCCGCCAGGCCTGCCGCGTTACCGGCAACGGATTGACGCAGTCGGCCACCACGTGGTGCCCCAACGCGAGGTTCGAGCGAGCCAGTGCATACGCCACCACATAGCCCGCAGGCCCCACCTCACCGGCCAACACGCCGGCCGAGCGCAGCGACTGCTCGATGGTGTCGATGCGCAGGAAAGTGGCAGGCAGCAGCGCGACGATTTCGCGCGCGATGGTGGTCTTGCCGGTGCCGGGCAAGCCGCCAAGAACAATCAGCATCAGTTGGTATCTCCAGGTTCGGTGTTCAACCACCTGGAGACGAGTTCACCATGAATGCGGCAACAAGGCCAGCACGGCAGCCGCGTGCAGCCTGCGCATCGCGCGCGCCGGCACGTAGCCGTGCGGCGCACGGCGGGCCACCGCGCGCGGCGAGCTTTGCGGAATGCGCCAGGCCTTGGCCGTCAGCGCGAGAACTTGGCGCGCCTGCGCGGCCGGGGAAACTTGAAGGGTGCGAAATAACATGGCAGTGATCGAATGAACGCTTCTGCCGATTCTGCGCAGCACCGCCCTCTTTGCCAAAGACGGATTCCAAGTTTCCTGATGCGCTCAATGCGCTGACCGCTTCACGCGAAATCGGTGGACGGCTTCTCCCACAGGTTGACGCCGCCTTCCACCGCGTACATGTCGATCTCGGCCAGTTCCTCGGCGCTCAAGGGCGCGTGCGACAGCGCCGCCACGTTGTCGACGATCTGCTCGGGCCGGCTGGCACCGATCAGCGCGGAGCTCACGCGCGGGTCGCGCAGCGTCCACGTCAGCGCGAGCTGCGCCAGCGTCTGGCCGCGGCGTTGCGCGATCTTGTTGAGCGCGCGGGCACGCTCCACGTTGGCCTCGGACAGGTGCTCCTGCTTGAGCGAGCCGCCGCCGGGCCGGTTGATGCGTGCATCGTCGGGAATGCCGTTCAGGTACTTGTCCGTCAGCAGGCCTTGCGCCAGCGGCGTGAAGGCGATCACGCCCGCGCCCAGGTCGTCGGTGGCGGCCAGCAGGTCTTTCTCGATCCAGCGGTTGAACAGGTTGTAGGCCGGCTGGTGAATCAAGAGCGGCACCTTCCACTCGCGCAGCAACGCGGCGATTTCGCGCGTCTTGCCGGCCGAGTACGACGAGATGCCGATGTACAGCGCCTTGCCCTGCTGCACGGCCTGGGCCAGCGCGGAGGCGGTTTCCTCCAGCGGGGTGTCGGGGTCGAAGCGGTGCGAATAGAAGATGTCGACATAGTCCAGGCCCAGGCGCTGCAGGCTCTGGTCGAGGCTGGCGAGCACGTATTTGCGCGAGCCGCCGCCCTTGCCGTAGGGGCCGGGCCACATGTCCCAGCCGGCCTTGCTAGAGATGATGAGCTCGTCGCGGTAGGCCTTGAAATCTTCGCGCAGCAGGCGGCCGAAGTTGGTCTCGGCGCTGCCGTAGGGCGGGCCGTAGTTGTTGGCCAGGTCGAAGTGGTTGATGCCCAGGTCGAAGGCCGTGCGCAGCAGCTGGCGCTGCGTGGCGATGGAGGTGGTGTCACCGAAGTTGTGCCAGAGCCCGAGCGAAATCGCAGGCAGCACGAGCCCGCTGCGCCCGACGCGGCGGTAGGGAATGGCGTCGTAGCGCTTGGAGTCGGCGTGGTAGGTCATGGGTGTGTCTTGTCTTGACGATGGGTGAATGAGAAAGGCCGCATGCCTGGGCGGCACGGGACATTCGAGGATGCCCGCGCCTGCGCGGGGCTGCAAGCATGCCCACGCCGCGAGCGCGTGCTTGGCGGCGCCGGGATGCAGGCTGGCCGATGTTCAGGCTTCGGGTGCGCGCCATTGCGCGAGCGCGAAGTCGCGGCTCACGAGGTTCTCGGCCAGCAGGAACTTCTTGACCTCGTCGAGCAGCGCCAGCCCTTCGGCCGGGTACGCCGCCTCGGGCAACTGCGACAGCGGGTGCGACACCTTCACCACGTCCAGCGGAAATCCGCTGACCTCCGCATGGAAGGCGTAGTACGCATCGCTGTCGCGGCGGATCTCCTGCAGCGCGGTGCGGCGCGCGCGCGTCCATGCGGCGGGAAGCCCGGGCGCCGCCGCAAGCAGCTTGTTCGACGCCACGATCACCGAGGTGCCGCGCAGCGTCGGATGCCTGTCGGCCTCGTCGATCACCGGGTAGCCGCGCGAGGCCAGCAGCGGACCGACGTCGATCTGCGCGGCGAAGGCGGCGATGGAGCCTTGGTCGAGCGCCGCTTCACCGTCGCGCGGGAACATGTGGATGACCTTGACCGACTTCTGCAGGCCGTGCTCCTTCAGCAGGCCCAGCACGTAGCGGTGCATGTACGAGCCGCGCGCCACGCCGATGGTCTGGCCCTCCAGCGCCTTCACGCTGCGCACGCCGTTGCGCGGCGTGAGCAGCCACACGTTCATGCCCACGGCGTCGAAGCCGACGAGCTGGGTTTCCAGGCCGCGCGAACGCGCGACGATGGCCGGCGTGTCGCCGTAGATGCCCACGTCCAGCGCGCCCGCCACGAAGGCTTCGTTCAGGTCGGGCCCGTTCGGAAAATTGCGCGTGGTCACGTCCTTGAAGCCGAGCGCCGCCAGCTCGCGCTGCAGGTGGCCCTGGCGCAAGGCCCAGCCGGTGGCGTTCGCGGGCTTCTTGCCCGGGCCGATGTAGCCCAGGCGCAGCACCTGGCCGGCGCCCTGGGCGATGGAGAAAGCGGGCAATGCGCTGGCGGCGGCCGCGGCCATTGCGCCACGTAGCAACCGGCGGCGACCGGAAAGATCGGACATTGATGAACTCACAGGAAGAAAAAGAAAAGAGTCAGTGCGCGCGGCGCAGCAATTCGAAGCTCGCATCGGCGGACGCCGTCGACTGCCGCCCCTTGCCCCAGCCGATGGCGCTGCGGTAGCTGCCCATCAGCGCCTGCGCGGCGGCGTCACGCTCTTCGGCGGTGGCGCTGCGGTCGGCGATGGGCGCGACATAGAGCGCGTCTTCGGGGCAATACAGCTCGCACATGAAGCAGGTCTGGCAGTCGTCCTGGCGGGCGATGCGCGGCGGGCCGCCGGCCACCGCCTCGAACACATTGGTCGGGCAGGCGTTCACGCAGATGTTGCAGGCGGTGCAGCGTTCGGCGCTGATGACTTCGATCATGCGAGCTCCTTCACGGCCTGCTGCCGCACCCACACCTCGTCCAGCCCGCCGCTGAGCAGGCGGTGGCGTTGCGCGGGGTCGAGCACGACGTGTTCGCGGCGGCGGTGCATGCCGCGGGTTTCGGTGCGCTGCAAGGCGCTGCGGTACATCCAGCGCGAGGTGGCGAGCATGGCCGCGGCCTCGCGTGCGCGCACGGCCTCGGTGGGCGTGGCGGCGGGCGCGCTGGTGCGCAGGCGCGCCCACAGCGCATCGAGCCGCCCGAGCGAATCGCGCAACACGTCGCCTTCGCGGAACCAGTTGCGCTCGCAGGGGAAGACCTCCGCCTGCACGGCGCGGATCACCTCCTGCGCGTCGAACGGTGTCGCTCCGCGCGTGGACAGCGCCACGCCGCCTGCGCGCAATGCCGTGCGGTTGCTGCTGGCGCGTGCATCGCGCCCGAACGCCGCCGCACCCGCGCCGGCCCAGAAACCGGACGACAGCGCCCACGCCGCGTTGTGGCTGCCGCCGCCGGTGAAGCCGCCGCAAATCAGCTCGCGCGTGGCCGCGTCGCCCGCCGCGTACAGGCCGGGCACCGAGCTTGCGCAGGTGTCGTCGACCAGGTGCAGCCCGCCGGTGCCGCGCACCGTGCCTTCGAGCCGAAGCGTCACCGGGAAATGCTGGGTGAACGGGTCGATGCCCTGCCGGTCGAACGAGACGAAGAAGTTGGGCTGCGCCGTGCGCATCCAGGCGCGGATCTGCGCGTCGGCGCGGTCCAGGCAGGCGAACACGGGCTGCGACTGCAGGGTCTGCGCAATCACGCCGCGCCCCTTCGACGAGCCCGCGCCCTCGATCGCCACGCCCTCGGCCGTGTAGAACGTGGCCCAGTTGTAGAACAGCGACTTGGTGACCGAAGAGAACGCCGGCCCCAGCCCGTAGGCATTGGAAAACTCCATGCCCGAGAGCGCCGCGCCCGCCTCGGCCGCCATCAGCTGGCCGTCGCCGGTAAGCACGTTGCAGCCGAGCGCGCGGCTCAGGAAGGCGCAGCCGCCCGTGGCGATGACCACCGCGCCGGCGCGCACCACCCAGGTGTCGCCGCGCTGGCGGTTCACGCCGGTGGCCCCGCAGACGGTGCCGTGTTCGTCCACCAGCAGCTCCAGCGCGGGGCTGTGGTCGAGGATGCGCGCGCCCGATTCCTTCACCCGCTTGCGCATCAGCCGCATGTATTCGGGGCCCTGCAGCGAGGTGCAGCGCAGTGCGCCCTGGTCGTCGGCCGGAAAGGGGTAGCCCCAGTCCTTCAGCCGCTCGACGTTGTCCCAGGTCTGCGCGAGCACCCGGTCCATCCACGCGTGCTCGGCCAGCTGGCCGCCCATGGCGTAGCGGCTGGCCTTGGCCTCTTCACGTGCGTTGCCATCGGGCGACACATGCCACAAGCCGGTGCCCGAAGGCGCGGTCGCGCCCGAGGTGCCGCAGAAGCCCTTGTCGGCGAGCACCACGCGCGCGCCCTGCGCCGCCGCGCTCACCGCGGCCCAGGCCCCCGCCGGACCGCCGCCGATCACCAGCACATCGGCCTGGTGCCGGACGGTGCCGTCGGCCCCCGACAGAAGCTGCCCCTCGAAATCTCTCGCGCCCATGGTCGGTTGCCTCGTGATGCAAAGAGAGCGACCGTATCAATGGAGGGCGCGGGGCACAAAGAAGGAAAGTGCGCAACGTTATGCGGCGCGTGGGCATGGGCATGGGCATGGGCATGGGCATGGGCATGGGCATGGGCAGAATGCCGCCTCTGAACACGCCTGGCCCCGACTGTCATGAACCTCACCTTCTCGACCCCGACGCCCGAACAGCTGCGCTCCGGCGAACTCGGCCGCAAGCTGCGCCACTTCAACTACGGCGCGGTCGGCGAGTACCCGGAGCAGCAATACATCCGCGTCGATGCCCGCGACGAGAACGGCCGCCTGCTGGGCGGCATCCGCGGCTTCGTGTTTCTGTACTGGCTGAACGTGGAAGTGCTGTTCGTCGAGGAAGACGTGCGCGGCGCGCGCCTGGGCAGCCGCCTGCTCGCCGAGGCCGAGCGCCAGGCCATCGCGCTGGGCGCGAAGCACGCCAGGCTCGACACCTTCGAATGGCAGGCGCGCGGCTTCTACGTGAAGCACGGCTACGAGGAGTACGCCCGCATCGACGACTACGCGCCCGGCTTCTACCTGGCGTACATGAAGAAATCGCTGGCAGGCTGAAGCTGCGCCAAAGGCTTACTTCGGCGCCGCCGTCCCCGCGTTCGCGGCCCCGACCGCGTGGCTCTCCAGCCCTTCCTTGGGCAGCAGCAGCGCCAGCACCACCACCCCCAGGCTCACGACCAGCATCGTCACGAAGGTGAGATGCAGCGAGCCGCCCAGCGCCAGGCGAATGCCCGCGTCGGTGGCCGCCGAGGAGTGCGAGCCCTGCAGCAGCAGGCGCAGCTGGTCGTCGGTGAAGGCCATGGCGCCGTCGCCGCGCGTCAGCCCGAAGTTGAAGACCGCGCCGAAGAAGGTCGCGCCCAGCGCGCTGCCGAGGTTGCGCGAGAACACGTTCGACGCAGTGGCCACGCCGCGCTGCGCCACGTCGACCGCTTCCTGGATGAGGATGAGCGAGGCCAGGCTCATCACGCCCATGCCCAGGCCCATGATGAAGGAGCCGACCGCCGCCAGCGCCGGCGTGCTGTCGGACGACAGCAGCGCGAACGCCGCCGTGCCCACCGGAATCAGCGCCGCGCCGACCACCACCATGCGCCACAGGCCGATGCGGTGCCAGGTGCGCGACGTCAGCGTCGCGCCGATGGGCCAGCCCAGCATCACCATGGTGAGCGTGAGGCCTGCCGTGACCGACGAGCGCTGCAGCACCACCTGCACGTACATCGGCAGGAAGGTGGTGATGCCGATCAGCACCATGCCGCCCAGCATGGCCGCGCCGTTCACGGTGGCGATGATGGGCGCACCCCAGAGCTTGAGCGACACCATCGGGTCGGCGGCGCGGCGCTCCTGCAGCACGAACAGCACCAGCGTGACGGCGAACACCGCCGTCCACAGGCCCGCACTGCCCAGGTCGCCGATGCCGAAGTCGGTGAGCGCGATCATCAGCGCCGCGATGCCGACCGTGAACAGCACCGCGCCCGCGATGTCGATGGACGAGCGGCGCACGGTCGGCGCCTCGTGCAGGTAGCGCCAGAACAGCGCCGCCGCGGCCAGGCCGATGGGCACGTTCATCCAGAAGATCCAGCCCCACGCCAGCTTCTGCACGATGAGCGCGCCGATCATCGGCCCCACCACCGCCGAGACGGCCCACACGCTGGCCAGGTAGCCCTGCACCTTGCCGCGTTCGCGCGCCGGGTACAGGTCGCCCACGATGGTGAGCGATACCGGCTGGATGGCGCCCGCGCCGATGCCCTGGATCAGCCGGAAGCAGATCATGGCCGGCATCGACCACGCGAAGCCCGCCAGCACCGAGCCGATGAGAAAGATCGCGATGCCCACGAACATGATGGGCTTGCGCCCGTACAGGTCGCAGAGCTTGCCGAACACCACCGTCATGGCGGTCTGCGCGAGCAGGAAGGACGCGAAAACCCAGCTGTACAGGTGCAGCCCGCCCAGCTCGGAGGCGATCTGCGGCATCACGGTGGAGACGATGGTCGCCTCGATGGCCACCATGGCCATGGAAGCCATGATCGCGGCGATGACCAGGGGGCGTCTTGTTGTTTTGGTTGTGGAGCTCATGAGCGGGCCATGCTATCCAAGGCGCGAGTCCTTGTCTGCCGCTCAAGCTCTCGGAGCTCTCGCCGCCACCGGGCCGCGCTCAAGACGCGCTCAGCGCCGAGGTGCCTTCGTAGATGTACCGGCGCGACCACGGCAGCGTCTTCGCCGCCCTGCCCGCCTTGCGCCCGACGATCTGGTAGATCGCCACGTCGTCGTTCTCGAAGGCGTAGGCGCAGCCGGCCAGGTACACGCGCCAGATGCGGAACTTCTCCTCGTCGACCAGCGCGTGCAGCTTCTGCGCGTTGGCTTCGTAGGCATCGCTCCAGCAGCGCAGTGTCTGCGCGTAGTGGCGGCGCAGGTTCTCCACGTCGAAGGCCTCCAGGCCACCCTGCTGCATGGCCTGCAGCGCCAGGCTGATGTGCGGCAGCTCGCCGTTGGGGAACACGTAGCGGTCGATGAAGTCGCCGCCGCCGTACGACACGCCGCCGCCCTCGGGGTCGGACGAGGTGATGCCGTGGTTCATCACCACGCCGTCGTCGGCCAGCAGCTGCTGCACGCGCCTGAAGTACTCGGGCAGGTTCTTGCGCCCCACGTGCTCGAACATGCCGACGCTGGTGATGCGGTCGAACTGGCCCGTCACGTCGCGGTAGTCCTGCAGCCGGATCTCGATGCGGTCCTGCAGGCCGGCGGCGCGCACGCGCTCGGTCGCCAGGTCGAACTGGTTCTGCGACAGCGTCACGCCCACGCAGCGCGCGCCGAACTTCTGCGCCGCGCGGATCACCAGCGCGCCCCAGCCGCAGCCGATGTCCAGCAGGGTCTGGCCCGGCCTGAGTTCGATCTTGGTGAGGATGTGGTCGATCTTCTTCAGCTGCGCGGTGGCCAGGTCTTCGTCGCCGTTCTCGAAGTAGGCGCACGAATACACCATGTTCGTGTCGAGCCACAGTTGGTAGAACTCGTTGGACACGTCGTAGTGGTACTCGATGGACTTCCTGTCCGACGCCTTGGTGTGCGCGAAGTAGCGCGCCATGTTCTGCAGCGCGCCGCCGGGCTTGTCGATCGAGGTCCTGGCCAGCCCGTAGGCGATGTCGATCACGTCGCTGAGCTTGCCTTCGATGTCGATCTTGCTCTTGACGTAGGCCTCGCCGAGGTTGTCGAGCGTGGGCTGCAGCATCAGCGACAGCGCCGCGGGCGTCTTCACGTGCAGCGTGACCGCGGGGGCAGAAGGGCCGCTGAATTCGCCGAAGTCATAGGACTTGCCATCCCACAAGGTGAGCCGCGCCGGCAGGTTCGCACGAGCGCGCACCCCGGCACTCCATTGCGCCAGCTTGTTTTCCCAAAGCATGCTTACTCCGTATGTTTTCCGTGTTTTTCGGGTTCCGCCTCTCGTGAGGCGGGCGTGCTGCAGCGGAAGAAACAATAGCGAAATTCTGTAAAACCTGCATGGTCGAGTCGACGCAAGAAATCGCCGGAAGTGCTAGTGCGCGCGCGTGCCGATGTCCCTCGCGTCCCTCGCGTCCCTCGCGTCACTCGCGTCACTCGTGCCACTCATGTCGCTCATGTCGTAGCGCCTTGCGTCGCGCCGTGCGCCGCCGCTTCGACGGCGGGCGCGTCGCTGGCCTCGATGAACAGGCGCTTGATCATCGGGAAACGCGCGCGCACCTGCTTTTCGATGGCGGCGATGGCGCGCGCCGCTTCGCCCGTGTCGGTGTCGTCGTGAAAGTTGACGTCGACCACCACCAGCACGTCGTCGGGTCCGACGTACATCGACAGCACATGGCCGACCTCCTCGACGCTGGGCTGCGCCATCGCCATCTCGCGGATCGCGCGTGCCGTCTCGGGGCGAATGCCCTCGCCGATCAGCAGCCCGTGCGCCTGGCGGATCAGCGCCACGGCCACGCCGGCCAGCAGCAGCCCGATGACCACCGACGCGGCCCCGTCGAGTTCCGGCATGTTCAGGCGATGGCTGAAGTAGATGCCCAGGCCCGCCACCAGGAGGCCGGCCAGCGCCGCCGAATCTTCGGCCAGCACGGTGTAGGTGGACGGGTCCTTGCTGCGGTCCAGCGCCTGCCAGAACGGCGTGTCGCCGGCCTGCTTCAGGAACTGCCGCAGCGCGATGAAGAAGCTCGCGCCTTCGAACACCATGGCGGCTGCGAGCACGACGTAGTTCCACGTCGGGTCGCGCATCGGCTCGGGCTCGCGGATGTGCTGCACGCCTTCGAAGAAGGACACGCCGCCGCCCAGCCCGAAGATCAGCACGGCGACGATCAGGCTCCAGAAGTACAGCTCCTTGCCGTGCCCGAAGGGGTGTTCGGCGCTGGGCGGTCTCTTGCTCTGGCGAATGCCCACCAGCAGCAGCACCCCGTTGAGGGTGTCGACCGCCGAGTGGATGCCTTCGGACAGCATCGCCGAGCTGCCCGTGATGCCGGCCACGATGAACTTGGTGACGGCGATGGCGACATTGGCGCCTATTGCGCCGTAGATGGCGACTTTGGATTCGGCCATGGCCTGTGCAGTGGGGGAAAACCGCAGTGTCGCCACGCCGTGCCCGCTCGCCGCCGGACACGCGCGCGACCCTTTGCAGGACGCGCGCGCACTTCGAGCTTGCCGGCGGAACCCGGAGAACCTGCTACGCCGCTTCCATCGATGCCGCGCCCAGCGCGTCGTTGCCCGCCTCGCCGAGCCAGCGGCGCTTGTCGCGCAGCGGCGGCGCACCGAACATGCGGCCGTACTCGCGCGCGAACTGCGAAGGGCTTTCGTAGCCCACGCTGTGCGCGGCCGAGGCCACGTCGGCGCCGGTGAGCAGCATCTGGCGGCGCGCCTCCTGCAGGCGCAGCTGCTTCTGGTACTGCAGCGGGCTCATCGCGGTCACCGCCTTGAAATGGTGGTGGAACGACGACACGCTCATGTGCACCGCGCGCGCCATGTCCTCCACCCGCAGCGACTGCGCGTAGTTCACGCGCAGCGCGCTGATGGCCTTGGTGATGCGCTGCGTGTGGCTGTCCTGCAGTGCAATCTGGCGCAGCCGCGCGCCCTCGCCGTTGACCAGCAGGCGGTAGAGAATCTCGCGCTTGATGAGCGGCGCGACGATGGGCACGTCCTCCGGCGTGTCGAGCAGCCGCAGCAGGCGCAGCACCGGCTCGAGCACCGGCATGGCGATGCGGTTGACGTACAGGCCGCGCGACGCGGGCGCGTTGCTGGCCTTGGCGGGCAGCTTCTCGTCGCCGATGAGCTCGCCGATCTCGTCCACGGCCAGCTCCAGCCGCACGCCCAGGTAGGGCTCGTGCTCGCTGGTCAGGCGCACATGGCCGCACACCGGCAGGTCGACCGAGGTCACCAGGTAGTGCATGGGGTCGTACACGTAGATGTCGTCGCCCACGATGATGCGCTTGGAGCCCTGCGCAATGAGCCCCAGCGCCGGGCTGGCGAAGGCGTGCTTGGGGCCGTCGGGCTTGCTGATGCGAAACACCTGCAGGCCGGGCACGGCGGTGACGATGGTGCCGTCCTGCCCCTGCGTGATGTGGTTGAGCAGCTGCACCAGCTCCTTGCGGGCTTCGTCCAGCTCGGGCTCCAGCGGCATCGGTTCGGCGATGCCGGCGCCGAGCGCGGAGATTTCGGTTGTTTCTTCTGGCATGTCCAGGGGCCTTGTCATGGAGGGCGCCACCGGGTGGCCGCCATGGAGGATCGAGCGTTTGCAGCTTAGCGCCGCTCCCGCGCCAGCGCACGCGCTGCGGGCGTCATCTGGAGAAATAGGCAAAGACTTTGCAGGAACGCGCTCGCCGCCCGCAGCGTGGCGGCCGGATACTTTGCCCGCAACGCCCCGCCACACCTCCCCAAGCAAAGGAATTTCTCCATGCAACACCGCAAATTCGGCCGCACCGGCCTCCTCGTGTCGGAACTGTGCCTCGGCACCATGACCTTCGGCGGCTCCACGGGCATCTGGGGCCAGATCGGCAACCTGCAGCAGTCCGAGGCCGAGGGGCTGATCGGCAAGGCGATGGACGCCGGCATCAACTTCATCGACACGGCGGACGTGTACTCCGAAGGGCAGTCCGAAATCATCACCGGCCAGGCGCTGAAGAACCTGAAGGCGCCGCGCGACAGCTTCGTGCTGGCCACCAAGGTGCTGGGCGAAACCGGCAGCAAGGGCCTGAACTCCGCCGGTGCCTCGCGCTTTCACATCATGGACGGCGTGAAGGCCAGCCTGAAGCGCCTGCAGCTCGACCACATCGACCTGTACCAGATCCACGGCTTCGACCCGCTCACGCCCATCGAGGAGACCGTGCACGCGCTGGACACCCTGGTGCGCCACGGCCATGTGCGCTACGTGGGCGTGTCGAACTGGGCCGCCTGGCAGATCACCAAGGCGCTGGGCATCGCGGAGCGCGACAAGCTGGCGCGCTTCGAGTCGCTGCAGGCCTACTACACCATCGCCGGGCGCGACCTGGAGCGCGAGCTGGCACCCATGCTGCGCAGCGAGAACGTGGGCCTGATGGTGTGGAGCCCGCTGGCCGGCGGCCTGCTGAGCGGCAAGTTCGGCCGTGACATCGAGGCCGAAAAAGGCAGCCGCCGCGCCACCTTCGACTTTCCGCCCGTGAACGTGGAGCGCGCCTACGACTGCATCGACGTGATGCGCCAGCTGGCCGATGCGCGCAAGGTGTCGGTGGCGCAGATCGCGCTGGCCTGGCTGCTGCACCAGCCGGTGGTGACCAGCGTGATCATCGGCGCCAAGCGCGTCGAGCAGCTGGACGACAACATCGCGGCCACCGCCATCCAGCTGACCGGCGACGAGCTGGCCGCGCTGGACAAGGTGAGCGCCCTGCCCGCCGAGTACCCGGGCTGGATGCTCGAGCGCCAGGGCGGCGCTCGGGCCAAGCGGCTGGCGGAATCAGGCCAGCGCGGCTGACAGCGCCTGCGCGCGGCGGACGGCATGAACTGCCGTGCCGCGCAAGGCCCGCAGGTCGATGTGGCGGGCCGCCTGCGCCGCGTCGGGCTGCTGCAGGTGCGGCACCACGCCGAGCAGCGGTGCGCCGAGCCGGGCGCGCAGCGTCTGCAGGTTGGCCTGCGGCGCCAGCATCGACGGATCGACCACGCTGGCCACCCAGCCCGCCAGCACGAGGCCACGCGCGCGAACCGCCTCGGCCGTCAGCAGCGCATGGTTGAGGCAGCCCAGCCGCAGCCCGACCACGAGCACCACGGGCAGGCCCAGCGCCACGGCCAGGTCGGCGCTGTCGAGGTCGTCGCCGAAGGGCACGCAGAACCCGCCCACGCCCTCGACCACCACCGCGTCGGCGCGCGCCGCGAGCTGCGTGAAGGCCGAGAGCAGGGGCGGCAAGGCGATGCGCACGCCCTCTTCCTTCGCCGCCAGGTGCGGCGACATCGGCGCGCGCAGCAGGTACGGGCAGCGCAGCGCCAGCGGCGCGTCGACGTTGCCGGCCGCGGCCAGCCGTTCCACGTCTTCGTTGCGCCACGCGCCATCGATGTCTTCCAACCCTGCGGCCACGGGCTTCATGCCGACCGCACGCAGGCCCGAGCCGGCCAGCAGGTGCAGCATGGCGCTGCTGACCAGCGTCTTGCCGATGCCGGTGTCGGTGCCGGTCACGAACCAGTGGCGGCGCGTCATGCGGGCTCCTGTTCCACGTAAGACTGCGTGTGCGAAAGCTGCGCGAGCGCCTCGCCCAGCGCATCGACCAGCCGCGCCACATCGGCCTCGCTGTGGCAGGCCGACAGCGCGATGCGCAGCCGCGCGGTGCCGGCGGGCACGGTCGGCGGGCGGATCGCGCCCACGCGCAGGCCGCCTGCGTCGAGCTGCGCCATGACCTGCATCGCACGCGCGTTGCCGCCCAGCATCAGCGGCTGGATCGCCGTGGGCGACGGTGCCAGCCACGCGCTGCCGTCCGAAGGCAACACGGCCTGCAGACCCTGGCGCAGTTGCGCGATGCGTGCCTGCAGCCGCGCCCGGCGCCGCATGCCCTCCTCGCCCTCGATCAATGCCAGGCTCGCCAGCAGCGCATGCGCCACGGCCGGCGGCGCGGCCGTGGTGAAGATGTACGGCCGCGCGCGCTGCACCAGGTAGTCGATGACGGTGCGGTGCGCCGCCACGAACGCACCCGACACGCCCGCCGCCTTGCCCAGAGTGCCCACCAGCACCAGCCGCTCGGAACGCAGGCCCAGCGCCTCCGGCACGCCGCGCCCCGTGGCGCCCAGCACGCCGAAGCCGTGCGCATCGTCGAGCACCAGCCAGGCGTCGTGCCGCTCGGCCAGCGCGAGCAACTCGGCCACCGGCGCAATGTGGCCGTCCATGCTGAACACCGCGTCGCTCACGATGAGCTTCACCGGCGCCTTGCAGGCAGAAAGCTGCGCGTCCAGCGCGGCCACGTCGCAGTGCGGGTAGCGTTCCACCCGTGCCTTGGCCAGCCGCGCACCGTCGATCAGCGAGGCGTGGTTGAGCGACTCCGAGAAGATCGCCGCCTCGGCCCCGCCCAGCGCCGACAGCACCGCCAGGTTGGCCATGTAGCCGGTGCAGAAGAACAGGCTCTGCGCTTCGGGAATGAAGGGCGCCATCCAGCCGGCGAGCCTTTCCTCGAGCGATGCATGCGCCCGCGAATGGCCCAGGATGAGGTGCGAACCGCCGCTGCCCGTGCCGTACCGCGCCGCGCCTTCGGCCCAGGCCTCGGCCAGCGCGGGGTGCGCGGCCAGGCCCAGGTAGTCGTTGCTGCTGAAGCACAGCATGGTGCGCGAGGCCGTGGCGCCGGCCAGCGTCAGCGTCTGCTGGGGCGCGCAGGCGGTCTCGGCGACATGCCGGCGGCGGCGCAGCGACTGAGCGTCGAGCGCGGCCATTTCGGCTTGCAGGCGGTCAAGCAAGCGCGACATCGCGGGCTCCTTTCGTGTCGCGCGTGGCCGTCACCGTTGTCAGCGTGGCCAGGGTGCCGTCGACCAGCCGGTCGATCTCGTCGTCGCCGATCACGTAGGGCGGCATCAGGTAGACGGTGGGGCCGATCGGGCGCATCAAGAGGCCGTGCGCGCGCGCCGCCATGTGAAAGCGTTCGGCAAAGCGCGCGCCGGGTTCGCGCACGTCGAAGGCGGTGATCATTCCGCGCTGGCGCAGGTGGTCGACCGGCTGCCCTTCGAGCCCCTCGCGCAAGCGCGCCAGCAGCCGCGCCGCGCGGCCTGCGTTGCGCTGCAAGGCGCGTTCGCTCTCGAACAGGTCCAGCGTGGCCACCGCCGCGCGGCAGGCCAGCGCATTGCCCGTGTACGAATGCGAATGAAGAAAGCTGCGCGCCACGTCGTCGTCGACGAAGCTCTGGTAGATGGCGTCGCGCGTCATCACCAGCGCCAGCGGCAGGTAGCCGCCGCTGATGCCCTTCGACAGGCACAGGAAGTCCGGCCATATGCCGGCCTGCTCGCAGGCGAAGAAGGTGCCGGTGCGCCCGCAGCCCACTGCGATCTCGTCGGCGATGAGGTGCACGCCGTAGCGGTCGCACAGGGCGCGCACGCGGCGCAGGTAGGCCGGGTCGTGCATCGCCATGCCGGCGGCGCACTGCACCAGCGGCTCGACGATGACGGCGGCAATGGTCTCGTGCCGGTCGGCCAGCAAGGCTTCGAGTTCATCGGCGGCGCGGTGCGCAACGGCGGCGGCGTCTTCGCCCGGCCGCGCATGCCGCGCATCCGGCGAGGCGACGAGGTGCGCCTGCGCGAGCAGCGGCGCATACGCATCGCGGAACACCGGCACGTCGGTCACGTGCAGGGCGCCGAGCGTCTCGCCGTGGTAGCCCTGCCTCAACGCCACGAAGCGCTGCTTGCCGCCAAGGCCCGCGTTGCGCCAGGCATGGAAGCTCATCTTCAACGCGATCTCCACCGCCGAAGCCCCGTCCGACGCATAAAAGCAATGGCCCAGCGAATGCCCCGTCAGCGCGGACAGGCGTTCGGCCAGTTCCACGGCCGGCGCGTGCGTGCAGCCCGCAAGCATCACGTGGGACAGCCGGTCGAGCTGGTCTTTGAGCGCGGCGTTGAGTGCCGGGTGCGCATGGCCGAAGAGGTTGACCCACCACGAGCTGGTGGCGTCCATGTAGCGGCGCCCCTCGGCGTCGAACAGCCAGACGCCCTGCCCGCGCGCGATCGGCAGGGGCGGCACGGCGTCGAGGCGGATGCTCTGGGTGCAGGGGTGCCAGACGTGGCGCCGGCTGCGCTGCTGCCAGCCGGCATTGGATTCAGGGGAAAAAGCAGTCGTTGGAGGCACCCGCGCAGTCCTTTTTTCAGGGGCAAGGCGCGGGATGGTATCGGTGCATCCGGAGCGCGGCAAACGCCGGAAACCGCGGCGGAATCAAGGCCGGTTGAGCGACGTTTGCGGGCGTAGCGCCCGCGTTCGGCGCCACCTCGCCGAAGAAGCGCGTTGGCTGGTTTCGGCCGGCCTTGGCGGGAAAACGCAAGTTGTCCGGCTGACGTCAGAAACGGGTCACGAATGTCCGGTTTTCACGATGTTGGCGCGATGAACCTGCTTTTCGGACGTGCCTCGTGGCGTGTTTCAGCGGCGCGGTCAGCGCGGGCTCTTGTTGACCAGCGCGCGGATGTATTCACGCAGCGTCACCACGCCGCGCTCCGGCTTGTCGGGCAACGCGTAGCGCTGTTCCAGCGTGATGCGCGTCATGGCCATGTACGACTTCGCCGCGGCGTCCGAGAAGCCCAGTGCCTTGAACGCCTGCGCCCATTGCGCGGGTGGCGTCTCTTGCACAGTGACCGGACGCCCGAGCGCTTTGGAGAAAGCTTGGGCCACATCCGCCGCAGAGTAGCGTTCCGGCCCTTCGACATAGTGCGGCCCCGAAGGCGCCGGCGGGCCCAGCATTAGCTTGGCGGCGAACTGCCCGAGGTCGTGCGGCGCCACCATCGGCAGCTTGAAGTCGGGCGGGTACATGCTGTGCACCTTGCCTTCGTCGCGCGCTGTTTTCAGCGAGGCGTCCCAGTTGCTCATGTAGTAGGCCGCGCGAATGGCGCTGAACGGTGTGGTGCCCGCACCGAGCGCCCGCTCCATGTCGTACAGCACGCCCAGGTCGCCCACGGCCTCGCCGGGCTGCGCGCCGTACGTCGATTCGCCGACGATCTGCTCGAGCTTGCAGCCTTCGAGCGCCGCCAGGATGGCCTGCAGGCTCCTGCGCTCTTCGGCGACCGTGTCGGTCGACGGGGCGGCCGGCGGGTTGAGCACGAAGAGCCGGGTGCCGCCGAGGAACACGTGGTGCAGCGCTGCGGTGTCGAGCACGTCGACCACGGCCACGCGCGCGCCCTTGGTCTGCAGCGCCTGCGTCTTGCGGGCGTCGCGCGTGACCACGGTCACGGGTTCGTTGTGGCCCAGCAGCGCCTGGGCCAGTGCCGAGCCCACATGGCCGGTGGCGCCGAGAACGATGTGCATCGAATCTCCTGCCTCAGCCGCGTCAGCCGCGGGTCTCGGCGTTGCGCTTGCGCGTGGCGGCGCCCTTCCTGGCGGAGGCCGAGCGTTCGGCCGCCGTGCGCTTCGCCGCGGCGCCGCCGCCCAGGTGGCCGCCCTTGCGTGCCGGCGCGTGGTTCTCGGCCTTGCCGCGGCCGGAGCCGCTCTTCTTGCCGCCGCCGGTCTCGGCGTTCACCGTCGCCCACGCGCGGCGTTCGGCCTCGCCCTTGCCGACACCGCGTTGCTCGTAGCCCTTCTCGATGTGCCGGGCCTCGCGTTTCTGCTTGTCCGTGTAGGACGACTTGTCGCCTCCTGGCATGGCATGGCTCCTGATGGTTGGAAAACTTCATGCTGCGAGCGCGGCGCGCCCCGCGGGTAAGAAGACGCACGCGTTGCGCGTCAGCCTTGTCCGGCGCGGGCGTCAGTTGGCAAGGGCGGCTCGATTACGGCAGCGCGCGCCCGACCGTGAGCAAGGGCACCGGCACCGGTGCCAGCGAGGCCACCATGGCGAGCAGCGTGTCGCCGAAGCCGCCGCGGGCGCGCGCGTCGGTGCGGGCACTGGTGGTGACGCGCGGGCCGGCGCTCCAGGCAATGCGCGCGCCGATGGCCGACAGCGACTCCACCAGCGCCACGTCTTCGCTGCAGGCCAGCGGCGCGAAGCCGCCGGCGCGGCGGTAGGCCTCCGACGCGACGCCCAGGTTGGCGCCGTGCACATGGCGGTGGCCGTCGGCGTGCGTGTAGCGGCTGTCGAAATGCGAGCGCACGCGCTCGCCTTCGGCGCCGTGCGCTTGCCAGCCTTCCACGTCCACGCAGCCGCATACCGCGTCGGCCTGCTCCGCCAGCTGCATCACCAGCCAGTCGGGCGACACCACGGTGTCGGCGTCGGTGAAGGCGAGCCAGCGCGCGCCGGCGTCGATGCACAGCTCGGCCCCGCGTGCACGGGCAATGCCCACGTTGCGCGCGGCCAGCGACAGGCGTGCCACGCCGTGCGCCAGCACCACGTCTTCGGTGGCGTCGCTGCAGCTGTCGAGCACGACCACCACCTCCACCGTTTCGCCGGCCAGCGCCGGGTGCGCCGCCGCCAGCCGCACGGCCGCCAGCGCGGCGCCGATGCGCTCGCACTCGTTGTGCGCGGGAATGACGACGCCGATCACCGGATGCCCTCCCGCTGCGCCACCGAGCGCGCGTCGCGCGACCACAGCTGCAGCACGAAGTCGTCTTCCTCGTGCAGCACGAGGCGTGCGAGGCCCAGCTCGGCGAGGATGCCGTGCACGTCGTTGGTGGACAGGCTGCGCTGCGCGAAGTCGGGCCGCCAGTCGCAGGCTACGAGCGTGCCGCCGTCGTCCAGCGAGAGTGCGCAGCACTCGGCCACGCGCTGCATGTCGCTGCGCTGCAAAAAGTAGCCCACCTCGCTGAGCACGATCAGGTCGAAGCCGCCGGCGTCGTGCGGCCAGTCGGCCGGCAGCGTGTGGCGCGCGACCTGCACATGGGGCAGCGCCTTGGTGCGCTCGCGGGCCAGCGCAACGGCCTGCGCCGTGAAGTCGCTGGCCAGCAGCGCGTCGCAGCGCGGCGCGAGCGCGAGGGTGAGTTCGCCGATGCCGCAACCCGGTTCGTAGGCCCGGCGAAAGCGCGCCTGCGGCAAGGCGGCCAGAAGCACGGCCCGCTTGCGGGCCTCGTACCAGCGCTGGCGCGAGACATAGGGGTCGTCGCTGGCGGCGTAGAGGGCGTCGAAGTACGGGCGCTGTCCCTGTCCCTGGTCCTGTTCGGCGTTGGTGCTCACAGGAACACCACTTCGTAAGGACGCGCGGCGCGCTCGACCGTGGTGGCGCGCAGCACGGGGCCGGAGCCGGTGGACGCGTCGCGCTGCAGCTGGCTGGTAAAGGCCTGCACGGCCGCGCGCTTGCGGCGCACCGCCTCGGCGCTCAACGGCAGGCGAAAGGCGCTCTTCCATGGCATGCGGCTGTCGCCGGGGCGGGACCAGTGCCAGCCCCACACGGGCACCTCGACCAGGCGCGCCCCGGTGCTGGCCGTGGCCAGCGCGCAGGCCTCCCCGGTGACTTCATGGTCCGGGTGGCCGTCTTGCCGCCAGGTGGTGAAGACGACATCGCCCGGTCGCAGCAGCGACACGAGCTGCGCCGCCAGCAAGACACGCACGTCCTTGAGGCCGCCATCCGGCAGGCCCAGCCGCGCGGGCTCGATGGCCAGGCCCAGCCGGCGCAGGGCGCACAGGCTTTCACGCGGGCGGGCCTGGGCCAGCCGTTCGGCGGACCACTCGGTGGAGCCGCTGTGGCTGGCCGTGCCGTCGGTGACGGCAATCACCTCGACGGGCGTGCCGTTGTCGGCCAGCTGCGCCAGCAGGCCGCCGACCGAGAGCACCTCGTCGTCGGGGTGCGGCGCAACGACCACCGCCCGCGAGCCCTCGGGCACCAGCGAACGCAGGTCGATGGCCGGCAACTGGGCCAGGCCCGGCCAGCGGTGCCATTCGGCTTCGGTGGTGCCCTCGCCCCGGATGGCTCGGCGCTCTACAGGGTCCATGACGGAGTCTCCTCATCGTTGTCTTGAATGGCTTGAACGGCCAACTGGCCCAGCGCCGCGAGGTCGCGCTCGGCGTGGCTCTGACGCAGGAACACGGGCAGGTCGGCCATGGCCTGCGCAAACTGCGGGTCGCGGCACAGCGGGCCGGCACCGACCGCGCGGCCGGCGTGGTGCATCACCTCGAGCGCGGCCTGCTCGACGGCCAGGCGAGCGCGCATCGCGACGCGCTGGGCGTCGTCCTGCGGGTGGCGGTCGATCCATTCGGCGGCTTCGCGCAACAGCGCCGCGGCGCCGCCGAGCGCCACCTCGATGGCGCCGAGGTGCGCGAGCCGGTGGGCGTCGGCCTTGGGGCCGGTGCCCTTGCGCACTTGGCGCGCGATGCCCAATGCGCCACCGAACCAGCACGCGGCAATGCCGGCGCCGCCCTGCCAGAAGCCGGGCCGGCGCACGTAGTCGCCGGGCTGGCCGATCTGCACGGCGCGCGCGCCGTCGAAACGGACATCGACGCTCGCACTGCCCGCCATGCCGACGGCATGCCAGCCTTCGCCGGTGACGCGCACGCCGGGCTCGGTCATGGACACGGCGGCCAGGCAGGGCTCGCCGGCCGCGTTCCAGCCACTGACGACCGCGTGGGTGACGCTGGCCGCGCCGGAACACCAGGCCTTGGTGCCGTGCATGCGGATGCCCTGCCCTGCATCGGCCGGCTCGAACACGACCTTCGCGTTGGGCGGCTCGGCGCACCACGTGCCCCAGCGCGCGCCGGTCGGCGTGAGGGGGGCACCGCCGAGCTCGGCCAGGATGGCGAGCGCATCGGTGTGCCCTTCGAAAAGCTTGACCAGCGACAGGTCATGCGCAGCCACGGCGGCCAGCACGCGCCAGCGCGCCAAGGTGCGGCCCGAGCCGGGGCGCGGCAGCACATCGATGCCCGCTTCGACGAGGTGGCTGAGCGACAGCGCGCGGCCATGCCGAAGCATCAGGGGTGTGAGGACGTCGGCGGGGTCGGGATCGAACATGATCTGAAGTTAGGCATGCCGTCCAGGCGCGCTCGTCGGCAGTCAGCGTCGCGCCTTGTAGGAGCCGAGCCGCCACGCGCCCTGGACGACACGCAGGGTCGGCCCACTCCCACAGGCGGCGAGCGTGAGCGGTCGCAGCCGTGATGGCGCGGCCGCGAGAACGCGCTGCTTTGCGGCCTGAGCACGGCACTGTGCCGGCGCTGTGCCGAGGTATGAATGACGCGGCAAGCGCCGCATGCACAAGACGCCCGGCGCGGCGCGAGGCCGCGTGGGACGCCTGGTTCAGGGATCGGTCGGTGGCGGCGGAGGTGTTCCAGCCGCCAGGACCATGGGCGCGCCAGAAGCGTCGGAAGCGCGCCCACCCGCCCGCCGATTCATCCGCGCGGACCGCGTCCGCAGCGTGATCGAGTAGCGCAGGCCCTCGGTGGGCGCAATGGCGTGCTGCCATGCCCAGCGCGCCGGCCCGCGCAGCACGTACACCGAGCGCGGCTCGATCAGGAATTCGAGCGTGGGCGGCCCCGAGGCTGCGGCGCCCGGCAGGTACGGCCTGAACTGCATCACCGCATCGCCGTGCAGCGAGACGCCGACGATGTGCTCGAAGTCCGGCACGTCGCGGTGCCAGCCCAGCGGCGTGCCTGGGCGGTACTCGGCGATGAGCGCGTGCGTGAGGTCTTCGCGCGCAATGCCGGCCCAGGCGGCCGCCTTGTCGCGCAGCGGGTGCAACCGCTCGGGCAACGGCGCGCCGGGCTTGAGCTGGTGGGTGTCGAAGTCGTAGCTGCCGCCAAAGCCGATGCCGCGCCGCCGGGCGGTGTAGTCCTTGTAGCGCATCTCCTTCATCGGCAGGCCCTGCACGATGCGCAGCAGCTCGGTTTCTTCTTCGCGGGACAGGAAGCCGTTTTCGTAGCGCAGCCCTTCGATGGCTGCGACAGGCGACTGGCCGAACAGGTCGGGCTGCCCGGCATGTTCGAGGCGTCTGGCGGCGCGCGCGGTCATGCGCCTCCCGCCAGCTGCACGTGCCACCAGCGCGGCAGCAGTTCGCGGATCTCGGCGCGCGCGAAGCGGTCGTCCAGCAGGTGCAGCACGCCGCGGTCTTCCTCGGTGCGGATCACGCGGCCGGCGGCCTGCACCACCTTCTGCAGGCCCGGGTAGAGGTAGGTGTACTCGTAGCCCTTGCCGAAGCGCGTCTGCATGCGCTCGCGCGTGATCTCGTTGAGCGCGTTGTACTGCGGCAGCCCCAGGCTGGCCACGAAGGCGCCGATGAGCCGGCTGCCCGGCAGGTCGATGCCTTCGCCGAACGCGCCGCCGAGCACCGCGAAGCCGATGCCCTGTCCGCCCTCTTCGAAGCGCGCGATGAAGCCGTGGCGGTCGTCCTCGCGCATGCCGCGCGTCTGCGTCCACACCGGCACGCCGGGGTGCCGCTGCGAGAAGGCGGCGCAGGCCTTGTCGAGGTAGTCGAAGCTGCTGAAGAAGGCCAGGTAGTTGCCGGGCGTGCGCTCGAACTGCGCGCCGATGATGTCCGCCACGTGGCGCAGCGACCCCGCGCGGTCGCGAAAGCGCGTGGACACGTGCATGGCCACCTCCACGCGCAGCTGCTGGCTGGTGAAGGGCGAGGCCACGTCGAGCAAGGCGGTGTCCTCGGGCAGGCCGAGCGCGTCGCGGTAGAACCCGAAGGGCGACAGCGTGCCCGAGAAGCAGGTGACCGACACCGCGTCGCCGAAGCGCGCGGCCAGGAACGGCGCGGGCACGAGGTTGCGGATGGCCAGGGTGCGGTCCTGCTGCGCGGCGCCCAAGGTGCGCTCGAACACCGAGTGGTCGCCGAAGGCCTCGGCCAGCCGGGCGAAGTGCAGCGCGTCGAAGAAAAAGCGCTGCAGCGGTCCCTGCGACGCGTCGGGCGTTTCCGCGAAATACTCGGCCATGGCGGTGTTGGCGGCCTGCAGGGTGCGCAGGAAGCGCTCGGGAATCTCGTCGCCGGTTTCGTAGTCGGCCTGCTGGGGCTGCTGCACGGTGTCCCATTCGCGGAACAGCCGGGCCAGCGGGCCGCGCAGGGCCGCGGGCGCCGCGCGGTGGGCCTCCTCGAGCGCGGCGCCTTCGAGCGCCGCGGTGTACATGCCCCGCGCGCGCTCCAGCAGGTTGTGCGCCTCGTCCACCAGCACGGCCACGCGCCAGTCGGCGTCGCGCATGGTGGCGTAGAGGAAGGCGCTGCTGTCGAAGTAGTAGTTGTAGTCGCCCACCACGGCGTCCGCCCAGTGGGTCATTTCCTGCGCGAGGAAATACGGGCAGACCGCGTGCGCCAGCGCGATGTCGCGCAGCGCCTGCCGGTCGAGCCAGGCCACCTGCACGGCCTGCGCGCGCGCGGCAGGCAGGCGGTCGTAGAAGCCCTTGGCCAGCGGGCAGGCGTCGCCGTGGCAGGCGCGGTCGGGGTATTCGCAGACCTTTTCGCGGGCCGCGAGTTCGAGCACGCGCAGCCGGCCGGCCCCTTTGTCGTCGCGCGGCCCCTTGTCGAGCACGCGCAACGCATCGAGCGCCACCGGGCGGCCGGAGGTCTTGGCGGTGAGGAAGAAGATCTTGTCGATCTTGCCGGCGGCCCGCGCCTTGAGCAGCGGGAAGATGGTGGCCAGCGTCTTGCCGATGCCGGTGGGCGCCTGCGTCATGAGGCAACGGCTGTTCACGGTCGCGCGGTAGACGGCCTCGGCCAGTTCGCGCTGGCCGGTGCGGAATGCGCGGTACGGGAATTCGAGCCGGGCCAGGGCCTGGTCGAGCGCGCCGCGGTGCCCGGCCTCGCTGGCAGCCCATGCGCTGTACCGGTCGCACAGCAGCTCGAAGTGCGCGCGCAAGGCGTCGCGGGTGTGGTGCTCCTCGAGCACGGTTTCGTCGCCGCTGGCCAGGTCGAGGTAGACCAGCGCCACGGTCATTTCTTCGTGGCCGTGCAGTTCGCACAGCATCCAGCCATAGGTGCGGGCCTGCGCCCAGTGCAGGGCGCGGTGGTTGCCGCGAATGGCGTCGAAGTCGCCTCGGAAGGTCTTGATTTCCTCGACCCGGGCCGCTTGCCCCCGGCGCACCTCGTAGCCGTCGGCCCGCCCGCGCACCCGCAGCGTGCCGCAGGTGGTGTCGAGCCCGACCTCGCTTTGGTACCCGTCGCCGCGACGGTTCTGCACCAGCGCATGGCCGGCCATGCCTTCCTGCGCGCTGGGCGCGGGCACGAAGCGCAGGTCGAGGTCGCCCGCCTTCGCGCCGAAGGCGCACAGGGCCTTGACGGAAACGACGTGCGCGACAGGGGGTGCCGCGGCTGGCTGGGTGGAGGGTACGGGGCCCATCTCGTTTGAAACTGTATGAAATTACAGTATAGCGAGACATGCCTCACACTCGGACTCCCCCCTCCTTCTTGCCCTGACGGGGCTTTCTCCGACAGGGCGACCTGATTTTTTCGGCAAGACTTGACAAGTTTTGCTTACAAATGCGTCCGATGAATACTCCCACCGCGATCGACCCCGAAGACTTTGAACGGCTGCTGGGCCGCAACATCAAGCTGCCGCTGATCGGCGGCGTGTTCGGCGCCGTGGTGTTCGTCGGGCTGATCCTGTTCCTGCTCAACACCATCGGCTGGGTCGAGCACACCGACCGCGTCACGCGCGCCGCCAGCGAACTGCAACGCCAGAGCATCGACATGGAAACCGGCATGCGCGGCTTCCTGATCACCGGCGACGAGACCTTCCTGGAGCCTTACCAGAGCGCCCTACCCCGCATCAAGGGCGACACGGCCGCGCTGCGCGAGCTGGTGTCCGACAACCGCCAGCAGGTGGAGCGCGTCGACCGCATCGCGGGCATCCAGGCCACCTGGCTGGAGTTTGCGCGCAGCCTGATCGCCGCGCGCCGCGCCGGCGAAGACGCCCAGGCCCAGGTGCGCCTGGGCCGCGGCAAGCGGCTGACCGACGACATGCGCGCGGAGTTCACCGCGCTCATGGACACCGAGCAGACGCTGCGCTTCCAGCGCAACAACGACGCCAACCGCACCGCGTGGTGGACGGTCGGCTTGTTCCTGCTGTTCACGGTGGGCTTCACCGGCCTGGTGGCCTACTTCGGCCGGCGGCAGCTGGTGCGGCTGTCCGACAGCTACGACGTGGTGCTGAAGGAACAGGCCGCCCATGCGGAGCTGCTCGCCCACGAGGCCTGGCTGCGCAGCGCGCAGACCGAGCTGGTGGGCGACCTGGTCGGCGAACTGACCGCGCCGGACATGGGCCGCAAGGTGCTCGCGTTCTTCTCGCGCTACATGGGCAGCGCGGTCGGGGCCCTGTACGTGCGCGAGCGCCACGGCCCGCTGCGCCGGGCGGCGAGCTACGGGTTCTCGAGCGCGTCCGAGGCCACGCCGCAGGTGTTCTCCCCCACCGAGAGCCTGATCGGCCAGGCCGCCGCCGAGCGGCGCCGCATGCTCATCGACCCGGTCGACGCCGACTACCTGAAGGTCAACTCCGGCCTGGGCCACATGTCGCCCAAGGCCGTGCTGCTGCTGCCGGTGTCGAACGGCGGCGCGGTCAACGGCGTGATCGAGCTCGGCCTGCCGGGCCCGCTGGACGATCGCTGCAACCAGCTGCTGGACGTGGTGGCCGACGACATCGGCACCTCGCTGGCGGCGGCGCGCTACCGCGAGCAGCTGCAGGACGTGCTGGCCGAGACCCAGCAGCTCAACGAAGAGCTGCAGGTGCAGCAGGAAGAGCTGCGCACCGCCAACGAAGAACTCGAGGAACAGTCGCGCGCCCTGCGCGCCTCGCAGGCCATGCTGGAAAACCAGCAGGCCGAACTGGAGCAGACCAACAGCCAGCTCTCGGAACGCACCGAGGCGCTGGACCAGCGCAACACCGCGCTGCGCCGCGTGCAGCGCGACCTGGAAGACCGTGCCGACGAGCTGCAGCGCTCCAGCCGCTACAAGTCGGAGTTCCTGGCGAACATGTCGCACGAGCTACGCACGCCGCTCAACAGCGCGCTCATCCTGGCCAAGCTGCTGGGCGACAACCCGCAGGGCAACCTCACGGCGGAGCAGGTGAAGTTCGCGGATTCGATCTACTCGTCGGGCAACGACCTGCTGGTGCTGATCAACGACATCCTGGACATCGCGAAGGTCGAGGCTGGCAAGCTCGAGGTGGTGACCGAAGACGTGTCGCTCGCCCGGCTGGCGCAGAGCCTGGAGAGCACCTTCAGCCCGCTGTCGATGCAAAAGAACCTCGGCTTTCGCCTGGAGATCCGGCCCGACGCGCCGGCCACGCTGGTCACCGACCGCCAGCGGGTGGAGCAGATCCTGAAGAACCTGCTGTCGAACGCGCTGAAGTTCACCGACCGCGGCGAAGTGGCGCTGGAGGTGTCGCCGACCGCGGACGGCGGCGCGGCTTTTTCCGTGTCCGACTCGGGCATCGGCATCGATCCGCAGCAGCACGAGCTGATCTTCGAGGCCTTCCGCCAGGCCGACGGCACCACCAGCCGCCGCTACGGCGGCACCGGCCTGGGCCTGTCGATTTCACGCGACCTCACGAAGCTGCTGGGCGGCACGCTCACCGTGCGCAGCACGCCGGGACAGGGCAGCACCTTCGTGCTCGAATTGCCGGCCAGGGCACCGCAGGCGGACGCCGCATCGTCTCCCTTGTCGTCTTCTTCTGCCTCCTCGCAGTCGTCCTTCGCGCCCTCGCCGGGCTCGGCGGTCTACTCGCCCAGGGCCGTGGCCGTGCCCGCCGCACCGCAGGCGCCCAAGCCCACGCCCGTGCCCGCGCCCCAGTTTGCCGACGACCGCACGCTTCCGCGCGACCAGGTGCGCCGCGTGCTGGTGATCGAGGACGAGCCGCAGTTCGCGCACATCCTCTATGACCTGGCCCACGAACTGGGCTACCGCTGCCTGGTGGCGCACGGCGCGAACGACGGCTTCGAGCTGGCCACGCAGTTCCTGCCCGACGCGATATTGCTCGACATGCGCCTGCCCGACAGCACCGGCCTCGACGTGCTGCAACGCCTGAAGGATTCGCCGCACACGCGCCACATTCCGATCCACGTGGTGTCGGCCGCCGAGAACGCCCAGGGCGCCGCGCTGCAGATGGGCGCCATCGGCTATGCGCTGAAGCCCGCCACGCGCGACGAACTGATGAAGGTGTTCGGCCGGCTCGAGGAAAAGCTCACGCAGAAGGTCAAGGTCGTGCTGCTGGTGGAAGACGACGCGCTGCAGCGCGAGGCCGTGATCCGGCTGATCGGCGACGACGACATCGAGATCGTGGCGGTCGG
Organism: Variovorax sp. AC103; assembly: GCF_979254005.1. Taxonomy (NCBI): domain Bacteria; kingdom Pseudomonadati; phylum Pseudomonadota; class Betaproteobacteria; order Burkholderiales; family Comamonadaceae; genus Variovorax; species Variovorax sp. AC103. The sequence goes on along the minus strand of NZ_CEEDFC010000001.1, from coordinate 148,032 downwards.
CTCGGGCGAAGAGGCGCTGGAGCTGCTGCGCACCCGCGTGTTCGACTGCATGATCACCGACCTGAAGCTGCCCGACATGCAGGGCAGCGAGCTGCTCAAGGCCATGGCGGCGGAGGAGATCGTGTCGTTTCCGCCGGTCATCGTCTACACCGGGCGCAACCTCACGCGCGACGAAGAGACCGAGCTGCAGCGCTACTCGCGCTCGATCATCATCAAGGGCGCGCGCTCGCCCGAGCGCCTGCTCGACGAAGTGACGCTGTTCCTGCACAAGGTGGAGGCCGAACTGTCCACCGAGCGCCAGGGCATGCTGAAGACGGTGCGCGGACGCGACCGCATCTTCGAGGGCCGCACCATCCTGCTGGTGGACGACGACGTGCGCAACATCTTCGCGCTGACCAGCGCGCTGGAGGCGCGCGGCGCCATGGTCGAGATCGGCCGCAACGGCCGCGAGGCGCTGGAGAAGCTCGACCAGGTCAGCGAGATCGACCTGGTGCTGATGGACGTGATGATGCCGGAGATGGACGGCCTGGAGGCCACGCGCCGGCTGCGCGCCAACCAGCGCTTCGAGAAGATGCCGGTGATCGCCATCACCGCGAAGGCCACCAAGGACGACCGCGAGCAGTGCCTGGCCGCCGGCGCCAACGACTACCTGGCCAAGCCGGTGGACCTGGAGCGCCTGTTCTCGATGCTGCGCGTGTGGATGCCGAAGATGGAGCGCCTGTGACCCAACCGCCCTTGCCCCCTTCCCCCGGCTCGTCCACGCCGCAGCTGCACCCGCTCAGCGACACGGAGATCGAGCTGCGCCTGCTGATGGAGGCGATCTACCTCAAGTACAGCTACGACTTCCGCAACTACACCGTGGCCTCGCAGAAGCGCCGCGTGCTGCATGCGCTCGACCAGCTCGGGCTGCCCAGCATCTCGGCGCTGCAGGACAAGGTGCTGCGCGACCCGGGCCTGTTCGGGCGGCTGCTGCAGTTCCTGACCATTCCGGTGAGCGAGATGTTCCGCGACCCGCCGTACTTCCTGGCGCTGCGCCAGCACGTGGTGCCGATCCTGCACACCTACCCTTCGGTGAAGGTGTGGGTGGCGGGCTGCAGCACCGGCGAGGAGGTGTTCTCGCTGGCCATCCTGCTGCGCGAGGAAGGCCTGCTGGCGCGCACGCAGATCTACGCCACCGACATCAACCCGGCCTCGCTGGAGAAGGCGCGCCAGGGCATCTTTCCGCTGGAAGCGATCCGCGGCTACACCACCAACTACCAGCGCGCGGGCGGGCGCAGCTCGTTCTCGGACTACTACACCGCCGCCTACGACGCCGCGCGTTTCGACCCCTCGCTGTGCGCCGACGTGATCTTTGCCGACCACAGCCTGGCCACCGACAGCGTGTTCGCGGAAACGCAACTGGTGTCGTGCCGCAACGTGCTGATCTACTTCAACCGGCAGCTGCAGGACCGGGCGCTGGGCCTGTTCCACGAGTCGCTGTCGCACCGCGGCTTTCTCGGGCTGGGTTCCAAGGAAAGCATCGACTTCTCGGGCTACGCGGACCGCTTCGAGACGCACGCCCGTGCCGAGCGCATCTACCGCAAGCTCGCATGAGAAAGCAGCTGCGCTCATCCGTTCAGAAGCGCGTGGACGCCGTGGTGCTGGGCGCCTCGGCCGGCGGCATCGAAGCGCTGTCCACGCTGCTGCACGACCTGCCCGCCACCTGGCAACTGCCGATGGCGGTGGTGCTGCACCTGCCCGAGGACCACGACAGCCATCTGGCCGAGATCTTCGCGCAGCGCCTGCCCTTCGCCGTGCGCGAGGCGGCCGACAAGATGCCGCTCGCCGGCGGCAGCCTGTACTTCGCGCCGCCGGGCTACCACCTGTCGATCGAACGCGAGCGCACGTTCTCGCTGAGCTGCGAGCCGCCCGTGCTGTTCTCGCGGCCGTCGATCGACGTGCTGATGAGCTCCGCCGCCGATGCCTACGGCCCCGCCCTCGCGGGCTTTTTGCTGACCGGCGCCAACTACGACGGGGCCGAAGGCCTCCAACGCATTCACCTGGCCGGCGGACTCACCGCCGTGCAGGAACCGAAAGAAGCCCAGATTTCCACCATGCCCCAAGCCGCCATCGCGCGCCACGCCCCCGACTACGTGCTCCCCTTGCGTCAACTGCGCGAACTGCTGCTTCAACTGGAGGCCGCCCATGAACATTGACATCGAAAGCAAGCTGCTGATCGTCGATGACCTGCCGGAGAACCTGCTGGCGCTGGAGGCGCTCATTCGCGCGCCGGGCCGCGTGGTGTACCGCGCGGCCTCGGCCGAGGCCGCGCTGGCGCTGCTGCTGGAGCATGAATTCGCACTGGCGATCGTCGACGTGCAGATGCCCGGCATGAACGGCTTCGAGCTGGCCGAGCTGATGCGCGGCACCGAGCGCACGCGGCACATTCCCATCATCTTCGTGAGCGCCGCCGGGCGCGAGCTGAACTACGCGTTCCAGGGCTACGAGAGCGGCGCGGTCGACTTCCTGCACAAGCCGCTGGACCCGCACGCGGTGGTCAGCAAGGTGAACGTGTTCGTCGACCTGTACCAGCACAGGAAGGCGCTGCGCCACGAGATGGAATCGCTCGCCGCCGCGCACCGCAAGCAGGAAGAGCTGGTTGCGCAGCTGCAGCACACGCAGCAAGAGCTGGAGCGGGCCGTGCGCATGCGCGACGACTTCATGTCGATGGTGTCGCACGAGCTGCGCACGCCGCTGAACACGCTGTACCTCGAAGCGCAACTGCGGCAGTTGCACCTGTCCAAGGGCAACCTGGCCAACTTCGCGCCGGACCGCCTGCCCGCGATGATCGAGCGCGACCAGCGGCAGATCCGCAACATGGTGCGGCTGATCGACGACATGCTCGACGTGACCCGCATGCGCCGCGATGCGCTGTCGATCCAGACCAAGCCGGTGGACCTGGCCGTGCTGGCGCGTGCCGTGGTCGAGAACCTGCGCCAGCAGGCCGAAGCCGCAGGCGCGGTCATCACGCTGGACGCGCCGGCCGAGCTGCACGGCGTCTGGGACGAGTTCCGCATCGAGCAGGTGCTGACCAACCTGCTGACCAACGCGCTGCGCTACGGCGGCGGCAAGCCGGTGCAGATGGTGGTGCGCGAGGTCGACGGCACCGCCCAGGTGGCCGTGCGCGACCAGGGCATCGGCATCGCGAGCGAGGACCAGGGGCGCATCTTCGAGCAGTTCGAGCGCACCGCCGACAGCCGCAAGCATGCGGCCGGGCTGGGCCTGGGGCTGTACATCACGCGCAAGATCGTGGACCTGCACGGCGGGCACATCGGCGTGGAGAGCGCGCCGGGCGAAGGCTCGCGCTTCGTGGTCGACCTGCCGCTGCACGCAAAGGACGCCGAAAACAGCGCCCTGCCGTAGGCATGCGCCTACGGCGGGGCGCGTTCAGGGCCGCGATACTGCCCTATTCGACTTACTTCAAAGAGAGCTTTTTTGTGAATGTGCTGATCGTCGACGACAACGAAGCCGCGGCCGACCTGCTGCAGGAATTGCTGAGCTTGCAGCAGCACACGGCGCGCTGCACCTACACGGCGCAACAGGCGCTGGACGCAGCGGCCTCCGAAAGCTTCGACGCCGCGCTGATCGACCTCACGCTGCCCGACTTTCCGGGCACCGAGGTGGCCAGGCGGCTTCGCGCCAGCACGGCCGAAGGCACGCCGAAACTGCTGGTCGCCATCTCGGGCTTCTCGGCACAGGACAGCGGCGGCCAGGCGGCCGCAGGGCTGTTCGACCACCATCTGCAAAAGCCGATCGACATCGACAGGCTCGAGCAGATTTTGGGCGGGACGCCCTAACCGCTCGCCGGCCGTCGCGGCCGGGATGCGTCCTTTTTCCCCTCTCCCTTTCTGACCAGAGCGACGCAGGCCGGCGCGGCGCAAGCCTGCGCGCCGCCGCGCTCCATGGCGTCGGCTACTGGTAAACCAGAGGCCCTGAATTGGTGAACCACTTTTAGACTGGCTCACCAATCATGGCAACGACCACCGACCTCCCCTTCGCCCAGGCCACCGAGCCGGAATCCGATCGCTCCTACCAGAAGCTGGCCGCGCGCATTGCAACGCTCGTCGCCGGCGGCGAATTCAAGGTGGGCGACCGCCTGCCGTCGGAGCGGGCGCTGGCCGAGCGCTTCAACGTCAGCCGCACGCTGGTGCGCGAGGCCATCATCGTCCTGGAGATCCAGGGCGCGGTCGAGGTGCGCGGCGGCTCGGGCATCTACATCAGCGCGCCGGTCGCGGGCGCCGTTCCCGCTGTGTCGGCCTACACGCTGTCGCCCGGTCCGGGACCGTTCGAGCTGCTGCGCGCGCGCAGCCTGATCGAAGCCGAGATTGCCTCGGTCGCTGCCGAGAACCGCAAGGACAGCGACATCGACCGCATCTACGCCGCGCTGGCCGCGATGCGCGAGCACATGCAGGACAAGGCGGCCAACGAGGCGGCCGACCGGCTCTTTCACCTGCGCATTGCCGAGTCGACCGGCAACAGCGTGCTGCTGCAGATGGTGACCGGCCTGTGGGACCACACCAAGGCGCCGATCTGGTCGCAGATGGAGGCGCACTTCCACACGCCCGAACTGCGCCGCGCTTCGCAGGACGACCACCAGCGCGTGTTCAACGCGCTGCTCGAACGCAACCCCGCCGAGGCCCGCGCCGCGATGCGCGCGCACATCGACCGCGTGATCGCCGAGTTCGCGCAGGCCTGGCGCTGAGCGCCCCTGCAACCTGCGCAGCCGCCCCCTTTTTCCTGTGTTTTCCCTCCGCCCGAACCGGGTGATACCTAGAACTGGAGACTGAAGATGACAACTACGAAGACCCTGCTCGCCGCCTTGCTGGCCGCGGCGTTCGTCGGCCAGGCCGCCGCGCAGAACGTGCCGCTGCCGGCCCCCGGCACCAGCGCGCGCATCGATGCCATCAAGAAGGCCGGCGTGCTGCGTGCAGCCGTGCTGTCGAACCCGCCGTGGCTCGTCGAGAACACCACCGGTTCGGGCGATGCCTGGGCCGGCCCGGCATGGCTGCTGGCGAACGAGGTGGCACGGCAACTCGGCGTGAAGCTGCAGGCGCTGCCGGTCTCGCACGAGACCAAGGTACCGGTGCTCGCCTCGAACCAGGCCGACATGACCATCTCGCCTCTGTCGGTGACGCCCGAGCGCCTGAAGGTGGTCGACTTCGTGACCTACTCGCGCACCGCCCTGTGCGTGTTCGGCCGCGCCGACAACCCGAAGGTGGCCAACGCCAAGTCGATCGACGAGTTCAACAACCCGAACATCACGGTGGCCTACTTCACCGGCGGCGGCGAGGAAAACTGGGTGAAGAAGCGCTTCCCCAATGCCAAGCTGCGCGGCGTGTCCACCGCGGGCACCGCGGCGCCGGTGGAAGAAATCATGGCCAGGCGCGCCGACGTGACGCCCATCAACCGCGTGCCGTGGCAGGCGCTCAACCGCAAGGTCAAGGGCCTGAAGGTGCTGCCCGAGGGCAACAACTGCCAGGACTCGGCTGAGATGGCCACGCCCATCGGCCTGGCCATCGACAAGAACCAGCCCGAGTACCTGAACTGGCTCAAGGCGGTGAACGACCAGATGAAGCCCAAGCTGGACGCGGACGAGGTCCGGATCATCAACGCGATGTGAGCTTCGGCTTCGGCCGCAACGCACCGACTTCACCGACCTCATGGAGCTCGACTTCTCCCCCCTGCTCGACAGCTGGCAGTACCTGCTCGGCGGGCTGGGCATCACGCTGCTGCTGTCGGTGCTGACCGGCATCGGCGCGCTGGTGCTCGGCACCGCGCTGGGCCTGGGCCGCGTCTATGGCGCGGCATGGCTGCGCATTCCCATCGTTTTCTACATCGACACCCAGCGCGCCATTCCGGTGCTGGTGATCCTGGTGTGGTTCTATTTCGCGGTGCCCATCCTCACGGGCATCAGCTTCCATCCGTTCTGGGCCGCGCTGATGGCGCTCACGCTGCACATTGCCGCCTACGTGGCGGAAATCGTGCGCGCGGGCATCGAGTCGATCCGGCCCGGGCAGATCCGCGCGGCGCTGGCGCTCGGCATGTCACGCGCCCAGATCGTGCGCAAGGTGGTGCTGCCGCAGGCGCTGGTGCGCATGCTGCCGGCCTTCGGATCGATTCTCTCGATCACCATCAAGGACACGGCCATTGCCACGGTGATCGCGGTGCCTGAACTCATGAAGCGCGCCGAGACCATCGCCGGGCAGAGCTACCGGCCGATCGAGGTGTTCACGGTGGTGATGGTCATCTACTTCATCATCCTGTTCCCCGGGACACGGCTCATCGATGCGCTCTACAAGCGCGTTGCGCACCTGGGGAGGTCGTGATGAACCTGGACTGGAACATTGTCTGGGACCACCGCGCCGAGTTGCTGCACGGCGCGATGCTGACCGTGCTGCTCACGGTGCTGACCATGCTGGTGGCGGTGCCCGCGGGCATCGTGCTGGCGCTGATGCGGCTGTCGAAATCGAAGGTGCTGTCCGGCGCGAGCCAGGTGTTCGTGGAGTTCTTCCGCAACCTGCCGCTGATCCTGGTCGTGTACTGGGCGTTCTACGTGATGCCGGTGCTGCTGCACATCGAGTTCTCGGCCTTCACGACCGGGCTGGTGGCGCTGTGCCTGAACGTGGCGGCCTACAACGCGGAGACTTTCCGCGCCGGCATCAACTCGATCCGCAAGGGCCAGATGGAGGCCGCCGTCGCGGTGGGCATGAGCCGCTGGCAGGCGATGCGCAAGGTGGTGATTCCACAGGCCTGGCGGCGTGTGCTGCCGGTGCTGGCGAGCACCTGGGTGTCGCTGTTCAAGGACACCTCGCTGGTGTCGGTGATCGCGGTGGGCGAGCTGGCGCACGTGGCGCTGCAGATCCGCTCGTCGAGCTTCCGCGTGCTGGAGATGCTCACGGCCATGGCCGTCATCTACTGGCTCATGGGCTACCCGCAGGCCAAGCTGGTCGACTGGATACAGAAGAAATTCGAGGTCAAGGAATGATGAACGGCGAACGCAAATCGGCAAGTCAGGCGCCGGTGGTGGTGTACGACAAGGTGCGCAAGCTGTACGGCAGTTTCGTGGCGCTCGACGGCGTGTCGGTGCAGGTCAACAAGGGCGAGGTGATGTGTCTCATCGGGCCGTCGGGCTCGGGCAAGTCGACCCTGCTTCGTTGCACCAACGCGCTGGAAACCATCGACGGCGGGCGCGTGCTGATCGACGGCGTGCCGCTGCCCACCGACGAGCGCGAGGCCCGCAAGGTGCGCCAGCGCATGGGCATGGTGTTCCAGAACTTCGAGCTGTTCCCGCACAAGAACGCGCTGGACAACGTGGCCATCGGCCCGGTCACCGTGCTGGGCATGAGCGAGGCGAAGGCGCGCGAGCGCGCCATGAAGCTGCTCGAGAAGGTGGGCCTGGCCGACAAGGCGCACAACTTCCCCAGCGGCCTCTCGGGCGGCCAGCAGCAGCGCGTGGCCATTGCCCGCGCGCTGGCCATGGAGCCCGAGGTGATGCTGTTCGACGAGCCCACCTCCGCGCTCGACCCCGAGACCATCGGCGAAGTGCTCAACGTGATGAAGAAGCTGGCCGACGAAGGCATGACCATGGTCGTGGTCACGCACGAGATGGCCTTTGCCCGCAGCGTGGCCGACTGGGTCGTCGTGTTCGACCACGGCAAGGTGGTCGAGCAAGGCCCGCCCAGGCAGATCTTCGAGGCCCCCACGGCCGAGCGCACGCGCGACTTCCTGGGCCACCTCGGCTGGCACGGCTGATACGCCGGCAAGGCACGCGCCCTTCCCCACACAACGACACGCACAGACACACACCATGAAAATCACCAACGCCCGCGTCATCGTCTGCAGCCCGGGCCGCAACTTCGTCACGCTGAAGATCGAGACCGACGAAGGCCTCACCGGCATCGGCGACGCCACGCTCAACGGGCGCGAGCTCTCGGTAGCGGCCTACCTCACCGAGCACGTCATTCCCTGCCTGATCGGGCGCGACGCGCACCAGATCGAGGACATCTGGCAGTACCTCTACAAGGGTGCCTACTGGCGCCGCGGCCCGGTCACCATGACGGCCATTGCCGCGGTCGACACCGCGCTGTGGGACATCAAGGCCAAGGCCGCCAACATGCCCCTGTACCAACTGCTCGGCGGCAAGAGCCGCACCGGCGTGATGGTGTACGGCCACGCCAACGGCCGCGACATCGAGCAGACCGTGGACGAGGTGCTGCGCTACAAGGAAGAAGGCTACCTGGCCATTCGCGCGCAGAGCGGCGTGCCGGGCCTGGAGAAGGTGTACGGCGTGGGCCGAGGCACCATGTTCTACGAGCCGGCCGATGCCGACCTGCCGAGCGAGCACGACTGGTCAACCGCCAAGTACCTGGAGCACACGCCCAGGCTGTTCGACGCGGTGCGCGCCGCCGTGGGCCCCGACGTGCACCTGCTGCACGACGTGCACCACCGCCTCACGCCCATCGAGGCCGGCCGCCTGGGCAAGTCGCTCGAGCCCTTCAACCTGTTCTGGATGGAAGACGCCACGCCGGCCGAGAACCAGGAGGCGTTCAAGCTCATCCGCCAGCACACGACCACGCCGCTGGCGGTCGGCGAAATATTCAACAGCATCTGGGACTGCAAGGACCTCATCGAGAACCAGCTGATCGACTTCATCCGTACCACGGTGGTCCACGCGGGCGGCATCACGCAGCTGCGCCGCATTGCCGACCTGGCCTCGCTCTACCAGGTGCGCACGGGCTGCCACGGCGCGACCGACCTGTCGCCGGCCTGCATGGGCGCGGCGCTGCACTTCGACATGTGGGTGCCCAACTTCGGCATCCAGGAGTACATGCGCCACACCGACGAAACCGATGCGGTGTTCCCGCATTCGTACAGCTTCGCGAACGGCATGCTGCACCCGGGCGAGGCGCCGGGCCATGGCGTGGACATCGACGAAACGCTGGCGGCCAAATACCCCTACCAGCGCGCGTACCTGCCGGTGAACCGCCTGCAGCACGACGGCACGCTGTGGAACTGGTGAGCGCACGAGCCATGCCGCGTTTGCATCCGGACACCCTGCCCCACCTGCCCGCCGAAGTCGCGCGGCCGCGCTACCGGCGCGACGCGCTGCAGGCCGGCATCGTCCACCTGGGCGTGGGCGCGTTCCATCGCGCGCACATCGCGGTGGTGAACGAGGCCGCGCTGCATGCGAGCAGCGACCTGTGCTGGGGCACGGTGGGTGTGTCGCTGCGCGCGGCCGACACGCGCGACGCGCTGCGCCCGCAGGGCGGGCTCTACACACTGGCCTTGCGCGACGCGGCGGACGACGGCAGCCCGCGGGAGGTGCTGCAAGTGGTCGGCAATCTGCTCGACGTGCTCGTCGCGCCCGAGGACCCTCGAGCGGTGCTCGAACGCATCGCGCACCCGGACACGCGCATCGTGAGCCTCACGATCACCGAGAAGGGCTACCACCACGACCCGGCCACCGGCGCGCTGCGGCTGGACGCGCCCGACATCGTTCACGACCTCGCGCATCCCGCGTCGCCGCGCACCATGCCCGGCTTCGTGGTGCACGCGCTGGCGCGGCGCCGCGCCCGCGGGCTGGCACCGATCACGGTGCTGTCTTACGACAACCTGCCCGCCAACGGCGACACGACGCGGGGCATCGTGCTGGCGTTCGCGCAGGCGGTCGATGCCGGCCTGCGCGACTGGATCGACACGCGCTGCACGTTCCCGAATTCGATGGTCGACCGCATCGTGCCGCGCACCACCGACGCCGATCGCGCGCGCATTTCCGCGCGGCTCGGCATGGAGGACGCATGGCCGGTGATCGGCGAGCCCTTTCTCGAATGGGTGGTCGAAGACCGCTTCGCCAACGGCCGGCCCGACTGGGCGGCGGGCGGCGCGCGCTTCGTCGAACACGCCGAGCCCTTCGAACGGCTGAAGCTGCGCATGGTCAACGGCAGCCACTCGGCACTGGCCTACCTGGGCGCGATGGCAGGCCTTCGCACGGTGGATCGCGCAATGGCCGAGCCGGCGCTGCGCAACTTCATCAACGTGTTGATGCGCGACGAGATCGCACCCACCCTGCCTGCCATGGAGGGCATCGACCTCGACAGCTACCGTGCCCGGCTGCTGGCGCGCTTCTCGAATCCCGCGTTGCAGCACCAGACGAAGCAGATCGCGATGGACGGTTCACAGAAGCTGCCGCAGCGGCTGCTCGGCACGGTGCGCGACCGGCTGGCCGCGGGACTGCCGATCGACCGGCTGGCACTGGCCGTGGCCGGTTGGATCTACTACCTGCGCGGCGTGGACGAGACCGGCGCCACGCACGACATACAAGACCCGTTGGCCGCCGCGCTCATCGAACGCCTGGCGCAAGCCGATACGGCGCCGTCGGTGCAGGACCGCGTGGCCTTGTTCACCGGCTTCAGGCCGGTGTTCGGCGAGCTCGGCAGTGACCTGCACTTCGTGGCGGCGGTGGCGCGGCACTTGGGGCGGCTTGAAACGCGCGGCGTGCTCGGCGCCCTTGCGGCATTCGACGCGGCCATCGCGCCGGCCTAGCCTCAGCGCCTCTTGCTGCGCCTCGACGCGCTGGCCATCGCTTCGTAGCGGTACACGCGAAACCCGTCCCGCTGCATGAAGCTGAGCGGCTCCCACCCGCGTGCCAGCGCGCAGTCGGTGATCTGCGCCATCTGCACGCCGAGGTAGTCCTGCAGGCTGTCGGCCACCGCGAGCTCGAACTTCCTGAGTTCGCGGTCCAGCGATTCGATCGCGGCGATCGCAGCCTCGACGGTGGTGAAGGGACGCACATGCGTCACCGCGTTGCTGCGCACCAGGGTGCGCGGCTGCGGACGGCTGTCCGCGCCGAAGTTCACGCTGGCCCCGCCGTCCATGCCGTTGAGGCCGCCGATGCTCATTGCGTTCATGCCATGAATCCCATGTGTCGCTCCTCCTGCGCTTCAACGCAGGTGAACGACTCAAGGCAAGCGGCATGCCTTGCGCAAACCCGTGGGAAACGGCGTGCCAGAGGCGTCGAAGCAGCCTTAAAGCCACACAAATGTGAATCTATGTGACTTTTTCGTCGCATCCTGAAACAAAAATGGCATGCCAGCTGGCATGCCATTTTCAAGAGACCTTCAGCCACCGGAACGGCTGCGAGGCTGGCCGATGCTCAATCGCGCTCGTCGTACCAGCCGTTCGGCGGACGGTAGGGATAGCCGGGTCCGTAGTAGACCCGACCGGGCGGCGGCGCGTAGACGGGCGCCGGGCGGTAGTACACGGGCGGCGGCGGCCGGTAATAGACCGGCGGCGGCGCTTCGTAGTAGATGGGCGCCGGATACGGATAGACCGGCGGTGGCGCGTAGTACGGTGCCGGGTAGGCCACGCCAGGCGTGCCGATCTGAACCGACCAGCTGCCGCGCGCGCTGGCCGCGCCTGCTGCCAGCAACGCAACGGCCGCTAAGGCGCCGACGGCGGCCCATTTGAAAACAGAAGATTGAGGTTTGGAATTCACAGGGGCTCCGGGGCCAAGGGCGGACGGTGTCCGGGGTGCCCAGTCAACGCCGCAACCCGTGCCACGGTGCACCGGGCGGCGCAAAAGCCGGTTGCCGAAGGCGAGCAACCCGCGGCGTTCGCCGTTCCATGCGGATCAGCGCGCGATTTCGCGGCGCGAAAGCATCACGTCGCCGCCGGTCGTGTTGAAGGCGATGGTGGGCGCGCTGAAATCGTTCAAGGGGGCACCCAGGCCGATTTCGCCGCTGCCGTGCAGCACGCACTCTTCGCGGCGCAGGGCGATCTCGGTGCTCGGTCCGCCGTTGCCGTGAAAGCGCACCCAGGTGCCGTAGGTGCTGACGTCGATCAGCACGCAGCTGCCCTGGCGCAATTCGATGCGCGCATGCAGCCGCGACACGCGCGGGTCGTTCACCACGAACTGGGCGTCGTCGACACGGCCCAGGTGGATCGGCAGCTGTTCGATGCGGAACATCGAGCGCACGTCGAGCCAGGCCAGCTCGATCTGCCCGAACGAGGAGTCGGGCATGCGCGACGGTGCGAGCGAGGCGGGCACCGTGAGAAAGGAGGTCACCTCTTCCTGCCAGTCGATGCGATGCACGACCGGCATCTCGCTGCGACCGCGGATGTTGATGTGGCCCAGGTCCCGGTGCTGCACCGACCCCTCGTGCAACTGCGAGATGACCGCATCGGTCACCCAGATCTGGCCGGGCCCCGCCAGGTCGCTGAGCCGCGAGGCCAGGTTGACGGCGTCGCCGTAGCAGTCGCCCTCGACCTCGACGACCTCGCCACTCGCCACGCCGATCTGCAACGCCATGCGCAACGGCGCCGGCCACACGAGCAGGCGCTTCTGGTGATAGCGCTGCATTTCGATGACGGCATGCGTGGCGGCGGCACCCGTCGAAAAAATGGCGAAGACGCCGTCGCCGAGCGACTTCACGACACGGCCGCCGTGCGTCTGGCATACGCCGCCGATCCATTGCGTCAGCCGCGTGACGGTTTCCGTGGCTCGCGCATTCCCCATGGCCTCGAAGACCCCGGTACTTCCCGTCAAGTCCGCGAATACGACTGTGGAATTGACACCCATGTTCTTGTGATTCTCGTTTTCAGATCGCTGTTGGTGAATGGCCGGATTCCCACGTTACCCTGCAAACCATTTCCTTTGCTTGTGTGCATTGCCGCAAAAAGTGGAACGGCTTGCACGCCATATTTGTTGACGTTACATGTATACGCACCTTGCAACAGATCAGATGCGAGACAGTCATTCCTTGATATGTAGTACTTTAGAAAACAAAACCAGACATCAAAAAAGATCTCTAAGTAAAGCGTGTTGTTTACAAACAAGGAACACTGTTCCGGATCTTGTGCAATCCTGAACTGCCGCTTAAGGTATCGAACGTCACTGCTCCCAGCAATACGCTTTTTGTCCCATGCTTTTTCGCCGCATTCTTCGCCTGCTGAACCTGCCCGGCTTTGGTTCCCGTCGGGCTGCAGAGAGCCAATTGGGGCGCATCCGCACCGCAATGCTCTCGGTGCTCCAGGACCATGGCGGCAATTCGGTACAGCGCGTCAGCCAGCGGGTGCGCTTTGCGGCCGATGTCGAATCGCTCTGGTATCTGCGCCAGGACGTGATGATTGCGCTGAGCGCGATCGACGGCGAAACCGCCGCGCGCAACCAGATGAAGACCATCAACAGCATGTTCAAGGGCGGCCTGCCCGGCTCGATGGGCCCCAGGACCCACCAGCGCTTCACGCACGACGCCTGACCCGACTCTCGCGTCACGCAGCAACGGCCCTTCGGGGCCGTTTCTTTTTTCAATGCGCGTGGTGGTGATGGTCGTGGCCGTGGTGATCGTGATCACCGGCCTCGTGCCTATGACCCCAGACCAGAAACACGTCGCGCCCCTCGGCGGCCATGGACACTTTGGCGCCGACTGGAAGTAGTACTTTCGTGGCAACGTGCCCGAATGGCAAGCCAGCCAGCACGGGCACCTTGAGCGAAGCACGCAGCCGGTCGATCACGGTATTGATGCCAAAGCCGCGGTCATAGCCCGGCACCTTGCGCACACCCGTGAACTGGCCGAACACGATGGCACGTTGACGCGCGAGCACGCCGGCCATCTTCAACTGGTCGAGCATGCGTTCGACGCGGTACGGGTGTTCGTTGGTGTCCTCGATGAAGAGCACGCCCTTGTCGATGGCTGGAAAGTACGGCGTGCCGAGCAGGCTGGTCAGCACGCAGAGGTTGCCGCCCCACAGCACCGCGTCCTGCACGGCCTTGAACTTCAGGTCGGCGTCGCGCGCGGGCATGCGCCAGCCGGTGCCTTCGCCCTGCCCGCTCACGAGGTCGTCGAAGCAGGCTTCCATGATGTCGTCGGGGCCGGCTTCGGCGCCGAAGTCTTCGCCGACCGCAGGACCGGCCCACGTGACCGCACCGGTCTTGGCGAGCAGCGCGTTCTGCAGTGCGGTGAAGTCGCTGCAGCCAACGAACTCGGTGCCCTTGCCGATCGCCTTGGCAATGGCCTTGTAGGGCAGCGCATCGAGGATGCGCGTGAGGCCGTAGCCGCCGCGCGCGATGAGCGCCACGTCGGCACCGCTGGCGGCGGCGCGGGAAATCGCGGCGAGCCGCGTGGCGTCGTCGCCAGCAAAACGCTGGTGCACCGAGAGTGCCGCGTCGTCGACTTCGACTTCATGGCCCAGCGCCTTGAGCCGCTTCACGCCGCGTCGGAAGGCGGCCTTGTCGCGAATGGCACTGGAGGGGGAATAGATGTAGATGTGTTTGGTCACGTGGTCGAGTATCCCATTGCGTTGCGCACTTCAAGAGCGAGCACCCGTGCCTGCGCCAACGTCGGCCCCGAGGACGATGCGATGGGCCCGAGCGCGCGCAGTGCGGCTTCGTAGCCACGGTCGGGGTACGGCGCGCGCCATGCGTCCTCGATGCGCTCGTCGCCGTCGGGTGCGACGAGCGTCGCGATGAAAAGCTCGGGCACGACGGCCTGCAACAGCGCGGCGAGTTCTGTGGCGGCCGTGCTGTGCACCAGCACCAGCGGGCCCGCCTGCACGCCCGCGAGCCATTCACGCAGCACCTCACCATGCCACGCCAGCGTGTGCATGGTTTCGCGCTTGGGCTTGTCGCTCTTGCCGAAGCCGACCAGGTCGGGCACCAGCGTGCGCAGGCCCGGCAGGCCCACGAGGCGACGGAAGAAGTAGCCCCATTCGCCCGGGCCGTGCAGGCACAGGCAGCCTGCGAGCTTGTCGCCCTCACCGCTTTCACCAATTTCATCGAGGTAATGCATGCGCCAGCCGTGCAGCGCCGGCAGGTCCTGCACGTGATGCGGGGCGAAGGTGTAGTTCTCCAGCGCGGCAAAGCGTTCGGCCGGCGTGCGCAGCGCGTCGTCGCGCAAGGGCTCGGCCTGTGCGCGCGCGGCGCTTCGGCGTTGCTGGAAGAAGGCCTGCAGCACCGCGGCGCATTCGTCGGCCAGCACCCCGCCCTGCACCTGCGTGCGGTGGTTCAGCCGCGGCTCGGCAAAAAGATCGAGCACCGAACCGGCCGCGCCGGTCTTCGGATCGGTCGCGCCGAACACCACGCGCGCCAGGCGCGAATGCAGCATGGCACCCGAACACATGGCGCACGGCTCGAGCGTGACGAACAGCTCGCAGCCGTCGAGCCGGTAGTTGCCCAGGGCCGCGGCACCGGCGCGCAGCGCGTTGATTTCCGCATGCGCACTCGGGTCGTGCTGCGCCACGGGGGTGTTGCGGCCGGTCGCGAGGAGCCGGCCGTCCTTTACCAGCACCGCGCCGACGGGCACCTCGCCCGCCGCGGCGGCCAGGCGCGCCTCGGCCAGCGCGAGCGACATCCAGTGCGCGTCGCTCGGCGAGCTTGCTGGGGCGGCCTCAGTTGTCATCCGGCATCTGGCGCGTCTTGGCCGCCGCATCGAGCGCCGCCTTGACCTGCTGTTGAACGCGCTGCGCCTGGTCGTGGGCAGTGCCGGGCGACTCCCCGGCAACCGGCGGCGCGCCCACGGGTGCAGCCGCGCTGGTCATCTGCTTCTTCGCGACCAGCCCGACGATCAGCAGGGCCAGCACGAGGCCGATCAATCCGAGTCCGCGCATCTCAGTGGCCTTGCGCCGCGGGCATGCCGAGGCGGTCCATCCACGCGGCCAATGCCTGCTCGTCCGGCGTGCCCGCGCTGTACATGGCGTGCATTGCGGCATGCGATTCGCGCCGGTGCTGGTTGAGCTTGACCTTGCATTGGAGCGCCGTCACGCGCAGCTCGAAACCGACGATGCCGGCCAGCATCTTGAGCTGGAACTCCTCGCCCAGGTCTCGCCATTGCTGCGCATACGCAGGCTCGTGGTCGCCGATGAGTTTCTTCAACAGCACGTCCTTCGCGCCCGGCTCCTCGATCAGGCGCGCCTCGACGGTGCAATGCACGGCGAGGTAGTTCCACGTCGGCACGCGCGCCAGGTCGGGGTAGACGGACGGCGACAGGTAGGCATGCGGGCCGAGAAAGGTGACGGTCGCCCTGGGCCGTGCCTGCAGGTAGCGCCAGTGCGGATTGGGCTTGGCGCAATGGCCCCACAGAACCAGCTCGTCGCCCTCTCGCTGTTCGGCCACCAGCGGCAGGTGCGAGACGTAGGGCAGGCCTTCGTCGTCGTTCGAAATGAGGCTCGCGAACGGATGCGAGCGCATCAGCTCCAGCGCGATGGCCGGGTCCTTGGCGTTGAACTGCGGGGGCATGTACATGGGGCGGTTTCCTCGTGGGGCGAGGCCCGATTGTCCCCGAGCCGGCCTATCTTGCGCGCGTTGCGCGCGCTTCTTCCAGCAGTTTCACCATGGCCGTGTAGCCACGCGCCTTCGCCAGCTGCAGCGGTGTGTTGCCCTGGCGGTCGGCCAGCGCGAGGCTGGCGCCGGCACCGACCAGTGCGGCCAGCGTGCGCTGGTGGCGCGGGCCGCCGTCGCCGAGCACGATGGACTCGATCACCGCCGTCCAGTGCAGGTTGTTGACATGGTCCAGCGGCGCGCCGGCCGCGATCAACCGGCGCACCACCTCGTAGTTCCCGAGGTGCGCGGCCGCAATGAGCGCGGTGCCGTCGTAGCGGCTCGTGGTCTGCCCGGCACTGGCGCCGAGCGACAGCAAGACAGAGAGCGTGGCGGCATCGTCGGCCACCGACGCGATGGTGACCGCATCGTAGCGGTCGTCCTCGAGCAGGTCGAGATTGGCGCCGGCCTTGGCCAGCAGCTTGACGGCCTCGCGCTGCCGCGCATGCGTGGCGACCTGCAGCGGCGTGCGGCCGCGCGTGTCGCGCGCATCGAGGTTCGCGCCCGAGGCGATCAGGCTCCTGAGCTTCGCCAGGTCGCCGTGCCACGCGGCCTGGTGCAACCCGTCGTAGGCCAGCACCTCGGCCGCGAGCGGCGGCACCTGGGCGCACGCGACCGTCGACACGCCCAACCCGAGCGCGGCGACCAGCATGCCCGACCAGATACCGCGCGCGAACATCAGAGCAGGCCCTTGACCTTGTCGATGGCCGCGTTGGCGCACTGCTCGTCGAGGTGGCCGCCGGGCGCGCCGCCCACACCGACCGCGCCGATCACCTCGTTGCCCGACTTCACCGGCACGCCGCCGCCCAGCAGCAGCACGCCCGGCAGGTACACCAGGTTGGCGCCGCCGGGGTTCTTCTGCGAGCCTTCCATCATGGCTTGCGTGGGCGTCTTCGACGAAGCCGAGGTCCAGGCCTTGCGCTCGCTCGAAGCCAGCGTGTGCGGGCCTGCGTTGTCGGCGCGCTGCACGGCACGCACGGTGCCGGCGCGATCGACCACGGTGGCCGCCACGTTGTAGCCGTTGGCCGCGCAGGCTGCCACGGCTTCAGACGCGAGCTGGTTGGCGAGCGCGAGCGACATGTTCCTTTCCGTGCGGACTGCAGGTGCGGGGGTCTGGGCTTGCGCGACCGAAGCGGCGAGCAGGACGGCGAGGCTGCCGAGGCGAAGGATGGTTTGCATTGTTCGTTTTCTCCAGTGGATTCGGGTGTTCGCGCCGGCTGTTGCCGACGGCTGCGCCACTGTAGAAAACTCGAGCGCCCGCAGCCATTCGTACGGCTACGCGCGGTGCTCCGTAGAACTACGCAGCCCTGTCCACCAGCACGGCATAGCGCCGGATCAGCTGAGCCAGCGAATCGCAACCGAGCTTGGCGAACAGGTTGGCGCGATGCGTCTCCACCGTGCGCGGCGACAGCGCCAGTTCACGCGCGATCTCCTTGTTGGTGAGCCCCTGCACGATGAAGCCCAGCACCTCGCGCTCGCGCTCCGACAGCTGCGCCACCTGCTCGCGCGCCGCGTTGTCGGCCTGCGAACGTTCGCGCGAGCGAACATGCTGGCGCACCGCGTGCTGCAAGGCTTCGAGCAGCTGCTCGTCGTCCACCGGCTTTTCGAGGAACTCGGCCGCGCCGGCCTTGAAGGCACGGCGGCACATCTCGACGGTGCCGTGGCCGGTGAGCATGATCACGGGCTGGTCGACCCCCTGCGCCACCAGCCGGTCGAGCACCGTGAGCCCGCTGATGCCGGGCATGCGCACGTCCAGCACGATCGCGCCCACGCTCGCGCGGTCGAAGCCGTCGATGAAGGCCTGTGGGTCGGCCCAGGCCTGCACGCGCAGGCCGACCGTGCCGATCAGCAGCGACAGGCCGTCGCGCACCGCCTGGTCGTCGTCGATCAGGTGGATGAGCGGCGACTGCGGCTGGTGGGGAGCGGGGGTGTTCATGACGAACGCTCCGCGGTGGGTGCGACAAGCGGCAGCAGCAAGGTGAAGCGCGCGCCGCGCGGCGAGACGTTGGCTGCGCCCAGGCTGCCGCCCATGCCGCTGGCCAGCGTTTCACTGAGGCTCAAGCCCAGGCCCAGCCCGCCGTCGCGCGTGCTGAAGAACGGCTCGAACAGGCGCGGCAGCGCCTCGGGCGCAATGCCGCGGCCGTTGTCGGTCACGGTCAGCACGCCCTCCTGCCCATTGCGCCCGACCGACACCACGAGCCGGCGCTCGGCGGCGGGCACCAGCTCGAGCGCCTGCAACGCATTCATCAGCAGGTTGTGAACGATCTGCTCCAGCGCCACCGCCTCGGCCTGCACGCGCACCGGCGCCTGCGCGGCGGCGTCGAACTGCGCGGCCACGGTGCGCTGCACGAACTCGGGCGCCAGCAGGTGCATGGCGCTGCGCACCACCTCCTGCAGCACCAGCGGCTTCACGTCGCCGCCAGCTTCGGGCCGCTCGATCACGCGGCGCAGGCGCCCCACCACGCCGGCCGCACGGCGGGCCTGCTCCACGGCCTGCCCCATCGCGTCGCGCGCGGTGGCCAGGTCCGGCGGATCGTCGTCGAGCAGGCGGCGCGCGGCCTGCGCGTTGGCCAGCACCGCCGTGAGCGGCTGGTTGAGTTCGTGCGCCAGGCCGGCCGACAGTTCGCCCAGTGCATTGAGCCGCGCGACCTGCCCCAGGCGCAGCAGTTCTTCGGCACGCCGCCGCGCGATGCGCTGGCGCTGCGCAGCCCACAGCCCCGCCAGCAGCGCAGCCATGGCAGCCGCCCACGCGGCAATGCCGCGCCACGGCAACTCGCCCCAGCCCACCTGCCGTTCGGCCACCACGTCGAAAGGCTGGCTCGGCGACGCCAGCGCCTTGGTCAGGCCGAAGCGCCAGCCGTTGGCCGCCGGCACGCCTGGCTGCAGCACCAGTTGCTGCCCGTCGCGCTGCAGGCTCAGGCGCACCGGGCTGCGCTGCGGGTTCATCGGCCAGTCGCGCCACGGCACGGAGCCGGCCAGGTCGATGTCCAGCGCGTAGCTGAACGGCGTGGCGCCCATCACGAGCACATAGCGGCCGTGGGCCAGGTCGAGGGTGGCGAGCTCGGCGCGGCGCTGGTCGCGCGAGCGCGCTTCCGCCGCCGCCAGCGCCTGCGCGGTGGTGCCCATCTGCGGGGTGGCGGGCCAGGGCTCGTCGCGCTCGCGCCGCTGCACGCGCAGGATCGAGGAGTACACGGACGGCAGGCGCTGCTCCGGATGGTCCGCGCCGGTGCTGGGCTCCAGCAACGCAAGCGTGGCCAGCACGGCGTCGTACTGCACCATCTGCTGGCTCAGCAGGCGGTGCGCAATGCGCACGTCGGTCTCGAAGTCCTGGTGCATCTGCGCGAGCTCGGCGCGGGCGATCCACACCGCACCCGCGGCGGTGAGCGCCAGCCATGCCAGCCACCAACCGCCCTGCGTACGCAACCACTGTTTCATGGCGCGGATTGTGCCCGCCGCGCCAGGCCCGATCGATGTGGGCCGAGAATGCAGCCCCAGACATGGTTGAAGTACAGGACTCTCTTTTTCCCGAGCTGCCGCGCCCCGAAGAGGCGCCCGTGGCCGTGTCCGCGCCTTCCGAAGCCGAAGCGCCCGCCAGGAAGAAGTCGCGCACCGGCACCGTCGAGCCCGCGCCTGCAGACCCCGCACTCGTCGAACTGGCCGCCGCGCTGCCGCCCAACCTGCGGCTTGGCACCTCGTCGTGGAGCTACCCCGGCTGGGCCAACCTCGTATGGGACGGCGAATACGCCGAGAGCGTGCTGTCGAAGCACGGCCTGCACGCACTCGCCAAGCACCCGCTGTTTCGCACTGTGAGCCTGGACCGCAACTTCTACCGCGCCCTCACCGCGAGCCAGTACGCCCGCTACGCGGCCATGGTGCCCGACGACTTCCGCTTCATGGTGAAGGCGCCGAGCCTGGTGAGCGACGCCACCGTGCGCGACGAAAGCGGACGCGGCATGCAGGCCAACCCGGTGTTCCTGAGCCCCGACATCGCGCGGCAGGAGTTCGTGCTGCCCGCGCTCGAAGGGCTGGGCCATCGCATCGGCGTGCTGGTGTTCCAGCTGAGCCCGATTCCGGGGCACATCCTGGCCGACCAGCCTGCGCTGCTCGCGCGCATCGCCGAAATGCTCGATGCCTTGCCCGGTCTGAAGCAGGTCGCGCCCGACGCGGTGGTCGCCGTCGAGGTGCGCGACCCGCAGTTGCTGAACCCCGCCTTCGCCGCGATGCTGCGCAGCGTGGGCGCCACCTTCTGCATGGGCCTGCACGCCAAGATGCCGCCCATCGAAGACCAGCTGCCGATGCTGCGCGCGCTGTGGCCCGGGCCGCTGGTGTGCCGCTGGAACCTGCACCGGCGCCACGGCCGTTTCGGCTACGAAGACGCGGAAAAACTCTACGGCCCGTTCGACAGGATCGTCGACCCCGACCCTGAAACCCGCGCCGCGCTGGCCAAGGTGATTGCCGGCACCACCCGTGCGGGCCAGAACGCCTTCGTCACCGTGAGCAACAACGCCGAAGGCTGCGCACCGCTGACCATTGCGCAACTGGCGCGCGACCTCAGCGGACTGGCGTCGCGTTAGCCGATGTTGTGCTTGGCGGCGACGGTCATCTCGACCTCGACCGTCGCGTTCTTCGGCAGCGCATAGACACCGACCGCCGTGCGCACATGCACGCCGGCGTCGCCGAACACGCGGTGCAGCAGGTCCGACGCGGCATCGGCCACCTCGCTTTGCTGCGTGAAGTCGGCGGTGCACTGCACGAACACCCCCACGCGCAACACCTTCTCGACGGCATCGAGCGAGCCGAGCGCCCGGCGCAGCAGCGTGAGGCTGCGCAGCGTGCAGATCTGCGCGCCCTCCCGGGCCTTGGCCAGCGACACCGCGTCGCCGACGCGGCCGGTGACCACCACCGTGGTGCCCACGCGCGGCACCTGACCGCTGAGGTAGACCGTGCGGCCGTCGCGCACCAGCGGCACGTAGTGGCCGCCGGCAATGATCTCGCCGTCGAAGCTGTGACCCAGCTCGGCGGCAATCTGGTCGGCGATCTGGTCTCGGGTCTTGTCTGTCATGGCTGTTCCGTGAAAGGGAGCGTCATTGTCGCCATCCCCTTCGCCGCGGAACAGATACAGACGACGCGGATCGAGGGCAGAACAGACAGGGAGATCAGGGTGCTGGCTTGGGCGCGTGTGCAGACCCGCGGCGGGAAATTCGTGTCAGGCGAACGCCGCGTCCAACTGGGCGCCGGGCCACCGGCCGAGCACCTCGTGCACGCCCTCGCCCACGTGGCTGTCGATCAGCACGAGCGAGCCTGGGGTCCACTTGACGGGCGCTTCGAGCGCGTGCTTCTCCAGCTTGCGTCGTGCGTAGGCCAACGTCATGTGCGGCGTGAAGGCGCGCGAGGGCTTGAGGCCCGCATCGGCCAGCGCTTCGCCCAGCCGCTGCCGGAAAGCCAGGAGGGCCGCGGTGTTCTTTTCGTCGTCGGCGCACAGCACCAGCGCGCCCTTGGTGAAGCTCATGGCCTTGTCGAAGACGATGTCGAATGCCGGTGCCGCGACCGTGGCGGCCGCGCTCGAGGCCTGCGCCACCGTGTCGGCCGGCACCTGCGCGTAGCCGCCCAGGTCGAACAACGTGACATGCAGGCGATGCGCTGCGACCGGTGTTCCCTTCAATGCGTGTTGCGAGTTCATGCGTTCGCCCAGCGCTTCGATCGACGTGGCATCTTGCGCGTGGGGAAGCAGTGCAAAAAAGAGCGAGTGCGGCAGCACTTGCTTGCTGCGCGCCTTGCTTCGGGGGCGTGGCAGGGGCCGCGGCGGGGGATCGATACCGGGAAGAAGAAACTGTTCTGACATGCCTCGATCATCGCCCATGGACCTGCGCGCTTCATGCGCCCTTCAGCAAGTGCCAAGCGGGTCTTCAGGCTGGTTTTTGAGAATCGACGCACACGGGCGGACAGGCTTCATCGCCGTCTAACAGGACACCGGCTTCTATGCGGGCGGCGCCATCGGCCGTTCGAGCTTCAGCCTCTCGTCGTCCAGCAGCGCGCCCGCGCCGTGGGGTGGCGAAAAAGCAGCAAGGCCGGCACGGCCTACAAGCTGTACGGCGGCTACCGGCTGACGGAGAACTTCGGCGTGGAGGCCGGCTATGCGCGCCTGGGCCGCGTGAGCCAGTGGACCTCGGCCTACGGCGTTTCAACGCTGCAGAGCGGCTCGGGCCAGGCCTTCTATGCGGCAGCCACCGCGCGCCTGCCGCTGGGCGAGTTCTTCGCCGTCAACGGGCGTCTCGGCATTGCGCACGGGCGCATTTCCGGCGGCGACAACGGCGTACCCGGCAACCGGCGCTTCTCGGGCGGCGCCAACGGCGTCATGGCGGGCTTCGGCGCCGAATATCGGGTGACGCAGAACCTGGCCATCACCGCGGACTACGACTACTTCGGCAAGCTGTCGAAGCAGGCCAAGGGCGGCATGCTGACGGTGGGCCTGAAGGCGAGCTTCTAGACCCGAAGCACGCCGGGCGCGTTCAGCGGGTGGCCTCGGGCCCGACAGACGTCGGAGTACCCCTCACTCCCACTCGATCGTCGCCGGCGGCTTGCTCGACACGTCGTAGGTCACGCGGTTGATGCCGCGCACTTCATTGATGATTCGGCCCGACACCTTCTTCAGCAGCGCGTAGGGCAGCTCCGCCCAGTCGGCCGTCATGAAGTCGCTGGTCTGCACGGCGCGCAGCGCCACCACGTAGTCGTAGGTGCGCCCGTCGCCCATCACGCCCACGCTCTTCACCGGCAGGAACACGGTGAAGGCCTGGCTCGTGAGGTCGTACCAGGTCTTGCCCGACTCGTCCTTGAAGTTGCGCAACTCCTCGATGAAGATCGCATCGGCGCGGCGCAGCAGGTCGGCGTATTCCTTCTTCACCTCGCCCAGGATGCGCACGCCCAGGCCCGGGCCGGGGAACGGATGGCGGTACACCATCTCAGGCGGCAGGCCGAGTGCAACACCCAATTCGCGCACTTCGTCCTTGAACAGGTCGCGCAGCGGCTCGAGCAGTTTCAGGCCCAACTGCTCGGGCAGGCCGCCCACGTTGTGGTGGCTCTTGATGGTGACGGCCTTCTTGCTCTTGGCGCCGCCCGACTCGATGACGTCGGGGTAGATCGTGCCTTGCGCCAGGAAGGTCGCGCCCTTGTGGCCGCCGTCGCCGGCCTTGAGCTTGGCGGCCTCCTGCTTGAACACCGTGACGAACTCGCCGCCGATGATCTTGCGCTTGGCTTCGGGGTCGCTCACGCCAGCGAGCTTGCCGAGGAACAGGTCGCTGGCATCGACGCGAATCACCTTCGCGTTGAGCTTGCCTTCGAACATCTCCATGACCAGGTCGCCCTCGTTCAGGCGCAGCAGGCCGTGGTCGACGAACACGCAGGTCAGCTGGTCACCGATGGCGCGGTGGATGAGCGCGGCCGCCACGCTCGAATCGACGCCGCCCGACAGGCCCAGGATGACTTCCTCGTCACCCACCTGCTCGCGGATCTTCTGCACGGCTTCGGCGATGTGGTCACGCATGACCCAGTCGGGCTTGGCATCGCAGATGCCGAGCACGAAGCGCTCGAGCAGCGCCTTGCCCTGCACGGTGTGCGTGACTTCCGGGTGGAACTGCACGCCGTAGTAGCGGCGCGCCTCGTCGGCCATGCCGGCGATGGGGCAGCTGTCGGTGCTGGCCATGAGCTTGAAGCCCGGCGGCAGTTCGGTGACCTTGTCGCCGTGGCTCATCCACACGTTGAGCATGCCGTGGCCATCGGGCGTGGTGAAGTCGGCGATGTCCTTCAGCAGCGCGGTGTGGCCATGGGCGCGCACGGCCGCGAAACCGAACTCGCGCTTGTGGCCGCACTCGACCTTGCCGCCGAGCTGATGGGCCATGGTCTGCATGCCGTAGCAGATGCCGAGCACCGGCACGCCGAGGTCGAACACGGCCTGCGGGCACTTGTCGGTGGTTTCCTCGTACACGCTGGCGTGGCTGCCGGAAAGGATCACGCCCTTCAGGTGGCCGTCGGCGGCGTATTTGCGCACCCATTCGTCGGTGACGTCGCAGGGATGCACTTCGCTCAGCACATGGGCTTCGCGCACGCGGCGTGCAATGAGTTGCGTGACTTGCGAGCCGAAGTCGAGGATGAGGATCTTGTCGTGTTGCATGGCGAGAGGACTCAGAGCGTTGAAATGTCGAACAGCTTGACGCCCGCGTGCGGCGCCGCCTGGATGAGTTGCTCGTCGAAAGTGGCGAGCGGGAGATCTAGCGATTTGGCGAGCCAGAGATAGCCTGCGTCGTACAGCGACACGCCGGCGTCGATGGCCACGGCCAGCACGGCCTTGTGTTGCGCGGGTGCGAGCTCGTGCAGTTCCACGCGGTGGCGGATGGCGTCGAGCACGCTCCACAGCCCTTCGACCGCGGACGCGGGGATGCGGCCGCTGCGCACGCCGTTGGCAAGAATGTTGGCGCACTCCCATTGCCAGGCGTTGGGCGCCTGCGGCTCGACCTCGTCGCGGCGAATGGCCGCGTAGAGCTTGCGGGTGTGTTCGCTGGCCTGGTCGGGCAGCAGCCAGGCGGCGGTGACCGAGGCGTCCATGACGAAGGCGGTCATGGCTGGCGCCCTTCTTCGCGCAAGGCGCGCAACGAAAGACCGGGCCGGATGGTGGCGTGCAGCGCGTCGATCTGGCCGAGCTCGCGCTCGATCTGCTCGTCGGTGATGACCGGCTTGCGGCGCACCGGCAGCATGCGCACGACTTCCTTGCCGTGGCGGGTGATGCGAACCTCCTCGCCCTTTTCGACGAGGTCGATCAGGGCGGAGAAGTTGTTCTTGGCTTCAGCGATACCGATGGATTGCATTTGGGCCAGAAAAATTGAATCTGGCCCAAATTCTAACCTCAAACTGGCCTGACTTTCAAGGTCTGGCCAGAACAGGCTTGTTCAGCCCTTAATCAGCCCGGTAGTTCGGCGCTTCCTTCGTGATCTGCACGTCGTGCACGTGACTCTCGCGGATGCCGGCCGTGGTGATCTCGACGAACTCGGCCTTGTTCTGCATGTCCGCGATGGTCGCGCAGCCGCAGTAGCCCATGCTGGCACGCACGCCGCCGGCCATCTGGTAGACGATGGAGACGATCGAGCCCTTGTAGGGCACGCGGCCTTCGATGCCTTCGGGCACCAGCTTGTCGGTGTTGGGGTTGCCGGTGCTTGATTCCTGGAAGTACCGGTCGGCGCTGCCCTGCTGCATCGCGCCGATGGAGCCCATGCCGCGGTAGCTCTTGTAGCTGCGGCCCTGGTAAAGCACGATTTCGCCGGGAGCTTCTTCGGTGCCGGCGAACATGCTGCCCATCATCACGGTGCTGGCGCCGGCGGCGATCGCCTTGGCGATGTCGCCCGAGTAGCGCACGCCGCCGTCGGAGATCAGCGGAACGCCCGTGCCTTGCAGCGCGGTGGCGACGCTGTCGACCGCCATGATCTGCGGCACGCCCACGCCAGCCACGATGCGGGTGGTGCAGATGGAGCCCGGGCCAATGCCGACCTTGACCGCGTCGGCACCCACGTCGGCCAGCGCACGCGCTGCATCGCCGGTAGCGATGTTGCCGCCGATGACGTCGACCTGGGGATAGTTGCGCTTGACCCAGCGCACGCGCTCGATCACGCCGGCGCTGTGGCCGTGCGCGGTGTCGACCACGATGGCGTCGACGCCGGCCTTCACCAGGGCTTCGACACGCTCTTCGGTGCCGTCACCCACGCCCACCGCCGCGCCCACGCGCAGGCGGCCGCTGGCGTCGCGTGCTGCATTGGGGAAGCTGGTCTGCTTGGTGATGTCCTTGACGGTGATCAGGCCCTTGAGTTCCCAGTCGTTGTTGATGACCAGCAGGCGCTCGAGCTTGTACTTGTTGAGCAGCGCCTTGGCATCGGCCAGCGTGGTGCCGTCGGGCACGGTGATGAGCTTGTCGCGCTGCGTCATGATTTCGCTCACGGGCACGTCGTAGCGGGTTTCGAAGCGCAGGTCGCGCCCCGTCACGATGCCCACGACCTTGCCGCCGTCGATCACCGGGAAGCCGGAGATCCCGAGCTGGTCGGACAGCGCCATCACCTGGCGCACCGAGTGCGTCGGCGTGATCACCACCGGGTCGCGCAGCACGCCCGACTCGTAGCGCTTCACGCGCGCCACTTCGGCGGCCTGCTGTTGCGCAGTGAGGTTCTTGTGCACGATTCCCATGCCGCCCTCCTGCGCGATGGCGATCGCGAGGCGGGCTTCCGTCACGGTGTCCATGGCCGCCGAAACGAGCGGCAGGTTCAGCGTGATGTTGCGGGAGAGTTTGGTGGCGAGGGAGGTGTCCTTGGGCAGGACCTGGGAGAACGCTGGCACCAACAACACATCGTCGAAGGTGAGCGCTTTGCCGAGAAGGCGCATGGGTGAAGCTCCAAAAGAAGGATTGTAACGACGCGCCCGAAGGGTTTGCCGGCCTGGGCCTTTCCGCGGCGTTGCAAAACCACCCAATGCCAGCCGATGCGGATGTTGCAAAAAGTAAGGCGTGGCTAGAATTCGCGCATGAAATTCGTGCATTGGCTGGTACTGGGATGTGTCGTTGCGCTGCCGCTCTCCGCGAGCGCCCAATGGCAATGGATCGACAAGAACGGCAAGAAGGTCTTCAGCGACCAGGCGCCGCCGCCCGACATTCCCGAGAAGAACATCCTGCGCCGCGTCGGCCCGCCGCCGGTCGCGCGCTCCACCGCGAACCCGAACGTGGATGCCCCGCCCGCCGAAGCCGCGGCAGATGCACCGCCCAAGTCCGCGGCCGCGCCCAAGCCAACCGGTGTCGACAAGGAACTCGAGGAGAAGACCAGGAAGGCCGAGGCCGACGAAAAAGCCAAGCAGGCCGCCGAAGCCGCCAAGTCGGCGAAGGCCAAGGCCGACAACTGCGTGCTCGCCCGCCAGGGCAAGGCCACCGTCGACAGCGGTGTGCGCATCGCCAAGGTCAATGCCAGCGGCGAACGCGAAATCATGGACGACTCGGCACGCGCGGCCGAGCAGAAGCGCATTCAGTCGATCATCGACAGCGACTGCAAATAGCCGCGTGCCTCAGTAGCCCGTGGCGCTGCCCTTGCGGCGGTTCGCGAACAGGCCAGTTCCCCGCGCGCCCTGGCGCTGGAAGCGCTCCCGGCGCGCCACTTTCGGATCCACCTTGAGGGGCCGGCACAGTTCGATGCGGTCCCCTTCCTTCAGGGGCTGGTCCCACTCGACGACCTTGCCCCAGATCCCCGGCGTCATTGCATGGCGCCAGTCCAGTTCCGGCAGCGCCACGGACAGGTCGCTTGCCTTCACCGCGTCGGCCAGCGTGGTCTCGGGTGCCAGCTTCAGCACCTGTTCGAACACCTCGCGGGCCCCGGGCGAACAGCTCAGCGCCACCTCGATCACGCGGGTCATGGGCAAGGCATCAGGAAGCGCCGTAGACCTGCTCGGCGCGCTTGACGAAGGCCTCGACCAGGCTGGAGGCGATGGTGTCGAACACCGGCCCCACGAGCGCCTGCAAGGCGAAATTGCTGAAGCCGTAGCTCAGGTGCAGTTCGACGCGGCAGGCGCGCTCGCCCGCTTCGCCCACCGGCACGAACTTCCATTGGCCGTCGAGGTTGGAGAACGGCCCGTCGACCAGCTTGAGCTGCACCTCGCGCCCCGGCACATGGGTGTTGCGGGTAGTAAAGCTCTTGTGCAGCCCGCCGAAGGACAGGCCGACTTCGGCAGTCATGCCATCCTCGTGCTGCTCGACGACGCGCGACTTGTCGCACCAGGGAAGAAACTGCGGATACTTGGCCACGTCGGTGACCAGCGCGTACATTTCTTCGGCGCTGTACCAGATGAGGACGGACTTGTTGACTGTTTTCATAGAATCGGCACGCGTGCGCGACGGAGATTGTATTGAAGCCATGCAGCCCCAACATTCCTGAGTCATGGCCACAAAGAAACAAGACACCTCCTCCCGCATCGCCGACAACAAGAAGGCCGCCTACAACTATTTCTTCGAAGAGCGCTTCGAGGCCGGCATGGTCCTCGAGGGCTGGGAAGTCAAATCGCTGCGCGAAGGCAAGGTGCAGCTGACCGACGGCTACGTGGTGATCCGCGACGGCGAGCTGTACGTGGTGGGCCTGCAGATAAACCCGCTCAAGAGCGCCTCGACCCACGTCAGTCCCGACTCGATCCGCACCAAGAAACTGCTGCTGCACAAGGAAGAAATCCGCCGCCTCGTCGGAAAGATCGAGCAGAAGGGCTACACGCTGGTGCCACTCAACCTGCACTGGAAAGCCGGCAAGGTGAAGTGCGACATCGCGCTGGCTAAGGGCAAGGCCGAGCACGACAAACGCGACACCATCAAGGACCGCGAAGGCAAGCGCGAGGTCGAGCGCGCCATGAAGAGCCGCAGCCGCTGAATCTTTTTTGCAGGCCATGGAATAAAAGACCCGCCGCGGGCGTTTGTACGTTTGTCACCGGACAAGCCGGTGCCATCACAACCCAGGAGTCTTTCCATGTCGCCTTTCAGCCGTTCGCTCCCTCCCCTTCTTTCGCGTGCGTCTTTCACCGTGCTGCTCGGAGCCCTGCTCGCGCTGCCGGCCTTCGCCCAGCCCAAGCCCGCCGACGGCGCGCTCGTCGGCGCCACGGGCATGACGCTCTACACCTTCGACAAGGACACCGCAGGCAGCGGCAAGTCGGCCTGCAACGGCGGCTGCGCCACCAACTGGCCGCCGTTCATGGCCTCCGAAGGTGACAAGGCGACCGGCGACTTCACCATCGTCACCCGCGACGACGGCAAGAAGCAATGGGCCGCCAAGGGCTGGCCCCTGTACTACTGGGCCAAGGACAGCAAGCCGGGAGACAAGACCGGCGACGGCGTCAACGGCACCTGGAAAATCGCCAAGCCCTGATCGGCGTTTTTGGATCGGTCCACGCCCTCATGGACGCCCGCCTGCTGATCGAGCACACCCCGAGCCTGCGCCGCTATGCGCGTGCGCTCACGGGCAATGCATGGGCCGCCGACGACCTGGTGCAGGACACGCTCGAGCGCGCCTGCAGCAAGTGGCGCCTGTGGGTCGTGGGCACCGATCTGCGCGCGTGGCTGTTCACCGTGATGCACAACATCTTTGCCAGCCAGGTGCGGCGCACGCCGCCACCGCACGCCGTGGTCTCGCTCGACGACCTGCCGCACGAGATGCACGGCGGCATCGACCCGGGCCGCGACCAGGGCACGCGCCTGGACCTGCAGCGCTGCCTGATGCAGCTGCCCGAGGAGCAGCGCGCCGTGCTGCTGCTGGTGACGCTCGAAGACCTGTCCTATGCCGAGGTGGCCAAGGTGCTCGGCATTCCCGCGGGCACTGTCATGTCGCGCCTGTCGCGCGCCCGCGTCCGGCTGCAGGAACTGATGGACGGCGCCTGCGCGCCCGGTCGTCCCGGCCTGCGCCGCCTCAAATGAAAATCGCCACACCATGAACCGCCCCGCCCCGCCCCCCACCGACGACGAGCTGCACGCCTGGGTCGACGGCCAACTGGCTGCCGAGCGTCACGGCGCGGTCGAAGAAGCCATTGCGCGCGATCCTGCCGTGGCCGCGAAGATCGCCGCGTGGCACACTCAGCGCGACGCCTTGCGCAGGCTGCATGGCGAGCTGCTCGACGAGCCCGTTCCCGCGGCCCTGATGAATGCGCTCGGCGGCCGTCCGACACGACAAGCGCAGCGTGCCTCCTGGGTGCGCTGGGGCGGCATGGCGGCCGGCGTGCTGGTCGCTTTCGCCGCCGGCTGGATCGGCAGCAGCCAATGGTCCGCCGCGCGCGGCGGCTCGCAGCTGGCCAAGGCACCTGCGGTGCGCGAGTTCGTGCACGACGCGTCGATGGCGCACGCCGTGTACGTGCCGGAAAAGCGGCACCCTGTCGAAGTGGCAGCGTCCGAGCAGCAGCATCTGGTGCAGTGGCTCTCCAAGCGCCTGGATAGGCCTTTGAAGGTGCCCGACCTGTCTTCCCAGGGGTACGCCCTGGTCGGTGGCCGGTTGCTGCCCGGAGAAACCGGCGCTCGCGCCCAGTTCATGTTCGAGGACGCCGCCGGCGAGCGCGTGACGCTGTACATCGGCACGCTCGACGCCAACGCCGCCGGGGCTGCCGCCGCGCGCGAAACCGCCTTCCGCTTCGCCTCCGAAGGCCCTGTGCCCAGCTTCTACTGGGTCGACCAGGGCTTCGGCTACGCCCTCGCGGGCAAGCTGCCGCGAGAACTACTGCTCAAACTGGCGACGCTGGCCTACCGCGATTTGTCTTGATGAACGCATAAACTGCCGGCTCGCGCATTTACTCGGCCCGGCCCGTCACCGGATCCGTCTTCGCGATTTTTCAACTGAAGGAGAAACTGCATGAAATTGCTCAGCGCCTCGATCCTCGCGGCGGCCCTGCTTGCCGGCTGCGGCAGCATGTCCCCGACCGCTAAAGCGCCCGACACCCCCACCCGCACCGCCGACGGCGTGCTGGTCGGACCGAACGGCATGACGCTGTACACCTTCGCCAAGGACACGGCCGGCGCCGGCACTTCCGCCTGCAACGCCCAGTGCGCCACCAACTGGCCCCCGCTCGGCGTGACCGAGACGGCCAAGCCTATCGGCGGCTACACCATCATCATTCGCGAAGACGGCAAGCGCCAATGGGCCTACAAGGGCTGGCCGCTGTACTTCTGGTCGAAGGACGCGAAGGCTGGCGACAAGACCGGCGACGGCGTTGCCAACGGCGCCTGGAAGGTTGCCCGCCCCTGATTCACCAGGGCACCTCAACGAAACGCCGGCAACCGCCGGCGTTTTTTTGTCCGCCTCGACCAACGCATCGCGCCGAGGGGGCACGGCAGAATGCCCGCATGACTTCTGACGCCAACCCCGACGCGTTCCTCGCACTGCTGACCCAGGGCCTGATCACCGACACGCAGCACGACACCGCGCTCGCACATCCCGAGACGCCGAGCCTCCCGCCCCTTCCAGGGCCCGCGCATGCCCTGGCATGGATGCGCGTGCGAGGCCTGATCACCGAAGCCCAACAGAACGCCGCGCTCGACAAGGTCGAGGCCGCCGAGCCTGCCCATCCGCACGCAGGCGACGCCGCCATGAGCGCCATGGACGCCGACGACATGGTCGAACTGGCCGGGCAAGGCATCACCCATGAGGCCCTCCAGGCACTGCACAGCGACGGCCTCATCGATACGCCGACACGCGACGAGGCGCTGGAAGAAACACCCGTTGTCGGCAGCGTGCCCGCGTCCGCAGCGGCCACGCTGGCCTGGCTGGTGAGCGAGGAGCTCATCGACAAGAAAGGCTTCGAAGCACTCCGCGCCCAGGTTGCCGCCGAGCCGGCCTTTGCCATGGCCGCCGATCGCGTCCGCATCGTGAACGAGGCACAGGCGCTGATCGATGCCGAAGCGCAAGCCATGAAGGCATGGCAGTCCCGCACGCAGCGCGCCCGCCGCATCGGCGCATTGAAGTTGATGCTGACCGTGCTGGTGATCGGCGGCGGCCTCGGCTGGTACTTCTTTGCGCCGGCCGGCGTGCCCGCCTGCGACGCGGCCTCCACGCGCAAGACGCTCGACAACCTGATGTTTCGTGCTTCCGTGGACGTGCGCATGCGCACCCTCGATCCGCAAAAGCGCGCCGAGCTTCAAACGCCGTCCATCGGCAGCATGCGCGAGATCGGCTACCGCAAGACGGACCGTGTGCGCGGCTGCACGGCCGTGATGACGCAGGGCGACAAGCGCGACCCGATGGCCTACACCATCGGCCCCGTCGCGCCGAAGAGCGACGAAATGGTGGTGCGCGGCGCCGACCTGGCCATCGTGCAGGCGCGCTTCGGCAACCTCGACGCCCAGGGCAAGCCGCGCTACAACGCCGAGCCCATCGGTCGTGCGGCGCTGGAGCACGCATTCCGCGAAGGGGCCGCGCCGCTGAGCGCGCGTTCGGCCAGCTCGGCACTGTCTCGCCAGCGTCCTCGCAACGAATCAGGCTTGGTGGACAAGGACCCGGACCGCTCGCGCGAGATCGCCGAGGTCGAGGTTGCCGGGCCATGCCGGGCGCTCGAGAACGACGCCGTGCAGGCCTGCCCGCTCGTCATCGAATACAACGACCGACTGCTGAGCGCCATCGGCGGACACACCCAGTCGCTCGCGCTGGCCGGTGAATTCAAGTTTCTGAAAGAGAACGGCAACTGGCGCGTGAGCGACGATTTTCCGAAGACCTTCTTGCGCTCGGTGCTCGAGGCGCGCTTGAAGCGCATGGGCCTCGCCGCCGAGGCCCTGCCGCAATAAGCCGGCGCCCCAACGAAAAAATCACCCCCGGCGGCAACCTCTCGAAGAGGCTGCGCCAGAAGGTGATCTGGATGCTGCACGCCCCTGCACAGGCAGGGGCTGAGGCCGTCAGCCTTGCGACGTGTCGCGGCCGGCCCGCTTGCGCTCGTGTTCCTTCAGGAAACGCTTGCGCAGGCGAACGCTCTTGGGGGTGATTTCGACCAGCTCGTCGTCCTCGATGAACTCCACGCCGTATTCGAGCGTGAGGTCGATCGGCGGCGTGATCTTGATCGCATCTTCCTTGCCCGAGACGCGGAAGTTGGTCAGCTGCTTAGTGCGCGTGGCATTCACCACCAGGTCGTTGTCGCGGCTGTGAATGCCGACGATCATGCCTTCGTACACCGGATCGTTCGCCTTGACGAACATGCGGCCGCGATCGTCCAGCTTGCCCAGCGCGTAGGTGAAGATTTCACCGTCGTCCATCGAGATCAGCACGCCGTTCTTGCGGCTGCCGATGTCGCCCTTGTGCGCTTCGTAGCTGTCGAAAATGTTGCTGATGAGGCCGGAGCCGCGCGTCAGGTTCAGGAATTCGTTGGTGAAGCCGATCAGGCCACGCGCCGGAATTCGGTACTCCAGGCGCACGCGACCGCGGCCGTCCGGTTCCATGTTGACCAGTTCGCCCTTGCGCTCGCCCAGGGCCTGCATCACGCCGCCCTGGTGCTGGTCTTCGATGTCGGCCGTCACCAGCTCGATGGGTTCGTGCTTTTCGCCGTTGACGGTGCGGAACACCACGCGCGGCTTCGACACGGCCAGCTCGTAGCCTTCGCGGCGCATGTTTTCCAGCAGGATGGTCAGGTGCAGTTCGCCGCGGCCCATGACTTCGAAGATGCCTTCTTCGTCGGTTTCCTTCACGCGCAGGGCCACGTTGTGTTGCAGCTCCTTTTGCAGGCGGTCCCAGATCTGGCGGCTGGTGATGTACTTGCCTTCGCGGCCGGCCAGCGGGCTGGTGTTCACGCAGAAGTTCATGGTCAGGGTCGGTTCGTCGACCTTGAGCATGGGCAGCGGCGCCGGGTTGGCGGGGTCGGTGATGGTCACGCCGATGCCGATGTCGGCGATACCGTTGATCAGCACGATCTCACCCGGGCCGGCTTCGGTGGTCTGCACGCGGTCCAGGCCCTGGAAGGTCAGCACCTGGTTGACGCGGCCCTTGACGGCCTTGCCGTCCGGACCTTCCATGACCACCACGTCCATCATCGGACGCAGCGTGCCCTGGCTGATGCGGCCCACGCCGATGCGGCCGACGAAGGTCGAGAAGTCGAGCGCGGAAATCTGCAGCTGCAGCGGCGCTGCGGGGTCACCCTTTTGCGCCGGCACGTGCTTCAGGATGGTGTTGAACAGGGCCGACATGTCGGGGCCCCACTGTTCGCCGGGAGCGCCTTCTTCGAGCGACGACCAGCCGTTGATGCCCGAGGCGTACACCACGGGGAAGTCGAGCTGTTCGTCGGTGGCGCCGAGCTTGTCGAACAGGTCGAAGGCGGCGTTGACCACCTTGTCGGGGTTGGCGCCGGGCTTGTCGACCTTGTTCACCACCAGGATCGGCTTCAGGCCGAGGGCCAGCGCCTTCTTGGTCACGAAGCGCGTCTGCGGCATCGGGCCTTCCTGCGCGTCGATCAGCAGCACCACGCCGTCGACCATCGACAGCGCGCGCTCCACTTCACCGCCGAAGTCCGCGTGGCCCGGGGTGTCGACGATGTTGATGTGCGTGCCTTCCCAGGTCACGGCGCAGTTCTTGGCCAGGATCGTGATGCCACGTTCCTTTTCAATGGCGTTGTTGTCCATCACCGTGTCGACGACCTTCTCGTGATCGGCGAAGGTGCCCGACTGGCGCAGCAGCTGGTCGACCATCGTGGTCTTGCCATGGTCCACGTGGGCAATGATGGCGATATTGCGGATTTGCTTGGTACTCATGGTGTCGCTTCGGTCTGTTGTGCGTTCAAAAGAATTTGCTGGATTTCGATGGGGTTCAGCAAGCGCCCCGGGATCAATTCACCGGCCTTGACGTGGGCAGAGCCCAGGAAGGCCGGCGGCTCGGTGCCGAACACGGCCACCTCGCCCGCATCGGCCCAGTCGCCGCGGCGGCGCAGGCCCGAAAGAAAACGTGCCGCATCTTCCGCGCCGAGCGTGACGCGGCTGTGGCCGTCCACCAGCGATTCGGCAGGCAAGAGCTGCGCCAGGCGCTGCTCTTCGTCCATCGCTTCGAGGGCTTCGAGCGTGATGCACTGCGCCTGGACAAAACCGCCGGTGGCGATGCGCCGCAGCGCAGTCAGATGTGCGCCACACCCGAGGGCCTCGCCGATGTCTTCGCCGAGCGTGCGGATGTAGGTGCCCTTGCTCACATTTGCCTCAATTTTGATAGCAAACTCTTGAGGCTGGAAGCTCGCATCCGACACTTTCAGCTGATGAATCACGACGTCGCGCGGGGCCCGCTCGACTTCGATGCCTTCACGGGCGTATTCATACAGCGCCTTGCCGTCCTTCTTTAGTGCGCTGTGCATCGGCGGCACCTGACGGATCGCTCCGGTGAACTGCGCCTGCACGCGCACAAGGTCTTCTGGCGTGACATGCACGGGTCGCTCCTCGATCACCTCGCCCTCGGCGTCGCCGGTGGTGGTCTTCACCCCCAGGCGGGCCGTGGCCACGTAGATCTTGTCGGCGTCCAGGTGCAGCTGGCTGAACTTGGTGGCCGCGCCGAAACACAAAGGCAGGACGCCGGTGGCGAGCGGATCGAGCGTGCCGGTGTGGCCTGCCTTTTCCGCGCGCAGCAACCACTTGGCCTTCTGCAAAGCCTGGTTGCTGGAGAGACCCAGCGGTTTGTCGAGCAACAACACCCCATGCACAGGGCGCCGCTGCACCCTTGTGCGTGGCGCGTTCATGGCTATTCGTCTTTCGAACGCGAGGCGACGGCTTGCGCGATGAGCGCGTTCATGTCGGCCGCACGCTCGGTGGTGCGGTCGAACAGAAAGTGCAGCGTGGGCACCGTGTGAATGTGCAGGCGCTTGAACAGGCCGTTGCGCAGGAAGCCCGCGGCCTGGTTCAGCGCTTCGGTGGTCTCGTCCACATCGCCCGTGAGCAGGCTGAAGAAGATCTTCGCGTGCGCATAGTCGGGCGTGACCTCGA
This sequence comes from Variovorax sp. AC103, assembly GCF_979254005.1. Taxonomy (NCBI): domain Bacteria; kingdom Pseudomonadati; phylum Pseudomonadota; class Betaproteobacteria; order Burkholderiales; family Comamonadaceae; genus Variovorax; species Variovorax sp. AC103. Next base: position 112,213 of record NZ_CEEDFC010000001.1, on the reverse strand, counting down.
CGGCCTGGATCGTGACCATGCCCACGCGCGGATCCTTCAACTCGCGCGCGATCAGCTCCGTCAGATCCCGCTGGATCTGGTCGGCAACCTTGAACGCACGGTTGGGGGCGGCGGCTTTTCTTTTAGGCATGGACTCTCTCGCTTCGAACGCTTACAGCGTCCGGGCGATTTCCTTGATTTCGAAGAATTCGAGCTGATCGCCTTCTTTGATGTCGTTGTAGTTCTTGAGCTTGATACCGCACTCGAAACCTTCGCGGACTTCGCGGACATCGTCCTTCATGCGCTTGATCGAGTCGACTTCGCCGGTGTAGATCACCACGTTGTCGCGCAGCAGGCGGAAATGCGCGCTGCGGTTGACCGAGCCCGAAGTGACGTACGAACCTGCGACCGTACCGATCTTCGAGGCCACGAACACCGTGCGGATCTCGGCCGAGCCGATGATCTCTTCGCGGCGCTCCGGTGCCAGCATGCCCGACATCGCAACCTTGATCTCGTCCACGGCGTCGTAAATGATGCTGTAGTAGTTCAGTTGCACGCCGTTGTTCTCGGCCAGCTTGCGCGCACCGGCATCGGCACGCACGTTGAAACCGATCACGACCGCCTTCGAAGCGATGGCCAGGTTGATGTCGCTTTCGCTGATACCACCCACGCCGGCGTACACGATCTGCACCTTGACTTCTTCGGTCGCCAGCTTGAGCAGCGATTGCGCCAGAGCTTCCTGCGAGCCCTGCACGTCGGCCTTGATGATGATGCGCAGCGTCTGCACTTCGCCCGCCGACAGGTCGGTGAACATGTTCTGCAGGTTCGCGGCCTGCAGCTTCGCCAACTTGGTGTTGCGGAACTTGCCGGCACGGTAGGTTGCGATTTCGCGCGCACGGCGCTCGTCGCTCATCACCATGAATTCGTCGCCTGCTTGCGGCACTTCGGTCAGACCCTGGATTTCGACCGGGATCGACGGACCTGCCGACTTGGTCGACTTGCCGTCTTCGTCCAGCATGGCGCGCACGCGGCCATAGGTCGAGCCGGCCAGCACCACGTCGCCGGTCTTCAGCGTGCCGGACTGCACCAGCACGGTGGCGACCGGGCCGCGGCCCTTGTCGAGCTGGGCTTCGATGACCAGGCCCTTGGCAGCGGCTTCCACCGGCGCCTTGAGTTCCAGCACTTCGGCCTGCAGCAGCACCTGCTCGAGCAGCTCGTCCACGCCCTGGCCCGTCTTGGCGGACACCGGCACGAACGGCACGTCGCCGCCGTACTCTTCAGGCACCACCTCTTCGGCCACCAGTTCCTGCTTCACGCGGTCCAGGTTGGCATCGGGCTTGTCCACCTTGTTGATGGCAACCACGATCGGCACACCCGCAGCCTTGGCGTGCTTGATGGCTTCCTTGGTCTGGGGCATGACGCCGTCGTCGGCCGCCACCACCAGGATCACGATGTCGGTGGCCTGCGCACCGCGGGCACGCATGGCCGTAAAGGCCTCGTGACCCGGGGTGTCGAGGAACGACACCATGCCGCGTGCGGTTTCCACGTGGTACGCACCGATGTGCTGCGTGATGCCGCCGGCTTCGCCCGCAGCCACCTTGGCGCGGCGGATGTAGTCCAGCAGCGAGGTCTTGCCGTGGTCGACGTGACCCATGACGGTCACGACCGGAGCGCGCGGCAGCGACTCGGCGGTTTGCGCCGACACGTCGTCGTCGGTGAAGGCTTCCGGGTCGTCCAGCGCGGCAACCACCGCGGTATGGCCCATTTCTTCCACCAGGATCATCGCGGTGTCCTGGTCGAGCGACTGGTTGATGGTCGCCATCTGGCCGAGCTTCATCAGTTGCTTGATGACCTCTTGCGCCTTGACGGCCATCTTGTGCGCGAGCTCGGCCACCGTGATGGTTTCGGGCACGTGCACTTCGAGAATGCGCGCCTCGACCGGTGCGGCCGGTGCGTGCTGCTCGTCGTGACCGCCGCGGTCGTTGCCACGGCGACCACGCGGGCCTCCGCGCCAGTTGCCGCGACTGACACCCCCGCTGGCATCGCCGCGGGTCTTGATTTCCTTCTTCTTGGCAGGGTCGCCTGCCCAGCTCGAGGAGAGCTTGGCGGACTTGACTTCCTTGCCGGCGCCCGCAGCGCCAGGCGCTGCAGCAGCACCCGGAGCGGCTGGCGCGCCGGGACGCGGTGCGGGCGTGGCCGGCTTGTGCAGCGTGCCCTTGACCGCGGCCTTTTCGGGCTGCGGCTTCTCGGGCGCCTTGTGCGGCACCAGCACGCGGGCCGGTGCATTCATCATGGCGCGGATGGCCTCGGCTTCGGCGAGGGCCTTGCGGCGACGCTCGTCGAGGTCCTTGGCGCGGGCGGCTTCCTCGTCGGCACGGGCCTTCGATTCGGCGGCGGCCTTGGCCTTCGCGTCTTCCTTGGCTTGCGTCGCAGCATTCTGCGCGGCGAGCTTGGTGTCGGCGGCCTGCTGTTCGGCAGCGGCGGCAGCGGCAATCACCGCCGGAGCGGCTGCGTGCCTTGCATGCGCATCCTTGCTGGCGGCGTTGACGGCGGCGGTTTCCGCGAATGCAGCGGCCTTTTTCGCAGCAGCGACGCGCACGGCTTCCTGCTGTGCCTGCTCAGCCTGTTCGGCACGCTCGACCTTCTCGGCCTGTTCGCGTTCGCGGGCCTCGGCTTCTTCACGCAGACGACGCTTCTCGGCCAGTTCTTCTTCCTGGCGACGGATCAGCTCGGCCTGGCGGCGCGCCTCTTCCTCGCGGCGGGCCAGCTCGGCCTCGTCGACGCGCGGGGCTTCGGGGACCTCGACCGGCGCTTCTTCCGCATGCTGTGCCGACTCAGGCGTGGCCGGATGACCGTCCTCGCGCTGGATGAAGGTGCGCTTCTTGCGCACCTCGACCTGGATCGTGCGGGCGCGGCCGGTGGCGTCGGCCTGCTTGATCTCGCTGGTCGACTTCTTCGTCAGCGTGATCTTCTTGCGCTCGGGCTCGACGGTGCCGTGGCTGGCCTTGAGGTGGCCGAGCAGGCGCTGCTTGTCAGCCTCAGTAAGGGCGTCGGTGGCGGCCGCTTTGGGCACACCTGCACTCTTGAGCTGGTCAAGCAAGGTTTCGGGAGTCTTCTTGAGCTCGTTCGCGAACTCGGCGACAGTGGTACTGGACATATTGGTTTCGTGCCTTCATGACCGTCACTCTTGGCCAGCGAACCAATGTTCGCGGGCTTTCAAGATGAGAGTTTTGGCGTCATCGGCGCTGTGGCCGGTGATCTCGGTGAGTTCATCGACCGCGAGGTCGGCAAGATCGTCACGGGTGTTCACACCCGCTTCGGTCAGCTTGGGAATCAGCTCGGGGTCGAGGCCCTCGAGGTCGTGCAGGTCTTGCGATACCTGCGGCTGGACCTCGACACCCTCTTCCTTGGCGATTTCCATGGTCAACAGCGCATCCTTGGCGCGCGTGCGCAGCTCATTGATGGTGTCTTCGTCGAAGGCTTCGATCTCCAGCATTTCGGAAATCGGCACATAGGCCACTTCCTCGAGGCTGTTGAAGCCTTCGGCGATCAGGATGTCGGCGATTTCCTCGTCGACATCGAGCTTTTCCATGAACAGCTTGCGGCTGGCATCGGTTTCGACGGCCTGCTTCTGCGCAGACTCGTTGGCGTCCATGATGTTGATCTTCCAACCCGTGAGGTCGGAAGCCAGGCGCACGTTCTGGCCGCCGCGGCCGATGGCGATGGCGAGGTTTTCCTCATCGACCACCACGTCCATGGCGTGCTTTTCCTCGTCGACCACGATGGACGACACGTTGGCCGGGGCCAAGGCGCCGATCACGAACTGGGCCGGATCCTCGCTCCACAGCACGATGTCCACGCGCTCGCCGGCGAGCTCGTTGGTCACGGCGTTGACGCGGGTGCCACGCACACCGACACAGGTGCCGATCGGATCGACGCGCTTGTCGTGCGAGAGCACGGCGATCTTGGCGCGCGAACCCGGGTCACGGGCGCAACTCTTGATTTCGAGCAGACCCTGCTCGATTTCGGGCACTTCCTGGCGGAACAGCTCGATCATGAACTCGGGTGCCGAGCGCGACAGGATGATCGGCGCGCCGCGCAGCGTCAGGTCGACCTCCATGATCATGGCCCGCACGCGGTCGCCGTTGCGCAGGTTTTCCTTGGCGATCATCTCGCTGCGGCGCAGGCGGCCTTCGACGCGGCCGGCCTCGACGATGATGTCGCCCTTGTCCAGGCGCTTGACGGTGCCCACGAAGATCTTGTCGCCGCGCGACATGAAGTCGTTGAGCAGCATCTCGCGCTCCGCGTCGCGGATCTTCTGCAGGATGACCTGCTTGGCGGCCATGGCGCCGATGCGGCCGATCGGCACCGAGTCCACCGCTTCTTCGATGTACTCGCCGACTTCGATGTCCGACATTTCTTCCTTGGCCTCGAACAGGAGGATTTCCTGGTCGGGCAGCTGCAGGCCGGCTTCATCGGGAACGACGTGCCAGCGGCGGAAGGTTTCGTAGTCGCCGCTGTCGCGATCGACCGACACGCGGATGTCCACATCGCCCTGATGGAGCTTCTTGGTGGCTTGCGCCAGTGCGGATTCGACCGCGCCGAAGACCACGTCGCGTTCGACGTTCTTCTCCCGCGAGATCGCATCCACCAACATCAACATTTCGCGATTCATGCCACCACTCCTCTGGTCAGTCCGGAACCTGCGTTCCGTCGTCAATATCCGAAAAACCCGGTTGGGTTTTGGCCTTGCGGCCCTTGAAATCCACAATGGGCGCCAGCCGCGCATCGCGCAGCTCGTCCAAAACGAAGCCCAGCGCATGCAACGGTGCAGGCGCGCGCTTCTTGCTCACTTTTTGTCCAGGCTTGGCCTCGGGCGCATCGCTCCAGACGATCTGCCAGCCCTGGGCGCCATCCGCCTGCTCGACACGCTCCAGCGTGCCGCGAAACTTCTTGCGATTGGCGGACACCTGGCCCGCCGCCGCCGCACCCATGGGCGCCTTGAGCGTGATGTCGATCACCGCACCCACGAAACGCCCGAAATCCTGCTCGTTGCGCAGCGGACGGTCGATACCGGGCGAGGACACCTCGAGCCGCTTGTAATCGACACCATCCACCTCAAGCGCGAACTGCAACTGCCGCGTTACCTTCTCGCAGTCTTCCACCGTCACGAAGGGCTCGGGCACACCGGCCGCGACAGCTTCCGATGTGGGGGCCGTCCACGGCAAATCAATCGTCACGCGCAGCGTTCCCCCGGCCGAGCGTTCGATCTCGACCAGGTCATAGCCGAGACCGGCCACGGTTTGTTCCACTATTTGCTGCAATGCCACGTGTTCGAAAGTGCCTTTTAAATACGGTAACTGTGCAATCCGCCCGCCACGGATGCCAGATCGCTGGAATGTTCAGAATGCACAGACCAAAAAAAACGGGCGGTTGGTACCCGCCCGTTTGGTCGTGAGCCTCGAATTATATGCTATTCGTGCAATAAATGAAGGGGCATAGACACTCAAACGCCCCCCGGACGGCGAGATTTGAGCCAAACCCATGCAAATAAAACAGCGCCGAGCGCCAATGCCGCCGCCGCGACCAGCAGCGGCAGCTGAAACGACCCCGTCCGCTGGGCCAGCGGCGCTGCAAACAGCGGCCCGACGATCTGCCCCACCCCATAGGAGGCCGTTGCATAGCCGATCAGGCCGGCGGCCGCGTTGCCGCGCAATCTGCGCGCATCCCGCATCGCAAAAAGAGTGATGGCGGTGAACGGCATCCCCAGCAGCAGGCTTCCGAGCGCGAACCCGCCGATCGTCGGCCACGCCACCGACAACACCACACCCAGCGCCTGCAGCGAATAGGCCATGGCCAGCAACAGCCGGTTGTCCCAATGCGTAGGCGCCCTCGCGCCGATCAAGGCCCCGGGAATGATGGCCAGCCCGAACAAGGGCCAGAAGAAATCGGGCCAGGACGAACCGGGCAGCGCCTGCCGGGCGATCACGGGCAGGAAGGTCGCAGTGATGATGTAGCCGAAGCCCGCCAGCCCATACAGCGCCACCAGCCAGATCGCATCGCTGCGATCGGCCGCCGAGCGGCTGGCGTGCCCCGTCGCGGCGGAGGCAACGGCCGCCCCGGCCCCGACCGGCGCCCGCTCGCCGTCGTCGAACACCCGCCAGATCACCGCGATCAGCACGACCGCCAGCATGCCCAGGCCGATCCAACCCGCCTCGGAGCCCCATCGCCCGAGCGCCCCACCGAGCAAGCCGGTCATCGCAATGCCGATTCCCGGGCCGGTGTAGATCACCCCCGCCAGCATCGGCGAGTTGGTTTCCGCCAGCCTGCGCAGCCCCCAACCGGAGGCGAACACGAAGACCCAGGCGCTCATCACGCCGGCGGCGGCGCGCAGGATGCCCCAGCTCGTGAAGCTGTGCAGCAGCCCCATGCCGACCAGCAACGCCGCCGTGGCCAGCAGCCCGCCGCGTACCATGCTCGAGGCCTTGATGCCGATGGCCGCGCAGCTGACCGCACCCAGAAAGTAGCCCAGGTAGTTGAGCGATGCCAGCACCCCGCCGGTGGCGAGCTCCAGCTTTCCCTCGTGCAGCATGATGGGCAGCATGGGCGTGAAGGCAAAGCGACCCAGGCCCATGGCAACCGACAGGGTGACCATGCAGGCCAGCGCCGCGCGCCACGCCCCGCGCCGGTCGCGTCCGATTTCCGACATTGCTTGCAGACTCCGTTTTATTCCAGCAGCGCGGCGGCCACCAGCTTTTGTGTGTAGGGGTGCTCGGGTGCGTCGAGCACGCGCTCGACCGCTCCGCTTTCGAGGATGGCCCCGTCCTTCATCACGATGACCTGGTGCGCCATGGCACGGATCACCTCCACGTCGTGCGTGATCAGCAGGTAGCTCAACCCGCGCTCGCGCTGCAGGCGCTGCAGCAGGCCGAGCACCTGCTTCTGGATCGTTACGTCGAGCGCACTGGTGGGCTCGTCGAGCACCAGCAGTTGCGGATCGACGATCAGCGCACGCGCAATCGCCAGCCGCTGGCGCTGCCCACCGGAAAACTCATGCGGGTAGCGGTCGAGCAGCGAGGGAAACTGGGCCTCGGTCAGCCCGACGTCGGCGAGTGCAACAAGCGAACGCGCCCGCCGCGCCTCGGCATCGAGCCTGGGCGCGTGCACGCGCAGCCCCTCCCCCACGATCTGCTCGACCGTCATGCGCGGCGAGAGCGAGGAGAACGGGTCCTGGAACACCACCTGCATCACCCGGCGCAGGCCCAGGTCGGACGCGCGATCGACCGCCCAGTCTTTTCCCGCGACCTTCAGCGCGCCCTGATGGCGCAGCAGCCCCAGCGCCGCCAGCGCGAGCGTCGACTTGCCCGAACCCGATTCGCCGACCACGCCGAGCGTCTCGCCCGGCGCAATGCGGAAATCTGCGCCCTGCACCGCCACGAACTCGCCCTTGCGGAACCAGCCGCCGATGCCGGGCCGGGGCACCGGGTAGATCACGCGCAAGGCCTTCGCCTCGAGCACCGGCGCGGCGCCGCTCGACGGCACCGCCGCCACATGGCGCTCCGGGTGGCTGTCGATCAGCTTGCGGGTGTAGGGATGCTGCGGCGCCTCGAACACCGGCGCAACCGCCCCGTGCTCGACGATGTGGCCGTTCTCCATCACCGCCACGCGGTCGGCGAAGCGGCGCACCAGATTCAGGTCGTGCGTGATCAGCAGCACCGCCATGCCGTGCTTGCGCTGCAACTCGGCCAGCAGGTCGAGGATCTGCGCGCGCACGGTGACGTCCAGCGCCGTGGTCGGCTCGTCGGCCAGCAGCAGACGCGGCTTGCAGGCCAGGGCCATGGCGATCATGGCGCGCTGGCGCTGGCCGCCCGACAGCTGATGCGGAAACGCCTGCGCGCGCCGCGCGGGCTCCGGAATGCCCGTGTCGGCCAGCAGCTGCACGGCGGCCGCCTGCGCGGCGCGGGCCGACAGCCCTTCGTGCAACTCGAGCACCTCGGCGATCTGGTCGCCCACGCTGTAGAGCGCGTTCAGCGCGGTCATCGGCTCCTGGAAGATCATCGCGATCTCCTTGCCGCGGATGCCACGCAACTGCCGCTCCGGAATCGATAGCAGGTCACGCACGTCCGACGGGCGTTCCCCGCCGAAAAGCCTTGCAACGCCGGTGACGTCGGCGTTCTGCACCAGCCGCAGCAGCGACAGCGCCGTGACCGTCTTGCCCGAGCCCGACTCGCCCACCAGCGCGAGCTTCTCGCCGGCGGCGATCTGGAAGTCGATGCCGTGCACCACCTCCTTGCCGCCGAAGGCGACACGCAGGCCCTTCACGTCGATCAGCGGGGGATGTGTTGAATTGCCGTTCATCACTTGTCGGCCTTCCGGGGATCGAGCGCGTCGCGCAGCGCGTCGCCCATGAAGGTCAGCAGCATCAGCGTGACCACCAGCACGCCGAAGGTGGAAAGTGAAATCCACCAGGCGTCGATGTTGGCCTTGCCCTGGCTCAGCAGTTCGCCGAGCGACGGCGTGCCCGGCGGCACACCCAGGCCCAGGAAGTCGAGCGAGGTCAGGGCAAGGATGGCGGCGCTCATGCGGAACGGCAGGAAGGTGACGACCGGCACCATGCTGTTGGGCAGGATGTGGCGCCACATGATCTGCAGGTTGCTCACGCCCAGCGCGCGGGCGGCGCGCACGTAATCCATCTGACGGTTGCGCAGGAACTCGGCGCGCACGTAGTCGGCCAGGCCCATCCAGCCGAACAGGCTCAGCAGGATGAGCAGCAGCGCCACGCTGGGCGCGAAAATCGCGCTGAAGATGATCAGCAGGTAGAGCTCGGGCATGGAGCTCCAGATTTCGATGAAGCGTTGGAAGGCCAGGTCGATCTTTCCTGCGAAATAGCCCTGCACCGCCCCCGCCGCCACACCCAGCACCGTGCCGATGGCCGTGAGCGCCAGGCCGAACAGCACGCTCACGCGAAAGCCGTAGACCAGCTGCGCCAGCAGGTCGCGGCCGCGGTCGTCGGTGCCCAGGAAGTTGTCGCCCGTGGGCGCGGCCGGGCTGGGCGACTTGGCGAAGTAGTTGAGCGTTCTGGCGCCATAGGGGTTGGGGGCGTAGACCGCCCAGTTGTCGCCCTGCGTGATGCGCTTGCGGATGAACGGGTCAAGGTAGTCGGCCGGCGTTTCGAAGTCACCGCCGAAGGTCTTCTCGGAATAGTCGCGCAGCACCGGGAAGTAGGTGTGGCCTTCGTAGCGAAGCACCAGTGGCTTGTCGGTGGACAACACCTCGGCGAACAGGCTCAGCACCACCAGGACGGTGAAGATCACCAGACTCCAGAAACCGAGCCGGTTGCGCTTGAAGCGCAGCCAGGCGCGGCGCCCCGGCGAGACGTGGGCACTGCCGCCTACCATGCGCGCCCTCCCCCCAACCAAGCCGCCGCGCCCCCGAACTCTTCCAGAAACACCGAGGAACCGGCTTTGCCGGGCCTCCGGTGTTGCCCCCGGTAGGGGGAAGGAGAAGCGACACGAAGTGCGCGAAGCCTGGGGGCGAGCCCATATTCAGTCGAATTTGACACGCGGGTCCACCCATACGTAGCAGAGATCGGAAATCAGCTTGGTCACCAGGCCGATCAGCGTGAAGAGATACAGCGTGCCGAGCACCACCGGATAGTCGCGGCGTATCACGCTCTCGTAGCCCAGCAGGCCCAGCCCGTCGAGCGAGAACAGGGTCTCGATCAGCAGCGAGCCCGCAAAGAAGGCACCGATGAAGGCCGAGGGCAGCCCCGTGATGATCGGGATCAGCGCATTGCGGAACACATGCTTCCACAGCACCTGCCGCTCGCCCAGCCCCTTGGCCCGCGCGGTCAGCACGTACTGCTTGCGGATCTCCTCGAGGAAGGCGTTCTTCGTGAGCATGGCCGTCACGGCAAAACTGCCGAGCACCATGGCCGTGACCGGCAAGGTGATGTGCCAGAGGTAGTCGACGATGCGCGCGCCCCAGCTGAGGTCGTCCCAGTTGGAAGAGGTCAGCCCGCGCAACGGAAACCACTGCAGTTGCCCGCCGAACACCACAAGCAGCGCCACGCCGAGCACGAAGCCCGGAATGGCATAGCCGACCAGCACGATGAGCGTGCTGATCAGGTCGAAGCGCGTGCCCGCCCTGACCGCCTTGGCAACGCCCAGCGGCACCGCCACGCCATAGCTGATGAAAAAGGTCCAAAGGCCGAGGCTGATCGACACCGGCAGCTTCTCCATGATCAGCGTCCAGACGTCCTTGTTCTGGAAAAAACTTTTGCCGAGGTCGAAACGCGCGAACTGGCCCAGCATCTGGACCAGGCGCTCATGCGGCGGCTTGTCGAAGCCGTAGAGCGCCTTGATCTGCTCCAGCCGCTTGGGGTCCACGCCCTGGTTGCCGCGATAGCTGCCGCCGCCGGATTCGAAGCCGCCCCCGCCGCCGCCCCGCCCCGCCGTCTTGGCTTCGGCCAGGTACTGCTCCACCGGACCGCCGGGCACGAACTGGATCACGAGAAAGGTCACGAGCATCACGCCGAGCAAGGTCGGAATGAACAGCAGCAGGCGCTTGAGGACATAGGAGAGCACGGCAGGTTTCCTTCTCTTCTATTTCTGTCTATGGCGCCGGCTTGCTTGGCGGCTTGGCCCACCACGTGCCCATGACCCAGTCTTCCCCGTTGGAATACGGCGGCATGGGGGACTTGAAGGCGAGGCGCCAGTCGTCGTAGACGATCCGGTGCGAGGTCAGCGTCCACTGGGGAATGAGATAGTGGCTGTGCATGATCACGCGGTCCAGCGCGCGGCAGGCCGGCATCAGTTCGGCCTTGGTGTCGGCATCGACGATGTCCTTGAGCAAGGCATCGACCGCAGGCGTGGACACGCCCATGTAGTTGCCCGAACTCTCCGTCTTGGCGGCCTTGCTGCCGAAGACCTCCAGGAGCTGCTGGCCCGGATTGTTGGTGCCCGGGAAGTTGATGGTGGTGATCTCGAAGTCGAAGCGGTCGAGCCGCTCCTGGTAGAGCGCGAAGTCGACGGTCGCGAAGTTCAGCGTGATGCCGAGCTTCTCGAGGTTGCGGATCCACGGCGACACGGTGCGCACGCCGCCTTCCTTGCTGTCGAGGTACTCGAGCGTCATGGCCTCGCCCTTGGCATTGCGCAAAGCGCCGTCGCGGTATTCCCAACCGGCCTGCTTCAGCAGGTCGCGCGCGCGGCGCAGGTTGTTGCGCAGCGACTGCCCTTCGCCTTCGGTGACTGGGGGTGCGTACATCGGGCCGAAGCTCGCGTCGGGAATCTTGCCGCGCCAGGGCTCTAGCAGCGCCTTTTCTTCCGGCGACGGCAGGCCCTGTGCCTCGCAGTCGGTGTTGCCGAACAGGTCCTTCACGCGCGGATAGCCGTTGTAGAACAGTTGCCGGTTCATCCACTCGTAGTCCAACGCGAGGCCCAGGGCCTCGCGCACGCGCGGGTCGCTCAGCTTGTTGCGCCGGCTGTTGAGCACGAAGCTCTGGAAGCCCGAGGGTTTCTTGTGGGAGAACTCGCGCTTGACGAGTTCGCCGGTATTGAAGCGCCTGCCGTTCACCCGGCGCGCCCAGTCACCGGCCGAGTAGAAGCTCATCATGTCGAACTCGCCGGCCTTCAGCGCTTCGAGCCGGGCCGTGTTGTCCTTGTAGATCTTGACGGTGATGCGGTCGAAGTTGTGTGAGCCGCGGTTGACCGGCAGGTCGCGCGCCCAGTAGTTGGGGTCGCGCACGTAGGTGATGTCCTTGCCGAAGCGCACGGGGCCGATCTTGTAGGCGCCGCTGCCGATGGGAATGTCCATGACCACCTGGTCGAAGGGCTTGACCTTGCCGTTCTCCATGCCCCAGGCGCGGCTGAACACCGGCAGGCTGCCCACGATCAGCGGCAGCTCGCGGTTGATCGTCTTGAAGCGGAAACGGATCGTGCGCGCGTCGAGCACGTCGGCACCGTCGACCTCCTGCAGCAGCGTCTTGTAGCCTGGCGAAGTGAAGGGGCCGATGAGGGTGTCGTAGCTGTGCTTCACGTCGGCCGCCTCGACCGGCATGCCGTTGTGGAACCTGGCCTCGGGCCGCAGGCGGAAGGTCACGCTGCGGCGGTCGGGTGCGACCGTCACGTCTTCGGCCAGCAGGCCGTAGCCGGAGCCGGTTTCATCCATGGCACCGGTCAGCAGCGTGTCGAACAGCAGGCTGTCGAGGTAGGCCGGGGCCGCGCCCTTGATGGTGAACGGGTTGTACTTGTCGAAGGTGGACACGCGCAGGTTGCTTACCAAGCGCAACTCACCGCCCTTGGGCGCGGCGGGGTCGACGTAGTCGAAGGCCTGGAAGCCGGGGGCGTACTTCAGGTCGTCCCAGAGTGCGTATCCATGCGCGGCCCACGCGGGAACCGCACACACCATCAACCACCAGACCCGGAGAAACCGCATGCGAGAATTCTGCCCAAGATTTTCACAAGGCAACTTCATGGGCTTTCTTTCCGGCAAAAAACTGTTGATCACCGGTGTGTTGAGCAATCGCTCCATTGCGTATGGCATTGCCAAGGCCTGTCACGAACAGGGCGCGGAGCTCGCCTTCAGCTATGTCGGCGAGCGATTCAAGGACCGTATCACCGAATATGCCGCAGACTTCGGCTCGAAGCTGATTTTCGACTGCGACGTGGGCGACGACGCGCAGATCGACAAGCTCTTCGCCGACCTGGCGCAAACCTGGCCCACGTTCGACGGCTTCGTGCACAGCATCGGCTTCGCGACCCGCGAGTCCATCGCCGGGGACTTCCTCGACGGGCTCTCGCGCGAAGGCTTCAAGATCGCGCACGACATCAGCGCCTACAGCTTCCCGGCGATGGCCAAGGCCGCCCTGCCCTACCTCAACGACAAGTCGGCCCTGCTCACGCTGACCTACCTGGGCGCCGAACGCGCGCTGCCCAACTACAACACCATGGGCCTGGCCAAGGCCTCGCTCGAAGCCTCTGTGCGCTACACCGCCGCCTCGCTCGGACCCCGGGGCATGCGCGTGAACGGCATCAGCGCCGGCCCGATCAAGACGCTCGCCGCCAGCGGCATCAAGGGCTTCGGCAAGATGCTCGCGGCCGTGGCCGACGCCTCGCCGATCCGCCGCAACGTGACCATCGAAGAAGTCGGCAACGTGGCCGCTTTCCTGCTGAGCGACCTGGCCAGCGGCGTGACGGCAGAGATCACCTATGTCGACGGCGGCTTCAGCAACGTCGTGGGCGGAATGGCCGAGTAAGTCGGGTAAAAAATCGCTGATACGGCCGCCAGACGGTCATATGCAGCTATCTATTCAATAGCACCGTGCTGAGCCGACGCTCCCTCCTCCTTGCCGCTTTCGGCGTGCTTACGGCCCCCGCCGTGTTCGCGCGCGACGCGGCGCCGTCGCTGATGCTGGCCGACGTCTACCGCCCCGGGATGTCGCTGTCCGACTACTGGGTCAGCGAGAAGTACGACGGCGTGCGCGGCTACTGGGACGGCAAGCAGTTGTGGACGCGCGGCGGGGAACGCGTCGTGGCGCCCGCATGGTTCACGGCCCCGCTGCCGAAGCAGCCGCTCGACGGCGAACTGTGGGCCGGTCGCGGCCGGTTCCCCCACGCGGTCTCGACGGTGCGCAGCCAGACACCCAACGACGTCGCATGGCACGAGATGCGCTTCATGGTGTTCGACCTGCCCGCCCAGGCCGGCGACTTCACCGCTCGGCTGGCCGCCCTGCGCAAGCTGCTCCCCGTCACCGACGCGCCGTGGGTGGTGCCCGTGCCGCAAGAGCGCGCGACCACGCACGAAGCGCTGCAGGCGCTGCTCGACAAGACGGTGAAGATGGGCGGTGAAGGCCTGATGCTCCACCGCGGCAGTTCGAGCTATCGCGGCGAGCGCAACAACGACCTGCTGAAGGTCAAGCCCTACGACGACGCCGAGGCGCGCGTCGTCGAGCATGTGACCGGCAAGGGCAAGCACGCGAGCCGGCTCGGCGCGCTGGTGGTCGAGACCGCCGACGGCAAGCGCTTCAAGCTCGGCACCGGCCTGACCGACGCCGAACGGGACAACCCGCCCGCCATCGGCAGCTGGGTGACCTACCGCTACAACGGCACCACCGCCAAGGGGCTGCCGCGTTTCGCCCGCTTCATGCGGGTGCGAGAAGGCTAGGCACGGGTCATTCGATCGGGCCAGGCGGCCCGACCGCAGGCCTGTTTACTTCACTGCCCTGACGCAGTCGGCGTAGTACCGCTTCTTGCCGGTCTCGTCGACGCGCGCCACCAGGCCGTGAATGTCGGTCTCGAAGCCCGGGCACTGCGAGTTGAACTCGCGCGAGAACCGCAGGTAGTCGACGATCTTCTTGTTGAACACTTCGCCCGGAATCAGCAGCGGAATGCCCGGGGGGTACGGCGTGATCAGGCTGGTGGTGATGCGGCCTTCAAGGTCGTCGATTTCCACGCGCTCGGTCTTCCTGTGCGCGATGTGGGCAAAGGCATCGCTGGGCTTCATGGCCGGCGTCAGGTCGCTCAGGTACATCTCGGTCGTGAGGCGCGCCACGTCGAAGCGCGCATACAGCTTGTGGATGTGCTGGCACAGGTCGCGCAGGCCGAGCTTCTCGTAGCCCGGATGCTGTTGGCAGAACTCCGGCAGGATGCGCCACATCGGCTGGTTGCGCGCGTAGTCGTCCTTGAACTGCTGCAGCGCCGTGAGCAGCGTGTTCCAGCGGCCCTTGGTGATGCCGATGGTGAACATGATGAAGAAGCTGTACAGCCCGGTCTTCTCCACGATCACGCCGTGCTCCGCGAGGAACTTGGTCACCACGCTGGCGGGAATGCCGCTCTCCGCGAAGTTGCCTTCGAGGTCCAGGCCGGGCGTGACGATGGTCGACTTGATCGGGTCGAGCATGTTGAAGCCGTCGGCCAGGTCGCCGAAGCCGTGCCAGTTGCGCGGCGACTTCTTGGTCTTGCGCTTGGTGGACTCCTTCTCGCCCGTCATGATCCAGTCGTCGGCGCGGCCGATGCCTTCTTCGACCAGCTTCTCGGGGCCCCAGACCTTGAACCACCACTCTTCCTTGCCGAACTCTTCCTCGACCTTGCGCATGGCGCGGCGGAAGTCGAGGGCTTCAAGAATGCTCTCTTCCACCAGCGCCGTGCCGCCGGGCGGCTCCATCATGGCGGCGGCCACGTCGCAACTCGCGATGATCGCGTACTGCGGGCTGGTCGACGAGTGCATCAGGTAGGCCTCGTTGAACAGGTCGCGGTCGAGCGCGCGGTTCTGCGAGTCCTGCACCAGCACGTGGCTGGCCTGGCTGATGCCGGCCAGCAATTTGTGCGTGGACTGCGTGGCGAACACCAGCGAATCCTTCGGCCGCACGCGGCGCTTGCCCATCGCGTGGTACGCGCCGTAGAACGGGTGGAAGGCCGCGTGCGGCAGCCACGCTTCGTCGAAGTGCAGCGTGTCGACGTAGCCGTCGAGCATGTTCTTGATGGTCTCGGTGTTGTAGATCACGCCGTCGTAGGTCGACTGGGTGAGCGTCATCACGCGCGGCTTGACGGTTTCGGAGTCCACGTGGGCCAGCAGCGGGTTGGCCTTGATCTTGGCCTTGATGGCGCTCTGCTCGAACTCGCTCTGGGGAATCGGGCCGATGATGCCGAAGTGATTGCGCGTGGGCTTCATGAACACCGGAATCGCGCCGGTCATGATGATCGCGTGCAGGATCGACTTGTGGCAATTGCGGTCCACCACCACCACATCGTCTGGCGCCACCGTGTGGTGCCACACCATCTTGTTGCTGGTGCTGGTGCCGTTGGTCACGAAGAAGCAATGGTCGGCATTGAAGATCCGCGCCGCATTGCGCTCGCTGGCCGCCACCGGGCCGGTGTGGTCGAGCAGCTGGCCCAGTTCTTCCACCGCGTTGCACACGTCGGCACGCAGCATGTTCTCGCCGAAGAACTGGTGGAACATCCGGCCCACCGGGCTCTTGAGGAACGCCACGCCGCCCGAATGGCCCGGGCAGTGCCACGAGTACGAGCCGTCTTCCGCGTAGTCGATGAGCGCCTTGAAGAACGGCGGCTGCACGCCTTCCAGGTAGCTCTTGGCCTCGCGGATGATGTGGCGCGCCACGAATTCGGGGGTGTCCTCGAACATGTGGATGAACCCGTGCAGCTCGCGCAGGATGTCGTTCGGAATGTGGCGCGCGGTCTTGGTTTCGCCGTAGATGTAGATCGGCACGTCCGCGTTCTTGCGCCGCACCTCGCCGATGAAGGTGCGCAGGTTCAGCACGGCCGGGTCGAGGTCGGGGCCGACGGTGAACTCCTCGTCGTCGATCGACAGGATGAACGCGCTGGCGCGGCTTTGCTGCTGCGCGAACTGGCTCAGGTCGCCGTAGCTCGTGACGCCCAGCACCTCGAAGCCCTCGCTTTCGAAGGCCTGCGCGAGCGCGCGAATGCCGAGGCCCGAAGTGTTTTCGGAGCGGAAGTCCTCGTCGATGATGACGATGGGAAAGCGAAATTTCATGAGCGGGGCTCCGGACAGGCGGGGAGACAGACAGGCAAAGACGAGGCGCGAAGTGTACGGAATTCGGATGACGGATTCGGTCAGCTTGCTGCAAGCCATTCGGGCCCGGCGGGCAAGGCCGTCTGCCCCCGCGCCAGTACCCCTACGCACGGCAAGCGCTTGGGGCTCATGCCGCAGAATGTCGCGCATCGAACAAGCAAAAGAGGAGTCGACATGGCGAATTCCACCGTCTGGTGGCTGATTGCGGGGGTGGCCATCGTGGCCGAGTTGCTCTCGGGCACGGTCTACCTGCTGCTGCTCGCCGCAGGCTTCGCCGCCGCCGCGATCTCGGCGCACCTGGGCTTCGGCACCGTCACGCAACTCATCGTGGCGTCGGTGATCGGCGTTGGCGCCGTGCTGGCCTGGTATTCGATCCAGCGCAGGCGCCCTGCCGCAGCGCGGACCGGCACCAACCGCGACGTGAACCTCGACATCGGCGAGAGCGTGCACGTCGATGCCTGGAATGCCGACGGCACCGCCACCGTTCGCTACCGCGGCGCGCAATGGACGGTGATTCAGCGCGCAGGCAGCACCCCGTCCACCGGAGAGCACCGCGTGGTCGAAGTGATCGGCAGCCGCCTCGTCGTCGCCAAGGTTTAGTCAGTCCATAGAACTCAGAAAAGGAAGCGCACCATGGAATTTTCGGTCCCTCTCATCATCCTGGTCATCGCGATCATCTTCATCAGCCAGTCGGTCAAGTTCGTGCCGCAGCAGAACGCCTGGGTGCGCGAACGGCTGGGCAAGTACCACAGCACGATGACGCCCGGCCCCAATTTCCTGATCCCGTTCATCGACCGGGTGGCCTACAAGCACAGCCTGAAGGAAATTCCGCTCGACGTGCCCAGCCAGATCTGCATCACGCGCGACAACACGCAGCTGCAGGTGGACGGCATCCTGTATTTCCAGGTGACCGACCCGATGCGCGCGAGCTACGGCTCGTCGAACTACATCGTGGCGGTGACGCAACTTGCGCAAACCTCGCTGCGCAGCGTGATCGGCAAGCTGGAGCTGGACAAGACCTTCGAAGAACGCGATGTCATCAACGCACAGGTGGTGGCCGCCATCGACGAAGCGGCTCTCAACTGGGGCGTGAAGGTGCTGCGCTACGAAATCAAGGACCTGACGCCGCCGAAGGAAATCCTGCTGGCCATGCAGGCGCAGATCACGGCCGAGCGCGGCAAGCGCGCGCTGATCGCGGCCTCGGAAGGCCGCCGCCAGGAGCAGATCAACATCGCCACCGGCGAGCGCGAGGCCTTCATTGCCCGTTCCGAGGGCGAGAAGCAGGCACAGATCAACAACGCGCAGGGTGAAGCAGCCGCCATCACCGCGGTGGCCACCGCCACCGCGGACGCCATCGAGCGCGTGGCTGCAGCCATCCGCCAGCCGGGCGGCGAACAGGCCGTGCAGCTCAAGGTGGCCGAACGCGCCGTCGATGCCTACGGCAAGGTGGCGGCGGATTCCAAGACCACGCTGATCGTGCCGAGCAACATGTCCGAGACCGCCGCGCTCATCGCATCGGCGATGCGGATGATCCAGACCGGCAAAAGCGCCGGCCCGACCTGAAATGGCTTGAAGCCACGCTATAATTTGAGGCTCAGGAGCGGTGGATGAGCGGTTTAAGTCGCACGCCTGGAAAGCGTGTGAGGGTTAATAGCCCTCCGCGGGTTCGAATCCCGCCTGCTCCGCCAGAGATTGATTGTTCGTAACCGTTCGCGAACATGCAGACAGCACAAGAAGCCCAAGTCGCCACAAGCACTTGGGCTTTTTTGTCATCTGTTCTGCTGTGCAATGCGTTGCTTGGCAACAACTGGGCATCGTGCACCGGGCGTTTCGTCTGGCAGTACGATCCAAAGGTTTTACTTTCAAGCCTGCAAAGGAGCCTCGATGGCTGGACATTCCCAAACCTCGCCGCGTGGCACGACATCTCTGGACCACACCCTCAAAAAGACCGAGCAGGTGGCCGCCGACGTGCAGCGTGCCTCGGACAATCTGGCCGTCGTGAACACGGTGCTCGAACAGGAACTGCCCGAAGAGGTGCAGGTCGGCGAAGTGGCGCAGGCCATCGAACACACGAGCCAGCTGGAGGAAAAACTGGCCAAGTCCGCTGCGAAGCTTGCCGAGGTCAATGCCGCGTTGAGCGAGGAGATCGAAAAGCGCCTGGAAGCAACGGCCGAGCGTGACGAAAGCCTGGCACTGGCCGAAAAGCTCAAGGCAAAGCTCCGCGCCCAGAGCTCCAACTGACCCAGGCGGCGCAACCGGCTCCCTGCGTCCGTATCCTTTCTCCTACGCTGCGGCGGCGTCCGGCACGCTACGCTATTGGTTCTCACAGCGAAACCACGGCATGGCCCTCATCACGTTCCTCGTCGAGGACAACAAGACCATCAGGGATAACCTGGTCCCGGCACTCGAGGATCTGGTCAATGGCCATGTGGTCGGCTTCGCCGAAACCGAAACCGAAGCGCTGGCCTGGCTCGACACCCACCCCGACGACTGGCAACTGCTCATCGTCGACCTGTTCCTCAAGGAAGGCTCCGGCCTGGGCGTGCTGGCGGGCTGCACGACACGCAAGCCGACGCAGCGCGTCGTGGTGCTCAGCAACTACGTCACGGTAGACATTCGCG
Organism: Variovorax sp. AC103; assembly: GCF_979254005.1. NCBI lineage: Bacteria > Pseudomonadati > Pseudomonadota > Betaproteobacteria > Burkholderiales > Comamonadaceae > Variovorax > Variovorax sp. AC103. The sequence goes on along the minus strand of NZ_CEEDFC010000001.1, from coordinate 93,065 downwards.
CGCGCTGTGCGGCGCTCGGTGCCGATGCGGTCTTCGACAAGTCGCGCGACCTCGACGCCTTCATCGAGTATTGCAACAACGACCGGCCCTCGGGCCTCGCCCCGCTCTGAACGGCTGCCGCGACAGGCATGAAAAAAGGGCCCGAAGGCCCTTTTCTTTTTTGGCGAAAGCCGCCGATCAGCGCACAACGGCAATCTGCGTGCGCACGCCACCCTTGTAGGTGTACAGCGTCAGCGCGCCGTTCTTGATGTCGCCCTTTTCGTCAAAGGCGATCGGGCCGGTCACGCCCTTGTACTGCACCTTGCCAACTTCAGGCAGGTACTTTTCGGGGTCGGACGAACCGGCCTTGACCATGGCTTCGGCCAGCACGTTGACCGCGTCGTACACGTAAGGTGCATAGATCTGCACTTCCACGCCGTTCTTGGTCTTGAACTTGGCCTTGAAGTCTTCCAGCGGCTGCTTGAAGTCGCCGTCGACACCGCCGGCTTCAGCGCACACCACCATGTCTTCGCCGATGGCATCGCCAGCCAGCTTCGGCAGTTCGCCGGTGCACAGGCCGTCGCCGCCCATGAACTTGACGTTCAGGCCGAGTTGCTTGACCTGCTTGAGCATCGGGCCGCCGACAGCGTCCATGCCGCCGAAGAACAGCACGTCGGGCTTGGTGGCCTTGAGCTTGGTCAGGATGGCGTTGAAGTCGGTCGACTTGTCGGTGGTGAACTCGTGGCCCACGATGGTGGCGCCAGCAGCCTTGGCTGCCTTTTCGAACTCTTCGGCAACGCCTTGGCCGTAAGCGGTACGGTCGTCGATCACGGCAATGTTCTTGCCCTTGAGCGTATCGACCGCGTACTTGCCCAGCGTGCCACCGAGTTGCGTGTCGTCAGCCACCACGCGGAACGTGGTCTTGAAGCCTTGACGCGTGTACTTCGGGTTCGTGGCCGAAGGCGAGATCTGCGGAATGCCAGCGTCGCTGTAGAGCTTGGAGGCGGGAATGGTCGTACCCGAGTTCAGGTGACCGACCACGCCGTTGACCTTCTCGTCCACGAGCTTCTGTGCCACTGCGGTGCCTTGCTTCGGGTCACCGGCATCGTCTTCTGCGACCAGTTCGAACTTGGCGGTCTTGTCGCCAATCTTGATGCCCTTGGCATTCAGGTCTTCGATCGCCATCTTGGCGCCCATTTCGTTGTCCTTGCCCAGGTGGGCAATAGGACCGCTGGTAGGTGCCACGTGACCGATCTTCACAAGCAGTGTTTCTCCGGCAGGTGCGGGCGCAGCTGCAGCCGGGGCCGCGGCGGCCGGCGCTGCAGCAGGTGCAGCCGCCTCTTCTTTCTTGCCGCAAGCCACGAGCGTGATTGCAGCCAGTGCGACCGCTGTCCATTTCAATTGCATGAGAACCTCCAGAACTTGGATAAAGAATAAAAAAACCGGTCGTGTGATCCGGGCGCGCAAACCTCGCAAGTTCCGCGCCGCAGGCCAGTGGCACCCTCACGCCGTTGCGACCTGCGGCGCAGTTTAGCTGAGGATTTATGCGCCGGAAGCTGGCGTAGACCCTGTGTTTTCCGAGAGTTCGGCGGCCATTGCCTCGATCACCAATGCACGCAAAACGGCCTCGATTTCATTGCGCAAACGCGGCACCATGGCATCGAGCTGATGCTGTATAGCTGCGGACACCGTGTCGCTCAGGCGCTCTTCCAGCGACAGGTCGACGCGCTGCAGTACGCGGTGCAGCAGCTGCTCTTCGAGGCTGACGATTTCAGCCTGCGTCAGTTGCGCCGCGGGCGGCAATGCCATGGCGCTTGCCGCGTCGGGAGGGGGTGCCAGCTCTGCCTGTGGCGCGGGGTTCGCGGGCTCCGCGGGAATCTCGAGCACCGTGGTCAGCGTGGGAACGAACCGGGGCGGCGTGCGCAGCGTGCTGGCCATGTCAGGAACTCCTTGCGAAGTCGTGCGGCTGAATGGTGTAGCCGCGGTCGGCATAGTGACGCCAGCGTGAACGGCCGACCTGGCGGTCGTGCGTCTCGTCGCTCACGATGTCGATCATGCGCTCGTAGCGCTCGAAGCCCGCAGGCACGTCGAGCCCAAGGTTCACCAGCATCTCGCGGTGCGGCAGCGACGCCGAGTCGGCGCCCTCCACGGACAGCACGACGGGCGAACGCGCCACCACATGGGCCGGCGCATCGCCGCGGCAGTGCGCCACGAAATCCACCGGCGAGAGCTGCCAGAGCGCGGCGTCCACCGCGTCGAGCGTATGCGCATCGCCCACCACCACCACGCGCAGGCCGCGCGCATTGACGGCCTTGCGAACCAGCCGGCAGGCGTAGTTCAGCTTGTCCGGCGCGTTGTAGTGAAAGCCGATTTCCGTCACGTTGCCGACCGGGCCTTTCGCGCCGGGGCCTTGACGGGCTTGACCGCCTTTGCCTTGCCCGGTACCTCGGTGCTGCCCACGCGGGTCGTCAGGTACGACACCAGCAGGCCCACCGGCCGGCCGGTCGAGCCCTTGGCCGTTCCGCTCTTCCAGGCCGTGCCGGCGATGTCCAGGTGCGCCCAGGCGAAGTCGCCGGCAAAACGCTGAAGGAACTTGGCCGCGGTGATGGCACCGCCGGCGCGTCCGGCAATGTTGGCCACGTCGGCGAAGTTGCTCTTCAGGCCTTCCGCATAGTCGTCGTCCAGCGGCAGGCGCCAGCAACGGTCTTGCGAGGCTTCGCCGGCCGCCTCCAGTGCGGCGGCCAGTGTGTCGTCGCTCGAGAACAGGCCGCTGCGCACGCCGCCCAGTGCGACCACGCAGGCGCCCGTGAGCGTGGCGATGTCGATGACGGCGGCGGGTTCGAAGCGCTTGGCATAGGTCAGCGCGTCGCACAGGACCAGGCGGCCCTCCGCGTCGGTGTTGAGCACCTCGATGGTCTGGCCGCTCATGCTGGTGACCACGTCGCCGGGCTTGAGCGCGCGGCCGTCGTTCATGTTCTCGCAGGAGGGAATGAGGCCGACGACGTTGATGGCGGGCTGGATGTCGCCGAGCGCGCGGAACGTGCCCAGCACGCTCGCGGCACCGCACATGTCGAACTTCATCTCGTCCATCTCGGCGGCCGGCTTGAGCGAGACGCCGCCGGTGTCGAAGGTGATGCCCTTGCCGACCAGCACCACGGGCGCCTGGTCCTTCGGCGCCCCGTGGTAGCGCAGCACGATGAAGCGCAGCGGTTCGGCCGACCCCTGGGCCACGGCGGCGAACGAGCCCATGCCGAGCTTCTCGACTTCCTTGGGCCCCAGCACTTCGCATTTGATGTTCGGCAGCTTGGCCAGGCCCTTGGCGGCCTCGCCCAGCAGCGTGGGCGTGGCATGGTTCGCGGGCCGGTTGCCCCATTCCTTGGCCAGCTCGATGCCGTTGACAACGGCGCGGGCGTCGTTGAAGGCTCTGGCCACGGCGGGCGAATCGGCCACGCCGAGGGTCATGTTGCGGATGGTGCGCGGCTCGGCCTTCGATTTGGTGGTCGTGTAGACGTAGCTGGCATCGGCCGCGGCGGTCACGGCGCAAGCCACGGCGGCACCGTCCGCGGGCTGAGCGAACACCACGACCACCCGCTTCGGTGCATGGGCCTTGGCGGCGCTGACCGCGGCAAGCACGCCGCTGCGGACCGCCGCAGGCTTGCCGTCGCCGATGGCGGCAAGCACCACACGGGAGGCCACGACATCTTCCGGCCGGTAGAGCGCCAGCAGCTTGCCGGCCTTGTCAGGCAGGTCGCCGGCCTTGCGGGCACTGGCGGCCAGCACGGAAAGCGGGTCCTTGGCGGTAAGGGGAGCGCTGCCGACGAGCACGATCAGGACATCGGATTTCTCGGCTGCAGCCTGGGCGACGGTGAGGGTCTTGAGTTGAAAGTCCATAATCCTTTTTTTCCTCGAACGATGTTATTCCATTCTTCCCTACGCAAGGAGCTGTCCCGCAGCTTCGGAGCAACCCTCGTGGTCCTGGTCACCATCGTGATGACCATGATGCTCATCCGTACCCTGGGGCTCGCCTCCAAGGGCAGTGTGAACCCGCAGGAAGTGTTCCTGGTCATGGCCTACACGGTGCTCGGCTACATGCCGACCATCCTGAGCCTGAGCCTGTTCATCGCCATCGTCGGCACCCTCTCGCGCATGTACCGCGACAGCGAAATGGTGATCTGGTTCTCCAGCGGGCGCGGGCTCATGGACTTCGTGAAGCCACTGTTCCGCTTTGCCTGGCCGGTGCTGATCCTGATCTCGGTGATGGCGCTGGTGGGCTGGCCCTGGGCCAATTCGCAGACCATCGGCATGCGCCAGCAGTACGAGCAGCGCAGCGACATCGAGCGCGTGTCGCCGGGCGAGTTCCGCGAGTCGGCAGGGCGCGTGCGGGTGTTCTTCATCGACAAGGACACACCGGACAACTCCAAGGCCACCAACGTCTTCATCTGGTCGATCGAGCGCAACCTGCAGATCACTACCTCGGCGCGCAGCGGCAGCATCGAAAACATCGGTAACTCTCGCTACCTGCTGCTCAACAACGGCCAGCGGCTGGAGCAGCCGATGGCCAACACCGGCCTGAAGATCAGCGAATTCAAGACCTACGGCACCCGTGCCGGCGGCGACAACGGCGCGGTGAACGACGCCACGCCGCCACGCGCCCGCACCACCCTGGCGCTGCTGGCCGACCCGGGCAACCCCAGCCGCGGTGAGCTGGCCTGGCGCATCGGCATGCTGCTGACCGCCGTCAACTTCGTGCTGCTGGCGCTGAACGTGTCCAGCGCCAACCCGCGCGTGGGGCGCAGCGGCAACCTGCTGCTGGCCCTGTTCGCCTTCGTCATCTACTACAACATGCTCAACATCGGGCAGAGCTGGATCAGCTCCGGTCGCTTCAGCATGGCCGGCTTCATGGTGATGCTGCATGGCAGCGTGCTGGTACTCAACCTCGCGTGGCTGAGCGTGCGCCAGAACAACTGGGGCCTGCGCACGCGGCGAATCCGCGCCCCCGCAGTGCTCACACCCAAGATCGAACCCACGACGTGAAAACGATAAGACGCCTGATCTACGTGGAGGTGCTGAAGTCCGTTGCGTTCGTGACGCTCGGCTTTCTGAGCCTCTTCTTCTTTTTCGACTTCGTCGACGAGCTGCAGTCCATCGGCAAGCCGGACAGCCTGAACTACGGGCCCGTGCAGGCGCTGATCTACGTGACCCTGCTGATACCGAGCCACCTGTACGAGCTGCTGCCGATCACCGTGCTGATCGGCTCCATCTTCGTCATGGCACGGCTCGCGCAGAGTTCGGAATACACCATTCTTCGTACCAGCGGCCTGGGCCCTTGGCGTGCGCTGCGCACCCTGCTGCTGCTGGGCATCGGCTTCGTCATCCTCACCTTTGCCGTCGGCGACTATGTCGCGCCCGCCTCCGAGCGCACGGCCCAGCTGCTCAAGGCCAAATACCAGGGCATCTATTCCCTGGCCGGCAACACCGGGGCCTGGCTCAAGGAAAAGCGCGGCAACGTGTCGTACGCGGTGAACGTCCTGTCCATCGACCGCAAGGGCGCGCTGAAGAGCCCGCGCATCTTCGAGTTCGACGCCAACGGCTACATCAGCAACCAGATCGTGGCGGGTTCGGCCGTCATCGGCGACGACGGGCACTGGATGCTTACCAACGTGGAAGAGCAGCAGTTCGACACGGGCACTTCAGCCAACCAGGCCCGCATCGTCAAGACCCAGAAGGCGCAGCTGAACTGGCCCACCTCGCTGACGGGCGAGATGGTGTCCGTCGCCCTGCTGCGCCCGGACCGCATGAGCACGATCGACCTGTTCGACTACATCCGCCACCTCGACGCCAACGGCCAGACCGCGCAACGCTACGAGATCGAGTTCTGGCGCAAGGTGTTCTACCCGCTCTCGTGCCTGGTGATGGTGGTGCTCGCCCTGCCCTTCGCCTACCTGCATTTCCGCCAGGCCGGCATCACGACCTACGTGTTCGGCGGCGTGATGATCGGCATCAGCTTCTTCCTGCTGAACAACGTGTTCGGCTACCTCGGCAACCTGAGCAACTGGTCACCCTGGCTCACCGCGGCGGCGCCGGGGATGATCTATTCGGTGATGTCGCTCACTGCCTTCAGCTGGCTGGTGTTGCGACGATGACGACCACCACACGCAGCCAGGCGCAGGGCATCGTCCTGCTGGCGCACGGTTCGCGCGACGAGCGCTGGCGCGAGCCGATCGAAGCCGTGGCCGCTCGCATCACCGGCCGTGCACCCGACGCGCTCGTGACCTGCGCCTACATGGAACTGGCGACGCCCGACCTTCCCACGGCGGCGGCGGCCCTGATCACCGCCGGTGCGCGCGCCATCCGCGTGGTCCCACTGTTCCTCGGCATGGGCAAGCATGCCCGCGAAGACCTGCCGCACCAGCTGGAAGCACTGCGCCAGACATGGCCCCACATCGACATCTCGCTCGCCCGCATCGTGGGCGAGGAGCCTGAACTGGTCGACCTGCTGGCCCGAATCGCCATCAAATCCTGAACATTCGGCCATTTCGATAGATTAAGAAGGCATAATGAATTCCGCAATAAGACGGAATTTGATATGAATCTGCATCAGTTCAAGTTTGTCCAGGAAGCCGTACGGCGCAACCTGAACCTCACCGAGGCGGCCAAGGCCCTCCACACCTCGCAGCCCGGTGTCTCCAAGGCCATCATCGAGCTCGAGGAAGAACTGGGCGTTGAAATCTTCGCGCGCCACGGCAAGCGCCTGAAGCGCGTGACCGAGCCAGGCCAGCACGTCATCGCCAGCATCGAGCTGATCATGCGCGAGGTGGGCAACCTCAAGCGCATCGGCGAGCAGTTCAGCGCCCAGGACAGCGGCACCCTCTCCATTGCCACCACGCACACCCAGGCGCGCTACGTGCTGCCGGTGCCCGTGGCGAACCTGCGCGAGGCGTACCCCAAGGTCAACGTGAGCCTGCATCAGGGCTCGCCCGACCAGGTGGCGCGCATGGTGATCGACGAAATCGCCGAGATCGGTATCGCCACCGAGTCGCTGGACGGCTACGCCGAACTCGTGACCCTGCCTTGCTATGAATGGCAGCACGTGCTGGTACTTCCCAAAGACCACCCGCTGGCCGCCAAGGAGCGCATTTCGCTCGACGACCTGGCGCTCGAGCCGATCATCACCTACCACCCGTCGTTCACCGGCCGCACGCGCATCGACCACGCCTTCGCGCAGAAGAAGTTGTCGCCGCGCATCGCGCTCGAAGCCATCGACTCCGACGTGATCAAGACCTATGTGCGCCTGGGCCTGGGTGTGGGCATCGTGGCCGAGATGGCCGTGCGAGACGAGTCGAACGCCGACCTCGTGGTGCGCCCCATGGGCCATGTGTTCGGCCAGAATATCGCGCGGGTCGCGTTCAAGCGCAGCGCCTATCTGCGCAACTTCGTCTTCAAGTTCGCCGAGCTGCTCTCCGACCGCCTCGACCGCAACCTGATCGCCAAGGCCCTGAGCGGCCACCAACAAGACTACGAGCTATGAGCACAGTTCACGCCCCGCGCACGCCGGCCATCGGCACCAAGCTGCCCTCTGTGGGCACCACCATCTTCACGGTCATGTCGACCCTGGCGGCCGAGAAGAACGCGGTCAACCTCGGCCAGGGCTTCCCGGATTTCAACTGCGATCCGAAGCTGCTCGAAGACGTCACGGCCGCCATGGCCGCGGGCCACAACCAGTACCCGCCGATGCCGGGCATTCCTGCATTGCGCGATGCCATCGCCGCCAAGATTTCCGCGCTCTACGGACACCGCTACAGCGCCGCCACCGAAATCACCGTGACCGCGGGCGCCACGCAGGCCATCATCACCGCCATCCTTGCCGTGGTGCGCGCGGGCGACGAGGTGATCGTGCTGGAGCCCTGCTACGACAGCTACGTGCCCAACATCGAGCTGGCCGGCGGCAGCGTGGTGCGCGTGCCGCTCACGCCGGGCACCTTCCGTCCTGATTTCGACAAGATCGCCGCCGCGCTCACGCCGCGCACGCGCGCCATCATCGTCAACACGCCGCACAACCCGAGCGCCACCGTCTGGACCGAGGCCGAGATGCGCAAGCTCGAAGAGTTGCTGGCCCCCACCGACGTGTTCGTGATCAGCGACGAGGTCTACGAGCACATGGTCTACGACGGCGCCCGCCACGAAAGCGTGGCGCGGTTCCCGGGCCTGGCGGCGCGCAGCTTCATCGTGAGCAGCTTCGGCAAGACCTACCACGTCACCGGCTGGAAGGTCGGTTTCGTGGCCGCGCCGGCGCCGCTGATGGCCGAGTTCCGCAAGGTGCACCAGTTCAACGTGTTCACCGTGAACACGCCGATGCAGCACGCGCTCGCGCAGTACATGGCGCAGCCCGAGCCCTACCTCGAGCTGCCGGCCTTCTACCAGCGCAAGCGCGACCTGTTCGCCGCCGGCCTGGCCGAGAAGACCCGCTTCAAGCTGCTGCGCAGCGAGGGCAGCTACTTCCAGTGCGTGGACATCTCGGGGGTCAGCGACCTGTCGGAAGCCGACTTCTGCCTCTGGCTCACGGGCGAGATCGGCGTGGCGGCCATTCCGCTGTCGGCTTTCTACGGCAACGGTTTCGACCAGCGCGTCGTGCGCTTCTGCTTCGCCAAGAAAGACGAAACGCTGCACGCGGCGCTGGAGCGGCTGGCACGCCTTTGACGCGAGCGCCGGCGGCACGCGGCTGGAACGCCGACGCCCTCGGTAGGACGTTCACTGACCACCGAAGGAGCGGCTATCCGGCGATCCGTTCGCCGGGGCGGGGCGAGCATCAAGGCTCATCACAACAACCGCCCTGGAGAAACCATGTCGCTCTCATTCATTCTGCTGATCGTCCTGATCCTGATACTGATCGGCGCGCTGCCGAGCTGGGGGTACAGCCGGTCCTGGGGCTACGGACCCAGTGGCGGCGTCGGCCTGATCGTCGTCATCGTCATCATCCTGGTGCTCATGGGCCGCATATAGTCCCGGCCGGTCACCCATGAAAAAGCCCGCTTTCGCGGGCTTTTTTTCGTTTGCGTGCGGGTGCGCGGCTCAGGCCTGCAGCTGCGCCCATGCCTTGTCCAGCCGCTTCACGCTCACCGGCTGCGGTGTGCGCAGCTCCTGCGCGAAGAAGCTCACGCGCAACTCCTCCAGCAGCCAGCGGAACTCGAGCATCCGGTCGTCCACCACGCCCTTGCGCTCGGCCACCAGGCGCCAGTAGCGCTGGTCCTGCGGCTTCAGCTCGGCCAGCTTGGCGGCGTCGCGCGCGGGGTCGGCGCGCAGCTTGTCGAGCCGCAGCACGATGGCCTTCAGGTAGCGCGCAAAGTGCTGCAGCTGCGACCACGGCGCATCGGCGATGAAGCGCTTGCCGACCAGGCGCTGCAGCTGCTGCGCGGCGTCCTGCACGGCGTCGGGCTGGATCCTGGTGTCCTTGATCTTGCGCGCGGCGGCGGCGTACTCCACCAGGATGGTCGACGCGAGCCGCGCCACCTCGTTGGCAATCAGCGTGAGCCGCCCTCGGCCCTCCTCCAGCCTCTTCTTGAAGGCGAACTCGTCGCTCGGCAGCGGCTCCTGCAGAAAGGCGCGGTCGATCGCCACGTCGATGATCTGCGTGCGCAGTTCCTCGGACGTGCCCAGCGGCATGTAGGCCACCGACATCTTCTGCAGGTCGGGGATGTTCTTCTCGAGGTACTTGAGCGCGTCCTTCAGTTGCAGCGCGAACAGCCGGCGCAGGCCGGCACGGTGCTTCGTGGCAGCCACGGCGGGCTCGTCGAACACCTCGATGGTCACCGCGTCGCCTTCGTCGCGCAGCGCCGGGAAGCCGATGAGCGACTGCGAACCGCGGCGCACTTCCATCAGTTCGGGCAGCTCGCCGAAGGTCCAGCCGGTGTAGCGCTGGCCGGCCGGCAGCGCGGTCGCTGCGAGTGCTTGCGCGTTCCTCGCGGGCTGCGCCGAAAGGTCGTCCGGCTCGGCCGCCTTCTTCTGCGGCGACGCCTTCACGTTCAGCCCCGCCAGTGCCTGGAAGGCGCCGCGCGCCTGCGCGCCCAACTCGGCCTTCAGCGCACCAAGATTGCGCCCCATGCCCAACTGGCGCCCATGCTCGTCGACCACGCGCAGGTTCATGAACAGGTGCGGCGGCAGCATGTCGAGCTTGAAGTCGGCGCGCTTCACGTCGATGCTGGTCATGTCGCGCACGCGCTTGAGCAGCACGTCGGTCAGAGAACCCGTGCCGAACAGCTCGGGCGCCGACAGTTCTTCCGCCAGCTTCGAGGCCGACTCCGGCAGCGGCACCAGCCGCGAACGCGGGCGCTGCGGCAGGCTCTTGAGCAGCGCCTGGATCTTGTCCTTGAGCATGCCCGTCACCAGCCACTCGCAGCGCTCTTCGTTGACCTGGTTGAGCACGAACAGCGGCACGCTCGCCGTGAGTCCGTCCTTGGCGTCGCCCGGCTCGTGCAGGTAGGTTGCGGCGCAGTCCACGCCGCCCAGGCGCAGCGTGGGCGGGAACGACTGCGTCGTAATGCCGGCCGCCTGGTGGCGCATCAGTTCGTCGCGCGTGAGGAACAGCAGGCGCGGCTGCTCCCTGGAGGCGTGGCGGTACCAGTTCTCGAACGTGATGCCGCTGGCCACATCGGCGGGCAACTGCGCGTCGTAGAAGGCGAAGATCAGCTCGTCGTCGACCAGCACGTCCTGCCGGCGCGCCTTGTGCTCCAGCCCTTCGACCTCGCGCACCAGCTTGCGGTTGGCCGTGAGAAACGGGAACTTGCTTTCCCATTGCCCGCCGACCAGCGCTTCGCGGATGAAGATCTCGCGCGCCGCAACCGGGTCGACCTTGGTGAAGTCGACACGGCGCCCGCTGTACACCACCAGGCCGTACAGCGTGGCGCGCTCCAGCGCAGAGACCTGCGCACCCTTCTTCTCCCAGTGCGGATCGAGCAACTGCTTCTTCAGCAGGTGCCCGGCCACCTGTTCCAGCCACTGCGGCTCGATGTTGGCGACGCCACGTCCGAAGAGCCGCGTGGTCTCGACCAGTTCGGCCGCCACGATCCAGCGGCCGGGCTTCTTCTTCAGGTGGGCGCCGGGGTGCTTGTAGAACTTGATGCCGCGCGCGCCGAGATAGGCCTCGTCGTCCTCGAGCTTCCAGCCGACGTTGCCCAGCAGGCCGGCCAGCATCGACAGGTGCAGCGGCTCGTAGCCCGCGGGCTCCGCGTTGATGCGCCACTTGTGCTCGGTCACCACCGTGAGCAGCTGCGAATGAATGTCGCGCCACTCCCGCACGCGGCGGATGTTGATGAAGTTCTGCCGCAGCAACTGCTCGTACTGCCGGTTGCTGAGCTTGTGCGTGTCGCCATGTCCGCCCCGCGCGTCGGCGATCCACTTCCACAGCCGCAGGTAGCCGCTGAACTCGCTTTTTTCGTCGTCGAACTTCGAATGCGCCTGGTCGGCCTGCTGCTGTGCCTCCATGGGGCGGTCGCGCACGTCCTGCACGCTCAGGGCCGACGCAATGACGAGCACTTCCTCGAGCGCACCGCGCGAGCGGGCTTCCAGGATCATTCGCCCGACGCGCGGATCGAGCGGCAGCCTGGCCAGCTCGCCGCCCATCGGCGTGAGCTCGTTGGCGTCGTCGACCGCGCCAAGCTCGTTCAGCAACTGGTAACCGTCGGCAATGGCGCGCGGCGACGGCGCTTCCAGGAACGGAAAGCGCGACACGTCGCCCAGGCGCAGCGACTTCATCCGCAGGATCACGCCCGCCAGCGACGACCGCAGGATTTCCGGATCGGTGAAGCGCGGGCGGCCTTCGAAGTCTTTCTGGTCGTACAGCCGGATGCAGATGCCGTCCGCCACGCGCCCGCAGCGCCCGGCGCGCTGGTTGGCCGCGGCCTGGCTGATGGGCTCGACCATCAGCTGCTCGACCTTGCTGCGGAAGCTGTAGCGCTTGACGCGCGCGGTGCCGGTGTCGATCACGTACCGCGTGCCCGGCACGGTGAGCGAGGTTTCGGCCACGTTGGTGGCCAGCACGATGCGCCGGCCGGTGTGGCTGTCGAAGATGCGGTCCTGCTCGGGGCCCGACAGCCGCGCGAACAGCGGCAGCACTTCGGCGTTTCGAAACAGCGGCTGGTTGCTCAGGTGGCGGCGCAGGTGGTCGGCCGCCTCCCGGATCTCGCGCTCGCCCGGCAGGAAGATCAGGATGTCGCCCGCGTTGTGCGGGTCGCGCCAGAGCTCGTCGACACCATCGGCAATGGCGTCGTTCAGGTCGTGCTCGCGCGACTCCTCGAACGGGCGGTAGCGCTGTTCGACCGGAAAGGTACGCCCCGACACGTAGATGATGGGCGCCGGAATCATTGGCCCCCACGCTCCGCGCTGCGCGTCGTCACTGCCCCCCGAGGGGGCCGCCCCCGCCTTGGCGCGGCCCGGCGGCGGGGCGGCCGACGCGAAATGCTGCGCAAAGCGGTCGGCGTCGATGGTGGCCGACGTGACGATCACCTTCAGGTCGGGCCGGCGCGGCAGGATCTCGCGCAGGTAGCCCAGCAGGAAGTCGATGTTCAGCGAGCGCTCGTGGGCCTCGTCGATGATGAGCGTGTCGTAGGCCTTCAGCAGCGGGTCGGTCTGCGTCTCGGCCAGCAGGATGCCGTCGGTCATCAGCTTGACCGAGGCGTCTCGGCTCAGGCGGTCCTGGAAGCGCACCTTGAAGCCGACCACGTCGCCCAGCGGCGTCTTCAGCTCCTCGGCAATGCGTTTGGCCACCGAGCTCGCGGCAATGCGGCGCGGCTGCGTATGGCCGATCAGGCGGCCCTTGCCCGGCTCGGCGTTCAGCTTGCCGCGGCCCAGGGCGAGCGCGATCTTCGGCAGCTGCGTGGTCTTGCCCGAGCCCGTTTCGCCGCAGACGATCACAACCTGGTGCGCCTGGATGGCGGCCATGATCTCGTCGCGCCGGCCCGAGACGGGGAGCGATTCGGGGAATTCGATGCGCAAGGGAGCGGAGGGGGTCGTGGTCGTCAAGGCAAGGCAGTCGTCGGGCTGGCGCGGCGGGCAAACCGTCGATTATCGGTGCCCGGGGCGTTCGGTGCAGAGGGGCGGCAACCGCCTGCGAAACCACGGGGCGCGAGTCAGGCAAACGACGTCTCATGAATGCACAATCACGCCCCATGTCCACCGTCTTCAATTTCACCTTCGTGCCGTGGTTCCGCTCGGTCGCGCCCTACATCCACACGCACCGCGGCAAGACTTTCGTGGTCGGCCTCGCGGGCGAGGCGATCGCGGCGGGCAAGCTGCAGAACATTGCGCAAGACCTGGCGCTGATCCAGAGCATGGGCGTGAAGATCGTGCTGGTGCACGGCTTCCGTCCGCAGGTCAACGAGCAGCTCGCGGCCAAGGGCCACGAGGCGCGCTACTCGCACGGCATCCGCATCACCGACGAGGTGGCGCTCGACTCCGCGCAGGAGGCCGCCGGCCAGCTGCGCTACGAGATCGAGGCGGCCTTCAGCCAGGGCCTGCCGAACACCCCGATGGCCGGCTCCACGGTGCGCGTGATTTCGGGCAACTTCATCACCGCACGCCCCGTGGGCGTGGTCGACGGGGTCGACTTCAAGCATTCGGGCCTGGTGCGCAAGGTCGATTCGGCGGGCATCCGCCGCACGCTCGACTTCGGCGCGATGGTGCTGATGTCGCCCTTCGGCTTCTCGCCCACCGGCGAGGCCTTCAACCTGACGATGGAAGAAGTGGCCACCAGCGTGGCCATCTCGATCCAGGCCGACAAGCTGATCTTCCTGACGGAGATCCCGGGCATCCGCATGGACAGCGAGCTGCCCGAGAGCGAAGACAACCCGATCGACACCGAGCTGCCGCTGGACGCCGCCGAGAAGCTGCTCGCCTCGCTGCCGCCGGCCCAGAAGCCGACCGACACGGCCTTCTACCTGCAGCACTGCGTGAAGGCCTGCAAGGCCGGCGTGGAGCGCAACCACATCCTGCCCTTTGCGCTCGACGGCTCGCTGCTGCTGGAGGTGTATGTGCACGACGGCGTCGGCACCATGGTGATCGACGAAAAGCTCGAAAGCCTGCGCGAAGCCTCGGTGGACGACATCGGCGGCATCCTGCAGCTGATCGAGCCCTTCGAGCGCGACGGCACGCTGGTCAAGCGCGACCGCACCGAGATCGAGCGCGACGTAGGCCACTACACGGTGATCGAGCACGACGGCGTGATCTTCGGCTGCGCGGCGCTCTACCCGTACCCCGAGGCCAAGACCGCCGAGATGGCCGCGCTGACCGTCTCGCCGCTGTCGCAGTCGCAGGGCGACGGCGAACGCATCCTCAAGCGCATCGAGCACCGCGCCAAGTCCATGGGACTGGAAAGCATCTTCGTGCTCACCACGCGCACCATGCACTGGTTCCTCAAGCGCGGCTTCCAGCAGGTCAACCCCGACTGGCTGCCCGAGGCGCGCAAGCGCAAGTACAACTGGGACCGCAAGAGCCAGGTGCTCGTCAAGAAGATCTGACGCGCCGCTGAAATCCACGAAGGAGACTGCCCCGATGACGCTCGCCACCGCCCTGCTCTTCGCGCTCGTGGCCTTCGCCGCCATCGCCACGCCCGGTCCCACCGTGCTGCTGGCGTTGAGCAACGGCTCGCGCCACGGCGTGCGGCGCGCGCTGCCGGGCATGCTGGGCGCGGTGCTGTCGGACTTCGTGCTGGTCGGGGCCGTCGCACTCGGCCTGGGCGCGCTGCTGGCGGCGTCGGAGTTCTGGTTCTCCATGCTCAAGTGGGTGGGCGCGGCATACCTGGCGTGGCTGGGGCTGCGCATGCTGCGCTCCAGGGGCGGACTGCAACTGCCGGTCGCGGATGCCGCCGCGTCGGTCGCCGCAGGCGAAAGCCGGCGCATCTTCTTCAAGTCCTTCCTGGTGGCGGTGACCAACCCCAAGGGCTACATCTTCTGCTCGGCGCTGCTGCCGCAGTTCATCGACCCGGCGGCCGCGCAGGCGCCGCAGTACCTGGCGATTGCGCTGATCTTCGCTGCGCTCGACATGGCGGTGATGCTGGCCTACGCCTTCGTCGGCGCACGCGCGATCCGGCTGCTGACCGTGTCGGCCACGCGCTGGATCGACCGCGCCTGCGGCGGCATGCTGCTGGCCCTGGCCGGCTCGCTGGCCTTCTACCGGCGCGGCGCGGCCTGAGCGCGCGCGCCCCCGCGGCCTGCGTCCGGCGGGCTGCACCTTGATGTTTCCCCGGGGCCTTGCTTGCTCTGATGATTTTTCGGCAAGCCGGAGACGGCTTGCCTGCGCGTTTCTTTAACGGAGGAAAAGTAAGAATGAAGTACTGGAAGATCCTGGGAGCCACGCTTGTCACCGCTTCGGCACTCCTCGCGGGGTGCGGCGATGCATCCGACAAGGCCCAAGCCTCGCAGACCTCGCAAGACAAGCCCGCGACGACGCAGGCCGCCAACGAACAGAAGCTGGTGGAGAAATACAACATCTACGTCGAGGTGTCGAACGACCTGAGCACCTCCTTCCAGCAGGCGCGAGAGGAATACATGGGGCAGCAGGTGCCGCTGCTGCAGGCCAAGGCGCCGCTGACCAGCATGCGCATCCAGAACGACATCTGGATCGACCGCTCGGCGAAGAAGCTGGACAGCGCCGCCGCCATCGATGCGCCGCTGCCCGAGATCGACGCGTCGGCCAAGGCGTTCTCTGCCGCGCTCAAGGTGCTGTCGCCCCTGAGCCGCGAGCTGAACAACTACGCAAACTCCAAGGGCTACCTCGCCGACAACGGCGACAAGGCCCGCCAGATGAACGCCGACTACCTGGCCGCGCTCACCACCGTGGCCCAAACGGAAGCTGCCTTCGACAACGCCCTGGGCGCGCGCGACCGGGCCCTGACCAAGGAGGCCTTCGAGAAGGCGCCCAAGGACACCGCCGCCTACTACCGTGCCGGGCTCATCTATCACGGCAAGCTCAACCACAACGACGCGAACGTGCTTTTCGAATCGCCCAACGACCCGAAGGCGCTGGCCGCCTTCGAGGCGTCGCTGGCGCTGGTGGCGGACTCGGCCGCGGGCTGGAGCAGGAAAATCGCCGAACAGTCGGCAGACAACAGCGCGGCCGCCAGGAGCTGCAGCGGCAGCATGCTGCATATCAACGAGTTCATCGGCCAGTCGCGCTCGATGGTCAAGGACATCAAGGCCGGCGTGTTCGCCCGCAAGGAAACCGGCGCGATGGCACGCATGCCGGCGTACATGCGCAGCTCCAGCATCGTGAGCTCCGCGAACCGCTACAACCAGAACTTTGCCAACATGATCGGCCAGTTCAACCATTCGCTGTGCTGAGGAAGAAGGCGGCGCGCCCCCGGACGCGGGGCCGTCGCCGATAATCCCGGGCATGAATCCCTTGCTTTCCAGGTTGCAGCCCTATCCCTTCGAGCGGCTGAAGCAACTGTTCGCGGGCGTCACGCCCAACCCCGAATTCGCCGCCATCAGCCTGGGCATCGGTGAACCCAAGCACGCCACGCCGGCCTTCATCAAGGAGGCGCTGAGCGCCAGCCTCGGCGCGCTGGCTGCGTACCCGGCCACCGCCGGCGACCTGAAACTGCGCACCGCCTTCACCGACTGGCTGCAGACCCGCTACAGCCTCGCGCTCGACCCGGCCACGCAGGTGCTGCCGGTCAACGGTTCTCGCGAGGCGCTGTTCTCGCTGGCGCAGACCGTGGTCGACCCCACCGCCTCACCCAAGCCGGTGGTGATCTCGCCCAACCCGTTCTATCAAATCTACGAAGGCGCAGCCCTGCTCTCGGGCGCCGAACCGTACTACGTGCCGAGCGTGGCCGCGCGCAATTTCGCGGTCGACTGGGACAGCGTGCCCGAGGCCGTCTGGGCCCGCACGCAGCTGGTGTTCGTCTGCTCTCCAGGCAACCCCACGGGCGCCGTGATGCCGCTGGACGAGTGGCAAAAGCTCTTTGCGCTGTCGGACCGCCACGGCTTCGTGATCGCGGCCGACGAGTGCTACAGCGAAATCTATTTCCGGGACGAGCCGCCGCTCAGCGGCCTGGAAGCCTCGGTGAAGCTGGGCCGGCCCGACTTCAGGAACCTGATCGCCCTGACCTCGCTGTCCAAGCGCAGCAACGTGCCCGGGCTGCGCAGCGGTTTCGTGGCGGGCGACGCCGCCCTGATCAAGAAATTCCTGCTCTACCGCACCTACCATGGCAGCGCCATGAGCGGCACCGTGGGCGCGGCCAGCATCGCGGCCTGGGGCGACGAAGCCCACGTGGTCGAGAACCGCGCCAAGTACCGCGCCAAGTTCGCGGCCGTCACGCCGCTGCTCGAACCGGTGCTCGACGTGCGCCTGCCCGACGCCAGTTTCTACCTCTGGGCCGGCGTGCCCGAAGTGTGGGCTGGGGACGACGAGGCCTTCGCCCGCGCGCTCTACGCTCAATACAATGTCACGGTTTTGCCGGGGAGCTATCTGGCGCGCGACACCGACCACAGCGCCAACCCCGGCCGGGGCCGCATCCGCATGGCGCTGGTGGCCGAAACCGCCGAGTGCGTCGAGGCCGCCGAACGCATCGTCCGGTTCGTCAAGGGCGCTCGCTGATCCCGCCGATCCTCCTGCCAGTCGAACCGCTCTCCCCGCACCCATTTTTCACCCGAGACTTTCTCCATGACCCAGCAACTGCAACAAATCATCGACGCCGCGTGGGACGACCGCGCCAACATCTCGCCCGCCGCCGCGTCCGCCGAAGTACGCGATGCCGTCGAGCACGTGATCACCGAGCTGAACAACGGCAAGCTGCGCGTGGCCACCCGTGAAAGCGTCGGCCAGTGGACGGTGCACCAGTGGATCAAGAAGGCCGTGCTGCTGTCGTTCCGCCTGAAGGACAACGAGCAGATCCAGGCCGGCTCGCTGGGCTTCTACGACAAGGTGCCGACCAAGTTCTCGCACCTGTCGGCCGCCGAGCTGAAGGAATCGGGCGTGCGCATCGTGCCGCCGGCCGTGGCCCGCCGCGGCAGCTACATCGCCAAGGGCGCGATCCTGATGCCCTCGTACGTCAACATCGGCGCCTACGTGGGCGAAGGCACCATGGTCGACACCTGGGCCACCGTGGGTTCGTGCGCACAGATCGGTGCCAACGTGCACCTGTCGGGCGGCGTCGGCATCGGCGGCGTGCTCGAGCCGCTGCAGGCCGGCCCCACCATCATCGAGGACAACTGCTTCATCGGCGCGCGCTCGGAAGTGGTCGAAGGCGTGGTGGTCGAGGAGAACTCGGTGCTGTCGATGGGCGTGTTCATCGGCCAGAGCACCCCCATCTACGACCGTGCCACCGACACCGTGCTGTACGGCCGCGTGCCCGCGGGCTCGGTCGTGGTGGCCGGCAGCCTGCCCAAGCCCGGCGGCAAGTACAACACTTACGCAGCCATCATCATGAAGAAGGTCGACGCCAAGACGCGCTCGACCACGTCGCTGAACGACCTGCTGCGCGACTGATCGCCCCTTTTCCGAGCGATCGCTTTTCCCCTTAGAGAACAACAGCACCCGAGGAGAGAGACCGATGAACATGATGGAGCGGATTCTTCGTTTGATGGCCGAGCGCAAGGCCTCCGACATCTACCTCTCGGCTCACTCCCCGGTGCTGATCCGCATCAACGGCAACTGCGTGCCCATCAACGCGCAGGTGCTGCCGGCCACGGCGCCGCTGGCGCTGCTGTCCGAAGTGGTGCCCGCCGAACGCATCCAGGAACTGGAGCGCACGGGCGAACTGAACATGGCCGTGGCGCTCGAAGGCGCCGGCAACTACCGCGTGAGCGCCATGCGCCAGCGCGGCAGCTACGCTGTGGTGGTGCGCCACATCAGCGCCGTCATCCCGGGCTTTGCCGACCTGAACCTGCCCGACATCCTGAAGACGCTCATCATGGAGAAGCGCGGGCTGATCCTGATGGTGGGCGCCACCGGCGCCGGCAAGACCACCACGCTGGCCTCGATGCTGGACTACCGCAACGAGCACGCCAGCGGCCACATCCTCACGGTCGAGGAGCCGATCGAGTTCACCTTCACCAACAAGAAATCGGTGGTGAACCAGCGCGACGTGGGCAGCGACACCGAGTCGATGCACGTCGCATTGAAGAACGCGCTGCGCCAGGCGCCCGACGTGATCCAGATCGGCGAAATCCGCGACCGCGAGACCATGTCCGCCGCCATTGCCTACGCGCAGTCCGGTCACCTGTGCGTGGCCACGCTGCATGCCAACAACAGCTACCGCGCGCTGAACCGCATCCTGAGCTTCTATCCCGTCGAGGTGCGCGCCACGCTGCTGGGCGACCTGGGCGGCGCGCTGCGCGCGGTCGTGTCGCAGCGCCTGCTGCGCACGCCGGCCGGCGCCCGCGTCCCCGCATTCGAGGTTCTGCTCAATACCGCGCTGGTGGCCGAGCTGATCGAAAAGGGCGACTTCTCCGCCGTCAAGGAGGCCATGGAAAAGTCGATGGCCGAAGGCTCGCAGACCTTCGAGGAAGACATTGCCCGCCTCATCATCGAGGAGCGCGTGAGCCGCGAAGAGGGCCTGGCCCAGGCCGACTCGCCCACCAACCTCATGTGGCGCCTGCAGAACCGCGCAGCGCCCAAGCAGCAGCAGGTCGAAGACCGCGCGCTGACCGACCAGCTCGACGAACCCACCTTTACCGACATCACGCTGGACGTGAAGTTCTGAACCAAGCCTTTTCCCGATGTCCCGTACGCTCCAGCTCGCCGAACAACTCATCTCGCGCCCTTCCGTCACACCGGACGATGCGGGCTGCCAACAGATCCTCGGCGAACGGCTGGCGGCACTGGGCTTCACGCTGGAAACCATCGAGAGCGGCCCGGCCGACTTTCGCGTGACCAACCTGTGGGCGGTGCGCCGTCCACGGAACGCCGCGACCACAAAAACGCTCGTGTTCGCCGGCCACACCGACGTGGTGCCCACCGGCCCCGTCGAGCAATGGACCAGCCACCCCTTCACGCCCACGCACCGCGACGGCAAGCTGTACGGCCGCGGCGCCTGCGACATGAAGACCTCGGTGGCCGCCTTCGTGGTGTCCATCGAGGAGTTTCTGCAGGCCGTGCCCGAGCCGCGGCTCACGCTCGCCCTGCTGCTCACCAGCGACGAGGAAGGCCCCGGCGTCGATGGCACCGTGGTCGTGTGCAACGCGCTGGCCGCGCGCGGCGAGGTCATCGACTATTGCATCGTCGGCGAGCCCACGGCGGTGGAGCGCTGCGGCGACATGATCAAGAACGGCCGCCGCGGCACCATGAGCGGCAAGCTCACGGTCAAGGGCGTGCAGGGCCACATCGCCTATCCGCACCTGGCGAAGAACCCGGTGCATTCGGTGGCGCCCGCGCTGGCCGAACTGGTGGCGCTCAACACGGCCGGCGGCTGGGACGCGGGCAACGCCTACTTCCAGCCGACCAGCTGGCAGATCAGCAATTTCCACTCGGGCACGGGCGCCAGCAACGTGATTCCGGGCAGCGCGGTGATCGACTTCAACTTCCGCTTCTCGACCGAGTCGACGCCCGAGTCGCTGCAGCAGCGCGTGCACGCCGTGCTCGACGCGCACCAGGTCGACTACACGCTGGCCTGGACCATCGGCGGCCTGCCCTTCCTGACCACGCCGGGCGAGCTGGTCACGGCCGTGCAAGGCGCCATCCGCGCCGAAACCGGCATCGAGACCGAACTGTCGACCAGCGGCGGCACCAGCGACGCACGCTTCATCGCCAAGATCTGCAAGCAGGTGGTCGAGCTGGGCCCGGTGAACGCGAGCATCCACAAGATCGACGAGCACATCGACGTGGCCGAGATCGAGACGCTGAAGAACATCTACGTGCGCACGCTGAAGCAGCTGGACGCGGCGCTCACCGCATGAGCACCGTCATCTCGCTCATCGAGGCCGGCGCCCAGCGGCTTGAGGAAGCCGGCGTGGCCTTCGGCCATGGCACCGCCAATGCCTTCGACGAAGCCGCCTGGCTGGTGCTGTGGCGCCTGAAGCTGCCGCTGGACGACATCGACGCCGTGGCCGACACGCCGGTGTCGCCGGCCGATGCGGCCAGGGTCGCCGCGCTGTTCGACGAACGCATTGCCACCCGCAAGCCCGCCGCCTACCTCACCAAAGAGGCCTGGCTGCAGGGCGTGCCCTTCTACGTGGACGAGCGCGCCATCGTGCCGCGCAGCTTCATTGCCGAGCTGATCGCCGACGGCAGCATCGACTACTGGCTCGGCCCGCACACGCAGCGCGTGCTCGACCTGTGCACCGGCAATGGCAGCCTGGCCGTGATTGCGGCGCTGACCTACCCCGATGTGACGGTCGCTGCCGCCGACCTGTCGGTCGACGCGCTCGAAGTGGCCGCCATCAACGTCACCCGCCACCAGCTGGACGCGCGCGTCACGCTGATCGAATCCGACGGTTTGCACAACGTGCCCGGCCGGTACGACCTGGTGCTGTGCAACCCGCCCTACGTGAACAGCCAGAGCATGGCCGCCCTGCCCGCCGAGTACCGCGCCGAGCCCGAACTGGCGCTGGCCGGCGGCACCGATGGCATGGACTTCGTGCGCCGGCTGTTCGCCGACGCGCCCGCGCGCATGAGCGAACATGCCGTGCTGGTGCTGGAGATCGGCAACGAGCGCGACCATTTCGAGGCGGCTTTTCCGCAGCTCGAAGTCGTGTGGCTGGAAACCTCGGCCGGCGAGGACCAGGTCTTGCTTGTGACCCGCGACGCCGTGGTGGCCGGCGCCGGCACGCGTTAGCGGCGCCAGCCCCAAGCCCCGTTCGTTGCCCTCTCGCGGCCAGCAGGCGCGATCCCCCCGCCGCGGCCCTTGGCCGCAGCCCCCAGTTTCCGGGCGATGTCCCCCGCGCCTTTGTCCCTTTTCGCCAGGCCGAAAAGGCCGGGCGGGATAATCGCCCCTACGGTTCCTCTTTCATGATCACTCTCAAAAACGTCATTCTTCGCCGCAGCGCCAAGAAACTCCTCGACGGCGCCACCGTCAACCTCAACCCCGGCGAAAAGGTCGGACTCGTGGGGCGCAACGGTGCCGGCAAGTCGTCGCTGTTCGCGCTGTTCAACGGCTCGCTGCACGAAGACGGCGGCGACTTCTATGTGCCCAAGCAGTGGCGCATGGCCCAGGTGGCGCAGGACATGCCCGAAACCGACGAGTCGGCCACCGAGTTCGTCGTGGGCGGCGACACCCGCCTGACCGAGCTGCGCGCCACGCTGGCCGCCATCGAGGCCGCCTACGCGGAGAACCCCGACGACGCCGACATCGGCATGGAACTGGCCCACGCCTACACCGACCTGGCCGATGCCGGCGAGCACGACGCCGTGCCGCGCGCACAGGCGCTGATCCTCGGGCTGGGCTTCAAGTCGAACGAGCTCGACGGCGCCGTCAACAGCTTCTCGGGCGGCTGGCGCATGCGCCTGCAGCTGGCCCGCGCGCTGATGTGCCCGAGCGACCTGCTGCTGCTCGACGAACCCACCAACCACTTGGACCTGGACGCACTGGTCTGGCTCGAAGCCTGGCTGCAGAAGTACGCCGGCACCATGATCGTCATCAGCCACGACCGCGAGTTTCTCGACGCCGTGACCGACGTCACCCTGCACATCGCCAACGCCCAGCTCACGCGCTACGGCGGCAACTACAGCGCCTTCGAGACCCTGCGCGCCGAGCAGATGGCGCTGCAGCAGACCGCCTTCAGCAAGCAGCAGGACAAGATCGCCCACCTGCAGAAGTTCATCGACCGCTTCAAGGCCAAGGCCAGCAAGGCCAAGCAGGCGCAAAGCCGCGTGAAGGCGCTGGAGCGCATGGAGAAGGTGGCGCCGCTGCTGGCGGAGGCCGACTTCACCTTCGAGTTCAAGGAGCCGGGCAACATTCCCAACCCGATGCTGTCGATCAGCAACGCGAGCTTCGGCTACGAAGTGGAAGACGCCGCGCCCAAGACCATCCTGCGCGGCGTCAGCCGCTCGGTGCTGGCGGGCCAGCGCATCGGCATCCTGGGCGCCAACGGCCAGGGCAAGTCGACGCTGGTGAAGACCATCGCGCGCGAAATGGGCGCGCTGGCCGGCGAAGTCACCGAAGGCAAGGGCCTGAACATCGGCTACTTCGCCCAGCAGGAACTCGACGTGCTGCGCCCGCAGGACAACCCGCTCGAGCACATGGTGCGCATGGCGCGCGAACTCGGCAGCGCCGTGAAGGAAGCCACCGGCGAGCAGGCGCTGCGCGGCTACCTGGGCAGCTTCAACTTCAGCGGCGACATGGTCAAGCAGCCCGTGGGCACCATGAGCGGCGGCGAAAAAGCCCGCCTCGTGCTCGCGATGATGGTGTGGCAGCGCCCCAACCTGCTGCTGCTGGACGAGCCCACCAACCACCTGGACCTCGCCACCCGCGAGGCCCTGGCCGTGGCGCTCAACGAGTTCGAAGGCACGCTGATGCTGGTGAGCCACGACCGTGCGCTGCTGCGCTCGGTGTGCGACGAGTTCTGGCTCGTCGGCCGCGGCGTCGTGGCCGACTTCGACGGCGACCTGGACGACTACCAGCGCTACCTGCTCGACGAAGCCAAGCGCATGCGTGAAGAGGCCAAGGTCGCGACGCGCGAGGCGATCAGCACCGCAGCCGCGGCAGCCGCCGCGCCCGCCGTGCCGCAGCAGCGCAAGCAGGACGCCCAGGAGCGCCAGCAGCGCAGCGAGCAGGCCAAGCCGATCAAGCGAGAAATCGCCCAGATCGATGAACGCATGGCAGCCGCAAGCACCGAGCGCGCCGCGCTCGAGGCCCGCATGAGCCAGCCGCTGCCTTCCGCCGAGATTGCCGATGCGGGCAAGCGGCTGAAGGCCCTCAACGACGAAATCGGCCGCCTCGAAGAGCGCTGGCTGGCCCTGTCGGACCAGCTCGAAGCGCTCGCGGCCTGAACCTGACAAGGGGCACCGGATGCCGTCTGCCATCGAACTCGCCGGCGGCGATGAAAAGCTCATCGCCGCCGTGCTGCGCAGCCGCCGCCTGATCGGGCGCAAGGCCCTGATGGCGGCCGCGGCCAGCGCCGTGCCGCTGCCCGGCATCGACTGGGCGGCCGATGCGGCACTGCTGTCGCGGCTGGTGCCGCAGATCAGTGCCGAGTTCGGGCTCTCGGTCACCCAGGTCGAAAAGCTCGCGCCGCACCAGCGCGAGCGCATCCAGAAGGCGGCCACCACGGTGGGCGCGCTGCTGGTCGGACGGCTGGTCACGCGCGACCTGCTGATCCGCCTGGCCAAGCACGCGGGCGTGCGCCTCACGGCCAAGCAGGCGACCAAGTACGTGCCCATTGCGGGGCAGCTGGTGTCGGCCGCGCTGGGCTATGCGGCCTTGCGCGCGCTGGGCGAGCAGCACATCAAGGACTGCGTGCGCGTCAGCGCCACGCTCGCCCTCGCGCCGCCCGAACCGCACGCGAGCGCCTGAGCGCCTCGCGGTCGAACAGCACCTGCGCCGCCCACGCGGCCCCGGCCAGCCCGAAGCAGCTGCCCCCGGCCCAGGCCGTGCGCCCCATCGCCAGCCCGTAGATCAGCCCCGCAAGGGACAGCAGCGCCACCACTGCGCACAGTGCACGGTCGAGCCACAGGCCCGACGACCGAGGGCCATGCACGCCTCAGTCATGGGGCGGTGGAACATCGAAGGCGCTCGACGGGCGCGCCGCCTCTTCCTTCAGCTGCTGCTCGTAGGCGGCCAGCAACGCCAGGTAGTGGCGCGACATCACGTCGTTCACCCGCCCCAGGCCGATCTTGCTGACCGTCGGTTGTGGAATTCCAGTTTTCTGCTGGATCTGCATCTGCGTCAGCCCCATGGCTCTCAACGCCTTGACCAACTCGCGTGGCTTCATGGACGTCCTCCCTTTTTTTAATATTCTAGAGTCTCCATAGAATATTCATCTGGGCTTAAATTCCGGCCATGGAGACCATTGCAAGCCGCGCCTTGGCCGCGCGTAAATTCGCCAAGATGACGCAGAAGCAAGCCGAGGCTGCTTCGGGCGTGAAGCAGTCCAGCATTTCGAAGATCGAGCGTGGAGACACCAGCCGGTCGATGAGCGTGCTGGCCCTGGCGCGGGCCTACCGCGCCGATCCCAACTGGCTGGACACCGGCGACGGACCCGCGCCCTGGGACCCCAACCAGATCCGCCGGTCCCTGTATCTCGTCAACGAGCCGGCAGGGCCCTATCGCGTGACCCATTCGCCGCCCGTGAGCCCGGCGTTCAATCCGAACACGCCGGGCACCGTGCCGCTGATCGCGTGGGAAGACGCCGCGCACTGGGGAGAACTTCCAGCAACACAGCAGCGCCAGCCCGAGCGCTGGATTCCCTGCATTGCGCATCACAGCCTGGACACCTACGCGCTGCGCATGCGCGGCAACAGCATGACTGCGAACAGCGGCCAGCTGAAGAGCTACCCGGCGGGGTCGCTCGTGTTCGTCGACACGCAACTGAAGACGCCCGAAGACGGCGAGCGCGTCGTCGCGAGGCTCGACGAGACCGGCGAGGTCACATGCAAGGTGTTCAAGCACGAGGACGGCAGGCGCTGGCTGATGCCGCTGAACCCGAGGCACGAACCCATCCGCGTGGCGTTCACCGTGCTGGGCACCGTCGTGGGAAAGTGGGAAGACGAGGACTGACTGTCCGTCGTCTTTCGAGACAAGATTTGAACGAGGTCAGGTTGTGTGCAGGTTCACGAGAGATAGTCATGTCTCTCCCTGTGGCCTGCACTCTCTGATCCTCCCTCCTCCAGCAGGTCACCTTCCAGCCCGCCTTACAGCGGGCTGTTTTTTTTGGGCGAGCCTGCAAGCGAAGATCACTTGGGCAGCAGCACCTTGTTGACCACGTGGATCACGCCATTCGACTGGTACACGTTGGGAATGGTCACGGTGGCGGTGCCGCCCTTTTCGTCGGTCAGCGTGATCTTGCCGCCCTTTTCCTTGGCCACCAGCACGCCGCCGGCCACCGTCTTCAGTTCGGCCGAGCCCTTGCCGGCCTTGATTTCCTTCTTCAGCTCGGCCGCGTCCAGCTTGCCCGCCACGACGTGGTACGTCAGCACGCCGGTCAGGGCGTCCTTGCTCTCGGGCTTGAGCAGCGTGTCGACCGTGCCGGCCGGCAGTGCGGCGAAGGCGGCGTTGGTGGGCGCGAACACGGTGAACGGACCCGGGCCCTTGAGCGTGTCGACCAGGCCCGCGGCCTTCACGGCAGCGACCAGCGTGGTGTGGTCCTTCGAGTTCACGGCGTTGTCGATGATGTCCTTGGTCGGAAGCATCGGTGCACCGCCCACCATGACAGAAGCCGCCATGGCCGAGAAGGCCCCTGCGGACAGCGCGACGGCGAGAGAGACGGCGGCGATGCGATGAAGTTTGCTCTGCATGGAAATTGCTCCAGATGAATGAATGAACCACCGCGAAATGGCGGCGGCTGGAATCAATACGGGTGCCCGCGCGGAACAGATTCGGCCTCGGCAAAAAAGAAAAGCACGGCCACGTTTCGCGCTGCACCGATGCACTTCGCGCCCCGGAATACCAATTTCGTCTCATCGCGCTCGCGCTGCGCGGCGGCCTCGACGACATTCAGAAACAAGTCAGGTGCCCGGGCCGTTCCGGGTGTACAAACGCTGCCCCATGCCACATCGAAACCACAACGCGTTGGAGGATTTACCCTTTTCGCCGCGCGCGGCCCCCGCGCGCCAACGACGAGGGTGGCCTGCCTCAGGGATTCCCGGGGCCATGCAGGGCGCGGCGCTCGGCGCCGCCTTGTTGCTGAGCGCATGCGCGGTCGGCCCCGACTTCAAGACGCCCGACCTGCCGGCGGCCGCGCAGGGCGCCGACTACACCCCCGCACCCGTGCCCGCGCGCACCGCGCAGGCCGACGTGCCGGGCGGCCAGGCCCAGACGCTGCTGCCGGGCCGTGACATTCCCGCGCAGTGGTGGGACGTGTTCCGTTCCGAGCCGCTCGACCAGCTGATCCGCGCCTCGCTCGCGCAAAGCCCCACGCTCGCCTCGGCGCAGGCCGCGCTGCGGCAGGCCGAAGCCACCTACGACGCCAAGTCGGGCAACCTGCTGTGGCCGCAGGTCGCGGCGCAGCTCGGCGCGCAGCGCGAGCGCGCGTCGGAAATCACCTCGCAGGTGCCGGGCGGCCAGTTGCTCACGCTGTACAACGCGTCGGTCAACGTCAGCTACAACCTCGACGTGTTCGGCGGCTCGCGCCGCCAGCTCGAAGGCGCGCAGGCCGCCGTCGAGACGCAGCGCTACCAAGTCGAGGCGGTGTACCTCACGCTCACATCGAACCTGGTGACCACCGCCATCCGCGAGGCCTCGCTGCGGGCCCAGCTGCAGGCCGCGCTCGAAGTGCTGCAGGCGCAACGCGAGCAGCTCAACGTGATCGAAAAGCAGTTCGACACCGGCGCCATCTCCAAGTCGATCGTGCTGCAGCAGCGCACGCAGGTCGCGCAGACCACGGCCACCCTGCCGCCCATCCAGAAGGCACTGGCGCAAACGCGCCATCAGCTCGCGGTGTTCGCGGGGCGCCTGCCGTCCGAGGCGGGCCTGCCCGAGTTCGACCTGGCGAGCCTGTCGCTGCCCGAGGCCCTGCCGCTGTCGCTGCCCTCCGAGCTCGCCCGCCAGCGGCCCGACGTGCGCGCCAGCGAGGCGCAACTGCACCAGGCCAGCGCGGCGATCGGCGTGGCCACGGCCAACCTGTATCCGCAGATCCAGCTGAGCGGCAGCTACGGCAACAGCGCGCTGCGCGCACGCGACCTGTTCACCGGCCCGACCACCCTGTGGAACATCGGTGCCGGGCTCACCCAGCCGATCTTCAACGGCGGCGCGCTGCGCGCCCAGCAGCGCGCGGCGGTCGCGGCCTACGACTCGGCGGCGGCGCAGTACCGCAACACCGTGCTGGGCGCGTTCCAGAACGTGGCCGATGCGCTGCGTGCGCTGGAGCTCGACGCCACGGCGCTGCAGACCCAGGCCACGGCCGAGTCGCTGGCGCGGCAGTCGCTCGACCTGTCGACCGCGCAGTTCCGCGCCGGTGCGGTGAGCTACGTGACGCTGCTCACCGCGCAGCAGGCCTGGCTGCAGACGCACACCGCGCTGGTGCAGGCGCAGGCCGCGCGCTATGCCGACACGGCCGCGCTGTTCCAGGCGCTGGGCGGCGGCTGGTGGAACCGCGGTGCGCTGGCCGATGCGGTGATCGCGCCGGCCCAGTCCGCACCTTCCGGCCCTTCCGTGCCCTTCGCGCCGGCCGGCCAGCCTGCGGCCACCCGCAACTGACCACCCTCCAATAACTCCAAGAAAAGCCTACCTATGACCCGGAGAATGATCATCATGATCGGCTGCGTTCTGCTGCTGGTCGCCGTGCTCGCGCTCGGCAAGTTCCTGCAGATCCGCGCGCTGATTGCGGCCGTGCCCAAGCCGGGCGCGCAGACCGTGTCGACGGTTGAGGTGCAGAAGCTGCAGTGGCAGTCGCAGTTCACCGCGGTGGGCACGCTGAATCCGGTGCGCGGCGCCGACCTCAGCACCGAGGTGGCGGGCCTGGTGCGCGCCGTGCATTTCAAGTCGGGCCAGGACGTGAAGGCCGGCGCGCTGCTGGTCGAGCTCAACGCCGACTCCGACATCGCCCTGCTGCATTCCGCCGAAGCCGCTGCCGCGCAGGCCGCCACCGTGCTCAAGCGCGACCAGGCACAGCTGGCGGTGCAGGCCGTGGCCCAGGCGCAGATCGACGCCGACACCAACGACCTCAAGGCCAAGCGCGCGCAGGTCGAACAGCAGGCCGCGGTGGTGGCGAAGAAGTCGATCCGCGCGCCCTTCGCGGGCCGCCTGGGCATCTCGGCGCTCAACCCGGGGCAGTACGTGAACGCGGGCGACAAGCTGGTCACGCTGCAGACGCTCGACCCGATCTACGTCGACTTCTCGCTGCCGCAGCAGCAGCTCGCGGGACTCGCGGTCGGCCAGGTGGTCAATCTGTCGGTCGACACCTTCCCCGACCAGACCTTCAGCGGCAAGATCAACGCGATCAGCCCCAAGGTCGATTCGGCCACGCGCAACGTGCAGGTCGAGGCCACCATCGCCAACCCGAAGCAGGTGCTGCTGCCCGGCATGTTCGCCAACGTGAAGATCGACATCGGCGGCGCGCAGGAACGGCTCACGCTGCCCTCCACCGCCGTGACCTACAACCCCTACGGCTCGACGGTGTACGTGGTGAAGCAGGCCGAGCCGCCAAAGCCTGGTGCCCCCGGCGCCGCAGGAACGCCGGCCCCCGCGCCAGCCACCGATGCGCAAGGCAAGCCTCAGCTCATCGCCCAGCAGGTCTTCATCGAGACCGGCCCGACGCGCGGCGACCAGATCTCCATCGTCAAGGGCCTGCAGGCCGGCCAGGTGGTGGTGAGCAGCGGGCAGAACAAGCTGAAGAACGGCACGCCGGTCACGGTGGACAACAGCGTCCAGCCGACCAACGACCCGAACCCGAAGCCGCAGGAAAAGTGAGGCCCGCCGCATGAACTTCACCGACATCTTCATCCGCCGGCCCGTGCTGGCGATGGTGGTGAGCCTGCTGATCGTGGTGCTGGGGCTGCGCGCGCTGTCCGGCCTGCCGGTCAACCAGTACCCAAAGACCGAGAACGGCGTGGTCACCATCAGCACCGCCTACTACGGTGCGGACGCGGCCACGGTCGCGGGCTTCATCACGCAGCCGCTGGAGGCGGCCGTGTCGCAGGCGCAGGGCATCGACTACCTGTCTTCCTCGAGCAGCCTGGGCGTGTCGACCATCACCGCCACGCTGCGGCTGAACTACGACTCCAACCGCGCGCTGACCGAGATCAACACGCAGGTCAACTCCGTGCGCAACCAGCTGCCGCCGCAGGCGCAGCAGCCGGTGCTCACGGTGGCCACGGGCCAGACCACCGATGCCATGTACATCGGCTTCTACAGCGACACGCTGCCCAACAACAACGTGACCGACTTCCTGGTGCGCGTGGTGCAGCCCAAGCTCAACGCCATTCCGGGCGTGCAGACGGCCGAAATCCTGGGCGCGCGCACCTTCGCGCTGCGGGCCTGGCTCGACGCGCAGAAGATGGCCGCCTACGGCGTGACCGCCACCGACGTGAGCGCCGCGCTCAGCGCCAACAACTACCTGGCCGCGGTCGGTACCAGCAAGGGCCAGATGGTGAGCGTGCCGCTCACGGCCGGCACCTCGCTGCACAGCGTGGACGAGTTCAAGCAGCTGTCGGTCAAGAGCAGCAACGGCGCCATCGTGCGGCTGCAGGACGTGGCCAACGTCACGCTGGGTTCGGAGAACTACGACTTCAACGTGGCCTTCAACGGCGTGCGCTCGGTGTTCATCGGCATCAAGGTCGCGCCCGAGGCCAACATCCTGGACGTGGCCAAGCAGGTGCGCACCGTGTTCCCCGACCTGCAGTCGCAGGTGCCCACGGGCCTGACCGGCAAGATCGTCTACGACTCGACCGACTTCATCAACACCTCCATCAGCGAAGTGATCAAGACGCTGGTCGAGGCGCTGGTGATCGTCACGATCGTCATCTACCTGTTCCTGGGCAGCTTCCGCGCAGTGGTGGTGCCCGTCATCGCGATGCCGCTGTCGCTCATCGGCACTTTCTTCGTGATGCTGGTGCTGGGCTACTCCATCAACCTGCTCACGCTGCTGGCACTGGTGCTGGCCATCGGGCTGGTGGTGGACGACGCCATCATCGTGGTGGAGAACGTCGACCGGCACATGCGCGAGGGCAAGTCGCCCCTGCAGGCCTCGCTGCTGGCCGCGCGCGAGCTGGGCGGACCCATCCTGGCGATGACCGTGGTGCTGGTGGCGGTGTACGTGCCCATCGGCTTCCAGGGCGGGCTTACCGGGTCGCTCTTCACCGAGTTCGCATTCACGCTTGCGGGCTCGGTGGTGGTGTCGGGCATTGTTGCGCTCACGCTGTCGCCCATGATGTGCTCGCGCTTCTTCAAGTCCGAGCAGGACAGCGGCAAGTTCGCGACCTTCATCGAGCACACCTTCGAGCGCGTGCACCGGCGCTACCAGCTCATCCTGCGCGGGGTGCTGAAGACCTGGCCGGTGATGCTCGTGATGGGCGCCATCCTGGTGGCGCTGCTGTTCGTGATGTTCAAGATGTCGAAGTCCGAGCTCGCACCGGAAGAAGACCAGGGCATCGTGCTGTCGCAGGTGGTGGGCGCGCCCACGGCCACCATCAACCAGATGCAGACCTACGCCGACCAGATCTTCAAGGTCGCGCACGACACGCCCGAGTACGAGCAGCTGTTCCAGCTCACGGGCGTGCCCAGCACCAACGCGGGCATTGCCGGCGTGCTGCTCAAGCCCTGGGACCAGCGCACGCGCAGCGCGCACGACATCCAGACCGACCTGCAGAAGCGCTGGAACGGCATTGCCGGCGCCAAGGTGGTGGCCTTCCAGTTCCCGGCGCTGCCGGGCGCCTCGGGCCTGCCGGTGCAGTTCGTCATCAAGACGACCGAGCCCTTCGAGAACCTGAACACGCTGGCGCAGCAAGTGATGGACAAGGCGCGCGCGGACGGCAAGTTCTACTACATCGACGCCGACCTCAAGATCGACCTGCCACAGGCCACGGTGGTGGTCGACCGCGACAAGATCGCCACGCTGGGCATCACCCAGCAGGACGTGGGCAACGCGATGGGCGCGGCGCTGGGCGGCGGCTACGTCAACTACTTCTCCATCTCGGGCCGCTCGTACAAGGTGATTCCGCAGGTGCAGCAGGTCGACCGGCTCAACCCGTCGGACGTGCTCAACTTCTACATCAAGACGCCCAACGGCGTGGTGCCCGCAAGCACCGTGGCGAGCCTGAAGTACACGGTGCAGCCCGAAACGGTCAACCACTTCCAGCAGCTCAACTCCGTGACCATCCAGGGCGTGCCCAGCGGCACCCAGGGCGAGACGCTGGAGTACCTGCGCGGCGTGGTGCAGCAGCTCGCGCCCAGCGGCTACACGGTCGACTACTCGGGCCAGTCGCGCCAGTTCGTGCAGGAGTCGGGCAACTTCGCCATCACCTTCCTGTTCGCGCTGATCATCGTGTTCCTGGCGCTGGCCGCGCAGTTCGAGAGCTTCCGCGACCCGGTGGTCATCCTGGTGTCGGTGCCGCTCGCGCTCTTCGGCGCCATGATCTTCATCTTCTGGGGCTTCGCCTCGATGAACATCTACACGCAGGTGGGGCTGGTGACGCTGATGGGGCTCATCAGCAAGCACGGCATCCTGATCGTGGAAGTGGCCAACCGGCTGCAGAGGCAGGGCCTGAGCAAGCTGGACGCGATCGTCGAGGCGGCGGGCACGCGGCTGCGGCCCATTCTGATGACCACCGCGGCCATGGTGTTCGGCGTGCTGCCGCTGGTCATCGCCTCGGGTGCCGGTGCAGCCGGGCGCAAGGCGATGGGCATCGTGATCTTCAGCGGGCTGTCGATCGGCACGCTGTTCACGCTGTTCGTGGTGCCGGCGATGTACCTGGCCATCGCGGCGCGGCACCAGAAGGAAGAAAGCGGCGACGCGGTGGCCCCTGCACCGTCGTCACCGGCTCCTGCATTGCCGGGGAGCGTGGCGCCGGAGGCCTGAGGCCTGAGGCCTGAGGCCTGAGGCCTGAGGCCTGAGGCCTGAGGCCTCACAGCCTCAGCCCGCGGTGCCTTCGCGCCTGGAGAACCACTCGAGCAAGGCGCCCGCGGGCAAGGGGCGCGAATAGAGAAAGCCCTGCAGTTCGTCGCACCCCATGGCGAGCAGGATGTCGCGCTGCGCCTCGTTCTCCACGCCCTCGGCCACCACGCTCAAGCCCAGCGCATGGGCCAGGCGGATGACGGCGTCCACCACGGCGCGCGCGTCGCCCTTGGCCTGCAGGTCCTGCACGAAGCTGCGATCGATCTTCACCTGGCGCGCCGGCAGCTTGCGCAGATGGCTCAGGCTGGAATAGCCCGTGCCGAAATCGTCGATCGACAGGAACACGCCCACGCGCGCCAGCCCCTCGAAGGTGCGCTGGGTGGCCTTGATGTCTTCCATGGCGACCGACTCGGTGATCTCGCACAGCAGCAAGGAGGCGGGCACCTGGTGCCTTGCCAGGGTCTGCTCGACGCGCGCGACGAAATCGATCTCGCGCAGCTGCATGACCGACAGGTTGACTGCCACGCTCATCCAGATGTCTTGCGCCCGCCATTGCGCGATCTGGCGGCAGGCCTCGTCCAGAATCCAGTCGCCCAGGCGCACGATCAGGCCGAAGCGCTCCGCCAGGCCGATGAAATCGTTCGGACCGATCAGGCCCTGCTGCGGGTGGTTCCAACGCACCAGCGCCTCCACGCCGCTGAGGGTGTCGCCCGCGCCGTTGATCTTAGGCTGGTAGTACAGCTCGAACTGCTTGAGCTCGACCGCCCGGCGCAGGTCGCTTTGCAATTGCAGTTGCCTCACGACGTCGGCCCCCATGTGCGACTCGAACATCACATAGTTGCCGCCGCCGGCGCGCTTGGCCTCGTACATGGCGGCGTCGGCGTTGGCCACGAGCTTGTCGGGCTCGCCCTGCTCCGGATGCAGCACGATGCCGATCGAGCAGGCAATCTGCAACTGCCTGCCCATCACGTTGAAAGGCTGGCTGAGCGCGCGCAGCACCCGGTTGGCCGCCTGCGCGCATTCCGCGCGGTCGCTCACGCCTTCGAACAGCAGCAGGAACTCGTCGCCCCCGATGCGTGCCACGGTGTCGCTTTCCCGCGTGGCGTCGGCGAGCCGCTCGGCGGCGGCGCGCAGGATCTGGTCGCCGGCCGCATGGCCGAAGGAATCGTTGATCGGCTTGAAGCCGTCGAGATCGACGAAGAGCACGGCAATGCGCTCTTCCACCTGGTGCTGGTTGGCTCGCTCCATGCGCAGCAACGCGTGGCGCAGCCGGTCTTCGAACAGGATCCGGTTGGGCAGGCCGGTCAGCGCATCGGTGAAAGCGCGCTTCTGCAGCTCCCGGTTGGCCTGCGTGAGCTCGGCGTTCGCCTCCTCGAGCGAGCGCGACAGGCGCCTGGCGACCTGCTGCAGCCGCGACTCCAAGATCGAGGTGAACAGCGTGCCCAGCAGCAGCAGGCCCGACGCCAGCACGACGATGGCGGTGAGTTCGGAACCCGACAGCCCGTCTGCACTGCGGCAGACCGAATCCGCCGGGAAGTTCGCCGCGGCCATGCCCGTGTAGTGCATGCCGCAGATCGCGATGCCCATGACCACCGCGGCCAGCAACTGAAAGGCCACGCGATGGGCGCTGTGGACCTCGCCTAGGTATTTGAAGATGAACAGCGCCGCGGCCGAGGCGGCCAGGCCGATCAGCAGCGATGCCAGCACGGTCGGCACGTGCCAGACGATGGGCGGCGACATGTCCAGCGCGGCCATGCCGATGTAGTGCATCCCGCAAATGCCGACGGCCATGGCCAGCGAAGCGATGGCGATGCGCCGAAGGCTGTAGTCCGCCTCGCTTGCCACCCACAGCGCAATGCCGGATGCGGTCACGGCGGCCACCCATGATGTCAGCGTCGTCGCCCCCGAGAAGCCGAGCGCAATCGGCAGCGTGAAACCCAGCATGCCGACGAAATGCATCGACCAGATGCCCGTGCCCATGGCCAGCGACCCGATGCCCCACCACAGCAGATGCGGCTTTCCGCTGGCATGCCGGACGCGGCGCGCCAGGTCCAGCGCCACGTACGAAGCGAGTGTCGCCAGGAGCAGCGACGCGGCGACAACCCACAGGTTGTGGTGGGACGGAAGAAAGGCGGCAGCGGTATTCACAGTGCAGATGACACTTGAGTTCGTCCGGCAGCGGGTGGCGTGTCGAACGGGAGTTCGGTTCCCAAGAAAAAAGCCAGCTATCGGGTAGACAGCTGGCTTTGATGATCCTGCAAAGGGTTCTGGTAGGACGTACTGGATTCGAACCAGTGACCAACGGATTAAAAGTCCGCTGCTCTACCAACTGAGCTAACGTCCCGGAACCATTTTTTTGCTTTTTGCCGACGTTGAATCCGGCAAAGCCTAAGATTATAGCGTGACGTTAGACGCGATTCGATCGAGCACCCAACCTGCCGCGCATTGGCCGAAAGTTGCGGTCACGCTGACCACCGATCCGTAGCCGTGGCAGTTGAGCGACCCGTCGCCTTCGATGGCGCACGACGCATCGGGCGGCGCCACGCTTTCGCGGCTGAAGACGCAGGTCACGCCGATCTTCTTTCCCTCGCGCGGAGCGCCGTGCTCCTTGCGCAGGCGCTGGCGAAGCTGCGCCAGCAGCGGGTCGTGCGTGACCTGAGACAGGTCGTCGATGTCGACCTTGTGCGCCAGCCGCTTGCCGCCCGCCGCCCCCACCGTGACGAACGCAGCGCGCGAAGAACGCGCCCATGCGGCCATGGTCAGCTTGGCCTTCACCTGGTCGCAAGCGTCGATGACGGCCGTTGCCGGCCCGTTCGCAGCCTGCGCCGCGTCGAGCAGCGTGGTCCAGTTGCCGGGCTCGACGAATTCGTCGATCGCGTGCACCTTGCACGCGGGGTTGATCTGCGCGATGCGCTCGCGCATCGCTTCGACCTTGGCCTGCCCCACCGTCGCTTCGAGCGCGTGGATCTGGCGGTTGATGTTCGACTCCGACACATGGTCCAGATCGATCATCGTCAAGCGCCCCACTCCGCTGCGCGCCAGGGCCTCGACCGCCCACGACCCCACGCCGCCAATACCGACGACCAGGACGTGCGCATCGCGGATGCGTGCGGCACCCGCAACGCCGTACAGGCGCTCGAGGCCGCCGAAGCGGCGCGCAAAGTCAGGCGCCGCGGTGTCGGTGAAGACATCCGCGGCGACAGAAGACGCGATATCGGCAGTGATGACGGCGCTCAAGCGAGGTCCGCAGGGATCAGCGCAGGCGCGAGAGGCGCTCGCGTCCGGCCTGTGCAGCTTCGGACTGCGGGTAGGCCTTGGTCAGGTCTTCCAGCGTGCGGCGCGCGGCGCGCGTGTCCTTCAGCTCGATCTGGCAGTTCGCGATCGACAGCACGGCCTCGGGGGCCTTGGCATGGTCGGGCGCGAGCGAGAGCATGGAGCGGAAATTCGCAATGGCTTCGTTGTAGTTGCGCGTGGCGTACTGCGCATTGCCCAGCCAGAACAACGCCGAGGCGTTGTAGCCGCTTTGCGGATAGCGCTTGACGAATTCGGCGAAGGCGGTTTGCGCCTGCGCGAACTGGCCCGCGCGAAACACGCCGAGGGCGGCTTCGAAATCGGCCTTTTCCTTGGGATCGGCATTGAACTCGCGGCCGTCCACGGACACCTTCGACGGCTCGCTCTGCTTGAGCTTGTCGTCCAGGGATGTCTGGCGCGACTGCATGTCGCTCAGCGTGCGTGTGAGCTGCTCGTTCTGCCCGGTCATGCGGGCCAGGTCGCCGCGCATTTGCTCGATCTGGTTTTGCAGGTCGAGGAGGCTGCGCCGCAGTTGCCCGTTTTCGTCGGTCAGCCGCTGGTCGGTCTGCTGGCGCATGGCCTCGACGCGCTGGCGCAGGTCGAGGATGGCCTTGCGGGCCTCGTCGTCCTCGAACAACGCGGCCTGCGAACCGACCGAGGCGCAAAGCAAGGCCGCAGCCAACGCTGCGCCTCGCAACACAGCGCGATGCATCACCGGCGGTACGTGATTTCGGCGCGGCGGTTTTGCGCCCAGACTTCTTCACCCGAGCCCGTGACGGCCGGCTTTTCCTTGCCGAAGCTCACGGCTTCGATCTGGTTGTCGCTCACACCCAGGAGGGTCAGTGCACGACGCACGGCTTCGGAGCGCTTCTGGCCCAGTGCCAGGTTGTACTCGCGGCCACCGCGTTCGTCGGTGTGGCCTTCGATCGAGATGCGGCGTTGCGGGTTCGCCTTGAGGAAACGCGCATGACCGTCGATGGCCGACTGGAAGTCAGGCTTGACGGTGTAGCTGTCGTAGTCGAAGTAGATGATGCGGGCCACATTGACCGGACCTTGCGTGGTGCCCGCGTTGGGATCGATGGTGACGGGCGCCACGCTGCTTTGGCCACCTTGGCCGGCGCCAGCGCCGGAGCGGTCGGTGACCGGGGTGTCGTTGAGCTTGGTGCCCGACGAGCAACCAGCAATAAGAGCCACGATGGCCAGCGAATAAATTGTGCGTTTCAACATTTCGAACTCCTCAAATAAACCTTGATCATTGCTTTTGAAACGGACCCCAGTCCGGTTCTCTTATGTCTCCCGCCTGTCCTGCCAGCCGGGCTTTTATTTTTCCGTCGAGCGTGGTGGTCATCAGCGCTTCTCGGCCTTGCAGCTGCGTGGCGTAGACGATCAACTTGCTGTTGGGGGCAAAACTCGGACTTTCGTCGGCCGTCGTGTCGGTGATGGCGTTCACTGTGCCGGTGGACAACTCCATTACATGGAGTTTGAAGGCACCGCCCACGCGTGAGATGTAGGCCAACCACCGGCCATCGCCGCTGACAGACGGAGAGATGTTGTAGGTGCCGCTGAAGGTCACCCGGGTCGGGTTGCCGCCGCTGGCGCCCATCTTGTAGATCTGCGGCGCGCCGCCGCGATCGCTCACGAAGTAGATGGTGCTGCCGTCGGCGGAGTAGACCGGCTCGGTGTCGATGCTGGAGCTCTGCGTGAGGCGGCGCGGCTCGCCGCCGCTGGCCGGAATGGTGAAGAGCTGCGAGCCGCCGTCCCGGCTGAGCGTCACCGCCAGCGAATTGCCGTCCGGTGCCCACGCAGGGGCGCTGTTGGAGCCCTTGAAGTTCGCGAGCAGGCGGCGTTGGCCGCTGGCCACGTTGTGTACGTACACGACCGGCTTGCGCGACTCGAACGACACGTATGCCAGCTGCTGGCCGTTGGACGACCAGCAGGGCGAGATGATGGGCTCGGGGCTGGCCAGCGCAGCCTGCGCGTTTTCGCCGTCGGCGTCGGCCACCCACAGCGAGTAGCGGCTGCCACCCTTGGTGACGTAGGCGATGCGGGTCGAGAAGATGCCCTTCTCGCCGGTCAGCTTCTCGTACACGTAGTCGGCGATGCGGTGCGAC
Source organism: Variovorax sp. AC103 (assembly GCF_979254005.1). Lineage (NCBI taxonomy): Bacteria > Pseudomonadati > Pseudomonadota > Betaproteobacteria > Burkholderiales > Comamonadaceae > Variovorax > Variovorax sp. AC103. The sequence goes on along the minus strand of NZ_CEEDFC010000001.1, from coordinate 55,048 downwards.
GCGAGGCGCAGGTCACCTTGCGGCACGGTGTAGCTCTGGCCGCCCAGGTCTTGTCCCTTCACCACGTCCCACAGGCGGAAGCGCACGTCGAAGCGGCCGTCGGCCAGCTTGCTGACGCTGCCCACCACGAGCGAATCGGCCGTGCGCTGGCGCCACAGCGACAGGTCAGGGCGCGAGGCCTCGTCCAGCGCCTGGCCCGAAGCGTCGACGCCGCGGAACTGGCCGCTGCGTTCGAGGTCGGCCTGGACGATGTCGGAGATCTTCTGGGGCGAGCTTTCCTGTCCCTTGAAGGGAACGAGCGCGATGGGCAATTGAGTGAGCCCGACGCCCGACACCTCGACCCGGAACTGGGCCAGTGCAGGAAGCATGGGGGTGGCTGCAAGGGCCGCTATGAGCGAGCGGCGTGCAAATAACGATGAAGAAGGAGTTGGAATTGGAGTTGGCAACGGCTTGTTCATGCGGTTCGGAGAGGTTTCCGGCGAAAAAGTTTCCTACCGGCGTGACGGGCCACATGTTACACACTGGCCCGCAGGCGCCGTCACAAAACGTGTATCAGGCGACGCGGTCCTACACGGCCGACTCAATGCACCCGCGCCAGCCCGCCTAGAAAGGGCCCCCGTAGAATCCGCCGCCATGCAACCTTCCCCCGGCAGCGAGAACGCGCGCCCCCCCCTGATGCGCCGGCTGGCGCGACTCATGACCTGGTTCGGCGGCTCGCGCCAATGGTGGGCCACGGGCCTGATCGGCGCCCTCATGGCCGCCATCACCGAACCCCTGATGGCCGCCCTGCTCAAGCCGTTGCTCGACCGCGGCTTCAACCGCGGGCAGCTCGCGCTGTGGATCGTGCCGGCCGCCGTGCTGCTGCTGTTCGCGGTGCGCGGCATCGCCCAGTTCATCTCCCAATATGCCCTGTCGCGCATTGCCAATGAAGGCATGCAGCGGTTGCGGCGCGTGCTGTTCGAGCGGCTGATGGGCGCCGAGCTGGCGCTGTTCACGCGCCAGTCGGCCAGTGCGCTGTCGAACACGGTGGTCTACGAGGTGCAGACCGGCGCCATGCTGCTGGTGCAGGCGCTGCTCGGCCTCACGCGCGACGGCTTCACGCTGATCGCCCTGCTCGCCTACCTCGTCTACCTGAACTGGAAGCTCACGCTGATCGTGGCCTTCCTGGTGCCCAGCATCTCCTGGATCATGAAGGTGTTCTCCAAGCGCCTGTACCGCCTCACGCAGCAGGGCCAGCAAGCCACCGACGAACTCGCCTACGTGGTCGAGGAAAACGTGCTGGCGCACCGTGTGGTGCGCCTGCACGGTGCCGAGGCGGCGCAGGGCGAGCGCTTCGAGCAGCTGAGCCAGAGGCTGAACCGCCTGGCCGTGAAGTCGACCATCGCACAGGCCGCCACCACCCCGCTCACGCAGATGATGGCGTCGCTGGCGCTGTCGGTCGTGGTGATGATCGCGCTCTGGCAGAGCGGCGAACAGGGCCTCACCGTGGGCGGTTTCGTCGCCTACATCACGGCCATGCTGATGCTGATTGCGCCGATCCGCCGCCTGGCCGACATGGCCGCCCCCATCACGCGCGGCCTGGCCGCCCTGGAGCGCGGGCTGGTGCTGATCGACGAAGTGGCGCCCGAGTCGCAAGGCAGCTTCTCGCTGGCGCATGCCGACGGCCGCATCGAACTGCGCAATGTGCAGGTCAGCTACCGCGGCGCCGACGAACAGCGCGCGCTCGACGGCGTGAGCCTCGTCATCGAACCCGGCCAGGTCGTGGCTTTCGTCGGCCCCTCGGGCTCGGGCAAGACCACGCTGGTCAACCTGCTGCCGCGCTTCGTGCAGCCCAGCGGCGGCCAGGTGCTGCTCGACGGGCACGACACCAGCGAATGGTCGCTCAAGAGCCTTCGCGCGCAGTTCGCCATGGTGAGCCAGGACGTGGTGATGCTCAACGAAACGCTCGCTGCCAACGTGGCGCTGGGCTCGCAGATCGACCGCGAGCGCGTGCTGGAATGCATAGCAGCCGCCAACCTGAGTTCGCACGTGCAAGGCCTGCCGCAAGGCATAGACACCGTGCTGGGCCACAACGCTACACAACTCTCGGGTGGACAGCGCCAGCGCCTGGCCATTGCGCGCGCGCTCTACAAGAACGCCCCCGTGCTGCTGCTCGACGAGGCCACGTCGGCGCTCGACACCGAATCGGAGCGGCTGGTGCAGGACGCCCTGCAGCGCCTGATGCAGAACCGCACCACGCTGATCGTCGCCCACCGCCTGTCGACCATCCAGCACGCCGACCGCATCATCGTGATGGAGCAAGGCCGCATCGCGGAGCAAGGCAGCCATGAACAGCTGATGGCGCTGGACGGGCTCTACGCGCGTCTGCAGACGCTGGCGGTGCGCAGCGCCAAGCCAGGGCAGGACCCGACGCTCTGAGGCGCGCTGCGCGCCTCAGAGCCCCTTGATCGCGCCTTGACCGGCGCTCAAAGCAGCACGATGTCGTACTGCCCCTGCCCGATCGCAGGCTCCGACTGCAGCGAAATCGGCTTGCCGATGAAGTCGCTCAGCCCCGCCAGGTGCTGGCTCTCCTCGTCCAGGAACAGCTCGATCACCTGCGGCGACGACACGATGCGGAACTCGCGCGGCGTGAACTGCCGCGCTTCGCGCAGGATCTCGCGCATGACGTCGTAGGCCACGCTGCGCGCGGTCTTCACGATGCCCTGGCCGCCGCAGGCCACGCAGGGCTCGCACAGCATGTGCGCCAGCGATTCGCGCGTGCGCTTGCGTGTCATCTCGACCAGCCCGAGCTGCGAGAAGCCGCCCGCGGTGGTCTTCACGCGGTCGCGCGCCAGTTGCTTGCGGAACTCTGCCAGCACCTGTTCGCGGTGGTCGTCGCGGGCCATGTCGATGAAGTCGACGATGATGATGCCGCCCAGGTTGCGCAGCCGCAGCTGCCGCGCAATGGCCTGCGCTGCTTCGAGGTTGGTCTTGAAGATGGTGTCGTCGAAATTGCGCGCACCCACGAAGCCGCCGGTGTTCACGTCGACCGTGGTCAGCGCTTCTGTCTGGTCGACCACGAGGTAACCGCCCGACTTGAGCTCCACCCGCCGGCCCAGCGCCTTGGCAATTTCCTCGTCGACCGAATACAGGTCGAAGATCGGGCGCTCGCCCTTGTAATGCTGCAGCTTGCCGGCCGCCTTGGGCATGAATTCGAGCCCGAACTTCAGCAGCACCTCGAACTGTTCGCGCGAGTCGATGCGGATGGTCTGCGTGTCTTCGCTGGTCATGTCGCGCAGCACGCGCTGCAGCAGGCTCAGGTCCTGGTGCAGCAGCGACATCGCGGGCATCCGCATCGAGGCGTCGCGGATGCGCGACCAGGTCTTGCGCAGGTAGTCGATGTCTTCGGCCAGCTCGGCGTCGCTGGACTCCTCGCCGTTGGTGCGCAGGATGAAGCCGCCGGTGTTCACCGGCACCACGCCGCCGCTGTCGGCCGCGGCAGCCGCCTCGATCAGCGCGAGCATGCGCTTGCGCAGCGACTCGCGCTGGTCCGGCGGAATCTTCTGCGACACGCCGATGTGGTTGTCCTGCGGAAGGAACACGAGCAGCCGCCCGGCGATGCTGATCTGCGTGGACAGCCGCGCGCCCTTGGTGCCGATGGGGTCCTTGATGACCTGCACCAGCAGCGACTGGCCTTCGAACACCTGCTTCTCGATCGGCACCATCGGGCCGCCGTTGCGGTGGTCGCGCTCCGGTGCGGGCGCGCTGGGGCGCGAGCCCGGCGTGAACGGCGCCACGATGTCGGCCACGTGCAGGAACGCGGTGCGCTCCAGCCCGATGTCGATGAAGGCCGACTGCATGCCCGGCAGCACGCGCGACACCTTGCCCAGGTAGACGTTGCCGACCAGTCCGCGCTCCAGCGTGCGCTCGACGTGCAGCTCTTGCACCGCGCCGTGCTCGACCAGCGCCACACGGGTCTCCTGCGGGGACCAGTTGATCAGGATGTCTTGCATGGAATTCTTAAGTATTGAAACCGGCGCTTCGAAGCAGCTCTGCGGTCTCGAACATGGGGAGGCCCATGATGCCCGAATAGGACCCGCTGATGTGCTCGATGAACGCGGCCGCCGCCCCCTGGATGGCATAGCCGCCGGCCTTGCCCGACGGCTCGCCGCTTTGCGCGTAGCGCGCGATCTGCGCGTCGGTGATCTTCGCGAAGCGCACGCGCGAGACGCTGAGCGCCGCGTGGCGGCGCGTGCCGTGCTGCAACGCCACTGCGGTCAGCACGCGATGCGTGGCGCCTGAAAGCAGCCGCAGCATGCGCGCCGCGTCCTTCTCGTCCTCGGGCTTGCCGAGGATGGTGCGGCCCAGCGCCACCGTGGTGTCGGCGCAGAGCACCGGCGCCTCGGCCAGGCCCCGGCGGTGCAGGCGCGCCACGGCCGCGTCGAGCTTGAGCGCGGTCACACGCTGCACATAGGTGGCGGGCGCCTCGTTGGGCAGCACCGCTTCGAGCGACTCGGCGTCTTCGCTGGTATCGGCCAGCAGCAGCTCGTGGCGAATGCCGAGTTGTCCGAGCAATTGGGCCCGGCGCGGGCTCTGCGAGGCGAGGTAGATGAATTCCGACAAGGTTCAGTTCTCCTGATGCGTCGGCTGGGTGCCGGCGACGGTGCGGTTCCAGACCAGGCCATGTGGCAGGCGATCAGGTCCGAAAAGAAAGTGAAGCACGCGGCGCCGCGCCGGCGAGCTGGCGCGGGACGAGGCATGCAGCAGCAGCGGGCGCATCAGCAAGGCGTCGCCGCGCGCGGCGGTGCAGATGGCTTCGCCGTGCTCGGCGCGCAGGGCCTGCGCTTGCGCATCGCCCAGCCGTCCGGCGCGATGGCTGCCGGGCACCACGCGCAAGGGGCCTGCATCGGCACCGCAATCGTCGAGGTGCACGCGCACGGCGAGCAGCGATTGCAGCACCTCGACGGGCGGCTGCACATAGGGCTCGCCTTCCTTCAGGACGCTCGCGAGGCCGGCGCCCGAGGCGGGAATCGAGGTGTCCTGGTGCAACGCGACCAGCCAGTTCCTCCCGGGCGTCTTGTCGAACAGCGTGCACTGCACCGCAACCGAGGAAGCATCGAGCAGGCCCTTGGCGACCAGCATTGCCTTCACCTGAACCGCCATGTCGCGGCACTGCGGCTGAGTGAGCAGATTGCGGCTGCCGGCCGCCTGGCCCAGCCATTGGTCGAGGGACCGCGCAGTGTCGTTCAGCAGATCGGGGGGCAACAGCGCCGGCACAAGCGCATGCCCCTTCTCTTCGAGCAACGCAGCCTGCCCGTTGGCGCCCGTCATTCGCGGTGGTAGGGATGACCTGCGTTGACCGACCATGCCCGGTACAGCTGCTCGACCAGCAGCACTCGCGCCATCGCGTGCGGCAGCGTCAGGTCCGACAGGCGGATGCGTTCGTGGGCCGCGGCCTTGAACGCGGGGTCGAGCCCATCGGGGCCGCCAATGACCAGGGCGACGTCGTCGCCCTCGCCTTGCCAGGTCTGCAGCCGCGTCGCCAGCGCCTTGGTGGTCAGCGCCGTGCCGCGTTCGTCGAGCGCGACGATGCGCATGCCGCGGGCAATGGCGCCCTCGATGCGCTCGCGCTCGGCGGCGTACAAGGTTTCCAGTGTCTTGGAGCCGCGCGGCTCGGTCTTGACGGCGCGCAGCTCGAGCTTGAGCTCGGGCGGGAAGCGCTTGGCGTAGTCGTCCCAGGCGGTCTGCGCCCAATCGGGCATGCGCTGCCCGACGGCGACCACCAGCAGCTTCATGCGCGGCGGGCGGGTGCCTTCTTGGCAGGCGCCTTCTTGGCGGCCGCGGTCTTCGCAGCCGGCTTTGCAGCGGTTTTCTTGGCGGCAGGCTTGCCCACCACCTTGACCGGCACGCGCGCGGTGGTGCCGGTCTTGCGGGCAGGCGCCTTCTTTGCCGCAGTCTTTGCGGCAGTCTTGTATGCGGGCTTGCGGGCCGGTGCCTTCGCGGCCTTGGCTTCCTGCTCGGCTGCGCGGATCGCGGTCTTCGCAGCGCTGGCGCGGCGAAGGCTGGGTTCCTTCACGGCTGGCTTCTTCTTGCCGGTGGGCTCTTCCGGCACCGCCGCGCTGGCCGATGCGGCGGGCTTCGCACCGCCGAGCTTGGCGCGCACCGGCTTGTCGCCCCAGATCTCTTCCAGGTGGTAGTACTGACGGATGGCGGGCTGCATGATGTGCGCCACGGCGGCGCCGCAGTCCACGATGATCCACTCGCCGTTTTCCTCGCCCTCGATGCGCGGCTTGCCGAAACCGGCTTCGCGCACCGCGTCGCGCACGCTGGCGGCCAGCGCCTTGGTCTGGCGGTTGGAGGTGCCCGACGCCACGATCACGCGCTCGAACAGCGGCGACAGATGTTCTGTGTCGAATACCTGGATGTCCTGCGCCTTGACGTCTTCGAGACCATCGATGATGGCTCGCTGGAGTTTCTGGGTGTCTTTCTTGGCGGCGGCTTCAGTGGTCATCAGGCAGAGCGGTAGAGGTGGTGTTGGTCAATATAGCGTGCAACGGTGGGCGGAACCAGCGAGGAAATGTCCACGCCCAGTGCCGCGCGCCGCCGGATTTCGGTGGCGCTGGTGTCCATGAGTGGCAATTCGAGCGCCTCGAAACGCGCGCCAGCCGGGAGGCCAGGAAGCATTTTCGGATCAAAACGAGCAGTGTCGCCCGTCGATAGTGCGCGATACGCTACAGAAACGATAGCAGTGCGGAGTATATCCTGCCAGCCGTGCCAGGTCGGCAACGCGGTGGCCTGGTCGGCGCCCATGATCAGAACCAGCTGCGCGCCGGGCTGTTCCTGCTGGAGTTCGTGCAGGGTGTCGAGCGTGTAGGTGGGGCCATCGCGCAACACTTCGCGGCTGTCGACGACCACGGTGCCCTTCAGTGCCGAGAACGCCAGCCGCGCCATCGCAAGGCGGTCTTGCTTCGGCGTGAGCGGCCGGCTCTTGTGCCAGGCCTGCCCCGTGGGAATGACGTGCAGTTCGGCCAGGTCGAGCTGGGCCAGTGCGGCTTCGGCCAACGCCACATGGGCGTTGTGCGGAGGGTCGAACGCGCCACCGAAAACGCCGATGCGCGGTGCCTTGCCGGAAGGGCTCACAACCAGTCGCGCCGCACGATGAAGTCGCTGTACAGCGCGGCTTCCGCGCTGCCCGGCTCGGGCTGCTGCTGGTAGGCCCAGCTGGCCAGCGGCGGCATCGACAGAAGAATCGATTCGGTGCGCCCACCCGACTGAAGACCGAAGTGCGTGCCGCGGTCCCACACCAGATTGAACTCGACGTACCGACCGCGACGGTAGAGCTGGAAGTTGCGCTCCCGCTCCGTGTACGCCATGTGGCGCCGGCGCTCGACGACGGGCATGTAGGCCGGCAGGAAACCGTCACCCACCGAGCGGATCATCGCGAAGCCGTTCTCGAAGCCGCCTTCGGAGAAATCGTCGAAGAAGATGCCGCCTACACCGCGTTGCTCGCCGCGGTGCTTCAGAAAGAAATACTCGTCACACCATGTCTTGAAGCGCGGGTATTTGTCGTCACCGAAGGGCGCGAGCGCATCGCGGCAGAGGGTGTGGAAATGCACCGCGTCTTCTTCGAAACCGTAGCAGGGCGTGAGATCCATGCCGCCGCCGAACCAGCAGACCGGCTCGCCGCCTTCGGGCAGGGCCGCCAGCATGCGCACGTTCATGTGAACGATCGGCACGTAGGGGTTGCGCGGGTGGAACACCAGCGACACACCCATCGCCTCGAAGGGCGCGCCCGACAGCTCGGGCCGGTTCTGCGTGGCGGACGGCGGCAGCCTGGGGCCGCGCACCTGCGAGAACCCGCAGCCCGCGCGCTCGAACAGCTCGCCGCCTTCGAGGATGCAGGTCAGGCCCTGGCCCTGCAGCGGCTCGCCCGGCGCCTTGTGCCAGGCATCGCGAACGCAGGTGCCGCCGTCGGCCTGCTCGACGGCCGCGATGATCGACTGCTGCAGTCCGCGCAGGTAGTCGCCGACGGCCGACGGATCGGTGTGCTGCATCAGGCGCCGGGGGCCGTGCGCGCCTGCAAGGCGAGGAACCCGATGTCCTTGCGGTACTGCGCACCGTCGAAGTTGACACGCGCCGCCACCTCGTAGACCCGCTGCTGCGCCTGCTTCACGCTGTCGGCCAGCACGGTCACGCAGAGCACGCGGCCGCCGCTGGTCTTGAGTTCGCCGTTGTCCAGCGTGGTGCCGGCATGGAACACCACGGCGTCGGGTGCCTCGGCCGGAATGCCGGTGATGCGGTCGCCCTTGCGCGGCGACAGCGGGTAGCCGTGCGCGGCCATCACCACGCCCAGCGCCACGCGCCGGTCCCACTGCAGTTCGACCTGGTCGAGCGTGCCGTCGGTGGCGTGCCAGAACACTTCGAACAGGTCGGACTTCAGGCGCATCATGATCGGCTGCGTCTCGGGGTCGCCCATGCGGCAGTTGAATTCGAGCGTCTTCGGGTGGCCGGCGGGGTCGATCATCAGGCCGGCGTACAGGAAGCCCGTGTACGGAATGCCGTCCTTTTCCATGCCGCGGATGGTCGGCAGGATGATCTCGCGCATCGCGCGCGCATGCACCTCGGCCGTGACCACGGGCGCGGGCGAATAAGCGCCCATGCCGCCGGTGTTGGGGCCTTCGTCGCCATCGAGCAGGCGCTTGTGGTCCTGGCTGGTGGCGAGCGCGGTGACGTTCTTGCCGTCGCACAGCACGATGAAGCTGGCTTCCTCGCCCTGCAGGAACTCTTCGATGACGACGCGCGCGCCGCCTTCGTTGTGCGACACGCCGAACTTGTTGTCGACCAGCATGAAGTCGACGGCCTCGTGCGCCTCTTGCGCCGTCATGGCCACCACCACGCCCTTGCCTGCGGCCAGGCCGTCGGCCTTGACCACGATGGGCGCGCCCTTGGCGTCGATGTAGGCGTGCGCGGCAGCGGCGTCGGTGAACGCCTCGTACTCGGCGGTCGGGATCTTGTGGCGCTTCATGAAGGCCTTGGAGAACGCCTTGGAGCTCTCGAGCTGAGCGGCCGCCTGGGTCGGGCCGAAGATGCGCAGGCCGTGCGCGCGGAACTCGTCCACCACGCCCGCTGCCAGCGGCGCCTCGGGGCCGACCACGGTCAGCGAAATCTTTTCCTTGATGGCCCATTCGCGCAACGCGGCGGGTTCGGTGATGTCGATGCAGTCGTAGCGCTCGTCGCTCGCGGTGCCGCCGTTGCCGGGCGCCACGTACACGCGGCTCACCCGCGCAGCCTGCGCCAGGCGCCACGCCAGAGCGTGTTCACGGCCCCCTCCCCCAATTACCAGTACCTTCATTCGCGGGCCTTCATTTCTCGCTGTGATTCAACAAACATTCATTCGCGCACTGCTCGTCGCGCATCACTCGGACAGCGAGGCGTTGTGAAAAACGTCCTGCACGTCGTCCAGGTCCTCGAGCACGTCGAGCAACTTCTGCATTCTTGCGGCGTCCTCGCCGGTCACGTCCACGGTGTTTTCCGCGCGCATGGTGACTTCGGCCGCGTCGGGCTTCAGGCCGGCGGCCTCCAGCGCGTTCTTGACGGCTTCGAAGTCGGCCACGGCGGTGATCACCTCGATGGCGCCGTCGTCGTCGGTGACGACGTCCTCGGCGCCAGCTTCGAGCGCCACTTCCATGACCTTGTCTTCATCGGTGCCGGGGGCGAAGATGATCTGGCCGCAGTGCTTGAACTGGAAGGCCACCGAGCCTTCGGTGCCCATGTTGCCGCCATGCTTGGAGAAGGCGTGGCGCACTTCGGCCACGGTGCGCACGCGGTTGTCGGTCATGGTGTCGACGATGATCGCCGCGCCACCGATGCCATACCCTTCGTAACGAATTTCTTCGTAATTGACGCCTTCGAGATTGCCCGTGGCCTTGTCGATGTTGCGCTTGACGGTGTCGATCGGCAGGTTGACGGCCTTGGCTTTTTCCACCGCCAGCCGCAGCCGGGGGTTGGCGCTCAGGTCAGCGCCACCGGCACGGGCGGCCACCGTGATCTCGCGGATGGCACGGGTCCAGAGCTTGCCGCGCTTCTCGTCCTGGCGGCCCTTCCGGTGCTGAATATTTGCCCATTTGCTGTGTCCGGCCATGGCTTTCTATCTCGCTGTCTTGTGTTTTCAAAGCAAGCTGCGAGTTTACTGTCCGGCGCACCCAGCGCCCGGCGCCCCCCGGATTTCAGGCCGGGGCTTTTGGTGATAATCGTTCGATGACGCCATCGCCTTCCGTTGAGCAGGGAAATCCCGCCCCCCTGCCACCCCACGCTCCCTTGCCGCTGTACTACAAGACCGAGGCGGAGCATCAGGCGTTCCTGTTGCGCATCTTCGACAGCACCGCCGCGGACTACGACCGCATCGAGAGCGTGCTGGCCTTCGGCACCGGCCCCTCGTACCGCCGCGCGGCGCTGCGCCAGGCCGGCCTCGCCGCGGGCGCCGAGGTGCTCGACGTGGGCATCGGCACCGGGCTCGTCGCCCGCGAGGCGCTCAAGCTCATCGGCTCCACCGGCCACCTCGTGGGCGTGGACCCCAGCCCCGGGATGATGGGCCAGGTCAAGCTGCCCGGCGTCGAGCTGGTGCGCGGCGTGGCCGAGGCGCTGCCCCGGCCGGACGCCAGCTGCGACTTCGTGAGCATGGGCTACGCCATGCGCCACATCAGCGACGTGGCCGCGGCCTTCAGCGAGTTCCACCGCGTGCTGCGTCCGGGCGGACGCGTGGCGGTGCTCGAGATCACCAAGCCCGAAGGCCGCGTCGCAACGGCGCTGCTCAAGGGCTACATGCGTGCCGTGGTGCCGCTGATCGCCCGCGTGGTGGGCCGCCAGCGCAACACCTCCGAACTGTGGCGCTATTACTGGGACACGATCGAGGCCTGCATTCCGCCCGAACGGGTGATGCAGGCGCTGGCCGCCGCGGGCTTTCGCGACGTGCAGCGACATGCCAGCCTCGGCGTCTTCTCCGCCTATACCGCCGTCAAACCAGAACACACCGGCGAGGCCAGTTGACAGTGCGAGCTCAGGACGACACCTCTTCCCATCTGCGCGTCGAGCGCCTTTCGTTGCCGGACAGCCTGGCGCTGGCAACCCGCGGCAAGGCGCCCTTCGCGGCGCTTGGCTACGGAACGCCGCACGGCGTGGCATGGATGCCGACCGTCAACGCGCGCGTGCTGTCGCCGCAAGGTGCCATGGCCGACGTGTGGCACGTGAGCGGCCCGCACATCGAGTCGGGCACCACCGGCATCGCACGCTGGCGCACCGACGGCCACTGGCTGCTCGGCGCCATCGATCTCGACGAGGCCACCGAACAACAGGGCCTGGCCGAGCTTGCGCACCGCGCCTACCGCGACCTGTTCAAGACGCTCGACCAGGCCGGCGCGCCGCACCTGCTGCGCATCTGGAACTACCTGCCCCAGATCAACGCCGACGGCGGCGGGCTGGAACGCTACCGCCAGTTCAACCAGGGCCGCCAGGAAGCATTCCTCGAGGCCGGCCGTGCCGCCTTCGAAGGCGCACCCGCCGCCTGTGCGCTGGGCATCCACCAGGGCGCCCTGTCGATCCGCTTCCTGGCCGGCCAGCACGCGCCGCTGCCGGTCGAGAACCCCCGGCAGGTCTCGGCCTACCGCTACCCCGAAACCTACGGCCCGCGCTCGCCCACGTTCTCGCGCGCGGCGCTGTCGGACATCGGCGACGGCCACATCGCGCTCTTCATCTCGGGCACGGCGAGCATCGTCGGCCACGAAACCGTGCACCACGGCGACGTGCTGGAGCAGACGCGCGAAACGCTGCGCAACCTGCAGGCGGTGGTAGCCGCCGCCAACGCGCGCGGCACGGCGAAGTTCTCGCTCGCCGAACTCGACTGCGTGGTCTACGTGCGCCATCCGTCGGACACCGAGGCGGTGCGCAGCATTCTCGAAGGCACGCTCGGCGCGGACGCGCCGATGGCGCGCCATGCGGTGTACCTCGAAGCGGACATCTGCCGCAGCGACCTGCTGGTCGAGATCGAGGCCCACACCGTTGCGGCCGGGCAACTGCGTGCCTGACCGGCCTTTGTCCGACCGCTCGCCGTCCGATTGCCTGATTCAATGATTCGCGTGTTGCGATTCCTCACCTCCATTCCGCTCGCGTTGATGCTCTACGCGCTGCTGCTGTTCCTGGGCCTGATCTCGCTGGCCTGGAACGTGGTGGCCATGCTGATCTACCCGGTGATGCCCGCTGCGCCCGCACGCGTGCTCGGCCGCACGACAATCGCCTTCGCCTACCGGATGTTCTGGTGGCTGGCCTCGGCGACCGGCATGATGCGCATCGACGCGGCGTGCCTGGACCCGATGCGCAAGGAGCCCGGCGTGATCTTCGTGGCCAACCACCCGACCATGCTCGACGCGATGCTGCTGGTGGCGCGCCTGCCCCGCAGCGCCTGCATCATGAAGGCAGACCTGATGGGCAACATCTTCCTGGGCGCGGGCGCCAGGCTGGCGCGCTACATCAGCAACAAGTCGGCCCGCACGATGGTGCGCCTGGCGGTGAACGACCTGCGCAACGGCGGGCAGCTGGTGATCTTTCCCGAGGCCACGCGCACCGTGACGCCACCGTTGAATCCCTTTCGTGCCGGCACCACGCTGATCGCCAAGCTGGCGCAGGCGCCCATCCAAACGGTGTTCATCGACACCGACTCGCCTTACCTCGGCAAGGGCTGGCCGCTGTGGCGCGTGCCGCCGCTGCCGATCGTTTTCACGCTGCGGCTCGGCAAGCGCTTCGCGCCGACGCAGGACAGCGACGTGCTGCAAGCCGAGCTGGAACACTACTTTCGCCAAAACCTGGAACAGCGCGCCACCGACGCGTCCCCCGAATGCCAGACGCCTCGCGCACCCACCTTGTCCTGATTCCCAGCTACAACACGGGCGAACGCCTGTTCTCGACCGTTGCCGCGGCGCGCGCGCAATGGAGCCCCGTCTGGGTGGTGATCGATGGCAGCGACGACGGCACGGGCGAGCGGCTGCAGCAGATGGCCGCCAGCGACCCGGGCTTGCGCGTGTGGCTGCTGCCGCAGAACCAGGGCAAGGGCTCGGCGGTGCTGCACGGGCTGCGCGCCGCGCAGGACGCGGGCTTCACGCATGCGCTGACGATGGACTCCGACGGGCAGCACCCGGCCGACCTGATCCCCGCGTTCATGAAGGCCTCGCTGGCCCGCCCCGAGACGATGGTGCTGGGCCGCCCGGTGTTCGACGCCAGCGCGCCGCTGCTGCGCGTGCGCGGGCGGCGCGTGTCGAACGGATGGACGCAGCTGGAGACCCTGTTCGCCGGCGTCGGCGATTCGCTCTACGGCTTTCGCGTGTATCCGGTGCCGGACCTGATCGCCGTCATGGCGCGCCAGCCCTGGATGCGGCGCTTCGACTTCGACACCGAAGCGGTCGTGCGGCTGGCCTGGCGCGGGGTGAAGCCGGTGAACATCGATGCGCCGGTGAAGTACCTGACGGCGGAGGAAGGCGGCGTGTCGCACTTTCGCTATGGACGGGACAACGTGCTGCTGACCTGGATGCATGCGCGGCTGATGGTCGAATTCGTCCTGCGGCTGCCTGGGTTGGTGGTTCGCAAGCTCGCCAAAAAGGCGCCGTTCCAGGATTGACGTTCACCGGGCCGCCGAGGCCGCCGGCCTACAACGCCACGGCCGCCCCACCCAACGCCTTGTAAAGCGTCATCGTCGCATTGAGCTGGTTCAACCGGTTCAACGCCAGCGACACCTGCGCCGTACGCCGCCGATCCTTCGCATCGAGCACCGGCTGCAACGCAGTCGCTCCTGCGCGGTAGCGCACCTCGGACAACCGCTCCGCCCGCTGCGCCTCCTGCAGCGCCAGCGCGAGCTTCTCGCTCTCGTCGCGCAACTGCGTGCGCGAAGACAACGCGTTCTCCACCTCCGACAGCGCCGTGTACAGCGACTGCCTGAAGCCCAGCACCGCCTCTTCGTACTGCGTCTGCGACACGCCCACGCTCAGCCGTGCGGTGTTCCATTGCAGGAAAGGCAACGCCAGCCCGGCGCCCAGCGTGGCCACGGGGTTCTTCAGCAGGTCCCCCAGCGCGGCACTCGACGTGCCCAGCGACCCTGTCAGGCTCAGCGCGGGGTAGAAACCGGTGCGCGTGGCATCGACGTTCGCCAGCGCCGCACGCAGCCGCTGTTCGGCCGCACGAAGGTCGGGCCGCCGGCCCAGCAGGTTCGCCGGCACACCGGCGTCGATGACGGGCAGTGCAATGTCCGGCAGCTGCGGCGGCTCGACGGCCAACGGCTGCGGCGGCTGGTCGAACAGAATGGCCAGCGCGTTGCGCGCCTCCACGCGCTGCTGCAACAGCTGGGTGTGCGCGGCCTCCTGCGTTGCCAGGTTCTGCCCGGCCTGCGCCACGTCCAGCCCCGACACCGCGCCCGCCGCGTATTTCACGCGCACCAGCGCCAGGATGCGGCGGCCGTCTTCGATGCCCGCTTCGCTCAACGCGATGCGCTGGTTGAGGTAGCCGGTCTGCCAGTAGAGCCCCGCCGTGGTGCCGACCAGTGCCAGCGCCGTGGCTTGCCGGTCGGACTCGGTGGCCTTCAGCGCCCATTCGGCGGCACTGCGCTGTGCGGCAAGTCGGCTCCACAGGTCGAGCTCGTAGCTCAAGGTGGCCTGAACGCTCGATGTGGCCACGCTCGCACCGCCGCGCTTCAGGTCATAGGCGCGGCTCGTGCCGGCCTGCGCCACCACGCCGGGCGTGAGGTTCGTGTCCGCAAGGCCCGCCTGCAGCTGCGCGCGCTGCACGCGAATGCCTGCGGCGGCCAGGTCGTTGCTGGTGCGCAGCGCGCTGTCGATCAGGCCGTCGAGCTGCGGGTCGTTGAACGCCGTCCACCAGCTGGCCGACAACATGGCGGCGGCACTGCCCGCGCCGTCCGACTGCTGCCAGCCCTGCGGAACTTCCAGCGGCGGCTGCGCGCGCTGCTCGGGCTTGAATAGCGTGCACCCGCCGAGCACCAGCACGGCGGCGGCCACCGCGGACAGAAGGCGCGCGCTACTCACGCGCCAGCGCCTCGATCGGGTCCAGGCGCGCGGCATTGCGCGCCGGCAGGTAGCCAAACAGCACGCCGATCAGCGACGCGCACAGAAAGGCCGACACCACCGCGCCCAGTGAAAAGATCATTTGCCATTGCTTGACGAAAATCGAGAACAGAAAACTGATGCCGTACGACAGCGACACGCCGATCAGCCCGCCCACCAGGCACACCAGCACGGCCTCGGTCAGGAACTGCTGCAGCACGTCGCTCTGGCGCGCACCCACGGCCATGCGAATGCCGATCTCGCGGGTGCGCTCGGTCACCGACACCAGCATGATGTTCATCACGCCGATGCCGCCCACCACCAGCGAGATCACCGCAATCAGCGACAGCAGCAGCGTGAGCGACTGGCTCGTGCGCTCGGCGGTCTTCACGATGCTGTCCATGTTGAAGGTGAAGAAGTCCTTGGCGCCGTGGCGCAGCGTCAGCAGCTTGACGATGCTGTCTTCCGCCGCCTTGGTCGGCTGGTCGTCGCGGATGCGCACGGTGATGTTGTCGAAGTGCTGCTGGCCGAACAGCCGGCTCGCGCCGGTGCTGTAGGGCAGCCAGATGTTGAGCGACTTGTTCTCGCCGAACACCGTCTTCTTCTCCTGCGACACGCCGATCACCGTGCACGGCAGGTTGCCCACCAGGATGATTTTTCCGACCGCATCGCCCCCGTCGGGAAAGAGCTTGCGCCGCGTGTTCTGGTCGATCACCACCACCTGCGACTGGTGGCGCACGTCGCTGGCGGTGAAGGCCGCGCCGTCGGCCATCTGCATGTCGCGCACGCGGAAGAAGCTGTCGCTCACGCCATTCACCGTGCCGTTGATGTCCACGCTGCGGTAGCGCAGGCGCAGGCTGCGCGAGGTCGCGGGCGTCACGCTGTGCACATAGGGTTGCGCCGCAATCGCATCGAGGTCGGCCGGCGTCAGCGTGCGGATGCTCTGCGCCTTGTCGTCGCCGAAGTCGCGGCCCGGGTACACGTCCAGCGTGTTGGTGCCGATGGCCCGGATGTCCGAGAGCACGAAGCGCTTGGCGCCCTCCCCGATCGCCACGATGGACACCACCGAGGTGATGCCGATGACGATGCCCAGCATGGTGAGCGCCGTGCGCATGCGGTGCGCCATCATCGAGCGCCAGGCCATGCGAAAGGCCTCGGCGAAGCGGGCCCAGCCGGTGCTGAAGCGCGCGATGCCCAGCCTGGGCCGGGTCATCGCTTCGCGCACGGAGGCGTCGGCCTGCACGTCTTGCGCGGGCGCCGCCACCGTTGGCACATTGGGCCGGTCGCCCACGATCACGCCGTCCGAGATCTCGATGATGCGTTCGGTGCAGCTCGCCACCTGCATGTCGTGGGTCACGATGATGATCGTGTGGCCCTGCGCATGCAGCTCGCGCAGGATGCCGATCACCTCCTGCCCGCTCTTGCGGTCGAGCGCGCCGGTGGGCTCGTCGGCCAGGATCACCTCGCCGCCGTTCATCAGTGCGCGCGCAATGCTCACGCGCTGCTGCTGGCCACCCGAGAGCTGGCTGGGCCGGTGCTCGGTGCGGTCTGCCAGGCCCAACCGGGCGAGCAGCTGGCGCGCCCGCGTGTCGCGCGCCTGGGTGTCGGTGCCGGCGTACACGGCCGGCACCTCGACGTTGCCGGCGGCCGTCAGGTGCTGCATCAGGTGGTAGCGCTGGAAGATGAAGCCGAAGTGCTCGCGCCGCAGCTCGGCCAGCGCGTCGCTGTCGAGCGTGCCCACGTCCTGGCCCGACACGGTGTAGGTGCCCGTGCTCGGCCGGTCGAGGCAGCCGAGGATGTTCATCAGCGTCGACTTGCCCGAGCCCGAGGCGCCGACGATGGCCAGCATCTCGCCGTGACCGATGTCGAGGTCGACGTCCTTCAGCACCTGCACCTCCTGCTCGCCCGAGGGAAAGCTGCGGCCGATGCCGCGCAGGGTGAGCAGCGGCGCCTTCGCCTGCGTCATGGGCGCTTGCCCCGGCCGCCGTCGCCGCCGTCCAACAGCGCAGAGGGGTCGCCCGTGATGACGTTGTCGCCCTCCTTCAGCCCTTCGAGCACCTGCGCCTGGAAGTTGTTGCTGATGCCCACGCGCACCTGGCGCTTTTCCACGCTCTGGTCGGCCTTGAGCACGCGCACTTCCTGGCGGCCGTCCTTGTCGCGGGCGCCCAGCGCCGTGAGCGGCACGGTCAGCGCCTGTTTCGCCTCGCCCAGCAGGATGGCGACCTGCGCCGTCATGTCCACGCGCAGGGTGCGATCGGGGTTGGGCACGTCGAACAGCGCATTGAAGAACACCGCGTTGTTGATCTTCTCGGGCGAGGGCTGCACCGCGCGCAGCGTGCCGTGGTAACGCTTGTCGGGGTCGCCCAGGATGGTGAAGTACACCGGCTGGCCGGGCTTCACGCGCACCACGTCGGCCTCGGACACCTGCGCCTTCACGGTCATGGTCGACAGGTCGGCCAGCTTCATGAGCGTGGGCACCTGGAAGGCGGCCACCACGGTCTGGCCTTCGAGCGTGCTGATGGACACCACGTCGCCGTCGATGGGCGCGACGATGCGCGTGTACGACAGGTTGGTCTGCGCCGAGGCCACGGCCAGCTTCTGCTGGCGGATCTGCGCCTCGAGCGACACGGCATCGGCACGCAGCGCGCGCAGCTCGGCGTCGGCGCTTTCCATGTCCTGCCTGGCGGCCGCATCCTGCGCGAGCATGTCCTGCTGCCGGGTCCAGGTGAGCTGCGCCTGCCGCACGCGCACTTCCTTCGCGAGCTTCTGCGCCTGCAGGTTCTCCAGCTTGGCCTGCTCCTGCGCGAGGGTGTTCTGCGAGATGACCGGGTCGATCTCGGCGAGCCAGTCGCCCTTCTTCACCGTCTGCCCCAGCACCACTTTCAGCGACTTGAGCTGGCCGCTGACCTGCGCGCCCACCTCCACCTGCTTGAGCGCCTGCAGCACGCCGGTGGCGAGCACCGCGTTTTCAAGGTCGGTGCGCGCCACGGTGGCGGTGAGGTATTCGGTCTTCTTGGGCGGGCTGAGCCAGAAAAGGGACAGCAGGCCCAGGACCACCACGGCGAGGATGCCGTAGACGAGCTTGCGCGAGCGCCGCTTGGGGGTGTTTTGCATGCAATGAGGATGAAGTGGGACGCCGCTGGCGCGCACGGCGTGCGGCAGCGGCTTCATCCTAGCGGTGGTTGCTGAAGGCCCGCTAAAGCCGGGGCCGGCATCTGGGCATTACTGCCCCGACGCGGCGCTTTTTTCAGCGTGCGCGGCGCGAGCGCACGAGCAGCGTGAGCAGCAGCAGCGACAGCACCACGAACGCCACGAACGACCAGTTCGCCAGCGTCAGGCCGAACAGCGTCCAGTCGACCTTGGAGCAGTCGCCGCCGCCGCGGAAGATCATCGGCAGCGCGCGCTTCAGCGGAAAGGTCTCGATCATTCCGTACAGGTCGCGCCCGCAGGACACGACCTCGGGCGGGTACCACTGCAGCCAGCTCTGCGAGGCGGCCGTGTAGGCACCGCCGATGGCCGACACCAGTGCCAGCACCCCGCCTGTCACCTGCAGCGCACGGGTGCGGAAGATGGCGGCCAGCCCGGTGAACAGCGCCACCAGCACCAGCGCATACCGCTGCACGATGCACATGGGGCAAGGCTCGAGCCCGACCACGTGCTGCAGGTAGAGCCCGAAGGCCAGCATGAGAACGCAGGCCAGGCAGATGAGCCCGAGCGCGCGGCGCGGCGCGCCGAAGTACCAATCGATCAAGGAGACACCCAATCTTCTTCTACGAACACCCTGGCCTTGCGTGGATTGGCGACGACGGTGTCGCCTTCCTTCAAGCCCAGTTCACGGAACTGTTGCGCAGGGAGTTGCGCCTCGATGATGGTTCCGGAGCCCGGATTATCTGGATTCGTTTCGGTGGGCTCAAGTTCCAGCCGCGCGGTCGGTCCGACGACGATGGCGCGCGACAGCGTGGCGACGATGCCGGAGGCGCCGGCCACGTAGGGTGTCACGTCGATGTCATGCGGGCGCACATAGGCCCGCGCCTTGGCGTCTCGCGCGCCGCTGTGCTCGGGCGAATCCAGGCGCATGCCGTCGAGCTGCACCGCGCCGTGGTCGGCCCGGCCGTGGAACAGGTTCACGTCGCCCAGGAACCCGTACACGAACGGGCTGGCGGGCTGGTCCCACACTTCCTGCGGCGAGCCGACCTGTTCGATCTGCCCCTTGTTGATGACCACCACGCGGTCGGCCACCTCGAGCGCCTCTTCCTGGTCGTGGGTGACGAAGATCGAGGTGACGTGCAGCTCGTCGTGCAGCCGGCGCAGCCAGCGGCGCAGTTCCTTGCGCACCTTGGCGTCGAGCGCGCCGAAGGGCTCGTCCAGCAGCAGCACCTTGGGCTCCACGGCCAGGGCGCGGGCCAGCGCGATGCGCTGGCGCTGCCCGCCGGACAGCTGCGACGGGTAGCGGTCGGCCAGCCAGTCGAGCTGCACCAGCTTGAGCAGGTCGGTCACCTTGGCCTTGATCTGCGCGTCGCTCGGGCGGTCCTTGCGCGGCTTCACGCGCAGGCCGAAGGCGACGTTCTCGAACACGGTCATGTGGCGGAACAGCGCGTAGTGCTGGAACACGAAGCCCACCTGCCGCTCGCGCACGTGCACGTCGGTGGTGTCTTCGCCCGAGAAAAGAATGCTGCCGGCGTCGGCCGTCTCCAGCCCCGCGATGATGCGCAGCAGCGTGGTCTTGCCGCAGCCCGAGGGGCCGAGCAGCGCGACCAGTTCGCCCGATTCCACGTCGAGGTTCACGTTGCGCAGCGCGCGGAAGTCGCCGAACTGCTTGCTGATGTTGCGGATTTCGATGCTCATGGGGATCTCTGCCTGTGTCTTCGTCTGGTTACTCCCTCTCCCCTGGGGGAGAGGGCCGGGGTGAGGGTTCTCCTTTCACCCCCGAACTTTTCAAGCCGCCGTGGGCCGCTCCGGCGGCATCTCGGCAATCGCCTTCATCTCGCGCTCGTGCCGCCACTCGATGACCGACTTGATCACCAGCGTGACCAGCGCCAGGATGGCCAGCAGCGAAGCCACGGCGAAGGCGGCCACCGACTGGTATTCGTTGTAGAGCACTTCCACATGCAGCGGCATGGTGTTGGTCTGGCCGCGAATGTGCCCCGACACCACCGACACCGCGCCGAATTCGCCCATGGCGCGCGCATTGCACAGGATCACGCCGTACAGCAGGCCCCACTTGATGTTGGGCAGCGTCACGCGCCAGAAGGTCTGCCAGCCGGTCGCACCCAGCACGATGGCGGCCTGCTCCTCGTCGGTGCCCTGGGCCTGCATCAGCGGAATGAGTTCGCGCGCAATGAAGGGAAAGGTCACGAACACGGTGGCCAGCACGATGCCGGGTACGGCGAAGATGATCTTGATGTCGTGCTCGGCGAGCCAGGGGCCGATCCAGCCCTGTGCACCGAACACCAGCACATAGATCAGGCCCGCCACCACCGGCGACACCGCGAACGGCAGGTCGATCAGCGTGGTGAGGAGCGCCTTGCCGCGGAACTCGAACTTGGCCACGGCCCAGGCCGCCGCCACGCCGAACACGAGGTTGAGCGGCACCGTGATGGCCGCCGTGATGAGCGTGAGGCGGATGGCGCTCCAGGCGTCGGGCTCCTTCAGCGCCTCGAGGTAGGCGCCCACGCCCTTTCGCAAGGCCTCGGTCGCCACGGCGGCCAGCGGCAGCACGAGAAACAGGAACATGAACGCGAGCGCCAGGCCGATGAGCAGCCAGCGCACCCACGGCGCCTCGGTGGTGCCGGCCTGTGCGCGGCGAACGACTTTGGAAGGTGCACTCATCTCAGCCTCCTGCCCGGCGACGCTGCCATGCCTGCAGGCCGTTGATGACCAGCAGCAGCACGAAGGAAATGACCAGCATCACCAGCGCGACGGCCGTGGCACCCGCGTAGTCGTACTGCTCCAGCTTGCCGATGATGATGAGCGGCGTGATCTCCGAAATCATGGGCATGTTGCCGGCAATGAAGATCACCGAGCCATACTCGCCGATGGCGCGTGCGAAGGCCATGGCAAAGCCCGTGAACAGCGCCGGCGCAATGGCCGGGAAGATCACCTTGGTGAAAGTCTGCAACCGCGTGGCGCCCAGCGACGTTGCGGCCTCTTCCAGCTCTTTCTCGGTGTCCTCGAGCACCGGCTGCACCGTGCGCACCACGAACGGCAGCCCGATGAAGATCAGCGCAATCACGATGCCCGCCGGCGTGAACGCGAGCTTGATGCCGTGCGGCTCCAGCAGCTGCCCGATCCAGCCGTTGCCCGCGAGCAGCGCGGTCAGCGAGATGCCGGCCACGGCCGTCGGCAGTGCGAACGGCAGGTCGACCAGCGCGTCGACGATGCGCTTGCCCGGGAACTTGTAGCGCACCAGCACCCAGGCCACCAGCAGGCCGAACACGGTGTTGACGATCGCCGCGATCAGCGACGCGCCGAAGGTCAGCCGGTACGAGGCCATCACGCGCGGCGCGGTCACGGCCACCCAGAACTGGTCCCAGGTCAGCGTGAAGGTCCTGAAGACCAGCGCCGACAGCGGGATCAGCACGATCAGGCTGAGATAGAGAATCGAGAAGCCGAGCGTGATGTGGAAACCGGGCAGAACGCGCTTGGCGCCCCCTGCCCGGTTGGCACGCGAAAAAGGCGCTCCCGCGGACGGGAGCGCCGATGGGACAGCGCCGCTCATTTACTTCGCGCCGGGCGTGTAGAGCTTGTCGAACTGGCCGCCGTCGTTGAAGTGCACCTTCTGCGCTTCACCCAGGCTGCCGAACAGTTCCTGCACCGTGAACAGCTGCAGCGGCTTGAACGTGGCGGCGTACTTCTTGAGCACGGCCTGCGAGCGCGGACGCAGCGCATGCTTGGCCGCGATTTCCTGCGCTTCTTCGGAGTACAGCCAGTCGAGGTAGGCCTTGGCCAGCTCGCCGGTGCCCTTCTTGTTGACGGTGCGTTCGACCACGGCCACCGGGTTCTCGGCCACGATGCTGATCGACGGGTACACCGAGTCGACCTTGCCGGTGCCGAATTCGCGGTCGATCGACACCACTTCCGACTCGAAGGTGATCAGCGCATCGCCGATGTTGCGTTGCAGGAAGGCGGTGGTCGCATCGCGGCCGCCGCGTGCCAGCACCGGCACGTTCTTGAACAGCTTGCCGACGAACTCCGCCGCCTGCGCGTCGGTGCCGCCCTTCTTCTTGATGTAGCCCCAGGCCGCGAGGTAGGCGTAGCGCCCGTTGCCGCCGGTCTTGGGGTTGACGATCACGACCTGCACGCCGGGCTTGATCAGGTCGTCCCAGTCCTTGATGCCCTTGGGGTTGCCGTTGCGCACCAGGAACAGCATGGTCGACGTGGTCGGCGATGCGTTGTCGGGGAATTTCTTGTTCCAGTCCTTGGCGACCACGCCGGTGCCGGCCAGGAAGTCGATGTCGGTGGAGGTGTTCATGGTCACCACGTCGGCGTCGAGGCCGTCGGCCACCGCACGCGCCTGGGCGCTGGAGCCGCCGTGCGACTGGTCGATCTTGACGTCCTTCCCGGTGGCCTTCTTGTAGTGCGCCACGAAGGCCGCGTTGTAGTCCTTGTAGAACTCGCGGGCCACGTCGTACGAGGCGTTGAGCAGCCCCGTGCCTTGGGCAAAGGCGGTGCTGCCTGCAAGTGCGGAGGACGCCAGCGCGAGCACGGCGACGAAGGTCTTGATTCTGGAAGTCATGTGATTGCCAAGGTTTCTGAAAATTCACGGCCCGCCGACCAGGCGGCGGGCTCGTCGGTCAAGGATTGGAGCAGAGCCAGGCCGAGCGGCCAGTCCCCGTGCCCCGAATCGACGTTGATATGGCCCGCATTCTGCATGCGCACGAACTCGCTGCCCCAGGCGCGCGAATAGGCACCCGCCAGGCGAATGGGGCAAAACGGGTCGTTGCTGCTGGCCACCACGATGCTGCGGTACGGCAGCGCGGCATACGGCACGGGCGCGAAGTCGGACAGCACCGCGCGGCGTTCGGGGTCGGCCGGCGCCACCAGCAACGCGCCCTGGATGCGGGCCGCCGCGGCCGCCGGCAGGTGCGCGGTGGCGATGCAGCCCAGGCTGTGGGCGGCAATTACCACCGGCCCGGGCGTCTCCAGCACCAGCTTGGCCAGCGCCGACACCCAGGCGTCACGCTTGGGCGAGGCCCAGTCGTCCTGCACCACCCGCGCGGCGCCCGGAATGCGCGCTTCCCACAGGCTCTGCCAGTGGCCGGGCCCGGAGTCGCGCCAACCGGGCACTATGACGACTCGCGTCTGCATCTGCGATTGCCGCCTGCGTCGCTTACTTGTTCGGCTGCGGCGTGATGCGCAGGTAAGGCTTCACAGCCTTGAAGCCCTTGGGGAAGCGCTCGGCGAGCTCGGCCGGGTCCTGGATGCTCGGCACGATGACCACGTCGTCGCCGTCCTTCCAGTTCACGGGCGTGGCCACCTTGTGGCTGTCGGTGAGCTGCAGCGAGTCGATCACGCGAATGATCTCGTCGAAGTTGCGCCCGGTCGACGCGGGGTAGGTGATGGTCGTGCGGATCACCTTCTTCGGGTCGATGATGAACACGCTGCGAACGGTGGCCGTGGCCGAGGCGTTCGGGTGGATCAGGTCGTACAGGTCGGCCACCTTGCGGTCTGCGTCCGCAATGATGGGAAAGTTGACCGTGGTGTTCTGCGTCTCGTTGATGTCCGAGATCCATTCCTTGTGCTTGGTGGCCGGGTCCACGCTCAGCGCAATGGGCTTCACGCCGCGCTTGGCGAATTCGCCCGACAGCGCCGCGGTCTTGCCGAGCTCGGTGGTGCACACGGGGGTGAAATCGGCCGGGTGCGAGAAGAACACCACCCACGAATCGCCGGCCCACTGGTAGAAGTCGAGGGGGCCTTCGCTGGAATCCTGGGTGAAATTGGGGGCGGTGTCGCCGAGTCGCAGAGTTGCCATGGTCGCTCCTGGAAGGATGTGAGCTTCGGATTGTGCGAACCATCGCTTCAATGCCAAACGAATATCTGCTTGTTTGGATATGACGTTTTCCGCATAAGGGCGCCCGTCGGCGCCCCATCAGCCCGGCAGCGCGGCCAGCTTTCGGGCCATGTCGATGAACACCCGCAGCTTCAATTGCGACTGCGACCGCTCAGGAAAGTACAGGTACAGGCCCGAATCGACCGGAATGTAAGGCTGCAAAAAGGCCTCCAGCCGCCCCTGCGCCACCGCCTGCCGTGCCTCCTGCACGGAGACGAAGGCCAGGCCCAGACCCTGCACGGCGCAGTCGACGAGCATCTGCCGGTCGTTCACGACCAGTCCGCCTTTCGTTTCCACCAGAAAGTCGCGCTTGCCGCTCCGGAAGCTCCAGCGGTGCAGCGCGCCGGAGCCGGCAAAGCGGTAGTGCAAGGCCTCGTGGCGCACCAGGTCTTGCGGCACCTTCGGCCGCTCGCGGCCTTCGAAATAGCGCGGGGCACCCACCACACACCACGCGATTTCCGGCGTGAGCCGCAGCGCCACCATGTCCTTTTCGACCGCCTCGCCCAGCCGGATGCCGGCTTCGAAGCCCGCGCCGACGAGGTCGACGATCGCCTCGTCGAGCGAAATCTCCAGTGCGACCTCGGGGTAGGCGCGGCGAAACGCCGGCACCAGCGCGCTGAGGATCGGCTCGACCGCGCCGCGCGGCGCGGTGATCCGCAGCGTGCCCATGGGCCGGTTGCGAAAGCCGCCGAGCGCCGCGAAGGCATCCGAAATTTCGCTCACTGCGGGCCGCAGACGCAGGAAGACGGCCTGGCCTGCCTCCGTCAGCGCCACCCGCCGGGTGGTGCGCTGGAACAGCATCACGCCCTGGCGGGCTTCCAGCGCGCGGACCGCCTTGCTCACGGCCGTCGGCGTCACGCCCAGGGCCAGCGCGGCGGTGGTGAAGCTGCGGTGTTCGGCCACGGCAAGGAAGACGGCGACACCGTCGAGGGGGTCGATGATCATGCGGCGGATTATCAACCTGAGGTGCAAGACAGATGCACCGCTACGTCATTTATGTTCTCAATCATGCGGCCTACGATGGGTTTCACTCATTCGAAAGGACCCTGAATGGCAACGAAAAACTGGCTCATTACCGGCACCTCCAGCGGCATTGGCCGTGAACTCACCCAAACCCTGCTGGCGCGCGGCGACAGCGTGACCGCCACCGTGCGCCAGCCCGACGCGCTGCGCGAACTCCAGGCGCAGCACGGCGAGCGACTGCGCGTGTCCGTGCTCGACGTGACCGACACCACCGCCGTGCGCAGCGTGGTCGACGCGGCCTTCGCCGCGATGGGCCGCATCGACGTGGTCGTCAGCAACGCAGGCTACGGCCTGTTCGGCGCGGCCGAGGAAGTCAGCGACGCGCAGATCCGCCACCAGATCGACACCAACCTCGTCGGCGCGATCCAGGTCATTCGCGCTGCGCTGCCTCATCTGCGCGCCCAGGGCGGTGGCCGTGTCCTGCAGGTCTCGTCCGAAGGCGGGCAGTTGGCGTATCCGAACTTCAGCCTGTACCACGCGAGCAAGTGGGGCATCGAAGGGTTCGTGGAGTCGGTCGCGCAGGAAGTGGCGCCCTTCGGCATTGCGTTCACGCTGGTGGAGCCCGGCCCCACCAAGACGAACTTCGGCGGCGGGCTGGTCAGCCCCGCGCCGATGGCGGTCTACGACGGCACACCGGCCGGCGCCATCCGGCGCGCGCTCACCAGTGGCGACTTCGCCGTGACGGGCGACGCGGCCAAGATGGCAAGGGCCATGGCCGACTCGGTGGACCAATACCCCGCACCCCGGCGGCTCGCGCTCGGCAGCAGCACCTATGCGTCGATCGGCAATGCGCTGCGCGAGCGGCTCGCCGTGCTGGAAGCGCACAAGGCCACGACCTTCGCCACCGACATCGACGGGTAGCGGGCTGCGGCTAGTACATCCGCAGTTCTTCGTTCTGCAGGTGCTCGACCAGGAAGTCGATCAGCCGGCGCACCGCCGGCACCAGCGCGCGCCGCGCCGGAAACACCATGTGCGCGACCACCGGCGTCGGGCCCCAGCCCGGCAGCAGGCGCACCAGCTGGCCGGCCTCGACCTCGGCCCTGCACATGTAGTCGGGCAGCATGGTGGCCCCCACGCCGCCCAGCGTGCCGTACTTCAGCGTGACCAGGTCGTCCGCCACGTAGCGCGGCGTGTGCGCGTGCACGTAGGTCTGCCCCTCGGGCCCTTCGAGCCGCCACTCGGAGCGCCCCTCGCCGTTGGCCGACATGGCCGCCGTGGGCAGCTTGGCCAGGTCGGCCGGCGAATCGATCGGGCCGACGCTCGCCAGCAAGTCCGGCGGCGCCACCAGCACGCCGCGGCTGGTGCCGAAGGTCTTGGCCACCAGCAAGGCGCTGTCCTCGATGGCAAAGCGCACGCGCAGGGCGATGTCGATGCCCTCCTCGATCAGGTCGACCGGCCGGTTGATCACCCGCATGTCGATGCGCACCGCCGGGTAGAGCGCCATGAACACCGGCATCAGCTGCGCCAGCCCGCTGTGCGACATGGTGACCGGCACGCTGAGGCGCACCAGCCCGCTGGGCTCCGTTTGCACCTGCGCCACCGCCTCGGCCGCGGCCTGCGCCGCATCGCGCATGGCGGCGGCGTGGCGCAGATAGATCTCCCCGGCCGGCGTGAGCGACAGGCGGCGGGTGCTGCGTTGCATCAGTTGCACGCCCAGGCGCTCTTCCAGGTCGGCCACGCGGCGCGACAGGCGCGACTTGGGAATGCCCAGCGCCCGGCTCGCGGCCGCAAAGCCGCCGCGCTCGGCCACTTCGGCGAAGAAAACCATGTCGTTGAGGTCTTGCATGGCGCCATTGTCCCGCAAACAGAACGATGAGTGCGATTTTTGGCTACTTATCGCCCACTCGATCCAAAAATAGAATTCCCACATCCGCCGGCCAATTGAGCGCCGACAGCCAACACAGAAAGTGATTGATCATGAAGCTGCTCCACATCGACTCCAGCATCCTCGGTGCCTATTCGACCTCCCGCGTCCTGACAGCCGAGATCGTGGCCGCCTGGAAGGCCGCGCACCCCGACACCACGGTCGAGTACCTCGACCTTGCCGTGGACGCACCGGCGCATTTCAGCGCCGACGCCCTCGCCATCAAGACCGGCCCGCAAGCCGAGCCGACCGAAGCCCAGCAGCGCGAAAACGCGCTGTCCGAAAAGCTGGTGAGCCAGTTCCTGGCCGCTGACGTGGTCGTCGTCGGCGCCCCGCTCTACAACTTCTCGATCCCGACCCAGCTCAAGGCCTGGATCGACCGCCTGGGCCAAGTGGGCCGCACCTTCAAGTACACCGAAACGGGCCCCGTGGGCCTGGCCGGCGGCAAGACGGTGATCGTGGCTTCGAGCCGCGGCGGTGTGTACTCGACCAGCGATTGGGGCCAGGGCGCCGAGCATCAAGAGAGCTACCTGAAGGTGGTCTTCGGCTTCTTCGGCATCACCGACGTGCGCATCGTGCGCGCCGAGGGCGTGGCGATGGGCGACGAGCCCAAGGCCAACGCATTTGCCGCTGCGCGCGCCGACATCCTGGCAGCGACGGCCGAAGCCGCCAACCAGAAGAACGTTGCGCAAGTGGCCTGAACCCGCGCTGCGCCATGAAAAAAGCCGCCCATCCGGGCGGCTTTTTGTCGTGCGCGGCAAGGAAGGGACTCAGGCCGAATGCGTCTTGACCCAGGCCACATACTTGTCCATCCACCCCTGCAGGAACTTCTTCGAACCTTCATTGCCGATGTGGCCCTTGTCGTCGAACAGGTCGTCCTTGGCCTGCAGGAACACCTCGGGCGCGCCCATGGTGGGCACGTCGAGGTAGGCCAGGATGTTGCGCAGGTGCTGCTGCGCCAGCGCGGTGCCGATGGCGCCCACCGACACGCCGAGCACACCCGCCGGCTTGCCGCCCCAGGCGCTCTGACCGTACGGACGCGAGGCGTGGTCGATGGCGTTCTTCAGCACGCCGGGAATGGAGCGGTTGTATTCGGGCGTGACGAACAGCAGGCCCTGGGCTGCCGCGATCTCGGTCTTCAGGCGCTTCACGGCGGGGGCCTGATTGCCGTCTTCGTCCTGGTTGTACAGCGGCAGGTCGTCGATGCGCAGGTGCTCGAAGGTGAAGTCCGAGGGTGCCAGGTGCGCCAGCGCGAGCGCCAGCTTCTGGTTGTACGAATCCTTGCGCAGGCTGCCGACGAGAACGGCGATGCGGGTCTGGGCCATGGGTGAAGCTCCTTGAGTGAAAGGGTAGGAATGACGAACGCGATTATGCGAACCGCTCAAGACCTTTTGCTGAAAGGTTCTTGCTGCTTTTTGTACCGGACTGCGCCCTCCCCTAAGCAATTCGGCCCGCAATTGCACCGCCGCATTGCGCATGAGCAAATGACAAAAGCTTCGTGGCGATGAACGGCCGTGGCTCCTACAGTCGCGGACTTTTGCTCACGCCATGCACACCCCTTCTCTCTCTCGCCGCACCCTGCTCCACGCCGGCACTGCCGCCGCTTTCACCGCAGCCGCCGCACCGCTGTTTGCCCAATCGCGCACCAAGACACTTCGCATCGGCTACCAGAAGTTCAACACGCTCAACATCCTGAAGGGCACGGGCCAGCTCGAGAAAGCCCTGGCTCCCAGCGGCGTGAAGGTCGAGTGGGCCGAGTTCCTCGGCGGCAGCCAGCTGTCGGAGGCACTGTCTGCCGGCGCCATCGACTTCGGCCACGCCTCGGACGGCATCGGCGTGTTCCAGCAGGCCAGCGGCAAGGGCCTGGTGTACCTGGCCGCGGAAAGCCCCTACCCCGGCGGCGTCGGCTTCCTGGTGCCGCGCGACTCGCCCATTCGCAGCGTGCGCGACCTGAAGGGAAAAAAGGTCGTCACCGGCCGCGGCTACAACACGCAGTACGTGCTGATCCGCGCGCTCGAGGCGGCGGGCCTGCGCTATGACGACATCGAGCCGGTGTACATCCTCACGGCCTCCGACACCATCGCGGCCTACCAGTCGGGCAGCGTCGCGGCCATCGGCCTGTGGGACCCGTTTCTTGCCGCCGCGCAACTGGCGACCGATTCGCGCGTGCTGTTCGACGGCACCGGCCTGAGCGGCAACCGCACCTACCACTTCGCGCAACCCGGCTTCGCACGCGCCAACACCGACGTGCTGCGCACCGTGTTCGCCGAACTGCGCAAGGCCAACGAATGGGCACAGGCGCACCCGGCCGACGTGGTCGCCACGCTGGCGCCGCAGTTGAAGGTCGAGCCCAAGGTGCTGGCGCTGGCCACCGAACGGCGGCAATATGGCGTGGTCGCGCTCACGCCGGCCATCGCACAGGAACAACAAGGCCTGGCCGATGTGTTTGCGCAACTCAAGCTCATTCCCAAGCCCATCGAGGTGAAGGACGCCTTCCTCGACCTGAACCTCGTCTGACGCCAGTTCCCACGTGACCTTGTCCACCCACTACGACGTCATCGTCGTCGGCCTCGGCGCCCTCGGGGCCGCCACGCTCTACCAACTCTCGCAGCGCGGCGCGCGCGTGCTGGGCATCGACCAGTTCGCGCCACCGCACGACCTCGGTTCCTCGCACGGCGACTCGCGCATCACGCGCCTGGCCGTGGGCGAAGGCGACGAGTACGTGCCCTTCGTGCAGCGCTCGCACGCCATCTGGCGCGAGCTCGAGGCACGCACCGGCAAGCCGCTGATGACCACCACGGGCGGGCTCATCCTCGCGCCCGAAGGCCGCGTGGCCGAACACCACGGCAAGCCCGACTTCGTGCGCCGCACCATCGCCAGCGCGGAGCACTTCGGCATTGCGCATGAGGTGCTCGATGCCGCCGGTATCCGCGCGCGCTTTCCGCAGTTCCATCTGCAGGGCGACGAGATCGGCTACCACGAGCACGACGCCGGCTTCGTCCGGCCCGAGGACGCCATCGGCGCGCAACTGGCCGCGGCCCGCGCGTCGGGCGCGCAAACACGCACCGGCGAACGCGTGCAGGCGGTCGAGCCCGTCGGCAACGGGGACACCGTGCTTGTGCGCACCGACACCGCCAGCTTCACCGCCGACCGCGTGGTGGTGTCGGCCGGTGCCTGGCTGCCCGAGTTCCTCGGCAAGCAGGCGCGCGCCGACTGGCAAGCCGACTTCTCCGTGCACCGCCAGGTGATGCACTGGTTCGACACCGGCAGCGCCGCCGCCGACTTCGCGCCCGGGCGCTTCCCCATCTTCATCTGGATGTTCGGCGACGGGCAGGAAGACTACATGTACGGTTTTCCGTCGTCCGACCCGGCGCAGCCCGCGCTCAAGGTCGCGACCGAGCAGTACGTGGACGCCACCACGCCCGACACCATCGAGCGCACGGTCAGCCCCGAAGAAAGCGCCGCCATGTACCGCGAGCGCGTGGCGGGCCGCTTTCCGCAGATCGGCGGGCGGGCGCTGAAAGCGCGTGCCTGCATGTACACCGTGACGCCCGACCGCCGCTTCGTCATCGACGCGCTCGACGGCCTGCCCGGCGTGCTCATCGCCTCGGCCTGCTCAGGCCACGGCTTCAAGCATTCGGCCGGGCTGGGCGACGCCATTGCCGACCATGTGCTGGGCCGGCCGAGCGCGCTCGACCTGTCGCCCTTTGCCCGCCGGCGGCTGCTGGAGAAATCGGCCGCCTGAAGCAGCGCCTAGCGATCGGGGGCATCATCGCCCACGATCTTTTCTCTGACTCAGGAGCACAGCGCAATGAGATTTCTGGTGGTGGGTGCCGGTGCACTCGGTGGTTATTTCGGCGGTCGTCTGCTGGAGGCGGGCCGCGACGTCACCTTCCTCCTGCGCCCGCGCCGCGCGGCGCAGCTCGCGACGACCGGGCTGGTGGTGCAAAGCCCGTTTGGTAACCTGCTGCTTCCCGCCCCGAAGCATGTGCTGGCCGACGGCATCGACGGCCCCTACGACGTGGTCGTGGTCGGCAGCAAGGCCTACGACCTGGACTCGACCATGGACTCGTTCGCGCCCGCCGTCGGGCCCGACACCGTGATCCTGCCGCTGCTCAACGGCATGAAGCACATCGACCGGCTGGCCGAGCGCTTCGGTGCGCAGCGTGTGCTGGGCGGCCTTTGCATGATTTCGGCCACGCTCGACGACGAAGGCCGCGTGCTGCACCTGAACGACATGCACGGCCTGAGCTACGGCGAGCGCGCCGGCGGGCGCTCCGAGCGCGTGGACGCCATCGCGGCCCAGTTCGCGGGCGCGAAGTTCGACGCCACGGCCAGCGAGAACATCTCTCAGGACATGTGGGAGAAGTGGGTCTTCATCGCCTCGGCGGCGGGCCTCACGAGCCTGATGCGCGCGACCATCGGCGACATCGTGGCGGCAGGCGGGCAGGACGTGGCGCTCGCGATCTTCGACGAGTGCTGCGCCATCGCCACGCACAACGGCTTTGCGCCGCGCCCCGCGGCCGTGCAGCGCGGCCGCGCCATCATGACGGCGGCCGGCTCGCCGATGACCGCGTCGATGTACAAGGACATCGTGCGCGGCGCGGCAGTGGAAGCCGACCACATCGTGGGCGACCTGCTCGGCCGCGCGGCCGCGGGCCAGCAGGCCACGCCTTCGGTGCTGCGCACGGCGTACGTCCACCTGAAGGCCTACGAGGCCCAACGCGCGCGCACGGCGGGCTGAACGCCATGCCGCCCCCCGAAGATGCGCTGGCGTTCCTTCACACGGCGCAGGTGCATGTGCCGACCTTCGAGCGACTGGTGCGCGAGATCGCGCCCGACCTGCGCGTTCGGCATGCGGTGCGCGAAGACCTGCTCGCCGATGCGCGCGTCCTCGGCGTCGACGACGCGGGCCTGGTTGCACGTGTTCACCACGCCATGCACGAGGCCGCCGCCAGCGGCGCCACGGTGGTCGTGTGCACCTGCTCGACCATTGGTGCCATCGCCGAACGAACCGCCACGGGCGATGCGTTCAAGGCCCTGCGCATCGACCGCGCCATGGCCGACCGCGCGGTGCGCACCGGGCCGCGCGTGCTGATCGTCGCGGCGCTGGAGAGCACGCTGGCGCCGACGACGGCGTTGGTTCTTTCCGCGGCGCAGGACGCGGGGGTGGTGGTGCGGCCGAGCCAACTGCTCGTCGAGCGGGCGTGGTCGCTTTTCCAGTCCGGCGACATCACCGGCTACGTCGAGGCACTGGCCGGGGCGATTCGCGCGAAGGCCGACAGTGCCGACGGGACCGATGTCGTCGTGCTCGCGCAGGCCTCGATGGCGCCTGTTGAAGAAGCCCTGGCGGACCTTGGCATCGACGTTCTCAGCAGCCCCGCGCCAGGGGTGCGGTTTGCGGTGCAAATGGCCAAGACATGACGCCAACTATCTATTCACAAATTCATTCAATTTCGTGAATTTACCAATGAAGAATAGAATAATTTATCTATTCACCTTGGTATTCAATGGCAATGCCCCCCGCCCTGGCCGAGACCGCCCTTGCCTTCATCCGGTCGCAGGGTGCCGTCACCGGCGCTGACGTGCAGGCCCGGCTGGGCGTCAGCCAGCCGACCGTGTCGCGAACGCTGGCACCGCTGCTGCGCAGTGCGGACATCCTGAAGGTGGGCGCGGCGCGCTCGCAGAGGTATGTCGCACCCCGGCACGTCGAACGGCTCGGCACCGAAGTGCCCGTCGTCAAGGTCGGCGAAAACGGCAACGCCGCGCCGTTCGGCCGCATCGTGCCGCTGCAAGGTGGCCGCTGCTGGATGGACGAGCAGGAAGGCGCCAGCGCGCTGCACGACGGACTGCCCTGGTTCCTTGCCGACATGCGCCCGCAGGGCTTCATCGGCCGTGCCTTCGCCCACGGCCACCCCGAACTCGGCCTGCCCGCCAACCCCGAGCATTGGACCGACGACGACGTGCTGCAGGCGCTGGCCCTGTGCGGCGAGGACCTGCCGGGCAACCTGGTCGTCGGCGCCGAGTCGTTCAACCGCTTCCAGTCGCTGGCCGCACGTCAGGCCGCGCAAGTGACCGCCGGCGACTATCCCGCCATGGCGGACAGCGCCATGCAGGGCACCTTGCCGGGCTCGTCGGCCGGCGGCGAACAGCCCAAGTTCTGCACCGTGCGCGACGGTCGGCAGGTGATCGTCAAGTTCTCGCCCGCCGGCAACTCGCCCGCGGACAAGCGCGCTCGCGACCTGCTCGTGTGCGAACACCTGGCATTGCGCACGCTGCAAGAAGCCGGCGTTGCCGCATCCACCACCCGCGTGCTCATCGAAGCCGGCCGGGTGTTCCTGGAAGTCGAGCGATTCGACCGCACCGCCAGGGGACGCATCGGCATGGTGTCGCTGATGGCCTACGACGCGCAGCACGTCGGCAAGATCGACAACTGGGCCGCCACGGCCAACCGCATGGCGTCGCGCGGACTGATGCGTGCGGACGACGCGCAGCGGCTGCGCTTTCTAGAGGCGTTCGGACGGCTCGTCGGCAACACCGACCGGCACTACGGCAACATCTCGCTGCTCATCGAGAACGGCAATTGGCGCCTGTCTCCCGCCTACGACGTGCTTCCGACGCTCTATGCCGCCGTCAACGGCGAATTGCCAGCGCGCGACCTGGCGGCGAGCGCCGCGGCACCGACCGTCGAGACACTGGAGGAATGGCCCGGCGCGCGCCGGTTGGCCGCGGTGTTCTGGCGGGCCGTCGCGGCAGACAGCCGCATCACGGCGCCGTTTCGCGCCGTCGCACGCAAGAACGCGCTCTTCACCGGCGAAGCGGCGGCCGGCTGAACCAGACGTCGCACTATTCCGACTTCACTTACTCCGACTTCAGCACCGTCTCCCCCTTCAACATCCCCATGTCCCGGATGTTGAGGCGGTGCCGCTTCCACCCCGCCCAGGTGCGCCGCATGTGCGTGACCGAGATGAAGTAGTACAGGAACTTGAACATGCCCAGCGCGCGCCACATCGGCTTGCCGTTGTAGATGTCGCCGGCCAGCAGCGACATCAGGCCTTCCTTCACGCGGAACGGATTGCCCGGGTACATGAACATGTCGCGGATGGTCGGGTTGGTCGCGCGGTAGATGAGCCACGAGTACTCGCGCGGACCCTTGCGCGTCATGGCCTCGAAGCCCTTGCGCGCCAGCGCCAGCTCGGCCGGCTGGTCGAGCGCCGTGGCCACCAGCCTGGCGCCATCGAAGGCGCTGGTCATGGCCAGGTACACGCCCGAGGAGAACATCGGGTCGATGAAGGTGAAGGCGTCGCCCAGCATCAGGTAGCGGTCGCCCGTGGCGTGCGTGCTCGAATACGAGAAGTTGCCGGTGGCATGCACCGCGTCGTCGACCAGCGTGGCGTTCTTCAGGCGTTCGACCAGCACCGGGCACAGCGCGATGGTGTCGTAGAAGAATTCCTTCAGCGGCTTGTCGCGCGTCTTCAGGTAGTACGGCCAGCAGACGGCGCCGATGCTGGTCGTGCCGTCGGCCAGCGGAATGAACCAGAACCAGCCGTGCGGGAACCAGCAGATGCTGATGTTCCCTTCTTTCTTGCCCTCGAGCCGCTCGGCATTCGTGAAGTGCCCGAACAGCGCGGTGCTGTTGTGGTCGGGGTTCTTTTCCTTGCAGCGGAATTTGTTGGCCAGAAGCGTGTCGCGGCCCGTGGCGTCGACCACGAAGCGGGCGCGCCAGCTGCGCCTGGCGCCGTCGTCCATCTCGGCGTGCACGGTGGCGCCATCGGCGTCGAAGGCCACGTCGCGCACCTTGCAGCCCTCGATGGTCTGGGCGCCGCGCGTGGCCGCGTTGCGGAACAGGATCTCGTCCAGGTCGGAGCGGCGCACCTGCCAGGCGGAGTCGAGCGTCTTGTCCAGGCCCTCGGCAAACTCCACGTAGCTGCGGTGCTCATGCTCGGGCGAGACGAACTCGATGCCGAACTTGGGCATGCCGATCTTCTCGACCTGGTCGCGCACGCCCAGTTTCTCGAACAGCTCCACGTTGCCAGGCAGCAGCGATTCGCCGATGTGAAAGCGCGGGTGATGCGCTTTTTCGAGCAGCACCACCTTGCGGCCCTGCTCGGCCAGCAGCGCGGCGATGGTCGAGCCGGCTGGACCGCCGCCGACGACCATCACGTCGCAGGATTCATCGGCCGCCCGGGGCGCGGAGGAAGAAGAGGCTTGAGGCAAGGACATGCGGTGGCAAGCATCGTTGTTAACAATTGCCAAGCATAGCTTGCCGTCGAGACAAGGCAAAACAGCAAGGCCGGCCAAGCTGGCTGCGCCGACAGGCGGCACACTCCGGCCATGACCTTGAACCCGCGCCGCGCCGAACAGAGCTACAGGGAACGCGTGGCGCGCGTCGTCGCGGCCATCGTGGCCGACCCGATGGCCGAGCACCGCCTAGCAGACCTGGCGCGCATGGCGCATTTCTCGCCGTTTCACTTTCACCGCGTCTACGGCAGCATCGCCGGTGAAACCGTGGCAACCACCGTGCGCCGCGTGCGGCTGGCGCTGGCCACCCGGCTGCTGGAGGCCGGCGACCAGAGCGTCACGCAGGTCGCCATGGCCGTGGGCTACGACAGCCCGCAGGCCTTCACGCGTGCCTTCGGCCAGTTCACGGGGCAGTCGCCGCGCGCGTTCCAGCAGCAGATGCATGCGGCGATGCTTGGCGCAAACGCTCCGGACGCGCTGCCCGTGCGGATCGTCGAGCGCCCCGCGCAACGGGTGCAGGCGCTGCGCCACCGCGGGCCGCCGTCGACCATTCCCCACACCCAACGCCGCCTGCACCTGCATGAGGGCGCCGCCAGCGTGACCCAGTGGCTCGGCGTCTCGTTCGGCGATCCGGAAGATGCCGACGGGTTCAGGTACTACGCCGGCGCGGTCTCGCGCGACCCCTGGCCTGAAGACGGTGAGACCGAAACGCTCGAACTCCCGGCCGGCCGCTACGCCCTGCATTGCCTGTCCGGCCCGTACAGCCGCATCAACGCGGCCATCAACACGCTGCATGCCCGCTGGCTGCCGGCAAGCGGCCACGAGCCCGACGACCGGCCCACGCTGGAGCACTACCTGAACTCGCCGCGCACGGCCTCGCAGGCCGACTTGCGCACCGAATTGCTGATCCCGATCCGCACCGCCCGCTGACCGTTCGCCACCTCACCGAGCCGCAAATCCATGTCTTTTCGCGCCATCGCCATTTCCGCCGTCTTCTGCCTGTCGAGCACGCTCGCGCAGGCCGCCGGGTTCACCTTCCTCGAAGTACCGGCCGACGCCCAGGGCCCCGCACTGCGCGGCGCCATCTGGTACCCGTGCGATGCACAGGCCGCCTCCGCCGCCCCGCTTGCACTCGGACCGCTCATCACGCTCCAGGTCGCGAAGGACTGCGCCATCCGAAGCGGAAAGTGGCCGATGGTCGTGATGTCGCACGGCGCGGGCGGCAGCTTCCTGGGCCATCGCGACACGGCCGCCGCGCTGGCGGATGCCGGTTTCGTGGTGGCCGCAATCAGCCACTCGGGCGACAACTTCGAGGACATGAGCCGGCACCGGGACCTCTCGGTCTTCATCAGCCGGCCGATGGACATGAAGCGGCTGGTGGACCACATGCTGCGCCGGTGGCCCGACCGTATCGCGCCCGCGCAGATCGGTTTCTTCGGTTTTTCGCGCGGCGGCTACACCGGCCTTGCGCTGGCGGGCGCAGCGCCGGATTTCCGCGCCGGGCTGACCTGGTGCGCGAAGGACTCGACGGTGCCCATGTGCGTGCAGTCCCGCAACAACGACCTGCCGGCCGGGCCGCCGGTGCGCGACGATCGCATCAAGGCCGCGGTGATCGCCGACCCGCTGAGCTTCTTCGATGCGCAAGGGCTCAGGAACGTGACGATCCCGGTCCAGCTCTGGGCTTCGGAGCGGGGTGGCGACGGGGTGCTGCCGGCGCGCGTGGAGGAGGTTCGGCGCGGCCTGCCGTCGCCGCCCGACTTCCGGGTGCCCGCCGGCTCCGCGCATTTCGCCTTCCTGGCGCCCTGCTCCGGGGCCATGGCCAAGGTGTTTCCCGAGATCTGCAACGACGCGGGAGGCTTCGACCGGGAGGCCTTTCACGACACGCTCAATGCCGAGGTGCTGGCCTTCTTCAGGCAGCACCTCGGGCCACCGCCCAAGCCCTAGCCTGCGCGCCGCTGTCCTGCCAGGCGCCGCACCACGGCCACCAGGCGGTCGACCTCGTCGAAGGTGTTGTAGAACGCCAGCGACGGGCGCACCGTCGTCTCCACGCCGAAGCGCCGCAGGATCGGCTGCGCGCAGTGATGGCCCGTGCGCACCGCGATGCCTTCGTCGTTCAGCGCATGCCCCACCTCTTCGGTGGTGTAGCCGTCGAGCACGAAGGACATCACGCTGGCCTTGTCGGCCGCGGTGCCGATCAGCCGCACGCCCGGAACGGCGCCGAGCTGCCGCATGCCGTACACCAGCAGGTCATGCTCGTAGCGCGCGATGTTCTCGATGCCGACCTTGTTGACGTAGTCGATGGCGGCGCCCAGGCCGACCGCGTCGGCGATGTTGCCGGTGCCGGCCTCGAACTTGTTCGGGATCGGCTGGAACACGGTCTTCTCGAACGTGACGTCGGCAATCATGTTGCCGCCGCCTTGCCACGGAGGCATGTCTTCGAGCACCTCGCGCTTGCCCCAGACCACGCCGATGCCGGTCGGGCCGAACACCTTGTGGCCGGAGAACACGAAGAAATCGGCGCCGATGTCCTGCACGTCCACGCGCATGTGCGAAACCGATTGCGCGCCGTCGACCAGCGCCTTGG
This sequence comes from Variovorax sp. AC103, assembly GCF_979254005.1. NCBI lineage: Bacteria > Pseudomonadati > Pseudomonadota > Betaproteobacteria > Burkholderiales > Comamonadaceae > Variovorax > Variovorax sp. AC103. The sequence continues at coordinate 17,213 of NZ_CEEDFC010000001.1, read as the reverse complement.
CGCCGGCACGGTGCGCGAGCTCGACGATTTGCTTCACCGGCACCACGGTGCCCAGTGCATTCGAGACCTGCGTGACGGCGACGATCTTCGTGCGGTCGTTCAGCAGCTTGCGGTATTCGTCGAGCAGCACCTGGCCCGAGTCGTCCACCGGAATCACGCGCAGCTTCGCGCCCTTGGTCGCGGCAAGCTGCTGCCACGGCACGATGTTGGCGTGATGCTCCAGGTTGGACACGATGATCTCGTCGCCCTCGCCCACGTGCTGGGCGCCCCAGCTCTTGGCCACGAGGTTGATGGCCTCGGTGGTGCCGCGCACGAAGATCACCTCCTCGACTTCGGGCGCGTTGATGAACTGTCGCACCCGCTCCCGCGCGCCTTCGTAGGCGTCGGTGGCGCGTGCGGCCAGCTCGTGCGCCGCGCGGTGGATGTTCGAGTTCTCGTGCGCGTAGAAATACGAGATCCGGTCGATGACGGATTGCGGCTTGTGCGTGGTGGCGGCGTTGTCGAACCACACGAGCTGCCTGCCGTTCACACGCTCCTGCAGGACGGGGAAGTCGCGGCGCACGGCGTTGACGTCGAACGGCGGATGCTGGCCGCTGCCGGCGAGGGGCACGGCGTCGGGGCCGCGCGGGTCGGGTTTGGCCGGCGTGACGAAGCCGTTGGGCAGACGCACCGCATCGACGAAGTAGAACTGCGGCTGCTGGCTCGCCTGCGGTTGGCTGCTGCTCCCTCGCCCCTCCGGGGCGAGGGTTGGGGTGAGGGACGACCCCGCACCCTGGCTCGGCAGCGGACCCTCACCCCAGCCCTCTCCTGCAAGCGGGAGAGGGGGCAAGACCTGCGCAGGCGCAAACACGGCGGGCACGGGCGAGGCCGAGCCGGCCGACGGGTGCCCGAAGCTGTTGTTCAGGAAGTAGAACGGCGAAGCGCCCGCCGAGGGCACAGCAGGCGCATTCACCTGCTGCGGCACACCCAGCACCGTGCCGCCCGAGCGCGGCTCGAACGCCGGCGCCACCGACAGCACCGTGTCCGGCACGCCGTTGCCCGCCACCGCGTGCGGCAGCAGGGCCGGCGCGCGGTTGGCGAGCGAAGGCAGTTGCGTGGGCGATGCGGGCAGCACGTTGGCGCCCGGGATCTGCCCTTGCGGAATCGGCGTGCCCGGCACGCTCGGTCCGAAGCCGGCCGGACTCACCAGCGGTGAGCCCGGCGGCGCGACGTTGGCGGGAAACTGCGCGCCCGGCACCAGGCCGTTCGCGACGCCCGGCAACGAAGCCGGTGCCGCCCCCGGGAACGAGGTCGGCGCCGTGCCCGGCAGTGAGGCGAACATGGCGTTGGCCATGCGCGCGAGCGCGGCCGGATCGAACGGCGCCTCGCCTGGAAACGATGGTGTGCTGCTCACCGCGGCTTACTTGTAGGTGTCGGCGTAGTCGTGGTACTTGCCGATCTCGACGTCGTCGAGCACGGCCAGCGCGTCGGTGGTCAGCACCGCCAGCGAGCAGTACAGCGAGATCAGGTACGACGCGATCGCGTGGTTGTTGATGCCCATGAAGCGCACCGACAGGCCCGGGCCTTGCTCACCCGACAGCCCGGGCTGGAACAGGCCGACCACGCCCTGGCGCTTGTCGCCCACGCGCAGCAGCAGGATCTTGCTCTTGCCGTCGGCCACCGGCACCTTGTTCGACGGGATCAGCGGAATGCCGCGCCAGGTGATGAACTGCGAGCCGAACAGGCTCACTGTGGGTGGCGGCGTGCCGCGGCGCGTGGCTTCACGGCCGAAGGCGGCAATGGCCAGCGGGTGCGTGAGGAAGAAGGCGGGCTCCTTCCACACCTTGGTGAGCAGCTCGTCGAGGTCGTCGGGCGTGGGCGCACCGGTCAGCGGAAAGATGCGCTGCTCTTCCGTCACCTGCGCCAGCAGGCCGTAGTCGGGGTTGTTGATGAGCTCGCTCTCCTGGTTCTCCTTGATCGTCTCGATCGTCAGGCGCAGCTGCTCCTTGATCTGGTCGTGCGGGCTGCTGTAGAGGTCGGAGATGCGGGTGTGCACGTCGAGCACGGTGCTCACGGCATTGAGGAAGTGCTCGCGCGGGTTTTCTTCGTAGTCGACGAAGGTGCGCGGCAGCTGGTTTTCTTCTTCGCGCGAGGTGCAGGTGACCTTGATCGACTCGGGGTTCTTGACCTTGTTGACGCGGTAGATGCCCGCCTCCACCGGCACCCATTGCAGCAGGTGCGTCAGCCAGCGCGGGCTGATCGTCTCGAGCTGGGGAACGGTCTTGGTGGCGTTGGCCAGCTGGCGTGCGGCGTTGTCGCCAAGGGCGGTGGTACCACCGACTGTTGCGCTCATGGATCAAGGCTCCTGTTGGGAAAAAGTGGCCGCCAGTGTCCGGCGGCCAAGGGTTTCCCCTCAACAGGCTATAGCCGCCAAGTTGATCCGCCGCGCCAGGCGCGACTGCTCCAGCTGCTCGCAGCGCATCAGCAGGCCGACCATGTTGATGCCCAGTGCGGTGGCCAGCTTCTGCGCGGTGACGATCGATGGAATGACGCGGGCGCGCTCGATCTCCCCCACGTACGAGCGGTTCAGATCGGAACGCTCCGCCAGCTCCTCCTGCGACCAGCCCTTGCCTTCGCGCAGCTGGCGCACCGTGACGCCGAAGTCTTCGACGAATGCCTTCACAGGCGCACCGCCTTCGGTGCGTTCTGCAGGCTTGCCTGCGTGACGCTCGCGCCCGGGGGCACGTCGTCGGTGATCCACACATTGCCGCCGATGACCGCGCCCTTGCCGAGCGTGACGCGCCCGAGGATGGTCGCGCCCGCATAGATGACCACGTCGTCCTCCACCACCGGGTGCCGCGGCAGGCCCTTCTGCAGGTTGCCTTCGGTGTCCGTCGGAAAGCGCTTGGCGCCGAGCGTGACGGCCTGGTACAGCCGCACGCGCTTGCCGATGACCGCCCTCTCGCCGATCACCACCCCCGTGCCGTGGTCGATGAAGAAGCCCGCATCGATCTGCGCGCCGGGGTGGATGTCGATGCCCGTCTGCCCGTGCGCCAGCTCGGCCACGATGCGCGCCAGCAGCGGCAGGCCCAGCTTGTAGAGCGCATGCGCCAGGCGGTGGTGGATCATCGCGAGCACGCCGGGGTAGCACAGCAGCACCTCGTCGACGCTGCGCGCGGCGGGGTCGCCCTGGTAGGCGGCGAGCACGTCGCTGTCGAGCAGGCGGCGCAGCGCGGGCAGCGAATTCGCGAACTCGCGGATGGCCTCGGTGGCCGCGTCGTCGATGTCGCTCGCGGGGCGCGGCTCGTGGCGCGCGTTGAAGTTCAGCTCCAGCCGCGCCTGCGCCAGCAATGCCTGCAGCGCGGCATCGAGGGTGTGGCCGACGTAGAAGTCCTCGCTCTCGTGGCGCAGGTCCGGCGGGCCGAGCCGCATCGGAAAGAGCGCGCCTTTCAGCGACTCCACGGTCTGCGCGAGCGCGTCGCGCGACGGAAACTCGCGCGCGCCGGGCTCGCGCGAGCGGCGCTGCGAATCGCGCCATTCGTCGCGCACGCCGTGCAGCGCGCGAACGATGTCGCTCACTTCGAAATGGGCCATGGGTCTGTGTTCTCCCGGAACGTTCTGTGGGGTCAGTCCTGCACCCACGGCAGGCCGTGGAAGCGCCAGCCGTCGGAGCCGCCGCGGTGCTGGCTCGCATCGATCTCGCCTTCGAAACCTTCGAGCACATTGAACACCTGCGTGAAACCCGCCTTGGCAGCCGCCTCGGCCGCCAGCGCGGAACGCTTGCCGCTGCGGCACAGCAGCAGCGCCACGGCCTCCTTGCCGCCGTCCTTGGCCAGCTTGGCCTCGAGCTCGCGCACGAAGCGGGGATTGCGCGTGAGCGCCGTGCCGGTGGCCCAGGCCACGTGCACGCTCTCGGGCACATGGCCGACGAACTTGCGCTCCTCGCCCGAGCGCACATCGACCAGCACGGCCTGCCCGCTCTTCACCAGCTCCCAGGCCACGGGCGGCGTCACGCCACCGGCGTAGGCCCATCCTGCTTCGGTTGCAAGGCCCCTCGCCTGTTCGAGGGCGGGCGGCAACGCAACGACGTCTTCAAATTCCACTGGCATGGGCTTCGGCTCCTTGGTGCGGGGGTTGATTGCATCCGCCCTGATGGCGATGACCACCACTGTAGAAGCTTGAGGCCGAAGGTCAAACGACTGAAAAAGCGATTCTTTAGAACCAATCCGTCTATCTAAGAGGCCACGCGGTGCCGGGGCATAAAAAAACCCGGCGCCCGCAGAGGCACCGGGTGGCGCGCCGAGCCGGGCTCAGAGCTTGGCGATCGACACCTCGGTCGACTTCACCAGGGCGACCACGTCGGAGCCCACCTTCAGCTGCAGTTCGTCGACCGAGCGAGTGGTGATGACGGAGGTGACGATGCCCCAGGCGGTTTCGACGTCGACTTCGGAGACGACGTCGCCGCGGATGATTTCACGGACCTTGCCCTTGAACTGGTTGCGCACGTTGATGGCTTGGATGGACATGATGGGTTCTCTTTCAGGTTGGGGAAATTCGTTCAGGAAAAGCACGAAGCAATGGAATGAAGGGGGTCGTCAGACGATCTCGGCCACCTCGTCGAACGCCAGGCGGGGCCCGCGCTCGAAGGTGCCGGCGTGGTCGGCCACGCCCAGGTTGACCAGGAAGTTCGCGCGGTAGCGCCCGTCGGGGAAGAAGGTCTTGTCGACCAGCTCGGCGTTGAAGCCTGACTGCGGCCCCGCGTCCAGCCCCAGCGAACGCGCCGCCAGGATCAGGTAGGCGCCCTGCAGGCTGCTGTTGCGAAACGCCGTGGCCTGCGCCGCCTCGGCGCTGTTTTCGAAGATCGGCTTGGCGTCGTACGCCGGGAACTGCGCGGGCAGGTGCTCGAAGAAGCGGATGTCGTGCGCCACGATCACCGTGACGCCAGCGGCCAGCGTCTGCGCGGCGTTGCCGGACGACACGGCCGGCTTCAGCCTGGCCTTGGCCTCTTCGCTGCGCACGAACACGTAGCGCGCCGGCTGGGCGTTGAAGGCGGTCGGGCCCCACTTGAGCAGGTCGTACAACTTGTGGATGAGTTCGTCGCTCACGGGCACGGGCTTGAACGCGTGCACGGTGCGGGCCTTGCGGAACAACTGGTCCAGCGCGGCTTCGGGAATGGCTTGCAGTGTGGTCATGGTGTCGTGGGGCCTCTCAGTTCGACGCTGCGGCAAGCGCCTGGTCGAGGTCGGCAAGCAGGTCGTCGACGTGCTCGATGCCGACCGACAGGCGCACCGTGTCCTCGGTCACGCCGGCGCGGGCCAGTTCGTCGGGCGACAGCTGGCGGTGCGTGGTCGACGCGGGGTGCGTGGCCAGCGAGCGCACGTCGCCGATGTTCACCAGGCGCGTGAAGAGCTTCAGCGCATCGAGGAACTTCGCCCCGCCGGCGCGAGGATCGGCGCCGGCACCGATGCCGAACGTCAGCACGCCGCTCGATTTGCCGCCGAAATACTTCTGCGCGAGCGCGTGGTCGGGGTGGTCTTCGAGCGCGGCGTAGTTCACCCACTTGACGGCCTTGCTCTTCTTCAGGTGCTGCGCCACGGCCAGCGTGTTGCTGCTGATGCGGTCCATGCGCAGCGCGAGCGTCTCGATGCCCTGCAGGATCAGGAAGGCGTTGAACGGCGAGATGGCCGCGCCCGTGTTGCGCAGCGGCACCACGCGCGCGCGGCCGATGTATGCCGCCGGGCCCAGGGCCTCGGTGTAGACCACGCCGTGGTAGCTGGGGTCGGGCTCGTTCAGGCGCTTGAAGCGCGCCTTGTGCTCGGCCCAAGGGAACTTGCCCGAGTCGACGATGGCGCCGCCGATGCTCGTGCCGTGACCGCCCAGATACTTGGTGAGCGAGTGCACGACGATGTCCGCGCCATGCTCGATGGGCCGGCTCAGGTACGGCGAAGGCACGGTGTTGTCGACGATCAACGGCACGCCGTGGCGGTGCGCGATCTCGGCGATGGCGGCGATGTCGGTCACGTTGCCGGCGGGGTTGCCCAGCGACTCCACGAACACCGCCTTGGTCCTGTCGTCGAACAGCTTCTCGAAACTGCCCGGGTCGCGGTGGTCGGCAAAGCGCGTGGTGATGCCGAACTGCGGCAGCGTGTGCGCGAACAGGTTGTAGGTGCCGCCGTAGAGCGCGGTGCTGCTGATGATGTTGTCGCCGGCCTCGGCGATGGTCTGGATCGCGTAGGTCACCGCCGCCTGGCCCGAGGCCAGCGCCAGCGCCGCGATGCCGCCTTCGAGCGCGGCCACGCGCTGCTCCAGCACGTCCTGCGTGGGGTTGTTGATGCGGGTGTAGATGTTGCCCGGCACCTTCAGGTCGAACAGGTCGGCGCCGTGCTGTGCGCTGTCGAAGGCATAGGCCACCGTCTGGTAGATCGGCGGGGCCACGGCGCGCGTGGTGGGTTCGGGCGAATAGCCGGCGTGCACCGACAGGGTTTCGAATTTCCAGTTCTGCGACATACAGCTGCCTTTCCAGTTTGGCGAATTGGACAAGGGGGATGAAGACGCTCAGATCGCCCAGCGCAGCGCGTGCGCGGGGGTGTTGAGCCAGCTTGCGTCGGTGCTCTCTGGCGCGGTGTCTTCCGGCTTCTGCAGCACCCTGTCGAGGATTCGTTTTTCAATGGCCGCGAAGGCCGGATCGCCCTGCGAGCGCGGGCGGGCCAGCGCGATGTTCTCGTCGAGCGCGATGCGCCCGTCTTCGATCAGGATCACGCGGTCGGCCAGCGCCACGGCTTCCTGCACGTCGTGCGTCACCAGCAGCGCGGTGAAGCGGTGGCGCTGCCACAGGTTCTCGATGAGGCGGTGCATCTCGATGCGCGTGAGCGCGTCCAGCGCGCCCAGCGGCTCGTCCAGCAGCAGCAGCCGCGGGTGGTGCACCAGCGCGCGCGCCAGGGCCACGCGCTGGCGTTGCCCGCCCGACAGGCGCGCCGGCCATTCGTTCTCGCGGTCGGCCAGGCCGACCTGCGCCAGCACTTCCTTGCCGCGCGCCTTGGCGTCGTCGGGCAGGCCCAGGGTCACGTTGTCGAGCACGCGGCGCCAGGGCAGCAGGCGCGCCTCCTGGAACATGATGCGGGTGTCGTCGTGCAGGCCGTGCACGGCGCGCCCGTCGGTGTAGAGGCCGCCGTCGCTCGGCGCCTCGAGCCCCGCGATGAGCCGCAGCAGCGTGCTCTTGCCGCAGCCGCTGCGCCCGACGATGGCGATGAACTGGCCCGGCTCGATGGTCAGGCGCGTGTTGCGCAGCACCTCGCGCGCGCCGTAGCGCTTGTGCAGGCCGCGGGCCTCCAGGCGCACGCCGCCGGGGATGGCCTGGGGTTGAATGTCTTTCAGTACGGCACTCATGGTCTCAGGCTCCGGGCTTGAACAGCGCCACGTTCAGCGCATCGATTGGTCGGGGCAGCAGCTTCTCGGCGAAGAAGGCATCGGCGATGCGCTGCTGTTCGGTCAGGGCTTCGGGCACCACGGCCCGCACCGCATAGCTGCGGCGGGCGTTGGCCTGCTCGATGGTGGCGGCGTCCAGGCCCCAAACGGGCGACAGCAACGCGGCGGCCTCCTTCGGGCTTTGCTTGACCCACTTGCCGGTCTTCTCCAGTTCGGCGTAGACCACGCGCAGCACGTCGGGTCGCGCTTTCGCGAACTTGGTGCTCGCGAGGTAGTAGCGCTGGTACGACGCGATGCCCGTGCCGTCGGCCAGCACGCGCACCTTCGACTGCCGCTGCGCTGCGGCCAGGAACGGGTCCCACACCACCCAGGCGTCGATGGCGCCCTTCTCGAAGGCGGCGCGGCCGTCGGCCGGCGTGAGGTAGGCGGGTGCGATGTCCTTGAACGACAGGCCGGCCTTCTCCAGCGCGGCGATCAACAGGTAGTGCGCGCCGGCCGCCTTGGCGAAACCGACCTTCCTGCCCTTGAGGTCGGCCACGGTCTTCAGCGGCGAGTCTTCGCGCACCACGATGGCTTGCGCGGCAGGCGATGGCGCTTCCTGTGCGATGAAGGTCAGGTCGGCGCCGGCCGCCTGAGCGAACACGGGCACTGTGTCGGCCACGTCGGCGCTGATGTCCAGGTTGTCGAGGTTCAGCGCCTCCAGCAGCGGCAGGCCGCTGGTGAACTCGTGCCAGCTCACGCTCACGTTGAGCGGTGCGAGCTGCTTTTCGAGGGCGCCCTGCACCTTCAGCACGGCGATCAGCGTGGAAGACTTCTGGTAACCGATGCGCACGGTTGCGGGCCGCGCGGCGGCGCCCTGCGCGAAGGCCGCGGTAGCGCCCAGTGTGCCCAGTGTGCCCAGTGTGCCCAGCGTGGCGATGGCGGTGCGTCGGGAAATGGGGGAACGCGTCATGTCCATGCCCTCACTTCGCCTTCTTCTGGTAGCCGGGATGCCACCGCAGCCACCATTGCTCCAGCCCGCGCGCGAACAGGTCGGCCAGCTTGCCGAGCAGCGCATACAGCAGGATGCCCACCAGCACGATGTCGGTCTGCAGGAACTCGCGCGCGTTCATCGTGAGGTAGCCGATGCCGGCCTGCGCCGAGATGGTCTCGGCCACGATCAGGATGACCCACATCAGGCCCAGCGAGAAGCGCAGCCCCACCAGGATGGACGACAGCGCACCCGGCAGGATCACCTCGCGGTACAGCTGCCAGCGCGTGAGGCCGTAGGTGCGGCCCATCTCGATGAGCTGCGGGTCGACGTTGCGGATGCCGTGGAAGGTGTTGAGGTAGATCGGAAAGAACACCGACACCGAGATCAGGAACAGCTTGGCCGACTCGTCGATGCCGAACCACAGAATGACCAGCGGAATCAGCGCCAGCGCGGGAATGTTGCGCACCATCTGGATGGTGGAGTCGAGCAGCGTCTCGGCGAACTTCACCGAACCCGTGAGCAGGCCCAGTGCAAGCCCTGCCCCGCCGCCGATGGCCAGGCCCGCCAACGCACGGCCCGCGCTGACCTTCACGTGCGTCCACAGCTCGCCCGAGGCGGTGAGCGTCCATGCGGCCTTGACCACGTCCACCGGCGCCGGCAGCACCCGGGTGCTGAGCCAGCCCAGCGACGACGCGATCTGCCAGAAGACGATGAGCCCGACGGGCACGAGCCACGGCACCAGCCGGTGGACCACGCCGATGCCGAAATTCCTGAACACGTTGCCTCCGCTCTCGATGGGCGCCGCGGGCGCGACGGTCGGCAGTTCCTGAACCTGTTCGGTCATGGGAGTCCTTCAGCTTTGGGAGACGAGGCGCGAAGGCGCATCGAGATTGGCGACCACTTCGCCGAACGGCCCGCTGAGCGAGCCGCCCGCCAGCCGGGCCTTCGCCTTGCGGGAGAGCAGCGGGAACACCAGCTCGGCGAAGCGGTAGGCCTCTTCGAGGTGCGGGTAGCCCGAGAGAATGAACTTGTCCAGGCCGAGCGCCGCGTACTCCTCGATGCGCGCCGCGACGGTCCTGGCATCGCCCACGAGCGCGGTGCCGGCACCGCCGCGCACCAGGCCCACGCCGGCCCACAGGTTGGGCGAAATCTCCAGGTCGGCGCGCGAGCGCTTGGCGCCGCCCGCATGCAGCGCGGCCATGCGGCGCTGGCCTTCGGAGTCCATGCGCGCGAAGGCAGCCTGCGCGCGAATCACGGTGTCGTCGTCCACGCGGCTGATGAGTTCTTCCGCGGCCTTCCATGCGGCATCTTCGGTCTCGCGCACGATCACGTGCAGGCGAATGCCGAACTCCACCTTGCGGCCGTGGCGCTCGGCACGCGCGCGCACGTCGGCGATCTTCCTGGCGACTTCGGCGGGCGGCTCGCCCCAGGTGAGGTAGGCATCGACCTGTTCGGCGGCCAGGTCGTGCGCGGCGGCCGACGAGCCGCCGAACCACACGGGCGGATAGGGTTTTTGCACCGGCGGGTAGAGCAGCTTGGCGCCCTTCACGCTCAGGTGCTTGCCGTCGTAGTCGAAGCTCTGGCCGTCGTGGCTGCGCGCGATGATCTCGCGCCAGATGCGGATGAACTCGGCCGACTGCTCGTAGCGCGAGGCATGGTCCAGGTACACGCCGTCGCCTTCCAGCTCCGCCTGGTCGCCGCCGGTGACGAGGTTCACCAGCAGGCGCCCGCCCGAGAGCCGGTCGAAGGTCGCGGCCATGCGCGCGGCCAGGCTGGGCTGGTGCAGCCCGGGGCGCACCGCCACCAGGAACTTGAGCTTCTTCGTCGCGCCGATCAGGCTGGACGCGATGACCCACGGGTCTTCGCACGAGCGGCCGGTGGGAATGAGCACGCCTTCGTAGCCCAGGTTGTCGGCCGCGCCGGCAATCTGCTGCAGGTAGGCCAGGTCGATGGGGCGCGCGCCTTCGCTGGTGCCCAGGTAGCGGCTGTCGCCGTGGGTGGGGAGAAACCAGAAGATCTGCATCACGCCACCCCCGCGCCCGCGGCGTCGAGCACGTTGATCTTCTTCGGGATCAGCTTCAGTTCGAAGAAGGTGTCGGCAATCTGCTGCTGCTCGGCCAGGATGGCCTTGGTGATCGGGGTGATGCCGTAGGCCGTGCGGGCGACGGTGACGTCGGCCACCGGCTTGGGCAGGCCCCACAGCGCCGCCAGTTCGGCGGCCAGGTCGTTCTTGTTCGCGGAACCCCAGGCATCCACCTTGTTGAGCTCGTCGATGGCAATGGCGAGCACGTCGGCATTCTTCGCCACGTAGTCGAGCGACGAGAAGTAATAGGCGCGGTTGCCCACCACGCCCGTGGCGTCGGCCACGACGCGCGCATCCAGCGCTTTCTCGGCGGCGGCAAGGAACGGATCCCAGATCACCCAGCCGTCGACCGAGCCCTTCTCGAAGGCGGCGCGCGCGTCGGCCGGCGGCAGGTAGACCAGGTTGAGGTCGGCGTACGCCAGGCCGTGCTTCTCGAACAGCTTGACGATGAAGTAATGCACGTTCGAGCCCTTGTTGAGCGCGATCTTCTTGCCCTTGAGGTCGGCCACGGTCTTGACGGCGGAGCCCTTGGGCACCAGCACGGCCTCGGTCCGCGGGCGGTGCTGGGTGGCCGCCACGTAGGCCAGCGGCGCGCCGGCGGCCTGCGCGAAGATGGGCGGTGCTTCGCCCACGTCGCCGAAGTCGATGGAGCCGACGTTCAGCGCTTCGAGCTGCACCGGCCCGGCGGTGAACTCGGTCCACTTGACCGTGACGCCCAACGGCGCGAGCCGCTTCTCGAGCGTGCCGCGTCCCTTGAGGATGTTGAGCGTGCCCTTCTGGTTGCCGATGCGGAACTGCCGTGCGGGGGCCTGGGCCACGGCGGCGAACGACGGGAGCGCGATGGCGGCGGCAACGCCCTGGATGAGGCGTCGGCGAGGTGCGGAAATCAATGTCATGGCAAGGCTCGTTGGGTGTGCCGCGCTCAGACGGCGGCGATGAAACTGACGATCAGCGCAATGGCGCTGACGACGACGACACTCACGGCGAGATCGCCGAGCGCGTGCCAGTGGGAACGCGGTGCGGTGTCGAGCACGGAGTCTTCGGTGGCGACAGGGTTCATGCGTGGATTCCTCGGGTTCCAGAAACTTCAGGCAAAAGCACTCCCGCAGCGGCCTTGAAGGCAACTCGGAAATCTTGGGTGAAACACCGGGGAACCGGCTTTGCCGGGCCTCTGGTGCTGCCCCCGGCAGGGGGTTGGCGCGCACCACACGAAGCGTGCGCAGCCTGGGGGCGAGCCCCGTGTCAGACGCTACATCGCACGCGCGAGAACGGCACCGACTCGAAGCCGTGCGTGGCGGGCAGCTTCAGGCCTTCGGTGGCGAGCACCTCGACGGCCTCGTTCAACCGCTCGGCCAGGTCGGGGGTCACCTGGTAGGCGTTCTCGGGCGTCAGCGTGATCTGCGAATCGCTGGCGTACACGCCCGGCAGGATGTGGCGCGCCGACAGCGACTGCAGCACGGGCCGCAGCGCGTAGTCGAGCGCCAGCATGTGGTGCGGGCTGCCGCCGGTGGCCAGCGGCAGCACCGTCTTGCCCTTGAGTGCGTTCTGCGCGAGCAGGTCGAGAAAGACCTTCAGCACGCCGCTGTACGCCGCCTTGTAGACCGGCGTGGCCACCACGATCGCGCGGGCCTCGGTCACCTTGGCGATCGCGTTCACGATGGCCGGGTGGTTCCAGTCGGCGAGCAGCAGCGCCTGCGCCGGCAGGTCGCGGATCCAGAGGCGCTCGATGCGCGCGTGGCGGGCCGCCAGCCGCTCGCCCACCGCCTCGAGCAAGGCGGTGGAACGCGAAGGTGCCGATGGGCTGCCGGCAATCAGGAGAACGGACACGGTGCGCTTACTTCTGCTTGGGGGCGTAGATCTGGTCGAAGGAGCCGCCGTCGGCGAAATGCTCCTTGTCGGCCTTCGCCCAGCCGCCGAAGGCCTGGTCGATGGTCACCAGCGTCAGCTTGGGAAACTGCTTGTCGTACTTGGCCTTGGCCTTGTCGGACGTCGGGCGGTAGAAGTTGCGGCCCGCGATGTCCTGGCCTTCGTCGGAGTACAGGTACTTGAGGTATTCCTCGGCCACGGCGCGCGTGCCCTTCTTGTCGACGACCTTGTCGACCACCGCCACGCTGGGCTCGGCCAGGATGGAGATGGACGGCACCACGATCTCGAACTTCTCGGGACCGAATTCCTTCAGCGCCAGGAAGGCTTCGTTTTCCCAGGCCAGCAGCACGTCGCCCACGCCGCGTTGCACGAAGGTGATCGTCGAGCCGCGCGCGCCGGTGTCGAGCACGGGCACGTTCTTGAACAGGTTGCCGACGTATTCCTTGGCCTTGGCGTCGCTGCCGTACTTGCGCTTGGCGAATTCCCAGGCAGCCAGGTAGTTCCAGCGGGCGCCGCCCGAGGTCTTGGGGTTGGGGGTAATCACCTGCACGCCGGCCTTGGTGAGGTCGTCCCAGTCCTTCAGGCCCTTGGGGTTGCCCTTCTTCACCAGGAACACGATGGTCGAGGTGTAGGGAGCGGAGTTGTGCGGCAGGCGCTTTTGCCAGTCGGCCTTGACCAGGCCGCCGTGCGTGACGAGCGCGTCGACGTCACCGCCGAGGGCCAGCGTGGCCACGTCGGCGTCGATGCCGTCGATGATCGAGCGGGCCTGCTTGCCCGAGCCGCCGTGCGACTGCTTGACGGTCACTTCCTGGCCGGTCTTGCCCTTCCAGTACTTGGCGAAGGCCTGGTTGTAGTCCACATACAGCTCGCGCGTCGGGTCGTACGACACGTTCAGCAGCGTCACGGGGCCCTTGGCAGCCGCGGCGCCTTGGGCAAACGTCGGCAACGCCGACAGGGCCAAAGCACCGGCCACGCCGGCACCCAGGGAAAGCTTGATAAAGTCGCGGCGAATGCTCATGGTGTCTTGCTCTGAAAAGGCATATCGATGAAGCTGTGTATTCTCAATAAGGCATATAGAAACTGGAACGACCAAGTTCTCAGTTCTAAATAGCTAAATCAACTAAGCACCCGCTTACCCCCCACTTTTCCCGTTCAAAGGCAATCGAAATGGCACGCATGGTTCAGTGCATCAAGCTCGGCAAAGAGGCCGAAGGGCTCGACTTCCCGCCCTACCCAGGCGATCTGGGCAAGCGCCTGTGGGAAAGCGTGAGCAAGGAGGCCTGGGCCGCCTGGCTCAAGCAGCAGACGATGCTGGTCAATGAAAACCGGCTCAACCTGGCCGACCTGCGCGCCCGCCAGTACCTGGCGCGGCAGATGGAAAAGCACTTCTTCGGCGAAGGCGCCGACGTCGTCCAGGGCTACGTGCCGCCCCCGGCCGCCTGAGCACCCTCCCCGCCGTGGCCGCCGAACCGGCGCAGGCGCGCCCTGTGTTCCTGGAAGGCTGCGGATTGCCCCAGGCGTGGGCCGGACAGCCGCAATGGCTGATTCTCGAAACCGGCTTCGGGCCGGGCCTTAATTTCCTGACAACGTGGCACGCGTGGCGCTCGGACCCCGAGCGCCCACGCATGCTGCACTTTGTCTGTGTAGAAGCGCGCCCGGTCTCGCCTGACGAGCTGCTGCGCGCCGCCCACGCGCACCCCGAGCTCGCACCTCTTGCCAGCGAGCTGGCCGCGCAATGGCACGGCCTGCTGAGCGGCTTCCACCGGCTGGCGTTCGACGACGGCCGCGTGCTGCTGACCCTGTGCATCGGCGATGTGCAGCCGATGCTGCGCGCGCAGCGCTTCGAGGCGGACAGCATCTTCCTCGGCGGCGCCGGCGCGCCGCACGACCCGGCGGTGTGGTCGGCCGACACGCTCAAGGCCGTCTCGCGCTTTGCGCGGCAAGGCACGGGCATCGCCACCTGGAACGCTGCACACCCCGTGCGCGACGCGCTCACGCAGGCCGGCTTCACGATCGCCCCGGCGCCCGGCGGCCTGCGCGGCGTGTTCGCCCCCGCCTGGACGGTGCGCCGGCGCGGGCCCGCGCCGCAGCGCATCGACGCACCGGGCCGCTGTGCCGTCATCGGCGCCGGGCTGGCGGGCGCCGCCGTCGCGGCGAGCCTTGCGCGGCGCGGCTGGCAGGTCACGGTGCTGGACGCCGCGGCGCAGCCGGCCGCCGGCGCGTCCGGGTTGCCGGTGGGCATGCTCGCGCCGCACGTGTCGCCCGACGACGCCTTGCTGTCGCGCCTGACGCGTGCCGGCATCCGCGCCACCTGGGCCGAGCTCACGCGGCTGCTGGAAGAAGGCCAAGACTGGCGCGCCACCGGGGTGCTGGAGCGCCGGCCCGACGGCGATGTGCGCGTGCCCCCCGGATGGAGCGCCGACGGACCCAACGAATCGTGGCCTGCAAACGCCGCTCGGCTGGAGGCCGCAGGCCTGCCGGGCGATGCGGCCGCGCTCTGGCATGCGCGCGCGGCCTGGGTGCGGCCGCACCGGCTGATCGCGCAATGGCTGCGTCAGCCCGGCGTGGCGTTTCGTGGCGGAAGCCGCGTGGCGAGCGTGACGCACGACGCGAGCGGCTGGCAGCTGTTCGATTCATCCGGCGAGTTGCTGGCCGACGCGGACCGCGTGGTCGTCTGCGCCGGTTTCGAGTCGGGGCGATTCGCACCCAGCCTTCCGCTTCAGCCGGTGCGCGGCCAGGTCGCCTGGGGCCCGATGGCCGAGGGCATGGCCCTGCCCGCCACGCCCATCAACGGCGACGGCCATTTGGTTGCGCAGGTGCCGCATGGCGACGGCGGCACGATCTGGCTGGCAGGCGCGACCTTCGACCGCGACAGCACCAGCCTGGCCCCCACCGCGGCGGACGCCAAGGCCAACCGCGAACGCCTGGCGCGGCTGCATCCGGCGGCAGCCAGCGCGCTGGCGCCGGCCTTCGCGCACGCCGAAGTCGACACCTGGGTCGGCATTCGGTGCGCCTCGGGCGACCGGCGTCCGCTGGCGGGTGCCATCGATGCGCAGGCCCCGGGCCTGTGGGCCTGCACCGCGCTGGGCTCGCGGGGCCTGAGCTTCGCCGCGCTGTGCGCGGAACTGCTGGCCGCGCAATGGCATGGAGAGCCGCTGGCTTTGCCGGCGGCTCTGGCCAAGGCGCTTGGCACGCAAAGGCTCTGAGCGCCCTCCCGAACTCAGGCCACCACCACGGGTGGCAGCAGGTGATCGATCCGCTCGTCCCCGTAAGTGCGCACGACCTGCGAAATCACCACCTTGTACCCATCGAGCCAGTTCGCCTGCCCCGCCTTGGCCTGCTGGTGCACGGGATGCCGGATCAGCGCCTGCAGGCTTTCCAGCGACTCCCAGTAGTAGACGTTCGACACCAGCCCGTTGTCCGCGTTCTCCCAGGTCTCCTCGCCCAGGTAGCCGGGCAGCGATTTCGCGGCTTCGGCGATGGTCTGGTCCAGGCGGTGGAATGCGTCGTCGAATTGCTTCTTGGCGAAGATGAAAGTGGCGGAGTACATGGTTCCCTTGCGAATGAAAGGATGAGGGCGAGCGGGCCGGACTGCCGGGCGGGCGGCGATTGTGCGGCATGCGTGCCCCTATTCCACCGCTTGCCTTGCGCAGGCCCCAGAATGCACCGCATGGCCACCCAGTACGACATCCTGCACACCACCGTCTATCGCTACAACAAGCCCGTCACCTTCGGCTTGCACCGCGTGATGTTCCGCCCGCGCGACAGCCACGACCTGCGTGTGCTGGCCACCGACCTGCAGGTGAGCCCGCAGGCCTTCACCCGGCTCATTCAAGACCCGCACTCCAATTCCGTCGCCCTGGTGCAGCCCATGGGCGAGGCGACCGAGCTGCGCATCGTGTGCTCGTTCACCATCGAGCACGTGCCGGCGCAGCAGGACCAGCTGGCGCTCGACCCGGCCGCCGAGTTCCTGCCCTTCGCCTACACGCTGCAGGAGCGCCTCGACCTGGAGCACTACCTGCGCCCGCACCACGAAGACGACAACCAGGGCACGCTCATTCGCTGGGCCCACCAGTTCCTGCACACCGACAAGCCCAACAGCACGCGCGAGGTGCTCACGCGCATGAACGCGCACATCGGCCAGAGCCTCGAGTACAAGGCCCGCGACGAGGAAGGCACGCAGCCGCCGCTGGAAACGCTCGCGCTGGGCAGCGGCAGCTGCCGCGACTACGCGTTGCTGATGATGGAAGCCACGCGCCGCCTGGGCATTGCCACGCGCTTCGTGTCGGGCTACATCTACGACGCCGCGCTCGACAACGCGGCCAACGCCCAGGGCGAATCGATGACCGGTGCCGGCACCACGCACGCCTGGCTGCAGGCCTACCTGCCGGGCGTCGGCTGGCTCGCCTTCGACCCGACCAACAACCTGATGGGCAGCGGGCAGCTCATTCGCGTGGGCGTCTCGCGCGACCCGGCGCAGGCCGCGCCCATCTCGGGCAGCTGGTACGGCGACGCCGAGGCCTACGAAGGCCTCGAGGCCACGGTGGTCGTCACGCGCCGCAAGAACTGACGCCCCTGTCGCGCAGGCGATAGCCGCTGCGGGAAACCCCGCAGCGCTGCACACCCCAGGCACCCTACGCTGCGCCGCCGGCTCAGCGAAATAGCACGGTCGTTCTTCGCGGCCGGGTGAGAGGTGCTGCGCCGGTTTTTCTTCCCAATACCCACAAGAACGGAGAGAGACACCCATGCATTCAGCGCGCCTGACACTTCTTGCCCTGGCATCCAGCCTCGTCGTCGCATCCTGCGGCGGCGGCAGCGGCGGCGGCAGCGGCTTTGCCTTCACGCCCGTGCCACCCGCCCCGGCACCCGCCCCGAACCCGCCAGCGC